>DAIDHZ010000001.1 GCA_027451825.1 Chlamydiota bacterium
AAGAGAGTTGCGGCAGCTACCGATCCAAACTATCGAGAGGTTGTTTTAAAAAATTTCTTTTAATGTCCTGTGCCCTGATCTAGAGCGATTCCCTCTTGCGAAATGCTCAGTAAAATGATAACGTGCTACGTCACCATTTTTAAAAAAACCCAAGAATGGTAAAACCGCATGACTCGATTTCATTATATTAATGGGGAAATTGTTCCCGAATCTACAGCCTATATCAGCGTTTTCGATCTTGGACTCTTGAGAAGTTATGCTGTCTTCGATTATGTGCAACTCTATCAGGGCTGCCCATTCCATTTAAAAGAACATCTGCAACGTCTAAAAAAATCAGCTGAGCAAGTACAACTTAAACTCCCTATGTCGATCGAGGCAATGGAAAAAATTGCCTTGGAACTCATCCAAAAAAATGAACCTATCGATGCAGGAATCCGCTTTATCGTTACGGCGGGACTCTGCGGTCCTGACCTTTTGTTACCAAAGAATGAATCAACATTGATCATCCTATTTCATCCCATATCGCCCAATCCGGAGCATTATTATCAAAGTGGAATGAAAGCAGTGACAACGCCTCTCTTGCGATACCTCCCGCATGTCAAAACAACCAATTACATGCCTGCGATTTTTGCAAAAAAATATGCGCTTGAACATCAATCGGATGATGCTCTTTATATCGATGAACTGGGAGGCATACTGGAAGCGACAACCAGCAACGTCTTTTTCATTAAAGACGGCACAATCATCACAGATGACTCGGACCTCATTGTTAAAGGCATCACAAGAGAGATCATCCTCAATCTGGCAAAACCCCATTTTCCCATCGAATATCGTGCATTGCCAATAAAAGAGATCAGCTCTTGTGACGAAGCCTTTCTCACATCCAGCATCAAAGATATCATCCCCCTTGTCAAAATTGACGATCAAAACGTAGGCAATGGAAAACCAGGCCCTATTTCCCACCAACTCCGAGGCTTATTTCATGTCTATCTCCAAAATTACCTATCCTTTCAAAAGGTTCTTCTATGACAACAACAAACAGTCTCGATCTTAATAGCGTTTTTAACGCTAAGACAGACGGGAAATTCGTCTACTTAGAATTCAAAAAACCCAACCCAAATATCTCTATCTATGATCCTGGGCTTTATCACACTGCTACATGTAAAAGCGCACTTTGTCGGATTGACAAAGAGGATGGGAAATTATATTACAGAGGCGTTAGCGCAGAAGAAAAGATTTCCGAAGACTTCTTAGACGTCGCCTTTGAGATCATTTTTAATCAGGGAGAAGAAGAAAAAAAGAGATTTAAGAAAATGGTGCAGTCCCATTTTCAACTCTACGACGAACAAAAAGCTCTTCTCGATGCTCTCCCGTTAAGCACACATCCCATGGATGTCCTGGGAATTGCGACCACTGCTTTAGGAGGAATTGAGAAAAAATATCTCAACAATCCAGATGATCTGATCGAAAAAGCGGCTTTCATGATCGCGGCAGTCGCAATCACAGTCTCTTATCGATTCACTAAATTCAAAAAAACTCCTTGGATCTCTCCTCAATTGACTCTTCCCTATTCAGAGCAGATCCTTTTTCAAATGCATTCCGGCATCAACCCTGCTCGCATTCAAAAACTAGGAAAGATCTTGAATATGATCATGATCCTTCATGCAGAACATGGGCAAAACTGTTCGGCAACAACTGTTCGCTGCATTGCAAGCGCCAAAGGAAGCATCTATAGCGGAGCTGCCGGGGGCATGGCGGCATTCAATGGAACCATCCATGGAGGAGCCAGCCAACTTGTTTCAGCAATGTACGATGAATTGCTTGAAGGACATCTCGATGTGGACAGTTATGTCTCCAAAAAAGTCGAAAAGAAAGAACTTCTCATGGGATTTGGACAGAGAACTTATAACCGAATCCTCGGATGCTGGGATCCTCGTGTTGAAAAAATGTATCAAACTCTAATAAGTCCAGATTTCGACTTCCCGGAAATCGCTGAATATAAAAGAGTTGCAATTCAACTTATCGAAAGAGTGACGAAAGATCCATTCTTCATTGCAAGAAACCTCACCCCAAACCCAGATTTGTTCAACTGTATTTTCTATAAACTCTTCGGAGCGCCTCGCGAAATGAATACCACAATGTTAGCCTTAGGACGTATCACAGGCTGGGTGGCCAATTTCATCGAACATACGCTTGATCGTATCCCTTTAACTAGACCTGTTGATTTGGAGAAGTCATGAAAAAAATCCTTCTGGCCATTCTTTGCTCAAGCTTATTGCATGCCGAGATTTTGGATAAGGAAGCGTCTGAAATCCAAGCACTTTCAACATATTGTGAGTGGGAGAACCGCATTGAAATTACCAATGGAGGGATTCTCATGGAAAAACCGCTCATCCTGTTTCATCCAGAATCAAATGAAGAGATCATTAAAATCCTAAATCTTGCAAAAAAATATCATCGGAAAGTGAGAGTCATCGGTTCGATGCATTCTTTAAATCCATGCTGCGTCACAAAGGATTATATGATCGCGATGGATCGAATGAACAAGATTCTCGAAATCCATGAGAACTTCTGCACAGTACAAGGAGGAATTCAAATTCGAGACCTTTGCACTGAGCTTGAGAAATATGGACTTAGCCTTCCTGTATTGGGATCCATTGCGGAACAAACGATCACAGGTGCTATCTCCACGGGAACTCGAGGACAAGTCCCTTCGCAAGGGTCTCTTGGATCTCTGATAACAAGTCTTGAAATCATTGATGGACAAGGCGCAATAAAAAATTTGACTCTTGAAGATCATCCAGAAGAACTTCATGCATCGATCACAAGTCTTGGACTTTTAGGCGTTATCACAAAAGTCACAATCCGATGCGAACCTCTCTTTTTAATGACCGAAATCATCCGCCGAATGTCTATGCAAGAAGTGCTTAATCAAATGGAGACTTTGCTCGGATGCGAAAAACTGGTGATGTATTGGAACGTTGATGGAGAAGAAGTCAAGGTTGTGACGGGGCATCGAATCCTTTGTCCGATTCCGCCAAAAGAAATCGCACGATTTTCTTCTTTTGGAAATTACCCTCACCTACATACCATGGAAAATTTCCCGGATACTTTGCAACGTATAGGAAAAAGCTGGGAAATGATCACCCTTTTGCATTGGACAGATGAGAAAGCGGCTCGGCGAGTCCACAATATGAAACTTGAACAAGAGGGCATCTTCCAAGGCGATTATTCAATTCCTCAAGAACAATTTGTCCAAGTGTTAGACGATATTCGACACTATTTCCGAACCAATCGAGATCGTCTTTGGCTTTCCAAAGATCGAATGGTCGTTGAAATTCGCCCTGTCAAAGCAGATTCTGTCTGGTTAAGCCCATCTTATGGACGCGATTCTTTCTCGCTCTGTTTTCACGACTTTGCAAGAGGTCTAAAATGGTCAATTGAGGAAGCCTCAGATTTCATCGAATTTGAACAAATCCTAAAGAAATACGATGTTCGGCCTCATTTAGGCAAAGCTCATTTCTTCCAAGATCGCGATTTAAGGAAGGCTTTTCCCAAATGGACAAATTTTAAGAAGATGCGCCAAGTTGCAGATCCCGAGCAGATCTTTTTAACAGACTACTTATCAAATCTGTTCGATATGAACTCTTTCAGCGAAGGAACAAATCTTTGAATGGAAATATCCTCTCGTAAATTGTAGATCGATAGGTACTTTAAAATTTTTTCCTCAGACCAATAACGAGGTGATCCGAAATCTTCATGATTCAAACGAGTTTTGCGGAGCACCTTTTCTTCGCGATAATACTTCTCTGTTCTACACCAATAGTGATTGATTTGAACTTCTGAGAAAAAAAGTTCCTTTTGAGGCTTCCCATGAAGACGAATCGATCCAAGCGATCGCGCTTTCGTCCCGTCATAGCTCTCCCAAACATTGAAATGCACAAGATCGATTCGGTTTTGCAAGATATGTTCCTCATCAAAAAAACATTCCGGCAAGCGTCCGATCTGTACAATGCTCTTAGTCATCCGATGATCCTCATCATCAATGGGAGCTGCTTTTGTTAAACATTCGATCATAAACTTTTTTGAAGGCAACTCCCAAAGTCCACTTGTCCCAAATTTTTGCCAATGGATCATGACCCCCCATTCCTCTTCATACATCCGAAGAAGATCAGGAATCGTATCGACGTTTTTGGGGACAATAAATTCATCGATATCAATCACTGCCATCCAGCGACTTTTCTGTCTGGCTGCATTAAAAGCTCGGACATACGCTCTTCTCTGATTAAGAAAATGCGATTCTCCACTCAAAGCTGAACAATCAAACAGTTCCACAATGCCTTCCTCGATCAATGGAGATAGAACTTCAAGATACGGATCTGTACTTCGGTCATTGTATAAATAGAAATGTTCTACACCGAGAAGGCGATGATATTGAATCCATTCATAAAGGTATGGCGCTTCATTTTGAAAAATAGCACAAATGCTGAGCTCGAAAAGTTCTGCTCTTAACCTCTGAGATGCCAAAATGAATAAACAATAAAAAATTATCGGAAACATAAACTATAATAACCTATATAAAGTTTGTAGCATACTTACTGTATCACGATGAGACGGCAGTGAAGAATTCCCATCTCTTTTGGAAAGAAACTCTTCCAATTGAAATTGACGAGCATAAGTGTTCATAGAAGTAGAGAGTGAAAGAAATGGGAATATTTTCGAGATCATTTCTCGGTCCACGTGGATCACGCGATCCCGATTTTGCAAGAAGGGACTGTTCAAAATTGTGATGTTAAAATGCTCTATAGAGTGATCAAGAGGCTCGAGTTTCTTCGTCGCAAGACTCTGAATATGGATCGAACAATGATGGCCAAAATGAAGAATCACATTTTCTTGCCGAATCCTTCCTTTCAATTTCGGTGTACATTCAGTATCTTGTCGAGTAGACATCGAAGTGCCGCAGAGTTTTAAAGAAAAATTCGTAACCACCGAATCCTCTTTTAAAGATTGTCCAATCATCAAAAAATCGGTTTCTCCAAACCCAGAAAAATCTCCAAGACTTGCGATTGACGAGAACGAACTCTCCCTTTTCAATTGATCTAAAGGTCTAGAAGCGAATGCATGCAAACGGAGATGACACGACGAAATCAAAAGATCATTGAATTTAAGAAGCTGCACTAACAGATCGACATAATGGTAGCCAGAATGAAGAAGCACTCCGTATCCGTACTTAAAAGGATGGTTTTCACAAAAAAGAAACTCAGAAAGGGTTCGCCAAACTCCCCCAGCAAAATGAATATCGATGCCGGTCAGAATCAACTTCTCTTTTCTCATCAATTCTTGGATGTATTCAGACAACCAATGATACCCCAGGTGAGATCGTCTTTCACAAGAGACCACTGCATTGACTTTAAACTCATTCACGGAAGCCAAGATCTCATCAAAATCATCTAAAAGAGATTCGATGCCCCCATTTGATGAAAAAGCCGTAACAGGTTTATCCATAAAAAGATCCCACCCTTGACGAGCAGCCCAAATCGCATATGGTTTTCTGACTTTGGGTTCAGTACAGATAAGAGCTCCCTCGATCTGAGAAAGATCCAAGTGCCTTGTCAAGGTCTCAATTTGATCAAGTGTGATCGTATTTCGATAGACCTCATCCAAAAAAAGTGTTTGCTTTGGAATCAAAAGATTTGATTGAAGATACTGTAAGATATTTTCTCGCTGAGATTCCAAATCAATTAAAAGAGCAATCTCAACGCCCTTTTTTTTAAGGACTGAGTGGTATTTATCTCTATAGTGAATCCCCGATCCAATGACAACCACTCGTTTCATAGATGTTGCAAAGAAGGGCAATACTTTTTTTCAGCAAGCGTTAACTCTTTCTCATCGACTAGATCAAAGATCTTTTCAAGAGTTGCGATCTCATTTTCCAAATTCCAAACAGTCTTCTCTTGAAATATCCTTTGAGCTGCCTTTTCCATAGCCAGAAGAGAAGCTCGAAAAAGATGGTTCGCCCAGATGACCATGGAGATCTGAAGCTCTTCGTACACTTCAGATGGAGTACTTGCGTATTTGGTTGGGACGATAACTAAAGGAACCGAATCATCCCATCGATCACAAAAGGCTTTAATTTCATCAATCGTCGATTTTTTTGAATGGACCAAAATTGCATCAGCACCCGCTTTCTGATATGCATCAGCTCGCCTTAGCGCCGACTCAAGACCTTCTCCTGAAATAAACGCCTCAGTTCTTGCGATAACGCAAAAATGCGGATCGGACTGTGTATCTTTGGCGGCTTGTATTTTTCCCACAAACTCTTCAATGGAAGAAAGAGACTGATTATAAGGCAGAAAAGAATTGGTTTTTGGAAATACTTTATCTTCCAGACAAACTCCGGCAACCCCAATCTTCTCTAATTTACGAACAAGCATTCGCACATTGTTAAAATTCCCAAATCCAGTATCGCCATCTACAAGAATTGGAACCCTAGTTGCATCAGCCATGTATTCGAATTGAGCGCTAATTTCCGTCCAAGAAAGCTCATTGCAATCACGATGTCCCAAAGCTGCAGAAAGAGTCAGCCCCGAAGCCCAAATCGCAGGAAAGCCGGCGCGTTCTGCAAGAATCGCTGAAGCTGCATGATGCGCCTCCATCACATAAGAAACACCTTTAGCCTTGAGAAGAGTTTTCAATTGCAAGGTTTTAGATTTATTGAACATGAGATTTTACTTCCTTAATATATTGAGCGATTTGTTGTACTGATGCATCAAAAATTTGATCTACCTCAGATAGAATCCCCTTCTCAACAAGGACTCTTCCGAATTCAAGCAACTGAGGCCGCATGAGCGCTTTGGAGCGAGCTTCTAAATGATGAGAATCCGATTGTAAAAGGCGGCTTTCAATAGAAATTCGTAACCATTGACTTAACTCTGTATTGGGCAAATATTCATGATCTTTATATTCATTCTTTTGCGTTGTAAAGACATGTCCTCTCCGAATCTGTTCAACCTCGGATCGGATCCTCTGGTATGCCATTTCATAATCGATTGGCCGATGTAGCGAAATTTGATGTTCAAATCGATATCGATGCGCAAGACTTACGAATTTTTGATACATGGTCGGATTAGATTCTTTGAGTGCATCTACCGTTTGAGGACCCTGAGATAGGTTCGATTCTTGGCTCATCTCTAATGCAAACTCATGAATTTCTTGATGCATCTGAGTATCTAACTCTGGAATTTCAGACTGAATCGCATGAGCGCATTCATCTAAATAATACTTAGGAAGATGCATCGATCTTCCTAACTGACCAATTTTTTGATCTACATAGGTTCTTAAAAGACCTCCAAGCCAAGTAAATCCACGAAATTTTGCAGAAATTTCAATATATTTTTCCCAAAAATCAGACTCCCATTCAAAGCGAGATGAAAGATCCATATAGTCTTTCATACACTTTCTTTGTCTCTGATGAAAATTTTTCGCTAAAGGCAAACTCATCCCTTCAAAAAAAGAAATCTGTCCATCATAATCTTTTAAAGGAAAACAGACATAGCCTTCAATGAAACGTCCTTCTATTTTCACATCAGGTTTCTCAATGATTTCTCCAATGTAAGCAAAGCGTCGAAGATTGATCTCCGCTTGAAATCCCTTGATTGGAAACGTAGGAGTCTTACGCCAATATTGTCCTTCTCTTTCCAACACCATTTTATTGTGAATCCAAGACGGAAGCATCTCTGCTAGCGTAAAGCTAGGTTTTATCTCAACGGGATCAAACCGATGCATCAGATCCGAGATCTCTGCATTTTTTGTTGGGAGGACTCCTTCATATACTTTTTGATTGTGACCATCGATGGTCACTTCTTTTCCATTCAATGACAGCAACGTCTTAAAAATCTCCTCCGGCATGCCAATCACACAAGGGATTCCCTTTTCTCGGCTTAAAAGAATAGAATGAGATGAAGGAGATCCTTCACAAGTGATGATTCCCTCTATATTGCCCAAATACTGAGACCATGTGTTTGTCGTCACAAAAGCAACAGCAATATCTCCGCGATGAAGTCGGACCCTCCCAGATGCCAATGATTCCCAATCAGGAATGAAGACAACTCGACCTGTGGCAACCCCTGGGACAGAGAAATTCCCCCGAGCGATGGGTTCAAGTCCAGACAAATCTTTCAGATCTAATACCTTTGTATCCGTCCCCGTAGAAACAAGCGGCCGAGCTTGTAAAATGAACAAGAGACCTTTTGAATCGACAGCAAATTCCACATCGATATCGCAATTATAAAATTTTTGAATCTCAGATACAGAACGCCCAATCTCCAGAACTTCGGATTCTTTTAAACAGAATTTCTTCCGCAAAGCATCGGCAACAGGGATTGTTTTTGTGCCTTGTTCAGAGCAAGAACGCACTTCAAGATGTTTACTTCCACAAAACTGCTCTAAAATGTAGCTCTTTTCATGATGAAGGATCCAGCTATCCGGAGAAACTTCGCCATCCACAACACTAACCCCCATTCCGAAATTCGCAGCAATTTGGGTACCGGGATAATAATTGCCTAATACCATTGAAGAGGCCACGCCAGAGGCTCTTGCATCGATGAGTTCTTGAACCACAACCCCCATCATGCACATTTGTTGTTTCAAACCCAGGCGAACTCTCTCTTGAATGATTTTCATTTTAAAAGAAGACGCCCAAACAGACTTGATCCCATCCAGAACCGATTCAATTCCCTGTACATTCAAGATCGAATCGTAAAGTCCCGCACAAGAGCTTGCTAAAGAATCTTCAATAACTCCTGAACTACGAACAGCAACATGAGTATGAGATCCTCTCTTTTTCAAAAGATCTTTATAGGCCGATTGAATCTCTTCAAACGTCTCTTTCTCGAATTTCCCTCCAAGAATCTCTTTTTGAATTTTTTCAGATATCTTACGAATCTTCTCATCGTCTTCCCCATGGGGACAGAGCTTTTCAAGCTCATCAATCAACGGCCAAATCTCATTTTTCTCTAAATACTCTTTGAACAAAGAGGAAGAAACTACAAACCAAGGCGGAACAACAATTGTGGCAATGGAGCTCAATCGATGCAAATTGGCAGCTTTTCCTCCTACTTGGTCCACATTCAAAGAATCGTAACTCTCAGGGAAAATCACCCACCTATTTTTTCGATCCATCAAACCAATATTTGCTTGAACAGTTGAGCCAATGCTTGAGACCATTGCTTACCCCTCCCGTGTTTCAAAATAGTTCCCTGATTCATAGCGCTTTAGCCCGCGAAAAAATACGATGAATGCGATTGAGACAAAGAAACAAGATCCACAAATCGCAAAAAAAAGATAAAACCAAGAAAAAGTTTTCAAAAATTCAACAGGCAAATATCCAATGATCCCTGCCGGGAAAATAGTGAACATCAAAACCTGAAGAAATCCTGAGTAAATATTGACGGGATAATGCACAAAAAGAAACAGAGAATCGCAATATTTTTTCGCCACATTCTCGATCGATCCTAACCAAAATGCCAGACTATGCGCAATGACACCGGTGGCTCCAAAAACAAGACAGCCATTCACAATAAAAAAAAGAAGCCATGGGATACTGCCTAACGTCGTTTTCCCGCCAAGAAAGATCAAAATCAGAGTTGTGAGAAGATGTCCCCATCCTTTGGAATAGGATTTAGAACCTAGCAAATGAAGCAAAAGATTTTTAGGCTGAGTCATAAAAGAATCTAGCCCACCTCTTGCGATGGTGCGAGATAAATCTTTTAATCCGCCAAAACAGATTTTAGAAAGTCCGTAGCTCCCCACCGAGACAGCCATTAATGCAACAACATCATCAAATTGCCATCCGTTGACATTGTTGAAAGCTCGAAAAAAGATCCACCAGATCACTAAAAAGATCAAATTATTCCCAATCATCAACAAAGACTCTAAAAGAAAGGCTCCGCGAAGGCTGATGGAGGCTCGAATGCTCGTTTTCAATAATGCAAAGAAAAAGGAAAGTGTTTTACTCATTATCCTCCCTCCATGTTCAAAATCTTCAGACCTTTTCGAAATAAAAGAGTGAGAAAAACAAGCCCAATAAAAATCCAGATCAATGAAAACGCCAAGATCGATCCAATATGAGCTATACTATAATCCATGACCTGCGAACTTCTTCCTCCGAGGATGTAGGGGAAAGGAGTGTATTTAGAAATCGTTTGCCAAATCGAAGGGTAAACAGAAAGAGGGAGAATCAATCCACCCAAAGCAAAGAGCAATTTTTCCCAAATCCAGGTAAAAGACTCCACTTCATGGATCCAAAATGCTCCTACACCGATCAGCATCTGAAAAAGAATGCCAAGAATCCCGCCCATAAATCCAGTCAAAAGCAGAATGGGCAAAACCCAAAGAGGAACAGGCGGAGGGCCCACCTGAATCCAAGTAAAGGAAAAAGCAACAAGGCCTAAACCTAAGAGATTAACACTATAAGCGCCCAACGATTCGCTAAAAACCGATCCCAAATAGTGGATCGGTTTCGGCAAGAGGCAAGCTAACTTGCCGCTTCTTAGATCGCTTTGAATCTCTCTTTCGGGTCGAGGAATGGCAATAAGCACCCATTCATTCAAAGCGATGTACCATAATAGTTCAGTAGAATCTAAATGGAGAGCTCCAGTTCTTGCTGCAATTATCTTCCAGAGATTGGAAAAAATCAAAAGACAGATCACAAGAAAAATGCTCAATCCAACAAGCGCCTTTTTGTTTTGAAAAGTATGAAGCGCGCTCAATGAGAATGATTTAACATATTTTTGCATAAAGATCTTGGATAATCTCGTCCATGGAAGGGTCTTCAATCGTAACATCCTTCAAACTCGTGACTTTAATGGTTTCCCGGATCAGTTGATCAATCGGCATTGTTCCTAGATCGATCTCAGAGACAAAAGAATAATCGCTTTGCTTGACAATTTTGACACCCGGCAAAGACAATCCAAACGTCTTGTCTTCCGTCGTAATCGTGACGATTTTCTTTTTTATGTACGATTTTTTTAATTCTTTGACCGAACAATCTTTTAAGATCCTCCCTTTATCCAGAACAATCACTCGATCGCAAATCTGTTCGATATCGGCCGTGTCATGAGATGTCAAAAAGAGGGTCATTCCATACTTCTTTGATAATAATGAGAGATACTCACGAATTTTCAACTTCGCACTAACATCAAGACCGATCGTCGGTTCATCGAGAAAAAGGATCTCCGGTTGGTGCAAAAGACTAGCGACAATCTCACATCGCATCCTCTGTCCTAAAGAGAGTTTTCGAACAGGTTGATAAAGAAAAGATCCAATTTCAAAAACTTCGGACAATTCTTTGAGCTGTTTTCGATAAAACGACCCATCCAATTCATAGATTTTAGCAAGTAAATCGAACGAATCAACAGCAGGTAAATGATACCAAAGCTGCGTCCGATGGCCAAACACAGTCCCGATCTTAAACCCAAGATGATATCGATCTTTCCAAGGAATCAATCCCAAGACATTGATTGAGCCTGAAGTTGGATGCAAGATCCCACTGAGCATCTTAATCGTCGTAGACTTTCCTGCGCCATTTGGACCGATAAAGGCAACTTTCTCACCTTTTCGAATCAAGAAGCTGAGATTGCATACAGCCTCCAACACGGAAACATCGCGAACAAAAAGTGATTTCAGCATTCCTGCAATTCCAGGAAGAGACTTCCGCATTTTAAAGAATTTTGATAGACTCTCTACACAAATTGCATTGCTCATGGAGGCAGCGAGTATGCCAAATGCCTCTCATAGATGTCAACGCAAGAGGGTCCCAATGAACAGAAAATATCTTTCAAAATCCACGTTTCAAAACAATAGAATTCCGTTTGCAATCGGGCTCTTTCTTACTTGTCAAAATGGTTTTGGTGTTGAAGATCATCGCTACACAAATTTTCAACCCTTTCTTAACTGCGATGTGCGCGATGCGATCCATGAAGTTGGAGCTCTTCCCCAATTCGTACCGATTTCTCGAAATCAACTCAAAGAGATCTTTGTAGACTTTGTTCGAGGAGACGCTCTAGAAGAAATGGCAAAAGTTCTGCAACAATGGTCTATCGAATTCTTCTCCTCGCAAACATCCAGTGCCTGGCAAAAAAGCAATTATCGATTTGGGATATTTAGTGGAAACCAAGCAACGCATAAGCCGATGAGACTGATCCTTGGGATCAATTGTAAAATGTGTTTAGAGTTTTGTGATTGGATTTTCGAAAACAAGAAAGCTGAACTAGAATCAATGCCGCAACTAGAGCAATTGCTCAACTCTTTAACGATGTTAGATAGTGTTTGTCAAAAAGTGTTTCTTAATCAAGTAGAACAACTTAAGAAAACAAACCCAGAAATTCAACAAATTTTTTATGATTACAAAAACCAACCTCGTTTACCCGTTTCTATCCGACTCATTCGCTTCGATCAACAAGATCATTTTACGATGCCTCTTCATTTTGACAATTCCGTCTTTACACTCATTTTCAGCAGCGATGATGACCCGGAAAATGAATCTCTTCTAGTGGCCCCAGCCAATGGATCTCCCTTCAGCGAAGATCAACTCAGACAAGTTTTACGCCCTATCCCAGAAACCTTAAACGAAAGTTGCGCGCTTATCATTTCAGGAACTTTTCTTGCGGATCTAAACATTCCCATTTACCCAACCCCACATTGCGTGATCCCTCATAAGCGAAATTCCAGATGCGTCATTATCGCGTGTCTTCATATACCTAACCATGATTCATCGAAAGTCAATACAGTCTTTCCGGATTTAACCCAAGTTCCTCATCACATACAGAAAAAATAAAATGATCTTTCTGATTCTGTTATACTGCGCGCGGTTAGGTTTTGAAGATTTGGACTCTCTCGAGACAAAATTAGAATCAAAAGGAGAGTGTTTGGAAGAGATATTAAAATCTCAAGCTGTATACCGAAACAACTTGAAGAATCGGTTTTTGGCGGCGTCGGCTTTACCTCCTTGCCAAACTCCCGATTCTTCAAGTTATTTCGGCATATCTCACATCATCTTCATCGATAATGAACTTTCTCAAGTTATAAGCGTTGAGAAAGTCTGTTTAGAGAGAGATCTCCCCTGCAAAGCTTTCCACTTTACTTCCAAAAAACAGTTCCTCTCTTAGATCCTATTGCAGCAGATCAAGAATTACGAGCATTGATGAATGAATATAAGATGGGTTCATCCGGCAAATGAATCAAAATCGGAAAGTGCTTGATATCTGAGTATACCGAAAATGATTCAAGAATCGGGAAATGGAGGACGAAGCATTGCTTCGCCCGTAATGCGAGTTTCTCGCCATTGGGCAAGAAGGCCTCTCAAAATTTGCATTCGGAGCGAGTGACCATTGCCCAATGGGCAAGGCACGAGTGAGAATCCGAATTTTGAGATAAAGCCGACACCGCCCAAAACCGATTCTTGAATTTTTTTCGGTATACCGCTGGTTGTTTCAGCCCTCACAACTAAAAAATAACACAATCACTTGCACATAAGGATTTTTAATGTTAATTTTTATCCTCAATTGAAGAAACCTCCCTTAGAAAGGGAAAGATTCTTCGCTCCGGTAATGGGCGGCAAATTTTTTGCCGCAAATTGATCAGATAGCTCGGCTAACCCACCCCCTGAAGGGATGGGATTTAAGCTTCGAGCCGCCCGTTCAATGAATCTTTAAGGAATATCCTATGAACTCTTTTATTGATCCTCATTGCATCTCTGCATTCGTAGTTTTTAAAAAAGACTCAGAACCTCGATATCTTCTCATTCGACGATGTGGAAAATATTTACCGGGCACATGGCAAATGGTCTCGGGAGGAATTCTTGAAAAAGAAACAGCGCCACAAGCAGCCTTCAGAGAAATTCAAGAAGAAACAGGCCTGATTCCTACAAAGCTCTACTCCGCTGATGTTGTTGAGACTTTTTACATGAAAAGCTGTGATAAAATCACATCGGTCCCCGTCTTTGTGGCGTTTGTTGAAACAATGCATGTCACTCTATCACCTACAGAACACGATGCTTATGAATGGCTTGCATTTCAAGAAGCAAAAAACAAACTCCTCTTTTCAGAACAAAAAAGAGTCATCAGCCATATCCACGAAATGTTTGTTACAAATCAACCTCATGAATTTTTTGAGATAGAAACACGAGATTGGATGACAACCGACTCATACTGAGATTTATATGGCTAAAATGCATGCAGACGAATTCGAAATCGACATTGAACTTGTTCAGCGTCTCCTTTCTCAACAATTTCCTCATTTAGCCAATTTGCCTCTCAAACAAGTCGCCTCCATAGGCACTGACAATGCCCTTTATCGTCTGGGGAAAGATATGGTTGTTCGATTACCACGCATCGACTGGGCTGTGGGAGATGTCGACAAGGAATATGCTTGGCTTCCCAAAATCGCGCCCTTTCTTTCTGTTTCCATTCCGGTTCCTCTCGTCAAAGGCGTTCCTACAGAATATTATCCATGGTCTTGGTCAATCTATCACTGGATTGAAGGAACAAATCCAATTGTAGGACATCCTTTTGATCCACATATCCTCGCTCAAGATCTTGCAAATTTCATTCTCGCATTGCACAACATCGATCTTGCAGGAGGACCTATTTCAGATCGGGGAGTTCCTCTAGAAAAAAAACAACATATCGGAGTTCTCAAAGCCCTCAAAGAATTAAAAAAAATGATCAATGTAGAGGCCGCATCTAAAATCTGGGAAAAAGCAATCCAAGTTCCCGTATGGGACAAACCTCCCGTTTGGGTGCATGGAGATCTATCTCCCGGAAATTTACTCCTTCAAAATGGAAGACTAAGCGGAGTTATTGACTTTGGGAATTTAGGCATTGGCGATCCCGCTTGTGACTTGATTATAGCCTGGAATCTATTGCCTTCTCATGTGCGCGATTCTTTTCGCAAAATGATCGAAGTTGATGATGCAACATGGGAACGAGGTCGTGGCTGGGCTTTATCCATCGCTCTCATCCAACTCCCCTACTACAAAGATACAAATCCAACGCTTGCAAACAATGCTCAACACGTCATTACAGAAATCCTCAAAGAAGGATCATAAAGTGAAAAAATATATTTTCGATCCTTAAAATCAAAGATCCTTTTCTACAAAAAATCTTAAAAAACATGGGGCAAAGATGAAAACCATCGATCTTCATGAACATGGCCTCTACGGCAAGCTTTACTTCAGAATTTTTCTCAAAACACTTTAAGCAGAAATCGTAGAAGTCAGAGGAATGCTTTTCGAATATAAAGAAAGCATTAAATCTGATGTAACTTCCAAAGGAATTTCTTCATGATATTTCTTTGCAAATTCAGAAACTTTCTCTTTAATTTCTTTACGTACACAAGAAAGAAGTAATTTTGAAAACAAATACTTTTTCTCTAACTCTTCTGTATTTTTTTCTGATAACCGATGAACCATTTGACAATGATTTTTAAAATACGTAGATTCCAGTTCTCGAAGATAAAAAATCCCATCAAAGGCTGCATTTTGTGTTTTTACAGCAGATTTAAGATCCTTAACTTCAGTCTCTAACTTTCCAATCCGATCAATCAAAACAAGAGGGATTTCTTGCGAATGCGCAAGAAGAGCGCAGTTTGCTTTTGCAGTTGCAAGTTCGATTTCTTTCTCTTCCAATTCTTTCGATAATCGAATGGGTCTCCAAGCAATCACCCATTGAATTGCCCTTTGAATGATATCAAAGGATTTCCTTGGATTTGCCCTGTTTTTAAATAGATCATGGTGATTCCCAATTTCCAAAACTGTTTCAATGACATCTTTTGCAAGTGGAATTTTTTCATTTTGGACCTCCTCCTGCAAAACAAGTGCCGTTTCTCTATCGCCAAGGGATTTCATTTCAATGATTTCCATTCTCTCAACAAAGGCTTTATTTGGAGAAATGAACTCATTGAATTCTTCCTCAGTCGTTGCCAAAATCGCCGATATGTTCCTCTCAAGAAGTCTTGTTTTAAGCTGTTCAATCAGAAAACCTCTACCGTGAGATTCTTCAGATGTAGCTGCATTATGAGCTTCATCAAAAAACAAGATCACATTTTTTTCATGTCCTTCGATGGCTTTGAAAATCAGATCCAATCTAGATTTATATCCACTGGAATCGAAACCTCCCATTTCCACAAGACTTGCAGTATTGACTGCAAAAAGAGTTTTCCCATCAAGCTCAGGAATCCGCTTCTCATTCATTTTCACAGCAAGACTCTCAACAAGCTGTGTTTTCCCAACACCAGGAGGGCCCACAAGAAAAGCAATTTTTGGTTTTGCAAGAGAAATCCGAGTCAACGACGCAATCAATTGTTGCATTTCTTTTTGCCGACCGATTGCGGTTTTCAATCCTTTTTCTTCTGCTTTTCGATTCAGATTTGTAATCCGATCTTTACAGATCGCCTCCGGCTTTGCAAAATAACGCTGATACACATGTGTTACAGCAAATACGGAAAGAAAAATACCTGATGCAGCAGCGATCACTTTCGTAATGGTTCCGAAAAAAGAAAAAAGCGTTTCAAAGATCCAACCACCTGCTACAAGCATCGCACCGAATGCTTGCAATTGGAGCTGAGCATCCCAGCGATTTTCAGGAGGCGTATCTAGATCAATATCAAAAGCTTTGGTAATCGTTTTGACGAAATACTGAATAATGCTGGAAGGTCGAAATTGCACTCCGGAGAAAGTAAACATTTTTTGAGATGATGGTTTCGGCAAATAAAGCGCTTCATTTTTTGCAAATTCAAAAACATCTTTTACTTTTGTCATCGATTGAAGTTGCTCTAAAGAAAGCACCTCGCTCAAAAACTGAACTTGGCGATCATCGCGAGAAGAAATCGCATAACAGAGTTTTTCAATAATAAATTCGTCAGAACAACTTTTTAGAATATTCATATCAAGACAGCATAAAAAAAATGAAATTTAATTACACAGTTATTTCGCAAATTTCAATCTTTTCTATATACCGAAAATGATTTCAACGATTCTTCAATGAAGGTTTTTGTTCGTCGTCCGCGCATGCAACACATATGTCAGCTACGGCCCCCGCTCCGGCCCCCATCATCGTTCCAACGACAAATATTGCAGGACCTTCAAAGCCGTTTGCGTGTCTGCCTGCGACGGCGCCGACCACCATTCCTGTTGCAGCCCCTATTCCTGTATAATAACATCCTGTGAACATTGAACAGCAGACGAAGATTACTAATATTAATTTTTTAATGACTTTAAAATAAAAGTTTATATTTAATTTATTTTAATTCTTTAAATACGAAAGTATAAATTCGCTTCAATTTAAATTAAACAAAAATCAAACCATGCCTCTTGAGCTCCTTCATGTCAATTGAACGGGCGGCTCGAAGCTTAAATCCCATCCCCTTCAGAGGTGGGCCGAGCTATCTGATTAATTTGCGGCAAAAAATTTGCCGCCCATTACCGGAGCGAAGAATCTTTCCCTTTCTAAGGGAGAGTTCTTCAATGGGAAAATATGGGACATTTTTGCGCAGGTCCTTTGAACCAGGACCATCGCATCCTCGATGCATCTCTCGGACGAGACTATTTCTTGACTATTCTTAAGACAGCGTCTCGAATCGTTTCTGAAAGAGTTGGGTGCGCATGACATGTATTTGCTAATTGATCCACGCTGGAGCGCAAAAATAATGCATGGGCAGGTTCTTGAATCAATTCAGAAGCAAAAGGGCCTAAAATATGAACCCCCAAAATGCGGCGGCTTTTAGGATCCGCTAGAATTTTGACAAAACCCTCTTCTTCTCCCATACATCGAGCTCTAGGGTTCGCTTTGAAAAAAGCTTGTCCTACCTGATAATGAACCCTTTTTGCGTTCAATTCTTCTTCAGAAAAACCAACAGAGGCCATTTCCGGGCTTGTATAGACAATGTTTGGAATCGATGCATAATCAATCTGAGGCTTCTTTCCTTGAATGATTTCAGCAACAGCCATTCCTTCTTCGGAAGCTTTATGAGCAAGCATCGGTCCTTCAATCAAGTCTCCGATCGCAAAAATCGAATTCGACACTGTACGAAAAGAGGCATCTACAGGAATAAATCCACGATGATCTAACTCAATTCCCACATTTTCCAATCCAAGTCCATCTAAATAAGGCCTTCTTCCAATAGACACCAAAATGACATCCAATGAAAGTCTCGTCTCTTCCCCTGCTTTATTTTGAATGAGAAGCTCTTTGCCATCCATTCTCACCGCTTTATGAGACAAATAAAACTTCATCCCTTGCAAAGATAAGCTTTTTTGCAATCCTAAAGAAAGAGCCGCATCAAAAGAAGGACAAATTCGATCTGAAAATTCAACCAAAGAAACATCGGCGCCCAAACGCTGATACACAGATCCAAGCTCAACTCCAATTGCACCGGCACCAATCACAACCATCTTTTTCGGCACATAAGATAGCTTTAAAGCTCCCGTAGAAGATAAAACCGTGACTTCATCAAAAGCAAATCCGGGAAGATTTTGAGGTTCAGATCCTGTTGCCAATATGATGTTTTTTGCAAGAATGAGACGATCCCCCACCCGTATCTCATGAGGTCCTTGTAAAATAGCCTTGCCCTTGATCCAATCAACGCGATGTTTTTGAAATAACCCTTGAATGCCTTGATTAAATCCGGAAACAATCTTCTCTTTTCTTTTCATCATCTGATTCAAATCAAAGGAAAGACCTTCTGATAAGATCCCATGAACATGAGCCTCTTTTTTGAATTTGAAATACATTTCAGAGGAAGATAAAAGAGCTTTTGAAGGAATGCATCCAACGTTGAGACACGTCCCTCCCAAAGTTTCGCTCTTCTCAATACAAGCCGTTTTTAAGCCAAGCTCTGCCGCTCGAATAGCTGCCACATAACCACCAGGACCGGATCCAATCACAACAACATCATACTGAGACACATCAACTCCAATTTTCGAAACATTGTACTAAAAACCTGAATTTTGAGTTTATTTTATAGAGCCTTGCGCAATCCATCCCTGAAGGAATGAGAGTTGCGCAGAGCCAAACATTTCAGATCAGAGCCCTTGATTCAATTTTTCTTGGGTCTGTTTTAAGATAGAAACAACCTGCTCTTGAGAAGGGCTCTTTACCGTTAATTTCCCCTGACTTAAAGCTTTTAAATCAGAAACGTCCCAATTTTGCGCCATCCGTTGATCTGCATTTTGAGAAGCTACACGAACAATATTTTTAAGATCTTGATCTTCAAAAGATTCAGATGCAAGAAGCATTTTATCCATTTGCTGCATCTTCAATACATATTGGCCTACCCGAGGATCAATATTTGACATCCCATTCAAATGAAGAGTTTTGCACTCATATTCGATATCAATTGCAATCAACGCATTTTCATCCTGATTTTTGCCGCCACCTAAAGGCATATGATGAAACATAAACAATTTTGAAAAAGCCTCTTTTTCTTCAGGTGTAGAAATCGTAGATGTAACAAAGCGAACCTTTTCTCCAAATACAGACTCATCTTGAGAGACAGCTTGGATCAATTGTTGATTTTTTTCTTCGTCGAGCTTTTGAACAAATGCATTCCACTGAGGATTGATCGTAGTTCCTTCTCTAAGTGCTGAAAATTCTTGCAAGCGATGATCTCTCAGGATGTTTGCATAGAATTCATCCATTTCTTTTAAAAAAGTATTATACTGGCCTTCTTCATACTGCTTTCGAATGTCTTGAATCACGTCCTGTCCTAAGAGAAGATCATCTCGGGCCTTTTCTTCTGAAGTAAAAGACGGCTCTTTTACTTGATTGATTGCGAAACCTCCACACAAGGCAATTAAAGCAGCTAAAGAAATTCCAATAAACTTTTTCTTCATAGAAAACCCATCATTATTTTATTTTACAAAACAATGATACCACAAATAAAAACTAATTATCTATAGTAATCCACAGCAATTACAGCACTATAAAATTGAGTTGCATTACGACCCGCAAAAACAAACCAGCACCCTCCGATCATCCCCAAACTCTCATTCCAGTTGTATTCTAAAGCGGGAGCCAAGGCAAATTGCGCTCCGCTTCCGGAGCCTAAAGTTGCCTTTGCCCCCGTCTTGGTCACTCCGGGATTTCCCGTAACCTTGGTTTTTGTCATCCAAGAACCCACGGCATCACACGCAAAAACCCACCGTCTAGTTAAAGAAAGTTCTATAGATGCATCAATAGAAAAAACTTGAGACGGGAAAAATCGAGCATTCGTGCCGTACCCTCCTCCATAGGCATTAAAACCCTTCAATCGCACCGGCGCCGGCAAACTATATTGAAAATAGAGACGACTTGTCAAAAAATGAACCCCTCGCAAATGGAATAATTGGCCTAATACAAGACCTATCGCCGTATTGAAAGAGCCCGCCCCTCCAATATCAGTTCCCTTCTTTCTAGGATCCAAATTACGATATTTTCCTGTTGGAAAAGTCTCTTGAATTTGTAATTTCACATAGGGAAGGTTGTGATAAGCATCTTTTGGCGCATACAACTGAATTGACAAAAGCAAAGGAAAATCTCCAAAAGTCCACTTCCCTGCATGACGAGTATAGTTATAATTGAGGTAAGGAGAAATTTCAAAATTGGCCCAAGAAGAAAGTCCCACTTGAATCAGCGGCTGAAAACTCACATTCCACAGGGTAGAAGAATTTTTAACCAAATGCCAATCTCCATTATAAGAGCCTCGATTTCCAATCACATAAAGATACGGTTCATAGTTTATATGTCCTAAAGGGACAACAATTGCAGAAGGAGATAAAAGAGGTCCCGTAAACCAAGGAGCTTGAGTTTTTTTAGGATGAGGCTCTAAAGCCACTTTACGGGCCATCAAAAGACAGGGAAGAGCCAAGAAGAAAACACAAAATCTTTTCATAAATTTTTTAATTCAATAAGATAAATTGCACCATTATGATTTTTTTGACAACTGTTCTCGCGACCCTCTTTCAAACACTACAAATCAACGACCAAACCTTAAGTGTTGAAGTTGCAAAAACAACCGAAGAAAAGGAAAAAGGACTTATGGGGAGAACTTCTTTAAAAGCAAATCAAGGGATGCTTTTTGTCTATGAAAAACCCACGATCCTCACCTTTTGGATGAAAAATACCTACATTCCTTTATCCATTGGTTTTTTTAATGAATCCAAAGAACTGATTGATATTCAAGACATGCCACCTCCTCAAAATGATCTAGCTCCTCTGATCATTTATAAAAGCGGCGGCCCCGCTCAATATGCCTTAGAAGTGCCTCTAGGCTGGTTCCAAAAGCACAAAATTCAGCCGGGCGCGAAATTTTCTTTGCAATGATCGATAAACAATCGATAAACTGGACTCCTTTGGAGTCTAAAAATGCATAAAAAACGAAAACAGCCTTGGGATGTCCTTTTTGCAATTGCCCTTGCCATTATTTTTGGTCAGTGGGCTGGGGAAACCGGCTCTATTTTTGGCATTTCTTTTTATTCCCTCGTAGATACGTTAGGATCTTTATTCCTCAATGCACTCACTCTCATTGTCGTGCCATTAGTTTCATCCTCAATCATTGTCGGCATTTCAAAAATAGGTGAGGAAAAAGATTTTGGAAGGTTGGGAAGTAAAATGGTGATCTTCTATGTCGGCACCAACCTTCTCGCTATTCTCATCGGCCTTTTCTTTGTCAATCTCATTCATCCCGGACATGCAATTCAAGCAAACACCCTCAATGTAGATTCTGAAAAGCTCCATCAAATTCAAAGTCACCTCCAGAATAATCAAGGGTCTTCGTTCATCCAACTCTTTACATCCATTATACCATCAAACATCGTTCAAGCTTTTGCTTCGGGCAATATGCTAGGGCTCATTTTCTTTAGTCTTATTTTTGGTTACTGCATCTCAAAAATTGATGAAAAATCAGGCACTTCTCTTAAAAATTTCTTCCAGGGTCTTTTTCAAACGATGATTCAATTTACGCACATCATCATGAAATTCCTCCCTTACGGAGTCTTTTGTTTGGTCTCTAAAGTTTTTATGACCACAGGAATTCATTCTTTAGGATCTGTCGCTCTATTTTTTATCACTGTTTTAGTGGGTCTTGCCGCCTTTATGTTTGTAGGACTGCCTCTCATGCTTAAAATCATTGCCAAAGTCTCTCCCAAAAGACATTTCAAGGCAATGTATCCGGCTCTCATGACCGCATTTTCAACAAGCTCATCATCCGCGACTCTCCCCATCACCATCGATTGCGTCGAAAAAAGGGCAATGGTCTCTAACCGGATCTGCAGTTTGGTCGTTCCCTTAGGAACTTCAATTAACATGTCCGGATCTGCTCTTTACGAATGCGTTGCCGCAATGTTTGTGGCGCAAGCCTATGGAATTGAAATGTCGATCATGACGCAATTCATCATCATATTTATGTCTCTCATCACCTCCATGGGGGTCGCCGGCATTCCTTCTGCAAGTCTCGTTGCAGTGCTCATCATCCTCAACGCGATCGGCCTTCCGCCTGAAGGCATTGGACTTTTCATTGCTGTAGATAGAATCCTTGATATGTGCAGAACAACTGTGAATGTATTTAGCGATAGCTGTTGCGCCGTTCTAATCGCAAAAAGCGAAGGTGAAAAACAAGTTTTAGCCCAAGATGTTTAAAATAAAACAACCATCCTCTATATGAATGAATAGAGGGGCATATGGCAAAAGGTACTGTTAAGTGGTTCAATAAAGATAAAGGCTTTGGATTTATCGCACCTGATGAAAAAGGACGCGATATCTACATTCAGGCTGCAAATATAGATACTCCCGACCATTCTTTAGATGACGGGCAAAGAGTCGAATATGAACAAACTCTCGGACGAAAAGGCCCTGAGGCAATCCACGTCCATCTAATAGAATAGACCTCTTGCGTTATTAACAAGGGCGGTAAAAAGGTGACAACCTGCTTGCTGCGGCTTTGCCAGATCGATTTTCGCTCGGAAGCCTTCATATTCAAGAATGTTCTTCCTCGCGAAAATCGATCTGGCTTCGCCTCGCTAGCGCAGCTTGTCACCTTTTTTACCGCCCCTGTTAATAGTTACAAGAGGTCTTCATCAATTTAAGCAACTTTGCGAGAAGCTTTTGCGTTGATACCACCAATAAAAAGAGTCCCTTCCGCAATTTCAGTAAATTTCTTATCCGCATTCCCTTCTTCTAGAATTGACTCTCTTAAAAGATCTACAACTTTTGTCATGTTCAAGTGTTTTGCAAACGTTTTCAAAACCCCATAAAGAGCAATTTCGTAATGTTTAATTTTCTGCATAAAACCAATAATAGCAGCATCTTGAACATCATTTTGAAAATGAGGTTTCACAACATGATTCCACTCTTTAAGAATCCCTTGCATCGCATCTGATTTTGCATTTGAGAAATCCTCTTTCAATTCAGCTGCAATTTGCTCTAAACGCTTGATTTGCATCTTCGTCTCTTCTGTATGCAGTTTGAGCGCTTCCTTTAATTTTGATGACTTTGTCGCATGCATCACATGAGTCATCAACTTTAAAGAACTCTTTTCTGCTGCATAAATATCTTTTAATTCTTGTATAAATAACTGATAGAAATCCTTCATAACCCTACCTTCTTCCTAAGTTTAATTTACCACAAAACAAGAAGAATTACAAATATCAATACTAATTAACTTAATTAAAGAATTTTAAATTACATGAAACAAATCGCGAAGAACCGCAATAATTACTTCAATGACAATCAAAACAATAATCGTCATCTCAAGACGTGACGTTTTTTGATGATTGAGCTCATCGCCTAAAATTTCAAAGAGCTCATGCATCAGATTTAACCTACGATTTAATAACTCAACTCGTTTACTGACATCAAGATAATGAATCATACGACGATAAAAAGTCTCTAACTCGGAATGTTCCCAGAAAAACTCAGGCGTATCTAAGATTTCCGTATGAAGGTTAATGTAGTTTCTTTCTAAGAAAAGCTCTCCCATCTTTTGGGAAGTTTCCTTGCGAGATAAAGAGATTTTCCCCTTTAATGCCAGATCTTTAGGTAGTTGCTTACAACTTTCTACAGTTTTTGCAATCGTTTCTTCAAAAACCGTTAATTTCACAGACTGCCCAATCGCATAAGAAGTCGCAAGTTTCACCATCGCATCTTTTTTATGGAGCACAATCTCATCTTCTTCAATCCGCATTTTGTCTGCATAAGAGAAGCTAAATTCATCCACCTCAGGTTTCGCAAGCGGCTCTTTTTCAAACTTCTTTAAATGACTCAAAAGCTCTTTTTCTTCACTTTCAGAAAATCCCCAAAAAATAACAACTCCATAAGCGTAATAAAAAATATCGCGTTTTTGACCTTTTTCATCTTTAGGCTGACTATGAATCACATCTCTATATAATTGAGAAGTTCCTGTTACCTGTAAAAAATGGAAAAGACGTAAAATATCGTATCCAACAGCAGTGCAATACCCGGTGCATCTCATATAAACTATGCATAACGCAAATTTAATTCTTTTTCAAAACAAAAGAGTATTAAGATCTTGTAAATTGAACATTCTCCTATCCCTCTTTTTAAGCACGTCTTTATTTTCCCAAGTTACTTTATCTCCAATATTTACAAATCAAACAACACCGTCTTTTGAAATCCTCGAATCTTCTTCTTATTCTCTTTGTTATGATATTCACATGTCTCCATATGCTGGAGGAGAAGATCTTCTCTTCGGCACTCGCCTTTTGGAAAAAATAGACACTTCTTTTGTTCAAAAAACAGATTTTGCCGATTCGAAATCAATGCTGGCAAGGGCCTGGAGATTGAGCGAAGCCATTTTTATTTGGCTACCCATCAACTATTTTACCATGGTTGTCCAACATGAAGTTTTTGGTCATGGATATCGGATTCGAGACATCGATCATGGGAAAGTAAAAGTCACACACTACGATTTTTCTTTGCCGCCGCCTTACGGCTCCGGAGAAGCAAGCACCCATTTTCGAATGTCCTCTTCCATTACAACGACAGATCTTACCTGCATTTCAATGGCAGGCATTGAATCAACCGGCATTTTAGCCAACCTCACAAAACTCAAATGGCTCATAGCCAATAGAATCGATCCGAGACAATCGATTCTCTACCTAACTTGCCAATACAATCTCAATCTATATGCAGTGGAAGACAACACCTGGGATTCAACGGGACACGATCTCAAGGATTACGTTCGATGGCTTCAATTTACCTATCCGGGGAAAACATCCGTCTCTTTTTTAAAAAACTTAAGTTGGATCAATCTTGTAGATCCTTTTACATATTTCTCTCTTTTTGCATGGTTTCATTTCCTCTCTTCCGGGAAAGAAACCTACATCCCCATGATCTCCATTAAAAACATCGGGTATTTATTCGGACTCCGTTTAGGATTAACACCTTTTGGCGCTGAGATTTTTTTCGAAAACTACATCCTGAAAAAAAATATCCCCTACTATTTTTATCTAAAGGCGGGCTCTCATGCAAACAACAACTACTTTGGGTTCGGGATCTTTGCCCCCAATCTTTGGACATTCAGAAAACTCACACTCGGATCTCGTCTCGACTTTTGGAGGCAGCCTCAATTGTTACTGCATCAAGGAAACCTCCCTATTTTTCGCGTCGACTTTTCTCAAAACCCCAAAACAAACCCTCTCTATTCCTCTCAAGAAAGACATGAAAAATCAATAGGGATAAGCTATTCTATGATCGCATCATATCGTTTTCATCCCCGCCTTGAATTTCAAGGAGAATTTGGATACAAAACAGAAGGTTTTTTACCGGGCTATTCTTTAAAGGCTTTCCCTACGGTTCGCATTTCTTATCTATCTACGTTCTAAATTTGCAACAAAAGCATTCAAGCTTTGCGTCAAATGCAGCTCTATTTTTTTTAACAAAAAAGGACGCAAAATCCAGCGTAAAGGCCCCTTTAAATCAAACCCATAACAAACTTCAGAACTTCCATAACTTGGCACAACTTTATGATGAAACTCTAAACGAACAAAAAACAACTTCCAAATGGTCGAAAAACTCTTTCCAGAAAGCACATTGGCAATTGTATAGGAAACTTCTTTCTTTCCTTGCTTCATTTTCCCCAAAGCACCATTCTCCAATTTCCCGCCCCCATGAGCCACATGAGACTCTGTCCATGCTCTCCATACCACATCAGGAAGCACTCTCGCCCTTTTTTTAACTTCTACATCCATATTATCTCCATCCATTGAAGAATAATCGATGAATCAATAAAAGAAAAACAATGACTCTAAAAATCGCCTTTCTTGTTTTCTTACTTGCAACCGTGACTCGCACAGATGCCGAATGGAAAGATCTCTTGGGGGAGGAGCGCTATAGGGTCATGCGTCAAAAAGGAACTGAAAAATCGTTTATCGGCAAATATGTTCTGACAACGCAAGAAGGTACCTATGTATGCGCGGCATGCACAAACCCTTTATTTCATTCTAAAAATAAATATAACGTAAACAACGGCTGGCCCAGCTTTACAAAACCCATTCATCCAAAAGCCGTCTATTATCTAGAAGATTGGTCGAAAGGGTTTAAAAGATACGAAATTCTTTGTAGAGAGTGCGATTCACACTTAGGCCATGTATTCCATGACGGACCAGACCCCGATCATCTCCGGTACTGCATCAACTCAATTTCCTTGCACCTCCAAGAAGAATAGCTCATCATTTTTTTAACGTGACATTTATGTCCTAATTTAGGTATAAGGTCTAAGGATTTACACGGATGGTTTTTTAGATGGCGTCTAATGGAGATACTTCTCCAAAATTGAGCTGGCGAGAGCGATTATGGCCAATTCAAGCCTATGAACTAAAAAAAATCCTTCCTTTACTTTTCATGAAATTCTTCATCTCGTTTACCTACGGTGTATTAACGAGCATGAAAGATGCCTTTGTGGTCACAGCCAAAGGGTCGGGAGCTGAAGTTATCCCCGTTTTAAAAGGGTGGATTGTTCTACCGATTGCCCTTGGAGCCACAATCCTATATTCAAAACTTTCTAATATCTTTCGAAGATCTGTTTTATTTTATGGCATTATCTTATTTTTCATGACCTTTATTTTCCTCTATGGCTTTGTCCTCTATCCAAATATCGAAGCCTTATCGCCTCATAGTTCGGCAGACTGGCTTTTACATAAATTAGGCAGCCAAAATGCCCATTGGGTCGCCATCTATCGCAACTGGATTCAAACTGTATTTTTTGTAATCGCCGAACTTTGGGGGAGCATCGTTATCTTCTTATTGTTCTGGGGCTTTGTCAATCATATTTGCAATTTCAATGAGGCCAAACGCTGCTACAATCTCTTTATTGCAGGCGGAGATATGGCCCAAATGTTCACAGGCCCGCTTGTCTGCTATTTCACAGGAAAATTCATCGGAGAGCATTTTCATCTAGCCCTGCAAAATCTCGTTTTAATCGTCCTCTTCTTTGGAGGTATGATCATGCTTCTTCATTTCATACTCACAAGAAAAATCTTAAAAAACGATGAAAGGCTCTATCAACCGGAACTCAAGAGCGCACCGATTGAACTAAAAACCAAACTCTCTCTTTTAGAAAGTTTAAAATTCATTGCAAAATCTCCTTACCTAAGAGCCATTGCGATCATGGTGGTCTCTTATGGACTCATCATGAATCTTACAGAAGTCACTTGGAAAGCTAATTTAAAGATCGCCTATCCGGAAACCGGTGCCTATCAAGCTGTCATGGCAACGGTGAGCTCTTCTGTAGGAGTCTGTTCTTTCATCATCACCCTCTTTTTCAGCGGCTTTTTAATCCGAAGCACCGGATGGCATACCGCAGCCCAACTACCTCCGATTGTGATTGGAACAACAAGTCTTGTATTTCTTTTAATGTTTTTAAATCCGAATTGGATCTCTCCCATCGCAGGAGTTTGGTCTTTAAGTCCATTAATGATGATCGTGTTTTTTGGCGCATTGCAAAACATCTCTACGAAAATCATGAAATATGCCTTTTTTGACGCCACCAAAGAAATGGCCTATATTCCATTGGACACAGAATCTAAAGTCAAAGGAAAAGCAGCCATTGATGTGATTGGCTCAAGACTTGGAAAATCAGGCGCTGCTTGGATTCAGATCGTTCTTATTCAAATCGCAGGAACTGGATCTGTTCTTTCAATCACGCATATGCTGGTTCCAATCATTGCATGTACAGTTCTTTTCTGGATTTTATCCGTTCGCTCTCTCAACAAGCAACTCATCGAAAAAAAGCTCAATACCGAAATGGCCTGAAGAATCGGTTTTTGACGGCATTGGCTTTACCTCAAAATTCGGATATCCGCATACAAATTTTGAAGAGCCTTCTTGTCAAATCCCCAATTCTTCAGGCGATTTCGGGAGTCCAACCGTCTTAACCCTATTCAATATATCTTTTCTTCGCATAAAATATTTAACAAATGCGAAAAATCATCACTCTCACTCTTCTTTTATTTTCCTCTCTCACGATTGGGCAAGGTCTCCACACGATCCGTTACGGGTTCACGCCTCGTAGAATTCAAAATGCACCCAATGTCCATTTACATTTAACGGAAGAAACAAAACAAATCCTCTCGAAACCATTTAAATACTTAGGAAGAGGAAGACAATGCTTTGCTTTTGTAAGTAGCGATGATCGTTACGTTCTTAAAATCTTAAGAACAGATATTTATTATCCATCCTTTTGGATGAGAGTCTTTCCATTTCCATTCGCTCAAAAAATGCAGCAAAACCGTTTGAGTCGATTTGCATTTATCAAAAAGAGTTTCACTTTAGCGTCTTCTGAACTGAAAAATCAAACAGGAACGATGGAACTTCATCTTGGAGAATTAAAACACCCCCATTTCTCAATCACTCCAGCAAATGCAAAGACAACAGAACTAACTCTCATCGATGCAACGGGCTATACCTATCATCTTCCTCTCGAAACAACCAGCTTTGCACTCCAATCCAAACATCCCATTTGGTCTAAAGAATTTCTAAAAGCAGTTCAAAACAAAGAACTTGAAAAAGCAAAAACAATCCTAGAGTCTCTTTTAAAAAACATCGTAGAAAGAGGGGAAAAAGGCATCTTGAATAAAGATCGATCCTTCCTTCGCAATTACGGATTTGATGGGAAGACAACTTATCAAATCGATTTGGGCAGTTTTTTTGTAAATCCAACGCTCGATCCTTCTTTTGCTTGTCAAAAGTCTGTCTATGATTCTCTAGATCCCATACAAGGTTGGCTCTCTGAAGTAGCACCTGATTTACTCACCTATTTCCATGCAAAAACCGAAGAAATGATGAATACCGGCATATGAATTTCTGTTACACCAATCAACCTGTTGTGAACATGAGAAAAAATCCTGATAACGAATCAGAAGTCGTCTCTCAAACTTTTCTATCTGAAAATGTATCTATCCAAAATCATCATAATGATTGGCTCTATATTCAAAGCTCCGATCACTATTTTGGGTGGGTGCCTAAAAAGACCATTTGCTTTAGAAATTCCCCCTATCAAGCCAATCGATTCACTTCTCGAATCGTCTCTCATTTATACAAAACTCCCAATATCCAATATGGACCTCTCTATACAGTTGCTTACCAAACCCCCTTACAACAAATACAACAAGAAGGCTCCTGGATTCTCATCAAGCTACCCGATGATCAAACCTGCTGGATTCAACAAGGAAATATTGAACAAAAGCCTTCTTTAAAAACCAAAGAAGAACTCCCCTTATTCGCTCAGCACTTTTTAGAAATCCCTTACACTTGGGGAGGACGAACCAGCTTTGGATATGACTGCTCAGGCTTTGTGCAAATGCTCTACAAACAAATCAATATCAATCTTCCCAGAGATTCATCCGATCAAATCCAATCAAAACACCTAAAATCGATTCCTATCGAAAACTTAACTCCGGGAGATCTTATTTTTTTTGGAGCTCATGAAAAAAGCATTTCACACGTCGGACTCTATCTCAAAGATCATGAGTTCATTCACGCAACCATCCAAGAAAACCGCCCTTGGCTACGGATCAGCAAACTCTCAGATACTGCATGGGACGGCAACGCTCTTGCCATCTATCCTTTCCGCATAGGATATCAACCCATTTGATAACAATGCAGTACACAATTTCTAAAACAAGACAAGTAGATTTAAGCCATTCTGAGCAGCTTACCACATCTTTCTTCGAAGCTGTGATGCCAATGAAACAACTGGCATTTTATTTTTTCCCGTCTCTTGGCGATCTCTATTCATATCACATGGAAATTAGAAATAATGATCCATCGCAACAGTCGATGATTCCCTATTCCAGCGCCATCGCAGCAATCCAGGATGTAAAAAAACTTGCAAAAGCTGCAAATCTCTCTCGGGAAGTTACTCTCTACGCCTCTTTAAGCCATTACTTTTCAAGCTTTGGAGGCCCTCTTTCTTTCACACACCCAACCATCAGCATTCCTTATTCAGAACTCATCAGTCCTTGGACTGAAGAGTCAAATACACTATGGAAGAGATCCGAACCGGAAGTGCGTTTTTTGATTGCACGAGAACTTGCGAGAATTAAAACTCCTACTTTTTTAATTCACTCAGCCATAAAAGTCTCTCTACTTGCTCTTCTTTATTTTCATCCCATCTTTCAACTTTCTTATTTCGCAAGAAATGCCCTCCATATGACCACTCTCATTGTGGCTCACTGTTTTCTAGAAAGAAGGCTGCAAAGACAAATGGACATTCAGGCGATTGAAATTCTTTCACAAGATCTAAAAGACGCTCAATTGGCAACAAAGACGGCAATCACCGCTCTAAATAGGATGAAAGAGCAGAACTTATGTCGACTGAAATTCAATAAACTATGTCACCTTTATATCACAGAAAAAGGAGACAACATTCTTGATTTAACACACGATCCGCTCTCTCAAAGAATCATTAAGATTGCTTCACATAAGCTTTTACAATCTTAATTGTCTCTAAAGGACGATCTTGAGCCCCTGTTTTTGCAGACTCAATTTTTTGCACGTTTTCGTAACCAGAAGTCACTTGTCCAAAAATCGTATGTTTCATGTTCAACCATGAGGTTGCAGATGTCGTAATGAAAAACTGACTTCCATTTGTGTTAGGTCCTCGATTTGCCATCGCAAGAAGACCCGGTTTATCAAATTTCACAGTAGATACACACTCATCTTTAAATGATTTACCCCAAATAGACTCTCCTCCGGCACCGGTCCCTGTAGGATCTCCACCTTGAATCATAAAGCTTTTAATCACTCTATGAAAAGTCACTCCATTGTAATATCCCTTTTCTACAAGACCTATAAAATTTTCACATGTCTTTGGGGCCACATCCGGCATTAATGTAATTTCAATATTACCCATATTTGTTTCAAAAACAACAACTGGATTTTTCATAATCTTATTTCCTTCTTCTTGAGCATTTAAAAACATACAAGGACAAAACAATCCCAAAATGATGCTGATAACATTTTTAAACCATGACATAAAATTTTCCTCCTTAAGGGGTCATCCAAAAATAACTGATCGAAACATAGAGCGGCATATACCCGTTCCAGTTGAAAGCCACCTAAGAGACAAAATATTACCCGATTTTTAAAAAAAAGCTCTATGGAATTTTTTGTTCCGATATTCTATAAAGGATTCCTTATGGAATTCGTCATTTTAATTGTCATCATCGGTCTTGTTTTCGACTATACCAATGGATTTCACGATGCAGCCAACGTCGTTTCTACCGTCATCGCAACACGCACATTACGACCTGTCACTGCGATTGTCCTTGCTGCCATTTTAAATTTCATAGGAGCCACACAAATCAGCGGCGTTGCTCAAACAATTGCGACAGGCATTGTCGTTGCCTCTGACGCTACTCAGCTTGTTGTTTTATGCGCTGTGATCGGAGCCATCTTCTGGAACCTCATCACCTGGTATTACGGCATTCCAAGCAGCTCTTCATATGCGCTCATTGGAGGACTGATTGGATCATCATGGATTCATCAAGATGCATCCGCCATTCTTTGGAATGGAGTCATTAATAAGGTACTTCTTCCCATGATCCTTTCTCCGATGATCGGGTTTGCCGTAGGCCTCTCCATTATGAAAATCCTTTTTTGGTACACGAAAAAACGTCCTGAAGTTAAAGACAAAAAACTCTTTCGATATTTGCAAGTCATTTCAGCCAGTTTTGTTGCCCTTTCTCATGGACTTAACGATGCACAAAAAAGCATGGGTATCATCACATTAGGTCTTTTTGCAGGAGGCTATCTCTTGGAACCTACCATTCCTCTTTGGGTGATTCTCGCTTGCGCAACCGTCATGGGTCTTGGAACCGCCTCCGCCGGATTTCGAATTGTAAAAACCATGGGATTTTCCATTACAAGAATTTATCCCATGCAAGGATTTGCTGCAGAAACGTCATCTTCTTTGGTCGTTTTTATCGCAAGCTTTCTTGGAATGCCAATCAGCTCAACACATGTCATTACAGGCAGCATTACCGGTGTCGGCACTGCAAAGGGGAGAAAAGCAGTTCGCTGGCATGTACCTAAACGATTGATGTGGGCATGGCTCTTCACTCTTCCGGGAGCAGGTCTTGTTGGTGCCGCAGCCTATATGATTGGAACTCTCATCCGATGAAACGTTTGATTTTGTTTCTCTTTTTCGTCCTCTCATGCAGTCTTTTACCTGTTTCATTCAAAAGATTTACATGCGGCTTTAAACTCCTTAAAATGCAATTCGACCTCCCCTTTAACCATCAGTTCAACGTCTCCCCCATTCTTTCCAATGAAGAACTTCAAACCATTTTATCCCAACCATTTAACTACTTAAACCGTGGGGCTCAAGCCTATGTCTTTGAAAGCAAAGATAAAAAATATGTCATTAAATTCTTCCGTCATCATAACAGTCTCTTTTCCACAAAAAAACGAAAGACTCTGACTCATCAAAAAATACTTCGTTTTTGTTCTGCCAGCATCTTAGCCTACACAAAAGCGCATGAAGAAACAGGAGTTCTCTTTTTACATCTCAATCCTACAAAAGAAACGCTTCCACACTTACAAGTAACAGGGCCTCTTGGCGGACATTTTTCTTTAAACTTAAACTCCTATCGATTCATCATCCAAAAAAAAGCCCTCCCCTTTGAAGAGGCGCTTCTTCATGCATACCACTCTCATGACACAGCCCTTATGGCTCATTACATCGATTCTTTCGTGAAACTCTTAAAATCTCGTACAGAAAAGGGACTTCGAAATACAGATCCATCCTTATTTCGTAATTTTGGATTTCTCAATAAAGAGGCGATAGAAATTGATTTCGGAAACTATCAGGAAGACCCAAACAACAAAGATCTTTATCTATTTACCAAAAAATTCCGCAAATGGCTTTCTAAAAACACCCCGGAATGGGTCCCCTATCTCAATGAACAAATAAGAATCAACGAAATCAAATGACTCAAAAAGCTGAAAAAAAACCTCATATTCTCAGTCTTATGCTATTAAGCGCTTTTGCAGCCATGGGCGCATTGCTCATGACTCCCGGATTGCCTGATATATCTAAATACTTTTCAGTATCAACAGGATCTGCACAATTCATTGTCTCAAGCTTTCTTTTAGGCTATTCACTAGGTCAACTCCTATACGGCCCTATTGCAAATCGCTTTGGACGCAAACCTGCTTTATATGCGGGAATAGCCATTGCAACTCTAGGGTCTATTTTCAGCATTCTATCCTCCCCTATAGAATCTTTTTCTCTTTTAATCTTTGGAAGATTCTTGGAAGCCCTTGGAGCAAGTGCAGGGCTTGTCATCAGTTTTACAATCATCAATGATTTCTATACAGCTGAGCAAGCCAGAAAAATGACAGCTCTATTAACAATAGGCTTTGCAATCGTTCCTGGAGCTGCTGTTGCTATTGGAGGCATTTTAACACAACTGATAAACTGGCAATCCTGTTTTTATTTTTTACTCGCATACGGTCTAACACTGCTTATACCTTGTCAACGTCTTCCTGAAACAATTCTAAATCGCGACCATACAGCTCTTCACTACAAATATTTAACAAAAAATTATTGGAAGATATTACTCAATCGAAAGCTGATTGGATACGCACTCTGCTCAGGATTTTCAAGCGCAATTATTTATGTATTTGGCAGCGAAGGGCCCTTTATTGGCATGAATACTCTTGGGTTTTCACCTAGCATCTATGGAATGCTTGGATTAACTCCTTTCATAGGTACTTTTCTGGGAAGCCTTCTTGTAGTGTATCTCTCCAAAACACCTCCTTTACAAGTTTTAAAATTTGGCTTTTTTTTAGAACTGATCGCCTCTCTGACAATGTTTCTTTTATTTTTCTTTCAAATTGTCTCTATATGGTCTTTATTAATCCCGATGGGAATTATTTGTATTGGACATCCCATTTTATCCGGGACGGCACTCTCTTTGTCTATGAATCAGACTCATGATAAAGCAAATGGATCAGCAATCATGAACTTTGTTGGCTTAGCCATGCCTGTAATAATGACATTTTTATTAGGAGCCTTGCAAATTAAAGCCGCATTTGTCATGCCTACGATCTTTTTAATTTCGTTACTATTGATGTTCATTATTTATTTACTTTTCCTTAGAAAGGATGAACCTTAAATTTTTTTATACCGAAACAACCTAAAGCATCGGTTTTCGAACCAATCGAGACATGGATGCATTTGTTTTGGCTGTAAACGACCTCACTTCTTCCCACCTCTTTTCATCGAATGAAAGACTCTTTGCCTGAGCCTCTACAAGACTCACCTCTTTTTTGACCCGAAAAAACTCTTTGATAAAAGCTTGAAGATCCTTACAGCCGGCATCATTGTTTGCTTCTTTTTCATAAGGCTCTACCTGCTCTGCATCTGAACAACTCACAACGATGATCTCATTGGATTGATTCAAAAGAGGTTTTCCCATGATCAAACGCACCTGCGATATGAATGAGATCTTTTCTATCTCTTCCGATAAAGGACTTAATGTTGCTACACGTCCATAAGGACGGCTCACATAAACACAATCCGTGCGAGAAGCTAAAGCTTTAGGAAGAGCGATAATCACAAGATCTCCCATTGGCAATGTGTTCGCTTCTTGAATCAAAGAAAAAGTGGTTTTAGCCGCATCTTCAACTTGGAAATACGGTTTTTCTTTTCCCATCTTCTCTATGATTTGAAAAGCTGCCTTTTCTACATTCAATAAACTATAATTTGGCAGCCCTAGAAATTCCACAGAAGGAACACAACCATAAATCGTTTCTCGAATAGAGCCTCCCACAAAACTCATCGGAGATTCGAAAGCAGTTTCATGGCAAATTCCAACCGTGGTTGCAAGCAAAGACTGTCCATGTTTCTTGCCATCTAAAGCTTCAAAAGCATCTTGATAAGATTGTCTTGCATGAAAAAATTTGCGCAAAAATCGATTTCTCAAATCTTGTTTTTGATCTTCTTTGGCTCTTTTTTGTAAATCCATCATAAGAGTTTCTGTAGATCCCATCAGATCTTTATCAAAATGTCGAAGCTGCTCAATGCCTTGATATCCTAAAGCGCGTCTAAATGCACTCATGACCGCCCATCCTTGACTACGACCATGAACCAATGGAACATATCCTTTTTTTTCTAAACAACAAACAACCGAAGCATAAGAACGGATCAAATTTGGGCTCGGATAGAGGATTCTATCAACAGAATGAGAATAAGGAGCTAATATCTTATCTAATGGTACTCTTGAAACTGCCATAAAAGAAAACGGAAGAGGTAGGATTCGAACCCACGAACCCCGTGAAGGGTTTCCTGTTTTCAAGACAGGCGCAATCGGCCACTCTGCCACTCTTCCGTACTAAAGAAAGAAGAAATTCTAATATACGCTCCACTTATTTCTCAAGGAAATTGTGAAAGAAAACGTATATCGTTTTGTGTAAAAAGACGAATATCCGGAATCGAAGATTGCAAAATCACGAGACGCTCGATTCCCATTCCCCATGCAAAACCTGAATACTCTTCAGGATCGATATTCCCTTTTTTCAAAACGTTTGGATGGATCATTCCTGCCCCTAAAATTTCAAGCCATCCTGTATGTTTACAAAGTCTACACCCTGAACCTCGGCAAGCGCTACAACGAACATCCACTTCCATGCCCGGCTCTACAAAAGGGAAATAGCTCGGTCGAAATCTTGTTTCAACCTTTTCTCCCAAAAGCTTACTCAAAAAATCATTCATTGTAGAAAGAAGATCCGCAAAAGAAACGTGTCGATCAATATAAAAGCCTTCGACTTGATGAAAAAAGACATGAGATCTTGCTGAAATATCTTCATTTCGAAAACATCGCCCCGGAGCTACGACTCGAATCGGAGGAGCATGACCTTCCATCACATGAACTTGAACATTGCTCGTATGCGTTCTTAAGAGCCAGCCATTTTCAAGATAAAATGTATCTTGCATATCGCGAGCTGGATGATCGGAAGCAAAATTCAAGCCGCCAAAATTATAATGCTCGGTATCTACATCAGGCCCGTAACGGACAGAAAATCCCATTCCAATCAACACATCCAAAACTTTATCCATCATTTGATGAATCGGATGAATTCTACCTAAAAAAGATTTGCGACCTGGCAATGTGGGATCTATCCATTCTTTTTCAAGACGATCTTCTGTTTCCTGTCTTAATAAACGCTCAAAAGTATGATCGGAATGAGAAACAAGATCATTTTTTAAATCGTTGATCAATTTGCCTAAATGAGGGCGATCCTCAGGTGTACAATGGCGGAGCTCTTGCATCAAAGCTTGAATAGAGCCCTTCTTTCCAAAATACTTAATCCGAAGGTTTTCAATATCTTTGACTGAAAAAGAATTTTTTAAATCCTGAAAAAAAGAAGATCGAAGGGAGTCAATCTGTTCATGTATAGACGACACAAGTACCCCCTTCAGGTATATCTACTTAACCAACTAAGCCTTGCTTTGCTGCTTGAACGACTTGTCCAAATGCATTCGCATCTTGAATCGCAAGCTCAGAGAGCCATTTACGGTTGATCGAACAACCTTGACGCTTCAAACCATTGATCAATTTACTATAAGACAAACCATGAACCTTGGACGCAACACCGATTCGGCTAATCCATAAGCTTCGGAAATCTCTTTTTCTTAATTTACGATGCTTATAATTGAAAGCCATTGCTGACATCAATGCATCTTTACTCAACTTGAGGTGGTTCTTACGATCTCCATAAAAACCTTTACAACGATTGAGCAATTTCTTAGTGCGCTTACGAGAAGCCACAGCATTTGTAATTCTTACCATAAAACTATACCCCCATCAGCACTCTATACATCTTCAACTGACCCTCATCAACAAGGGCAGGTTTCGCCAATTTACGCTTACGATTCGCGCTTTTCTTTGTCAAAATATGACGACGTCCAGGATGAGTTCTTTTCAGCTTTCCTTTTCCTGTGACCTTAAATCTTGCTTTGACCGCTTTTCGGGTCTTCATCTTAGGCACTGTGATCCTCTCTCTTTATTTAATGATTAGAAACCGCTACTTTTGGCTTCTTGCCGCCCGGAGCTAGAACGGTTGTCATAGTCCGTCCCATCATTTTAGATGATGATTCAATGGCTGAGATATCGGAAAGCTCTTCGCAGAATCGCCTCACGACTTGCGCTCCCAAATCAATATGCAGCATTTCTCTACCTCTAAACATGATGCTGATACGCACCTTATTTCCCTTCAGGATAAACTCCCGAGCATGCTTTAACTTTGTCTGAAAATCATGCTCATCAATATTTGGCTTGAGCTTGACTTCCTTTACTTTAATTTGGACTTGAGCTTTCTTACTGTCTTTTTCTTTCTTCTGCTGCTGATAACGAAACTTACCATAATCAACAATCTTCACTACAGGAGGTTTTGCAAGCGGAGAAATCTCCACTAAATCAAGACCTGCTTCCTCAGCTCTTACAAGAGCCTCCCTCAGAGACATGATTCCAATTTGCTCTCCCGCTTCAGAGATCACACGTACTTTATCAGCTCGAATTTCTCTATTAATTCTCAAGCAGCCAAATCCTTCTAAAAAATATTAAACAAGGTCTTTTTCTATCAAAAGAGCCAAGTTTCTTTCAACTATAAGTTGAAAAAACAGAACTTCCTTCACCCAAAGCCTTGCTGAACTCCACATTCTACCCAATCCATCCGCTACCCTAAAATCAACATAAAGGCCTTCATGTCCATCTTCCGATTGATATGACCACCCCAATGTTTTTAAGGCATCTGAAATCAGGCGAAATGTCTGGTCTTTACGCTTAAAACAGCAAAAGACCTCACATTCAAAGCCTAAAATATTAAGTGTTTTTCGAATGGATTGCAAGGAAGAAGTGAGATTTTTTACAAAAGCGGTCACATGAAAGACCGTCTTTTCCATCGAATCTAAGAGTCCAAGCTCTTCTATACACGAATTCTCGCCATTCTCTATTAAAGAAAAAACTTCACCCACATGAGAAACGTTCATTTTCTTCATGATTTTCTGATGTTTTTGAACACGATCCAGAGAGAATTTAGAAAGCTCTACCTGAAAAACCCCTTCAAAAAGAGATTGTTTGAATCGAGAAATCAGATTTTCTTTCGCTAAAATCCCCTTTTCCAGCCAAATCAACTTACCCTCTTCAATCATCCAAAAATCTTTAAATAACCCAACCTCTTCATGCCGCACTCTTGGGTATCTTTGCCATTTTTTCAAAAATTCCTTAAGCCCATCTTTCGAAGCATTGGCAACTCCCAAAACTCGAATCCTCTCTTGATCCAATGCAACCACAGGAAAAAGTTTAAACGCAGAAAGCTCCTTGGAAGAAGAAAGAACACTTCCCGAGCAAAGATCCGCAAAAGATCCCATCTGAAAAATGGAAAACAATCCACCCTCTTCCATTTGCTCTGCTCGAAGAAAATGACCTTTACTCTTCAAAAATTCTCGAGCGCTGAAAGCCACCATCTCCAAGCATCGAATCTCTCGATTTTCTTTCACAATCTGACGCATTTTTTCTTCAATCTGCAGATGCAACTCGGGGTGAATGGGATGAGGAAACTCAAAATCATAGAAGAAACCGTAAGAGGTCGCACCGCCATTGATTAACTGAATATTCGGAAACAACTCAAAAACAGCCGCAGCTAAAATTTCTGCAGCAGTTAGACTCAATGAATTCATCATGAAAATTTCTTGAAAATGGTGGGATGTAGCTGACTCGAACAGCTGACCTCCACGATGTCAACGTGGCGCTCTAACCAACTGAGCTAACACCCCAGAAAAAAGGCAAATCATATGCGATACAAGATTTAAAATCTATGGTAGAATTTATGCCATGAATGAAAAAGAAAAAAGATCGCCTCATATTCAGATGGCCCACAAGTATTGGCAAGGCCACCTTCAGCCCGGAGATTGCGTGATTGACGCTACATGCGGCAATGGCCACGACACTCTTTTTTTAAGTCAAATTGTCCTCTCCGCTGAAGAGGGAAAAGTCATTGGGTTTGACATTCAAGAAAAAGCCATCATGAATACAAAAGAAAGGCTCAAAAATCACTTACAAGACTCTCAGCTCAATCAAGTTTTTCTCTTTCACAAACCACATCAAGAACTCAAAAGCATCGCCCTTGAAAAACCGCCTCAACTGATTGTCTATAATCTCGGCTACTTACCCGGCGGAGATAAAACAAAAACAACGCAAACACATGAAACCCTTCAAAGCATCGAGCAAAGTCTTGCCATCATTGCAAAAAATGGAGCCCTCTCGATCACCTGTTATCCGGGGCATTCGGAAGGAGAAAAAGAAGAAAAAGCAATTCTTCAATACGTCGCATCGCTGCCATCTACAGAATGGGTTGTTTCTTATCATGCTTGGGTCAATCGACCTAAATCCCCATCCCTTCTTTGGATCGTAAGAATCTGATCCATGATGTAAAAACTTCCACATACAATATTCAGTTCAGCATCATGAAGCACATCCAATACAGATGATGAAATGGTGATTGAAGATATACTGTGCGCGGTTAGGTTTTGAAGATTTGGACTGGCTGCGACCTTGCCAAATCGATCTTCGTCGTCGCCCTTCCCAATTTGGGAATGGTGCTCCTCCTGCAGACTGCGAGCAATACTCGCTTCGATTTGGCTTTGTCTCGCAGAGTCCAAATCTTCAAAACCTAACCGCGCGCAGTATAGATAAGCTTGCAAAACCGATGCAGATTCAAGCCTTGGCTTCTTACTTTCGATGGCCGTAATCGATGCAGCATAAGGCAAGATCTTATCCAAACATGCCTTCCAATCCTTATCCTTGGAAAAGCTCACAATAAAATGATATTTTTCTTTTGGATAAAAATAAAAAAGCGCTTCTAAAAGTTTTTCAAATCCGCTCTTGTTATGAGCCACATCTAAAATGACTTTTTTATCATCCACAATTCTTTCTTGAAAACGACATAAAGGCCTCGCCATTAAACCCTTTTCGATCGCTTTTGAAGAAATGGATAAAAGACGAAGAGCAGATCTTGCAATCTCTTGATTTTCCAAATCAAAAAAAGGAGCAGACTTTGATACAATCGCGTTTGGGAAAAAGGGCGCTGCGGAAGGACCTACAACAACAGGAATATTACCCTTTACAATCCCCCTCTTTTCTTCTGCAATCTCTTCCAAGGTATTCCCAAGTAAATGCATATGATCAAAGCCAATCGAAGTGATGATGGCCATCTCAGGCTCAATGATATTTGTCGCATCGAACTTGCCCCCAAGCCCCGTTTCAATCACTGCAAAATCCACTTTCTTTTCTCGAAAATAAACGAAGGCCAGATGCGTTAAAACATCAAAAAAAGAAAGCCCATATCGATCTAGATCAAACAGCTGTTTTAAAATCCGAAAAAAATCTTCCTTAGGTATGTGCTCCTCATTGATCTGGATTCTTTCTCGAACATCCACTAAATGAGGCGATGTATAAAGACCTACCTTAAAACCTTCTTCTTGAAGTGCTTTTGCAATTTTAGTAACAACGGATCCTTTTCCATTGGTTCCTGCCACATGAATCGATTTAAACGCTCGATGAGGATGATCTAAAAGAACATCCATTTGACGCATGCATGTTAAAGATCTCTCTTTTCTCGTAGGAAGATTGAATAATTTTTGAAGAAGAAAATCATCGTTCATGGAATAAACTTTCAAAAATATCAAGACTTACCCAAGAAGCTCCAAGTGCTACATTAGGTCTTATGAGTCCGTGATAATCAGAGCCTCCTGTAGGAATCCACCCTTTCTTCTTTGCAAGATCAAGCCACGGTTTTTCTAAATGTTTATCTAAAGTTCCATAGTAACACTCAATTCCATCAAAAGGAAAAACCAAAAGATCGCGAAGAATTCTTTTTTCTTTAATAAAATGAGGATGTGCAAGCACTGCCTTGCCTCTTGCTTGATGAATGGCCTGAATGACTTCCAAAGGCGTCAATCGAAATCCAGCCACATAGCAACAAGCTCTATCTTTCAGATAAAGATCAAATGCCTCTTGAAAACTAGAAACATATCCTTTTTCAATCATTAAAGCTGCAATGTGAGGCCGTCCAATCACCTGGTGAGCAACTCTACCCGTTTTTTGACCCACAAAATCCCAAAGCTCTTTTTCTGAAATCGGTTTCTTTTTTTGAGAAAGCTTTTCCAAAATCAATCGATTTCTTTCTCGTCTTTTTTCTTGCGTCTTTCCAATCACATCCAAAAGAGAAGAGGATTTTAAATCAAAGCCATATCCTAAAATATGAACTGTGTTTCCATATAAAGATGAAGAAATCTCAATTCCAGGTAAAATACGAATCTCTAAAGATTGAGCAAAAGCCAAAACTTCATCTGTATACGCGTCAATACAATCATGATCCGTGATCGACAGTCCCGAAAGGCCAACTTCTTTTGCTTTTTTTAAAAGAGTGATTGGATCATCAGACCCATCGGAATAATTTGTATGACAATGCAAATCCGCTCGAAAAGTCATAAAACTCTAATTTCCGTTTCTAAAAGAACCCCTGTTCTTTCCTTGACCTTTTCTTGCACGATTCGAATCAATTGAAGAACATCTTCACTCGTTGCTCTAGATTCATTGATCAAAAAATTCCCATGAACTTCAGACACTTTAGCGCCGCCATAGCGCAATCCTTTCAAGCCGCACTTGTCAATCAATGCACCTGCAGACCCTTCTTTAGGATTGCGAAAAACACACCCTGCACTCTTTTCTTTTAAAGGCTGCGTTTGCATCCGATAGTCAATGATCGAAAGCTGTTTATTTCTTGCATCTTGACACTCATTCAGTGCAAAGCCTGCATAAACAATCACACCTTTCATTTCTTGAAACGATGATTTTCTATAAGAAAAAACAAGCTCTTCTTTTGAAAATTGACGAACAGCTCCATCTTCCTGCAAAAATCCAACATAAGAAAGAAAGTCTTTTGTTTCATGGCCATTGGCTCCTGCATTCATAAAAACAGCACCGCCAACACTTGCAGGAATTCCGGCTGCAAATTCAAGCCCTGAAAAACCTTTCCTAGCACTTTGCACTCCCAATAAAGAAAAACTAAAACCTGCGCCCGCCTCTACATGAGGGCCATTCCATTTACAAAAATCAATCTTGTTCAATAAAACAACCCCATCAAAGCCAAGATCTGAAAACAAACAATTCGATCCCTTGCCGATCACCAGATAGGGAAGCTTTTTTTGGAAAGCAAATACAAGAGCTTCCTTCATTTCATCAACAGTAGAAACTTCCGCAAAATAACGAATTGGCCCGCCAATGCCAAAAGTAGAAAATTCTTTAAGAAATCGCCCCTGAGAAAACTGAAGCCGCTTCATTTTGGACCTTTTTATACAAGCGATCTAAAATCGCATTCACAAATTGCGCGCTCTCAGGAGTTCCAAATTTTCGAGTCAGCCGGATTGCCTCAGCAATCACAACTAAAGGAGGAATGCTTGCATCAAAGAGCATCTCGTATACTCCCAAACGCAATATATTTTTTTCAACACGAGAAATTCGATCAAAACTATATTCCGTTGAAAATAGAGCAATTTGCTCATCAATCAAGACAAGTTTTTCCTTGATCTCTGCCACCTTTTCTTTAGCCAAAAGAACAGATTTCTTCGTCACTTTCAATTCCGCCATCAGCATCAAAGCGGTTTCCTCTGCTTCCGGAGATGGAAAGTCCGTACTATAAAGGATTTGGAACACAATCTCTCGAAATTTTTGAACAGGTAAAGCCATATGTTGCTTAGAATATAGCAAAAACAGAGACTTGTACGAAATATTTATTCTCTTCAAAAAATGATTGCACTCTTTTACACTCATTGTTAATCTTAGTCGTTAGACCGGAGAGAGATGTTAGGGGTATTTCTCGATACAGAGACCAATGGGCTCAATCCTCAGTTTCACAAAATCGTAGAGATTGCATTTAAGATCGTAGATCTGATGACAGGGGCCGTTCAAGAAGAGTATCATTCCATCATTGCTTGGCCTTTTGAGGATTGGCAAAAAAGCGATCCCGAAAGTCTTCAGATCAATCATTTTACCTGGGAAGAAGTTCAAGCAGGAAAACCTCCTGCCTTGGCGGCTCAAGAAATTATTGCCTGTTTTAAAAGATGGAACATTCAAAGAAAAAAAGCGGTCTTCATTTGTCAAAATCCGTCCTTTGATCGAATTTTCTTTTCACAACTCATCTCTTCTGATACGCAAGAACGTTTAAATTGGCCGTATCACTGGCTTGATCTTGCCTCCATGCATTGGTCTCTATCCATGGATAAAGCGAAAAAAAAACAAGGCCCGCTTCCTTGGGAAATTGGCGTCTCTAAAGATCTGATCGCCTCATCTCACAATCTTCCTTCAGAAGAAAAACCGCATCGAGCAATGAATGGAGTAGCGCACTTGCTTCTTTGCTACAAAGCAGTCGTCGGATTCCCCGGCCATTCGGGGTCGTCCAACAATAACTTCTAAAATTTATGATTGGACAATCCCGAATGACCGGGATTATGCGAATTATTTCAGCTTAGAGAACTCTAAAAGAGTTGTGAGGCCCTGCTCTAGACTTGCATAACTTTCTGAAGATTCTGCCTGAATATATGCATTCAAATCATGCTCCAATCGAACATTATGCTTATAAGCACCTTGTCTTTCCAATTCTTTCAAAGAAGCATTGATCAACGCTAAATGATCTCGCATTGTAACTGCGATTCTTTTTTTATCATCCGAAGATGCCTCTTTATACTGCTGTAAACTTTTACGAAAATGAAAACAGCCATCCTTAAGGTCTTTCTTATGTTTTTCTCTAGAATCATTTGTCATAACAGATCTCCTTTGTTTCTTCGATCTTTGTGCGATATAAAATATACAAATTGCTACCAATAATCAATGCTGCGCCCCACAGCGTATACTGATCTGGATGTTTCATCCACCATAAACAGTCAATGGCAATCACCCAAAAAAAACTCGAATAATCAATCGGAGCTAATGTCGATCCTTGAGCAAATCGAAGAGCTTGTGCAATAGCATATTGCCCACCTGCGGTCACAAGACCAATGAAGAAAAAAACAGCCACGTCGTACCAACTCATCACTGTCCAATCATTCAAGATAAATGGCAAACTCACCAAAACCATCATGAGATTCGGATAAATAGCGATGGCTAAACTATGTTCAGTCGTCGCTAATTTCCTCATCAGCACTTTATTAAGAGCCCCCAAAAAAGCGCCCATTAAAATCACAAGTGCAGAAAACTCAAAAATGCCATGGCTGATCCGTGTTGCAATCAATACTCCAATAAGCCCTACACAAACTGCAAACCACTTTTCCTTGCCAACTTTTTCTTTCAATAAAAGAGCACTTAAAAAAATCATAAAAAACGCTGACGAATAACCCACTGCATATACAGTGGTTAAAGAGGCAATCGAAAATGCATACATAAACGAATAAGTATAAGCAAGACTCACCAATAAACGAGCCCCATGCCATCCAATGACTTTCGTCGCAAAAATTTGTTTAAAGCCCCCTTGAAAAAACACAGCCATGCATAAGGGAATAAGACGCATGGAAGATCTTAAAAAACTGGTTTGATAAACCGAGTAAGTCTCAATAAAATGCTTGATAAAAGCATCAGAAATGCCATACAAAGCAATCCCAATAATCATCAAGAAAACACCCAAAACCGACCGATTCTGAAGCGTACGTGCTGAAAATGTTTCTAAAGCCATGTCCTTCATAGCTTATCATAAAATCACTTTTTTCTTGCGTTTTTTTAAATGACAACACAAATAGAAAATAGATACCGAAACAACTTGAAGAATCGGGAATTTGGCAAGGAGAATTCTCGAAATTTTTATTCGGAGAGAGCAACTATTGCCAAGTTCCCGATTCTTCAAGTTGTTTCGGTATAAGCTTAAAAGTGGAATATTATGCAAAAAAATGTGATCGTCGTCACGGGGAGCTGTGGACGTATAGGGACGGAAGTTGTCAAACGACTTGGGGAAAGATATACAATTTTAGGATTCGAACTTCTCAAGGCCATTTATGCATCAAAAAATGAAGAACTGATTCCTGTCGATCTTTCATCCGATGAAAGCGTTCATCAGGCCTTCACCCATATTAAAAATTTTTACGGCACTCAAATCACAGCCGTCATCCACTTAGCTGCCTATTACAGCTTTTCTGAAAAACACTCTGAAAAATATGAAACAATCACAGTCAAAGGGACAGAGCGGCTTCTTAAAGCGCTTCAAGATTTTGAAGTCGAACAATTTATATTTACAAGCACCATGCTTGTTCATGCCCCAACAAAGCCTGGATGTCCCATTACAGAAGACTCTCCTGTGAAACCAAGCTGGGATTACCCTCTTTCTAAAGTACATACAGAAAAAGTAATTCATGAACTTCGCGGGAAAATCCCAACCGTCATCTTGCGCGTTGCCGGAGTCTATGATGATGAATGCCACTCGATCCCCATCAGCAACCAAATCCAAAGAATTTACGAACATCAATTAGAAGCAAAATTTTTTGCAGGAAATTTAAATCACGGGGCCTCTTTTGTTCACATGCAAGATCTCGTGGATGCCATTGAACTTGCTGTTGAAAAAAGAAAAGAACTTCCGAATGAACTGACCCTTCTGATTGGAGAGCCAAAAACACTGAGCTATAATGAACTTCAAAAAGCGATTTCATGTCTTCTGTTCGGCAAAGAAATCAAAACGTACTCTCTTCCTAAGTGGTTTGCAAAATTAGGAGCCTTTTTAAAATGCTGCATTGCCATTCAACACAAACCATTCATACGTCCTTGGATGATTGATCTTGCAGATGACCATTATGAACTCTGTATTGCAAAAGCAGAGCGCTACCTTGAATGGTTCCCCAAACACTCTCTGGAAAAAACACTCCCTATCATGATCGATCATTTGACCAAAAATCCGACTCATTGGTACAGAATCAACCAATTAAGAGCTCATGCAAAATAATTCACCTCCCATTTGGGTTTATTTTAGCTTTATCCTTTTTGGACTTTGGATACTGGCATCCAATGTGACATTTCCTTTTCAAAACACCCCTTTATTGGCAAGTGATGTATTAATAGCGTTGGCGCTCATTTTTCTAGGATTTTATGGAAGAAGACGTCCTTCAGCAACCCTTCTTTGGATCGGATGCTTCATCGGAATTCTTCTTCAATTCACACCGCTTCTTTTTTGGGCCAGTGAAAGTGCATCTTATCTGAACAATACGCTCGTTGGAACAATCATCATTCTCTTTTCTGTCGTTCTTTTCCCGCTTCCCAATCAGATTCCCGATGAAGAACCCACCATTCCTCCCGGATGGACCTACAATCCTTCATCATGGCCCCAAAGACTGCCCATTCTATTCTTTGCTTTTGTTTGCTGGATGATTTCTCGCTATTTAGCGGCTTATCAATTAGGGTATATTGATGTTGTTTGGGATCCTTTCTTTACTCCGGGAACAAAAGCCGTTTTAGAATCGAATGTCTCTAAAGCCTTTCCCGTGTCTGATGCAGGACTTGGCTCTTTTGCATATACTTTAGAATTTATCGCTACATGCCAAGGAGGAAAAGCTCGCTGGAGAACATCTCCTTGGGGAGTGTTTCTCTTTGGAATTCTAACCATTCCTCTCAGTTTAATCAGTGTCATGCTCATCATTTTACAGCCAACCGTTGTCGGCTCTTGGTGCTTTCTTTGTCTCATCACTGCAATTTGCATGCTCCTTCCAATCCCCTTGGCCATTGATGAGGTGATTGCTTCTTGGCAATATTTAAAACAAAATAAAACACGACCCTTTCTCTCTTTATTTTTCTTAGGCGGCACATGCGCACTTGCAAAAAAAGACAATCGAACTCCGGATATGAGAGATCCTTTTTTCACCCTTTACAAAGCCTCTCTTTGGGGAGTCACCTTTCCTTGGAATCTTGCACTCTCTTCTTTTTGCGGGATTTTCTTAATGATTTATCCGGCAATTTTTCATGTAGGACATCTTTTATCAAAGCTCGATCCTATCTTAGGAGCTCTCATTACAGTGATTTCTGTGATTTCGTTTGCAGAACATGCAAGAAAAGCAAGATGGCTCAATCTTTTTATTTGCTTCGTTCTCATCATCGTATCAACGATTGCATGGCAAGAGATCATAGCTCACTATTTAATTGCCATCGTGATTGCAACATTGAGCTTTCGAAAAGGCCCCATCCGAGAGATATTAACCTGAGTTTTTATGAATTACCCAAAAATCTTTCTTTGTAGACATGGAGAAACGAAGTGGTCTCTTTCCGGGCAACACACAAGTTTTACCGATCTGCCTCTAACAGATAAAGGACGAGATCAAGCCGTTTCTTTAAAAAAAGAAATGAAAAGCCTCTCATTTGAGGCCATTTTCTGCAGCCCTCTTCAAAGAGCAAAAACAACCTGTGAACTTGCCGGATTTTCTCAAGATAGGATCATTTTAGAACCCAATGCCATCGAATGGAACTATGGAGATTACGAAGGGCTAACAAGTGAGCAAATTCTCAAGAAAAATCCGAACTGGAATCTTTTTGAAAAAGGAGCTCCAAATGGTGAATCTATCGAAGAAATCTCTCAAAGAGCCGATCTTTTAATTCAGAGATTTCTAACTTACAAAGGAAATATCATCTTATTTTCTCATGGACATTTTTTAAGAGTTTTAACCTCTCGCTGGCTGAATCTTTCAGCATCCTACGGGAAATGCTTCACGCTCAATGTGGCCTCATTTTGCATTTTAAGCTTTGAAAACAAGATCAGAGCGCTTGAACTTTGGAATAGCCCTTCAATCAGACTTAGCTGATCCAAAAGGAAACCCTTTCCTTAAAGGAATGTCATAGAAAAAAACAAGAGATTCTTCGCCCGGATTTTTATGACCGATACTTGCATTGGAAAGATGATAAAAATGCGCGCCGATTCGCCTTTGATCTGAAAACTGCCAAGCAAGCTCAATGCCGCTTCGAAATTCTAAAGGATACCCTAAGTCCTTCCCATGCCCCTTTGAAAAATATCCTGCAGCAAATCCAGGAGCAATCAAAACATGATCCCAAAATAAAAGATCAAAATTCAAACCCAAATACACATAAACAGAGCCTTGAATTGTCGCCATCACCCCAACTAAAGGTCGCAATTCCAAAAAACGATAGGAAGTGGAAAAAGGGCGCACATGAAACTTATACTCCAAATCAAATTGCCAAGTACGCCAACGATCTTTCATCACATTATAAACACCCGTTGCAAAAGAAAGATAATCAGAAGGAGCCGCAGCATAACATTGAGCAACCATCAAAACAAAGAACCATCTACGCATAAGCCCCTATATACCGAAAAAGACTCAAGAATCGGGAATTTGGCAAGAAGGCTCTTCAAAATTTGCATTCGGAGCGAGCGACCATTGCCCAAGGGCAAGGCGCGAGTGAGAATGCGAATTTTGAAGAAAAGCCGACGCTGCCAAAAACCGATTCTTGAATCATTTTCGGTATAGCATGGGAATGATTGCTTTGCAAAAAAATTTATTGACCTTTTTAAAACCAAGTATTTAGACTATCTTTCCAAAACGAGAGATAAAATGAAGAATTTTTTCATCTTTTTCTTATTAGGGCTGCCCTTTTTCCTAGGCGCAGAAAAAAAACACATCGAAGTGGAAAGCCGTCCCGACACTTGCTTTGAAAATGAAAATCCGGAAGAAAAAGAAACCTATTCTCAATTTCTCGTTCAAGCTTCCCCAAACCCTCTCTTCACCCATTTTCTCACTTCCCTGTCAGCGTTGAATGAGTGCATCGAAATCGAAGACGGTTCCATCTGGAAGATCAGCACTTACGACCAAAAAAAAATCAATTCATGGCGCTACTACCATGTTCTTACCATCGCACAAAACACGAGCTGGTTTTCTTCGTATCAATATCGAATCATCAACCATTCCCTGAATGATTCCGTAGAAGCAAATCTCATTTTAGGTCCTTTTGAAAACGAACCAAATACTCATACCATTGTTTCTATTGATCTCTTAAGAAAGCAAATCCTTTTAAGCAACAACACGATTTGGCAAGTCATTTCCTCAGATGCATCTACCTTTCGAAAATGGCAAATTCAAGATACAATCATTGTTGGACAAAATGCAGGCAGATCCGCAACCACATTTCCTGCTCTTTTAATCAATGTCAATATGAATAACTATATTCGAGCAGAAAATCTATGATACCCGTCCGTTATTCCACTCCCTCTCATACAGCGATTATTGAAATGAAAAATATGAGAGCAACCGAAGAAAAAACAATCTTCGTTGCACTCTCTATTTTTACAACACTTGCCCTTTTTTCAATTGCGCCTTGCAGTGCAACATTGACACTGGCTGTCTTTTCCACCCTCATTCTCCTCTCTTGCCTTTCCGAGTCTCAAGAAACTTGCCCTGTTCAAATACATAACACGGCAAGACCCTCTCTGATCTATTCCCCCGTTCCACCAATTCCTCAACAGCAGATTCTTATCACAAACTCTTCTTCTCTCTCTCCTCCGATTATTGTACATCATCATCGAGTACCGGTAGGCTCTCGATCGGAGACAAAAGCACCCGACGATCCAATTCGGCATCGAGTACCGGTAGGCGCTCGATTGGAGACAAAAGCACCTGACGATCCAATTCGGCATCGAGTACCGGTAGGAGAACGATGAACCCTCTACACTGTTGGAAATGCCAAAAGATCATTTCTGAAGAGCCTATAAAGATTGGGTTTCGAGCTGTCTGCATCCACTGCGGTATCGATCTACATGTGTGCAAAAATTGTAGATATTACTCTTTAGGAAAGCCCAATGACTGTCTCGTCCCCGGGACAGACTTCATTAAAGATCGAGAAGCTTCCAATTTATGCGAAGAATTTAAACCGACAACATTTCTTCAAGCAAAAGAGCCTTCCGAACAAGCAAAACGTCTTTTCAAAGATTCTGATCTTGAAAAAAAACCAACTTTCAAAGATCTTTTCAAAGACTAACATATGTTCGATCGGATGTGGGATGCTTTTGTTCACTATTTAACCATCATTGGACTCCCTCTTGTCTGTGCTTATCACGCAGTATGCGGTAATATTTTTCTCAACACTTCAGCAGAAGATGCCGCAGGACTCGAAAAAATAGGCAATTACGTCCTCACCCCTGTGCAATATCTTTTAGCAGGAAAAGAAGCGATACGCACTCAAGATGGATGGGTGATCAAACAACGTTTCGATTATGAGACATATTTTTGGCCAAAATCGATTGCAAGCACAATCGCATTTCCTTTGAGCTTAATCGCAGGAAGCGCCATTAAATATGCAGGATTTTTAAGTAAAGAAACATCGCAAAGACACCTCTCTTTAAAAGAACATTTCCTCTCTACAGAAGTTCAGCCTCATCTCGATGCATACAAAAAGCTCAATCTCTCAGATCTAGAACTTGCAGAATTTTTTCCTTCACAGGGTTACGAAAGACGCCCCGGGGATGAACATCACATGCATCAAGACAAAGAGTGCCTTCAAGAAATTACCAAACTTTTAACGCAAGCGAACATTCCATGGTGGGTCGATTGCGGAACTCTTCTCGGGACATACCGCTATGGCGGCGTCATTCCATGGGACTATGACATTGACATTGCCCTGCTCATTTTAGATTTTGAAAATGTCCGAAGAGTCTTAAATCAACTAGATCCTGCAAAATACACAGTTCAAGATTGGTCATCGAGAACCTTTCCCGACTCTTTCTTTAAAGTATATATCAAAGAAACAAAGAGTTTTATCGATCTTTACTTCTATGAAATCGATGAAGAAAAACAAGAGCTTCGCTACATTTTCTCTCTCGAAACAAACATGTTTTTCCCCGAATGGTGGAAAAAAGATGAACGTAGGTTCAAAAAACCGGTTGCATTTGACGTCGTCTTTCCTTTAAAGAAAAGCTCTTTTGACGGAATCGAAGTCTTTATCCCAAATCAACCAGCACCCTTTTTACAAAGGTATTATGGAGAAAATCTAGCTCCGGCAAAAGTCTATAACGCAAAAACCAATACATTCGAAAAAGATCTTTCTCATCCCTATTGGCAAAGCATTTATGTGCATTAGCAGCACGTTCTAAAAAAGAATATTATTATTTAAATAATTTTTAACGTAAAACACTCAAAATATTTTTATATCGAGAGCAAATCAAAAATAAAGAACGAAGCATCTTCGCCCATAATGCGAGTTTCTCGCCATATGGCAACATTTGAACCAAGTAAGGTGACACCGAAACATCTCAACTTAAGCAGCTTAAGCTCTTTTCAAGCATTCTGATTGATTCCCTCTCAGTATAAATTTCAACAAAAGCATTCTTAATGAAGAATTTTAATTACTTAATTTTATATTTTATTATACAATAAAGATCAAACAATGCTAATTTTATTACTATGAATACAAAAAAAATATTAACAGAATTTCCTAATGTGACAGAAGGCCACCCTATTGAATTGACGGTGAATCAGGAACAAGTTGTCCTTTCAAGGAACAGCAAAATAACATTCATCTTACAAAAGAAGAGCGATGAAGGTAATAAACTACATGGACTTTTTATCACAATTTTTCCTGATGGTGCTCAATCTGTAATGATATCACCGCAGCAAGACCAGACATTCTGGGAACAAGTGATGAATAACATTCAACAACATCAATATATTCGTTTAATTAGCAAAGCAACGGTTCAGAAGTCAGAGAACGATAAAGGCGATCATCCAAATAGTTCATCGGCAGATGCTTCTCAAAGTCAGAAGTTAGATCTAAAACCAGAGAACGATAAAGGCGATCATCCAAATAGTTCATCGGCGGATGCTTCTCAAAGTCTTTTAACATCATTATTGTCGAACCCAACAACAATGCTCATTTCGTCTATATGCTTTAGATTTTTCGGTTTTACTAAAACATCAGATGCTTTTGCTGCTTTAGCAAGGTTAGACAGAACTCATAACGCTACCTTGACGGAAGGTAACAACGATCTTTTAGCACCAGCACCACCATCTCCCGTACTACCCGTGCAAGAACCATCTCCAAATACAAAAGAAAATACAGAAGATGAAGGCAATACCGTTCTCATTGAGGCCTTTCGTAAAGGTCAAAATGGCATGGGGCTTTACAAAGTAGCACAACAATCCCAAAACCCTCATTTATCTAACTTAGCACGCAAAGCAGATGCTCTTCAAAAACAATTCGACGCCCTTCCTAAACAACAACAACAGGACATAATAAAATCACTTGGAGTAGGTTTCTCTAACACATCACTTTCTATTGCGCATTTTTGTTTCGGTCCTGGTAAAGATGGCACACGACTCGGCAAAAACAAAAACTGGATTGAAGGTATTACAAAATTACTCGATCAATGCGAGGCTACATACAATAAGATTATCGAACAGACCAAACAAGCGACAGGCGATGTGGCTACCATGTGCACTACGATTACCAACAAGTATAAGGACATCTTGCAAGGTCTTCGTACAAATGAAAGAACTCTTGAGCTCATATCAAAGAATTTAGCAATAGCTGCTATTCAAGCTGAAACTGATTTTCAAAACAAACTCAAGGAATTCATTGAATCCTCTCCGCCAAACCAACGCATTGATATCTTTAATTATTGCAACTCAACGTTAAACGATGAACTGAATAACTCTGTACAATACGAACGAAGCTTTGATCCTCTTCTAATAAAATGTCCAGATACATTTGCACAAAAGAAAATGTTCACGGATGTCATATTTTTATTGCACCGATGGCGGAGACTCTTTCGTGTATTAGACCCACAAAAATTAAGTCCCCTAACAAGGACTGAACTACGCACATACATGGATCAAAACAACACCTCTGACTTCAATCCTACTTCAAGCAGCGCAGCATTAACATGGGGATCTAAACCTACAAACACGATCGCTTCTCTTCTTTTTGCTACTGCAGATCGAATGAATGACGCAAATACAAAAAAAGAACTTGTAAACGCAGCCATTGAATGTCTTGATGCCACAGCAATTTCCCCAATAACGCAGCTGAATCGTAAGGAACGATGGTACGATTATAATCGAGAATCATCAGTCATTATACAAAAAGCCGCAGAAGCAATAGAGTGTAGAGTTTCAACAGAGAATCGTACTGTAGGGATCTATTCCGGAGGAGTCTTTGCACCGTCAGGCGGTATACACAATCAAGCACATGCTACAATGACTCGCTTTGTAGGCGCGTCAAATAATGAGATCCGCATTGAAATGTATAATGCAGGCTTAGGAATTAATGGAAATCAATCCGCCCGTGTATTTTATGTCCCCACAGCGCAATTCCACCTCTTTCTTAAGGATTATTTAACAAGATCATGTACAACAAGCTCAGAGACCGGGACACAATATTATGATCGTATTCATGCACTCCCTATTCAATATGGTGGAAGACAAGCTACGATTGATGAACTCAGAACTCTATTTGGTCCAAATTTTATGATCACATCACCACAAATATCGCCAAATTGTTCGGTTAGATCTGTGCAAGAATATGTACGAGGAGTGCTCAAACAAACCCTTGGGCCTGATAGAGCATCAACCGCTTATAGCAAATTTTGGACAACTCTTGGAGAGCTATTTCCTCAATGATTTCATAAAATTAAAGATGATCTAAAATAGCTGCTAGCTCATACTTGGGTCATTGAACGAAAAAAGCTCCATGTCTAAAAAAAAGGTCTTAACGGCATCCTCTATTGCCTTTATCAATCTAGCAGCCATCTGTAATATTAAAAATTTTCCTTTGCTTGCCGAGTTTGGACTCACCATTATCCCCTTACTTGCTTTAGCTGCTTTTTTTTTCTTTATCCCGGCTTCTCTGATCGCTTCCGAACTTGCATCCGGATGGCCGGAAAAAGGAATTTACACTTGGGTACGTGAAGCGTTAGGCCCAAGATGGGGCTTCATCGCAATTTGGCTCCAGTGGATCGAAAATGTCATTTATTATCCGACCCTCCTTTCTTTTATTGCTGCCGCTTGTGCTTATATTTTCGATCCTGTCCTTGCCACAGACAAGAGATACATCATAGGAGTGATCCTCTCTGTTTTTTGGCTCATGACAATTGTTAACTTTTCCGGCATGCGGGTATCGGGCTTTATCAGCTTTATGACCTCCTTTATAGGGACCCTGATTCCTGTTTTTCTCATCGCACTTCTTAGCTCGATTTGGCTGATCAAAGGAAAGCCTTCTCAAATTTCTTTTTCCATGGAAAGCCTAAAACCCGATTTTTCTTCCCTTCAAAGCCTTGTACTTCTATCCGGGGTTCTTTTTGGACTCTCTGGGATGGAAATGTCTTCAGTCCATGCTAAAGATGTAAAAAATCCGGGCAAAGATTACCCAAAAGCCATCTTGTTATCCGCTGTGTTGATTTTAATCGCCTCAGCAATCGGAGCTCTTTCCATTGGAGTGATTATTCCTAAAGAAAAGATCGAACTTGCTTCCGGCGCTATGGAAGCCTTCAGAGCTCTTTTAGATGCATTTCATATGCCTTGGGCAATGCCCTTGATTGCTTTTGTTGTTACTTTTGGAGCGATCGGCATGTTAAGCACTTGGATCGTAGGCCCCAGCAGAGGTCTTTATGCAACAGCGCTTCACGGAGACCTCCCTCCCATTTTTCATAAAGCAAATAAAAAAGACATGCCCACCGGCATTTTACTCATCCAAGCGATCTTGGTATCCTTCCTTTGCCTTGTCTTTCTTTTCATGCCATCGATCAACAGTTCCTATTGGATTCTTCTTGCTTTATCGACCATTTTATACCAAATCATGTATGTTTTGATGTTCGTTTCCGCCATTGTTCTTCGTTACAAAAAACCCAATGTAGAACGTGGATTTAGAATCCCTTTTGGGAATGTCGGAATGTGGATTGTTTGTATTTTAGGAAGCATCGGCTCATGCTTTGGCCTGTTCATCAGCTTTGTCCCTCCAAGTCAATTCGACGTAGGGAAAACCCTCATTTTTGAATCCTTTCTTGCTGGGCTGACGTTCGTTTTTTGCCTATTTCCTATTGTCATTTATTCCATTAGAAAGCCATCTTGGAAACTAAAAACCGATCGAGAGTCATGAAAGAAAAAGCCACTTGGGATGCATCCGAAAAATGGTATCATGAATGTGTCGGAGAAAAAGGACACTATTACCATCAAAAAAACATTCTTGCCAATGCTCTTCGCCTTCTTCATTTAAAACCCAATGAATCACTTTTAGACTTAGGCTGCGGACAAGGCGTTCTCGAAAGACATCTGCCGAAAGAAGTTCACTACGTAGGTGTCGATCAATCAAAAGCCCTGATCGCTCACGCAAAAAAAGCATCCAAAAGAGAATTTATTGTCGGAGATGTGTGCGATCAAATCCCTCTTGAAAAACAAGACTTTGATGCCGCTTGTTTTATTCTTTCTTTACAAAACATGGAAAAAGGCGATCTGGCCATCAAAAACGCATCTCGCCATTTAAAACACCAAGGAAGACTTCTCATCGTATTAAATCATCCTTGCTTCCGCATTCCAAGACAAAGCCATTGGGGCATTGACGAACAAGCAAAAATCCAATATCGACGATTGAATACTTACATGTCAGCACAAAAAATCCCGATCCAAACAAATCCAAGTAAGCAAGAAACATCCGCCCTCACTTACTCTTATCATCATCCTCTCTCCACATATACAACTTGGCTTCATAAAAACCATTTTGTGATCGCTCAAATGGAAGAATGGTGTTCCGACAAAACAAGCGAAGGATCTCACGCTAGGATGGAAAATAAAGCACGTAAAGAATTCCCTCTTTTTCTAGCTCTTCTTTGTCATCTGGAAAGATAAAGAGCTTCCTTCATCGCTTTTCTGTATGTATCTCTATAATGCTGATCCTTGATTTTGATCTGTGGAGGCAATTGAGAAGTTGCTCTAAATAACGTTTCCGGAAGAGAGTGATAATAATCTCTTGCAGCACCCAAGTCTCTCTTTAACAAAGCTTGCATTTTTTCATAAACACGTTGAATCGCAAGATGATCTAAATCTCTTTTCTGCTCAGGACGTATCTGAAAACCTTTCTCCTCCTTTTGAAAACATCGCGATCTTGGTGCAGTTGCAGCTCTTTCTGGCGGCAAAGAATTGACAGACATATCCTCTCCCTAAAAATTGAGATAAAGAACATAGCACTCTCCAAAATTGTAAATAAAGAGGAAATTGCAAGACTCCCGCCAAATGGAGTCTTGCAATTTCCCCTAAAGAAAAAATTGCATTTCAAACAGCACCTGATATAACGTATGTTCATGTGCGGCGTATTTGGTTACATTGGCATCAGAAATCCTCTTGAAGTATGTCTTTCAGGACTTGAGAAACTCGAATATCGAGGTTACGATTCTTCCGGTATTGGAGGCATTTTTGAGGGTCAAATCGTTCTCTGTAAAAAAGCCGGCAAATTATCTGCTCTAAAAAACTCGATTCAACTTCCTCAAATCTCTCTTGCGATTGCTCATACAAGATGGGCAACTCATGGGAAAGTCAATGACGAAAATGCACATCCTCACTTGGATTTCACTCAATCGATTGCGCTCATTCACAATGGAATCATTGAAAATTACAAAGAACTCAAAAACGACCTTCTCAAAGAAGGAATCACATTCTCTTCAGATACCGATACAGAAGTCATCGCCAATTTAATTGCCAAATACTACGAAGGAGATCTCGTTCAAGCACTCAACGCAACTTTATCTCAGCTTAAAGGCATTTTTGCGCTCGTTGTCATTCATAAAGACCATCCAGATCAAATTATTGCAGCAGCAAGAGACTGCCCCCTTTCCATTGGCTATAGTGATCAAGAAGATGAATCTTTAATTTCCTCAGATCCCAATGCGTTTGAAGAATCGAACTACAACATTGTGTTCTTAAAAGATGATGAAATTGCTAAAGTTCAAAAAAAATCGATTAAAATCTACAATAAAAATTTAGACATCATTTCTAAAAAAATAGAGAGGCTCGAAATCGATATCAGACCCCCATCCAAAGAAGGTTTTGAGCACTATATGCTCAAAGAAATCTTCGAACAACCCCTCACCATTAAAAAAGCTCTTTTAGGACGCTATGATGAAGATATTTTCTTTGAAGAGCTCAAACTTTCTACGGATGTTTTAAAAAAGATCAAAAATCTTTGGATTCTTGGTTGTGGAACGTCTTCTCATGCAGGACGAATCGCCTCTCTTTTAGTCGAAGATTGGGCAAGACTTCCATCCAGTGTAGAAATCGCATCGGAAGCACGTTATCGAAACCCTTTAATTTCGGAAGAAACACTCATCGTTGCCATCAGTCAATCCGGAGAAACGGCAGACACACTCGCCGCTTTAAAAGAGACCAAAAAATACCATTGTCCTAATTTAGGAATCTGCAATGTTAAAAACTCCACTTTGGCAAGGGAAACAGATGGAGTGATCCTCCTCAAGGCAGGACCTGAAATCAGTGTCTGCTCCACAAAAGCATTCACTTCGCAAATTGCAGTCCTCACACTTTTCTCTCTCTATCTAGCACGTCTTCACAACCAACTTTCTAAATCTCAAGTCAAAACCATCTTTGAAGAGCTGCAAGAAATTCCAAAACACATAGAAACCGTACTGAACCAACTACCAACGATTCAAGCCATTGCCAAAAAATACGCAAAATTTGAACATTTTTTCTTCATGGGTCGTGGATACATGCTTCCAACGGCGATGGAAGCCGCCCTCAAACTCAAAGAAATCTCCTATGTTAATGCAAACGCATATCCGGCAGGAGAGTTAAAACATGGACCCATTGCACTTTTGCATTCTCAATTTCCTGTCGTCGCTTTCTGCGCCCATAAAAAAACACGAGATAAAATCATCAGCAATCTCACCGAAGTCAAAGCAAGAGGATCTCCCGTTCTTGCCATTGCTCCATCTGATGATTCAGAAATCAAAGAGATTGCAGATGATGTGATTTATGTTCCAAAAACTCGCGATGAACTGGCTCCCTTTAGCTCATCCGTTGTAGGTCAGCTTTTTGCCTATTTTATCGCCAAAGAAAGAGGCTGCGATATTGACCAACCTCGCAATCTCGCAAAATCCGTCACAGTGGAATGAAACGTTTTATCCTTTTTTCATCCAGTTTCATCCTATTGATTCTTCTGATCCCTTCGATTCTTTCCTCATTTTTAGGAAAACCTCTATTTTTACTCATCTTAAAAAAACATTTCGAAAGCGATATTCACATTGAGCAAGTTCATTTAACTTGGTTAGGGCCTCAAACATTCCATCTGATTACCTTTTCAAATAACGAACTGAAAGGATCGATTCAAGATCTCTCCTCTACAGTTCCTTTTTGGCAGCTAAAGAAAGTCAAACAATCATTCCAACTTACAAATGGAACATTGACTCTTCCCGAAGATCCACAACATTCTTTACACAATGTAAGTATCACATTTCAAAAAAACATCATCCAAGCCAATGGAAAAATAATGGATGGATCTCTTGCAATTGAAGGCACTCTAGATCCAAATCAATTCCATGTAACAGCCCAAGTCCAAAATTTCCCCACCAAAATCCTCGACCCTTTCGTAAATCATTTAAGCTCTATTTTAGGTCATTTAATCTCATTCAATGGTTCTTATTCCTACAAAAACAACATCGGTTCTTTTACCGGTCAATTTTCTTCCTCAAATATCGATGGATCCATCAACGGACAACTTCAAAATCAAGTGTTCACGCTAAAAAATCCTCTTTCTCTTGTGATTCACTTAAAAAAAGAGCTCAGCGAGTATCTCATCCATCAAATGCACCTTCCGATCTCCTCGATCACTGCAAGAAATCCCATCTTTTTGACCATTTTCCCTGAAAACACAAAAATCTCTTTCAAAACATTCGAAATCGGAAAAGGCATCTTAGATTTAGGCAAAATCAACCTAGAAAGTCAGAAAATCTATCTTTCTTTAAAGAAGCTCTTTAAAAATGTCGCTCTCAGCGCTCAAATTCCTTTTTGGTTTACCCCGATTCTCTTTGAATGGGGAAAAAATGATCTTCTCATCGATCGATTTGATGTACTCATTGCAAATTCAATCCATCTTTGTAGTTGGGGAAATATCAATCATCAAAATCTAGACATGATGTTAGGCATTCCACAAGATACCTTGAGTCGATTTTTCCATTTAGACAATCTCAATGAGAGCTTTGTCTTAAAAATTCCGGTGCATGGGACTCTTCAAGAACCGGATCTAGATGCGGGATCAGCTCTTGCCAAAATCATAAGTCTCTCTACAACACAAGAGCTCCCAGGAAAAACAGGCAAAATCTTTGGCAAAGTCGTAAGTAAAATCACTCAAAAGAAAGAAGAAAAAAACACTCCCCCTCCCCATCGTCCTTTCCCTTGGGAAAAATAAAAATTATTCCAAAGGAAGCCCTCTTGTTTCAACTCTACAAACAAGCGTCACAATCGAACCAATCAAGCAAAGAATTCCGACCAAAATCAGCGTCGAAGAAAGCCCTATTGAATGAGCCGATAAAGGCAATAAAAAAACACCGATGACAGCTCCCATCTTGCCGCAAGCAGCCGCAAATCCGTGTCCAGTGCCTCTCAGCTGCGTTGGGAAAACTTCTACCGGCAAAAGATACGTCGTTGCATTCGGACCTAAATTCACCATTAAATTAAAGAGACTAAATCCAAAAATAAGACCGCCTCTTGCATCTTTACCAAAGATAGCAACCATCCCCGTCCCGATTGCCATCCCGATAAATCCAAGAATTTGCAACTGAATCCGTCCTCTTGATTCCACCATCAAAATATTTAAAAAAAATCCAATCACTAAAAATAAGTCAGCAATCGATGCAGCGACATCGGATCGAAAATCAGCAGCTAGAAACCCACTTGTGTACGCAGACTCTCCATGAAACAAATAAAGAAGAATCATCGGAGTAAAAAGGCCAATTCCGTAAAGTCCAATATCCATTAAAAACCAAGGAACTGCCGTCAAAATCGTTCGAGTTCTATATTTTGGCAAAAATAAATCTCTAAAAGATCCCTGCTTAGGCTCTTTTTCTTCTCTTTGAATCAACGTAAGTTTGCGATGAAATGAGACAACAGCCTCTTCTCCAAGAAGCCAACCTAAAACACGTGTTGCTTCTTTCAGGCGTCCTTTTCGAGCAAGAAAACGAGGGCTTTCTTGAATACGGCGCCTTGAAATCGCGACAATCGCAGAAGGAATCGCACAAGAAAACATCATCCATCGCCAAGCCCCATCGCCTCTTACAAAAAACAAAATCAATGTTGCTGCAGCTGCTGCCGTCATCATTCCTAGAGCTTGAAAACTAAAAGCTCCCGTCATCCATTTTCCACGATTTCGCCTTGGCATCACTTCCGCAATCAAAGATGCGCTAATCGGATATTCAGCACCGATGGCAACTCCCTGAAGAAAACGGAAAAAAATCAAAGAAAAAGAACTCCACGCAATGGCACATAAAATCGAAGTCACTGTCAAAAGGGCGATATCGAAAAGCAAAATAAGACGTCTGCCATATCGATCCGAAAGTTGACCGGAAATCAAAGCCCCAGGGATCGCTCCCAACAAAGTAGCTCCCGCAAAAAAACCTGCCATCGCAGGAGAAAAGCTCACAAAATAGGCCTGAATTAAAGGAAGAGCTAGGCTCATGATGAATAGATCATAGCCATTCAACCCAATCCCGGCCGCAGCAAGCGTCCACATCCATTTCTGATTGGCAGTTACCTTAGATTCATCGATCTCTTCATAGATGATCTTTCGAGCCGCAATTTCTTGAGTCACAAACCCTCCAAAGCCTTATATATACGAAGCCAAAATGCGGTGCAACCCTAAAAAAAGCCTCCGATGAATAACGCAACACACTAACAAACAGCCACTTAAAAAGTATTGAATTATATATATATATATATTAAAATTAAACTATAAAATCTTAATAAATATTAAAATAACAAAAAAAGGAAAATAAAAATGTCAAATCAAGTCAGTTTTCATACAAATACAGATAGATTATTCGCTGGTATAGCTTCTTATTCACAACCAGCAGAAGACGCATTTTCATCACATCCACATAATGTTCGTCTACGACAAGCACGCGAGGCTTATGATTCTTATCAAGGACCAGATCGATCAGTTGTAGTAGTAGCAATACGCTGTGGTGTAGAAAGACGAGATCAAGAAAATATGGAAACATTTGCAGAACGAGTAGAGGACGCTGCAAGACAGTACGTTTTAGCAGGTCTCGGATAGTGATTAGGAACAATGAGCGCCTTAGACCCTACTCCGAGACGCTCATATAATCATCACTTTGCTTATTTAGGCAATTGTAATCTCTTTACACAAGTAAACATCTTGGATGGCGTGAAGCAGCTGCACGCCTTCTTTCATGGGCTTTTGAAAGGCTTTGCGGCCTGAAATCAGCCCCATGCCGCCTGCCCGTTTATTAATCACCGCTGTTTTCACAGCTTCTTCAAGATCGTTCTTGCCTGAAGGGCCTCCTGAGTTAATGAGCCCCATCCTTCCCATATAATTGTTCAGTATTTGGTAACGTGTTAAATCAATCGGATGATCCGTTGATAAACTTGTATACATCAGATCTGACGACTTTCCAAATTTAAGCGCTTTAAAACCACCATTGCACTCAGGCAATTTTTGCTTGATGATATCGGCTTCAATCGTCACGCCTAGGTGATTTGCCTGTCCTGTTAAGTCGGCAGCTTCATGGTAATCTTTTTCTGCCGTTTTAAAGGCAGGATTGCGCAAATAACACCAAAGAACCGTTGTCATTCCAAGTTCATGAGCATGCTGAAAAGCGCGACTTACTTCAATAATCTGACGACGGCTCTCTAAAGATCCAAAATAGATGGTAGCTCCCACGGCAACACATCCCATCTCATAGGCTTGTTTTACAGATGCAAAAAGAGTCTGATCATAGGTATTTGGATAGGAGAGAAGTTCATTATGATTGAACTTTAAAAGAAACGGAATTTTATGCGCATATTTACGAGCAACGCTTCCCAAAGATCCAAGTGTTGTTGCCACTGCATTGCATCCGCCTTCGATAGCAAGTCGAATGATATTTTCAGGATCAAAATATTCAGGATTCGGAGCAAAAGAGGCTCCCGCCGTATGTTCAATTCCTTGATCGACTGGTAAAATTGAAAGATACCCCGTTTTAGCAAGTCTTCCTGACTGAAACATCGTTTGCAAACTACGAAGCACACGAATGTTTCGATCGCTCATCATGAAAATACGATCGACCCAATCAGGCCCCGGCAAATGAAGCTGATCTTTACTCACAGTCTTACATACATGCTTCAATAAACTTTCAGAAGAATCTCCAAGGATTTTTTGAATATCAGAATATCCCACACCAACCTACTTTTTAGACTTATTTTTAGGTTAATCAGAGACAAATAGCAAGAAACTTTTTAAGTAAGAGGTTTCCGGATGAAAAATAGAAATCGGATGATCTTGAGCAAGCCTGTGACGCCCCACAATTTGAACAGAACGCTTTGCTCCAAGAGCGGCTCGAAAGAGAATGTTTTGAAAAAGTTCTTCCCCTACATGATAAGAACAAGAGCATGTTAAAAGAAGCGTCCCCGATCGAACCTTTGACATTGCAAATTGGTTCATATCTTTATAGGCGCGAAATGCAACATCAACATCGCTTCGTTTTTTCACAAAAGCAGGAGGATCTAAAATGACAAGATCATAATTCCAATCACACTTAGGCAAAAAGTCAAACACGTCGCTTTCAATGAATCGATGCTGACTCGGATCTAAAGCATTCAAAGTTATATTACGATCGATAATAGGCCCGCATTTTTTACTCACTTCCACACTGTCCACATGAGAAGCTCCGCCTGCCAAAGCCGCAATCGAAAAGCCTCCTGTGTAAGAAAAGCAATTCAACACTCGTTTATTTTCGGAAAGCTGTTTCACCTGCAAGCGCATTTCTCTTTGATCTAAGAAAAAGCCGGTCTTTTGTCCTTCTACAAAATCGACAGAAAAACGAAGGTTATTTTCTAAAATCTCGCTTTCAGAAATTTGAGCGCCATAAAGATGTTGGCGAACCTCTTTTAAACCCTCTTTTTTTCTTAAAAAAGAGGTCGATTTTTCAAAGATAGCAGCCGGAGAAAAAGATTCAACAAGTAAAGAAACAATCAAATCTCGAATCTTCTCGATCCCCGGATGAGAAATTTGAAGAACCAAAACATTCGCATAACAATCGACAATAAGGCCCGGGATTCCATCTCCCTCTGCATTCACCAATCGATAGCTATTGGTCACTTTAGGATCGAACCACTTTTCTCGAAGAAGTTTCGCCCGTTTTAAAGAAGCGCGTAAAGACTCTTCTAAAGATATCTCACCAAAAGCAATCATGTGAGCTGCAATCGAATGGCCGAGATTTAAAAACGCAAGCCCCAATTTTTGGCCGCTTGCATCCAAAACTTCCACTAAATCGCCATCTTCTCCCGATTGCTTTGCAATAGCCCCTGAATAGATCCAGAAATGGCCCTGAAGAATCGGACGTTCTTTGCCCTTTTTTAAACTAAGGCGAGCTTTTGTTTGCATGGAAGAGGTCCTAATACAGTACCGATGAGATCATAATCTGACACATCTGTAATTTCAACTTCGTAGAGTTTCCCAAATTGAGTCACTCGTCTTCCATCATTGATGATGATTTGTCCATCAATATCCGGACATTGCCCTTGATGACGAGCTCTTAAAAGAAGATTGGATTCAGGATGAAAACCTTCGACAATAGCGATCACTTTTTTCCCAATCCACTCTTTTTGTCTTTTTCTTAAAACCTTCAATTGCGCTTTGGCAAGTCTTTCAAAACGATCCTTTTTCACCTCTTCAGAAATTTGATTCTCAAGACGCGCTGCATACGCTTCTTTCTCTAAAGAAAACTGAAAAATCCCAACATTATCTAAAGGATGCTCCTTCACAAATTTGAGCATTTCCTGAAATTGCTCTTCCGTCTCACCGGGGAACCCCACCATCAAAGAGGTTCGAATGACAATACCTGGAATTTCTTCACGTAATTTTTGAATGATTTGAACAATTTCTTCTTTCGAAGTTGTTCGATGCATCGCCTTTAGCATCTCATTATTGACGTGTTGAAGCGGCATATCAAGGTACGGACAAATTCTTGAATCACTTTTCATGACAGAAATCAATTCATCGTCAATTTCATCAGGGTACAAATACAAAAGTCGAATCCAAAAATTTTGCTTGATTTCAAGCATCGATCGAAGCAGCCTTGCCAAAGCCCCTTTCTCTTTACGATCCCTTCCAAAATCCCCTAAATCCTGAGCAATCAAAATGATTTCAAAAACGCCCTGAGAAAGAAGCGCTTGAAACTCTTTTAAAACTTGAGTCTCCGTCTTACTTTTTAAAGGACCTTTAATCGTTGGAATGATACAAAAAGCACACCGTTTCTTACAGCCTTCAGCAATTTTCAAATAGGCATAGTGCTTGGGAGTCGATATTGTGCGAGGAACTTCACCCCATTGAAGATAGCTTTTTGCATCGGTCACTTCTTCTCCGGAAGATCCCGCTTGAACTGCCTGCAAAATCTTTTCCACATCACCGGATCCCAAAAGATAGTGAATCTCCGGAAATTTCTCCTTCAATTCGCCGCTATGCTTTTGCACCATGCATCCGGCAACAATGACCTTGGCATCTTTCTTTTTTCTTTGAAAAAGATCCTGAATCGTATCCACCCCTTCTTGGCGAGATGCTTCCAAAAAGCCGCACGTATTGACAACCAAATAATCGGCATCTTCCACAGTTGAAGAAGCCTCATATCCGTTTTTTAACAAAATCCCAATCATGACCTCGCTATCCACAAGATTGCGAGCACATCCGAGAGAGGTGAAATGAAATTTATTTTGAAAATCAATCTTTCTTTTAAACATGGCTTAAGGATTATACCCATTCACTATTTTTTAGAAGAAGCCAAAATTGAGAAGACATCTCGAACCCCTCGATCAATAAAATGCAAGGTTTCTTGAACCATCCGCCTTTCTAACCTTCTAAAATCAACCACTCTCTCTTTGTTACAACAACCTGAAGAAGGACTATCTGCCACGCCTTTTTCCTTCAAAGGATCCTGATGTGATGGATGAGAAGACTGACAACTCACTTCACGAGGACATGAAGAAGAAATTGTACCAACGAGAGCCTGACGAGGGAAAGATGATGATCGCACCTCAGAAGGAGGACTCTTTTCTAGAGAACGAACCTCCGGAGACTTCCTGCCTCCAGTGATTGATATATTGGAACACACTTCACTCCTAGAAGAACAAGACAAGGCCCCGCTCCTAAAAGAAGGATCCCAAAAAGAACAAGGATAAGACATAAAATCACCATTTTTTATATGAAATTTTAAAGAATAAAAAAGAATAAAAAAAGTAAAAAAAAAATGCTAACACCTTTATTCCTATTTTCATAAAAATTAGGCTATACAAATGTTAGTAAAAAAAACTTTAATCCTTCTTCTTTCTCTTTGGTGCATCATCACTCTCACCTTTTTTCTGATGCACGTCATTCCGGGAGATCCGTTTATCGGAGAGCAAAATGTCCCCAAAGAAGTTTTACAAGCTTTGCATGCTCATTACGGGTTAGACCAACCCATTCACATTCAATACTTCAAATACATTCAAAATTTACTTCACGGGAATTTAGGCTATTCCATCATCTATCATGGAAGAAGCATCAATCAATGCATTCAAGAAGGATTTCCCATTTCAGCAGCGCTTGGAATACAAGCCCTTCTCATTGCAGTCCCTTTAGGAATACTGATGGGCACTTTAGCAGCTCTTCATAAAAACAAATGGCAAGACACATCCACCATGATCCTTTCTACACTTGGAACTTCTGTACCGAGTTTTGTTTTATCGAGCTTTCTTCAATTTATTTTTTGCATCCAATTTCATCTTCTTCCTGTCGCACGCTGGGGAAGCTTCGAACACACGATCTTGCCATCGATTGCTCTTGCTGCACTTCCCTCTGCTTTCATTGCAAGACTTGTCAGATCCAATCTCATTGAAGTCTTAGAGCAAGACTACATCCGAACAGCGCTAGCCAAAGGAATTCCTTGGTTCAGAGTCGCTTTCAAACATGGACTCAAAAATGCAATCCTTCCAGTCATCGGTTATTTAGGTCCTTTAACCTCCAACATCATCACGGGAAGCTTTCTCATTGAAAGGATTTTTGCCATCCCGGGACTTGGTCAATGGATGATTCATAGCATCTACGGAAGAGACTATCCAATGATCATGGGGCTTACCATTTTCTTTAGCACATTACTCATTCTTTCCATGTTTATCGTAGATTTTGTATATATATGGATCGATCCTAGATTACGGAAACAAAAGAAGCCTGTTCTTGATGCTTAAATACAAATTCACCGCTGTCCTTGCATTGTGGAGCTTCATTGCCATTCTCTTCATGGCCATCATAGGCCCTTGGATTTCTTCTTACAACTATTCAGAGATCCATTTAGAGCTCAAAAACACACCTCCCGGGGCTCAATTTTGGTTTGGGAGCGATGAATTAGGCAGAGATATCTTTAGTCGTGTTTGGTGGGGAGCTCGGGTTTCTTTATTCATTGGATTTGCAGCCGCTCTCATCGATACAATTTTAGGAGTTTTATGGGGATCCATTGCCGCTTACTATGGAGGCAAAATCGATGAATTCATGATGCGATGTGCAGACGTTCTTTATGCAGTTCCTTATACTCTTGTTGTCATTCTTCTCACCGTCATTCGAGGGACCGGAATTCAAACCATTTTAATTGCAATGACACTCACCGGTTGGATCAGCATGGCGCGCATCTGTAGAAGCCAAATTCTTCAAATCAAACAACTCGACTACATTCTCGCAGCCCATACAATCGGAGCTTCATCTAGCCGCATCGTTTTACGACATCTCATTCCCAATGCTATCGGACCCATCATTGCCACAATGACTCTAACCATTCCTTCAGCCATCTTTACCGAATCATTTTTAAGCTTTTTAGGTCTTGGTGTTCAAGCGCCCGCAACAAGTCTTGGATCCATGATCAGCGATGGAGTTGGTGCAATGCGCTATTATCCATGGAGGCTTCTTTTCCCTTCTTTTGCAATCACAATGACAATGATTTCTTTAAATATTTTAGGAAATCACTTCAGAGATCTTTTAGATCCCAGAGTCAAAAACCGATGAAAAAGCCTCTTCTTACCGTCAAAAACCTAACTGTTTGCTTCTCGCATCAAAAAGAACGGATAAAGGCCGTTAAAGACGTCTCATTGACTCTTTTCGAAAGAGAATCTCTCGGAATTGTCGGAGAAAGCGGATCCGGGAAAACATCCATCATTCAAGCCATCACAAAGCTCTCGGATGCATCCATTGAAGGAGACGTTTTTTTTGAAGATACAAATCTTCTTCAGAATCGATCTAAAATTTTAGGAACTAAAATCGGAATGATTTTTCAAGATCCGATGGCAAGTTTAAATCCCATCATGAAAATTGGAGAGCAAATCGCTGAAGGGATGATCTATCACAAACTTGCAAATCGACAGGTTGCAAAACAAAAGGCGCTCCAACTTTTAAAACTTGTCGGCCTTTCTAATGAAGAACTTCGCTATCACCAATATCCCCATGAGCTCAGTGGAGGGATGCGCCAAAGAGTTGCGATTGCGATTGCTCTCGCATGCAATCCGCAACTTTTAATTGGAGATGAACCGACAACAGCACTCGATGTGACCATTCAAGCTCAAATCCTACAACTCATCAAAAACATCCAAAAGAACTTCAACATGAGCCTTCTTCTCATTTCTCATGATCTTGGGGTTGTTTACGAAACATGCGATCGTATTTTGATTCTAAAAGATGGAATGATCGTTGAAGAAGGAGAAACAAAAACTCTTTTTAATTCCCCCAAGCACCCTTACACAAAAATGCTCATCAATGCCTGGGAACACAGATCTTATTCTTCAACACCACCCGCTCCCATTCATCTTCAAACAAATCAGGCACCTCTTCTTGAAGTCAAAAACCTCTCAAAACACTTTCTTTTAAAAGATCAAATCATCCACGCTGCCAAATCAATCTCTTTTTCCTTACAAAAAGGAGAAATTTTAGGACTCGTTGGAGAAAGTGGATCCGGCAAATCAACTCTTGGAAAAATGATTCTAAGATTAATCACCCCTTCCTCCGGACAAATTTTCTTTAAACAAGAAGAAATCTCAAATCAAAAAAAGAGACATCTCTACCGACAAATACAAATGATTTTCCAAGACCCCGCCTCTTCACTCAATCCTCGAATGACCATTGAAAGCATTTTGAAAGAACCAACAGATATCCATCATTTACCTCCTCGAGTGGATGAGCTTTTAGATCTTGTCGGCCTTCCTCAAAGCGCTAAAAAAAGATACCCTCATGAATTTAGCGGCGGACAAAAACAAAGAATCTCGATTGCAAGAGCTCTCAGCTTAAAACCGGATCTCATTGTCTGCGACGAACCCATTTCATCGTTAGATATCCTCATTCAAACACAAATCATTCATCTTCTCCTAAAGTTACAAAAAGAGCTTGGGCTATCTCTTCTTTTCATCACACATGATCTGACGACAGTGCTCTCGATTGCGAATCGAATCGCTGTCATGCAAAAAGGCGAAATTGTCGAACTCAAAGAAAGCAAAACTCTTAAAGAAAATCCGGAGCATCCTTACACAAAGCATCTTCTTTCATCCATTCCAAAAATCGAAAAAAAGGTATACTTAACTTTATGAAAGAGGTTCATCCGGTTCAAGCAGCAGCAATTGTCCATACAAATGGCAGAGCGTTCATCCACTTCATCACTCGTATGGTCAGAGAATCGCAAAAAGACTACCTAAGATTATTTTTAAAATAGAGCCAATTGCAAAACTGCTTTGCCCGGAAAAATCGATGATTTTGAGGTCATTTAAGAGGGCAAGCGAGCTTGCCCGATTCACTTCGACGAACCCAACCCCTGGTGGGTTGGGTAAGGAGAGTGAACTTAAATGGCCCCAAAAGGGCGATTTTAACGGGCAAATGAGTTTTGCAATTGGCTCAATAGCTTTAAGAGGACGTTTTAACATCTCCCAAAGAAAGCATCGCCGATCTTACACCATAACATAGATTCTGAACAGATTCACCGTTCACAAGTCTTCTCAATTTTTCCACATCCGCATCATTGATAGGAGAGTCGAGAGGACATGGATGATGATGAGTTCCACTTGTCCAAACAGAATCTCCTCGATGTCGTTTAAATAGATGTTGAACACCTTCTTCTTGAGAACCATCTGGATGGGTAACCTTATTACGCATGACAAGAGAAGTGCTTGAAGGATACCCCTCAATCCCATCAAAAGCTCCCACTAAACGCATTAAAGGAGAGGGTACTTGATCAGGAGGAATCCCATCTGCAGGATATGTCCCCTGCTGAAACTCAGGGCGAAATGCTAAAACAGGCAATCTACAAAAAGCTTCTGGACCTCCTACAGCATCTACAATTTTTGCAGAAGTGCCCTCTTGAAGGTATTTTTCAACCTCATACATACATTTCCAAAAAGCAGTTGAATCACTCACCGGCGGCATAAAACTCTCCTATATAAAAAGGAGAACATAATACCAAAAAAAATCAATTCTCAAAAGACATTATTTTCTCTTGAACGCCACCAATAATATGAACTTGTCTTTGCAAATCCACATAGAGATCATATTCAAGTCGAATCCCAAAATCTTGTAAGTAAATACCCGGTTCTATCGAAAAGCAACTACCCGGTAAAATCGGACGAACATCATGCGTTTCCAAATTATCCATATGAGCGCCACTGCCATGCAGCTCTTCGCCAATATTATGCCCTGTTCGATGAATGAAATATTGGCCGTAGCCTGCATCCACAATGACTTTTCGAGCCACATCATCCACCTCAAATCCAAGCACTTGAGTGTGCGCTGCGAACCGCTCTTTAATAAATTCAGTAGCAGCTATTTGCGCTTTACGAACGATCTTAAACACTTTGACGTGCTCTTCTTTTGGCTGATTGGCAGCAATCCCGACTCTTGTAATATCTGCATACACAGATCGAGGCGCTTTTTCTTTCGCCCACATATCAATGAGAATAAAATCGCCCATAGAAATGGGAAGAGATGTTTTTTGAGACGGTTGATAATGAGGATCCGAGCTATGGCGATTCACACTCACATTCGGAGGCGAATCGGTAAAAAGGTTTCTTTTTTCAAATTCTGAAAGAATCTTTTGCTGCACATCATGTTCCGTCAAAAAATCTCCTTTTTTGATTGTATAAAAAATCCATTGCCATGTCTCATTCACAATAAAATCCAAATGTTTTCCGACTCGAATAAGACTCTCTTTTTGAGCATCATCTAAAACAGCTGTAAAATAAGGAACAAAATTCGCAGAACTCCCCACTTCAACACCCAAAGAACGAATCCATTCTACAGTACCGGCATCCACCTTCGACACATAAGGAATTTCATTTTTTGGAGAATATTCCATGGCCACTTTTTTCTTGCCCTGCAAAAGCACTGCCATCTCTTTGTGTAAACTCTGCCAGGAAAAATAGACTTTTTTAATCCCTGGCCACTCATCCAAAATATGAGATTCAATGGCATGGACTAACTTCATTGGTTCTCCTTCCGCCGGAATCCAATAAAAAAACCGTCTTCTAAAAATCGTATTTTCCGGAAATTCCAAAAAATTGTAACAAATGGGATTGTTTCGCATGAAATCATACAAAAGCCACCCATCAAAATGTTCTTCTTGAAGAAGAGTTTGCACTTTTTTTATTTTTTCTTGTTTTGTCATCTATGAATACTCTGAATTAATGCAGCGGCAGCAGCCACGCGTAAAATTGGGAAAGGCTCTTTAAATGCAGACAGTAAAAAGTGAAATGACTCAATGCCTCCGACGTGTCCCATTGCCTCCAAAATATGAAGCTTTTTATCGTGATCGGAAGAAGCATAAAACTGCTGAAGATCTCGAATCACCGACTCATCGCGTCCAAACATCGCCAAAACAAAACAAGCCTGCAAACGGACATCCGGATCTGAATCATTCAAAAGCTGTTTTACCACATCCAAAGAAGACTCATCCCCTTCTTGTAAAAGCGTTGCCGCGGCAACCCCTGTAATGCCCCATGATTTCTTTTTCAGAAAACTTTTTAAAGCATCCAAAGCTCTTGGATCTTCCACTAAAGCAAGTAAAGAAATGATATTCAGCCGCGTCATTTGATCGATTGCTTCCGGATAATTGGGAATATGATCTACATGACGCACCTGGTTTGGCGCTAACACCTGGAAAAGAGGATTCGGTCTTGTATCCCACATCCACATTCTCTTATCTTGGGAAAATTGAACCAAGATATCACAGCAAAGAGGAACTTCCTTCCTTTGAGAAATAAGACCTAGAGCCAAATTCGCAAGTACATAAGGATCTTGAGATTCTTTCATCACGGAAATGGCAATCGGCACCCCAAGACTTCCGGTGGATGACAAAACTGCAGCTGCAAATCTACGATGCTCAGACAAAGGACTATTCAACCACTTTAGAAAGCAAGATTTTACATCCATGCCGGACACTAAAGCCGCCCACGCAGCGGTCATCGCAACTTCCGGACAAGAATCTTCGATCGCTGATTGAAGATGTCCTTGAAGAGTCTCTAAAGGATATTTTGTCCGATAAAAAAGCCCAAGCGCATTCAATGCAGCAATACGAACGTCCGGATGAGGATCATGAATGAATTGCAAGATTTCATCTCCGGCAGCATCCAGTTTAAAATGCAAAGCAATCGAACATGCTAAATGACGAAGACCTGCGCGATTGCTTTTTGCAAAAACAAGCCATTTTGAATGGTCGATGTCATCATACATAGACATCAAGGATTCAATCGCTCCCACTCTCTCTTCATAAGTGGTTTTTTCAGACTGGATAAGCTGCGTTAATTCAGGACCTAATTCTTTCATTCTCAAAGCGCCAAGAGTTCGAATCACCTCTAAGCGAACCATCCAGACTTTTTCTTCTCGCACGAGTCTTACAATTTCATCTTTCAAAGGAGCATCTTGATATTGAGCGGCCATTTGAACAGCAACAGAGCGAATCACAGCATTGCTATCGCGCATCATTTTAATGAGAAATGGAACGGCCCGAATATCATGCGTCAAATAAACACCAATCAAAGACGCCAATCGAACTCCATACTGCGTAGAGTCCAATCCTTTTTTTAAAACCCCCCAAGAAAGCTCCTCTAAAAGATGTCTTTCTGTCGCTAAATCGGGATATTTTAAAGAAAGAGCATGCCAAGAATCTAACGCCTTTTCTTCGAATCCATTGGCAGAGAGCGCCTCAATATAAAGAGAAGACACTTGCTTAGAATCAGGAAATCGAAGAGAAAGCTCTTTTACTTCTGACAAGGCAGCTGCAGCATCATCAATCAATAAATGAGAACGAACACGACGCATCCCTTCGAATTCATCCGGCAAATCTTGAACCGCTGCAACGATGAGCAGCGGGAAAAAAAAGCATCGTTTCCAATTATCCAAGGTGTCCCAAAACCCTTCCCCCAATCAAATGAAAATGCAAATGAAAAACAGTTTGTCCTGCATTCGGTCCATTATTCGTCACAAGACGATACCCGTCCACAATCCCTTTTTCCTCTGCAATCTTTTGAGCAACCGACATCATTTCACCAACGAGTGGCCAATCTTGAGGCTCTAAACTATGAATATCTGGAATCTCCTTTTTAGGCATAATTAAAATATGAACCGGTGCTACCGGATGAATATCTTCAATTGCCAGAATTCTTTCATTTTCAAAGACTTTTTTACTCGGAATCTTCCCTTGAATAATCAAACCAAAAACCGTACTCATGAATTACCTCTGCGTTGCAATATGAAGAGCCTTTAAAGCATCTTCTTTCGTTTCCCAAATAGAAATAAACCTGCCCTTATGGCAAAAAATAGCCCCTGGAATCTGACTGACTCGCTTCAAATCTTTCTCCAAAAGACCCGCCCAAGCTTCAGGTAAAGGACGTCTTACCTTCAATCTCTCTTGCAAAGTCGGAGGAATCCCTCTCAATTTCCAATGAGCGCCTGTTGGCATAATGATAAAGGTTGCCGAATGAAACTCGCCGCCAAGTTCAAAAAAGCTCTCCATCCAAGGAATGGGATGATCAAAAATTAAAACATTCAAAGAACTTGCCATCGCCTTTCTGACCATCTCTTTACAATCCAGCGTATATTGATGCCGTTCCTTTAAACGAAGCAAATGTCCGTAGACAAAATCAACAGCGGATAAAAAAGAAGCATTCATTTCTTCATCCGTTGCTTCATAACGGATGGGCAAAAAATTAGAAAGCACTTGAGAAAAAGAAGAGGTTCCAATTTCTATTTTAGAAAGACCGTTATCATGCGCATCCACACCCATCACCAGAGTCTTATGATACATATCGTAAAGATGGCTGCTCATCAAACCGTGTTCTTTCAAATACAGAAGAACCATTCCTGCGCTACTTAAAAGTCCTTGATATTCAGCTTGATGATGATCAAAGCGTTTCTTTTTTGGATCATAAACGCCTCCGACATCGCAGACGTATTCACACTCATTGAACACAGATGAATCTCTTGTTCTAAAGATTTTATCTCGATCAATGAGATCGTAAAGCAATAAAAACGCACAAGCAGTCACTTCATCTGCATGAAAAGATCCGCTATGAACACCTAAACTCCGTGAGATTTTCATTTTTCTCTTTAAAGCTAAAAGTTAAAAAAGATAACCTCATATTGAATTTGATGTAAACAAGCTTATGAAAATTTCAAGCCCTGCTTTTAAACACAATGGAAAAGTCCCTTCTCTCTATACATGCGAAGGGAAAAATATAAATCCTCCTTTGGAATTTGTCGACATTCCCAAAGAAGCAAAAAGTCTCGTCCTCATCATGGACGATCCTGATGTTCCTCATCACTTAAGAAAAGATGGAATGTGGGATCATTGGATTTTATTCAACATTTCACCATCGATTCATCAGATCAAAGAAGATTCCACTCCCGTATGCAATGGTGGGAAAACAACTTGGGGCCATACTCAATATGGAGGTCCTTGTCCTCCCGATCGAGAACATCGCTATTTTTTCAAGCTCTATGCTTTAGATACAATGCTCAAACTTCCAACAGGCGCCACAAAACAAGAAATCGAAAAAGCAATGCAAGACCATATTTTAGCAAAAGCTGAACTCATTGGTCTTTACGAAAAAAAGAACCCATAAGCATCTATGGAAAGCTATCTCACCCACGGTCATTACGATCTTGTGACTCCTGATGGATGGATCACAAAATTAGAACCCATCGATCGAAGCCGCAAACTTGCCACTGTGAAAATTGAAGGAATATCCTTAGCTTTTGTGGGTTTTGATATTGATCCGTCTTTTCTTTTCTTTAACTTAAAAAGTACGCTCGCGCAACTCGGTCTTCACACAATCACAAAAATGATCGAACTCGATCGTGATCGGCAGATTGCTCATGTCACCATTGAATTCAATGCATTTGGGCCTTTAGCAAACGCCATGCTCGATCTTTTGACAGTGGATGCCTATGTTGGAAAACTCTTTGCTGCCGATGAAAGAAGACGCGTTAGAGATCCTGATTATTTAATTCGTCTTTTTGGTAGATCCGATCGAAAAGGAAGACCTCTTCTTTCTTTAGGAGGCTTAGAAGGCAGCGGAGAATTGATTTTAGAAAAAATTCAAGGAAGAACGGTTGCTTTTCTTTCAGTCCGAGAAGGCGCTCTTGTCTATGAAATGGATGTCTACGGATTTCTTCCAACCCTTGCAAAAGCTCTCTGTAAAAACATGTCTCATACAAGACAATTGTTGCACCTTCATCAATATTTTGAAAAAAAAGCGCCTCATATTGTCAAAAATAATGACGTTCTTTTAGTACGCACATCTCCTTTGCATATTCGTACCGTCTACGGCAAAGTCGTAGATAACCTCCTTCCTCCCGGATTCCATCATACAAGCGCTAACATTTTACAACCCGACACTTTTGCATCCGGAGACATCTACGAATTCTATGGAAGCAGCCATCAAGTACTCGATGATATTCCTTTAGAATTTTACACTCTTGAACCGCATCGTGAACACGTCTTCTTTTCCGATCGAGACCAACTCATTGCATCCCTCGAAGACCCAAAAGCATTATTTGATGCTTTTACAACAGCGCCAAATCCCAAACAAGATCTAGCGGCTGTCTTTATCGTTAAAGGAACGCAATTGAAAAGTCTCAAAGAAAAAGATTGGATCAAAAGAGATCCTTTAAAATATGAATTCCCGGGCCTGGTCCATCCTTCCAGACAAGCGATCGTTGCAGAAAAATATCTCGAACAGCAACCCTCATTTCCTTTCTTAAAAGCCATTGAAGACGGGCTCATCACATCTCAAGGGATCTTACTTTCTCGCTACTTTCCAACGCCGCTTCTCAAACGGATGTTTCTCAACGACCAAATTGGAAGATGTTTAAAAAGAATCTATTTTCAATATCCATCCCGCACGCACGATCAATTCTTTTCTCATGAAGATCGCGCATTTCTTGTGGACCTTGCAAAATTCGGCATCCCTGTTTACTGGGTGGATGAGATATCTCATCAAATTCTACAATACGTTCATAAACCGGATCACGATTCCGGAATGTTTGTCCCCTTAAATCTTGTCGAAGATTTTCGAAAAGCAACGATGTTTGGAGTCTATGGATCCAATCTTCAGGAAGGAGTCTTTGAAAAAGAACTCAAAGAGCTTCTCTCAGGCATTCTCGATATGCGAAAATCGATGCATCATCCTCTTCTTTCAACCTCGACTCCACTTGCCCTTGTAACAGGCGGAGGCCCGGGTGCTATGGAAGTTGGAAACCGCGTTGCTAAATCTGTTGGTTTTTTATCCTGCGCCAATATCGTTGATTTTCGTCCCAAAGACAAAAGCGTCGTCAATGAACAAAGACAAAATCCATACATCGAAGCAAAAATGACATATCGTCTCGATCGTCTTGTCGAAAGACAAGCTGAATTCTATCTTAATTTCCCGATCTTCCTACCCGGCGGCATCGGTATGGATTTTGAATATACACTCGAAGAAGTCAGAAGAAAAACGGGAGCAACGCCCGCCAACCCCATCCTTCTTTTTGGCTCCATCGAATATTGGAAAGAAAAAGTAAGCTCACGCTTCCAAATCAACGAAAAAACAGGAACGATCAAAGGCTCCGAATGGGTCAGTAACTGCTTTTATTGCATTCAAACGGCAAAGCAAGGACTTGAAATCTATCGCAGATTCTTTGAAAACCACTTACCCATCGGCAAAACCGGTCCTATCTACCCCGAAGGATTCTGCTCTGCAATTTCAGTATAAAGAAGCTTTCGATTCTCTTTTCTTAATTTTTCTCTCAAGCTCCGCTCTCATCTCTATCAATCTTTGAGACTCTTCCTCAGGAAGAGTCTCTTCTTTGAAGCGTCGGTCTATCTGCGCAATGCAATCTTTAAATAATTGAATACGAAGCTGTCTATATTTATCGGGACCTAACGCATGCTTTAAATAAGCAAAAATCCATTCAATCGTACAATTCAGACCTTTTTGCGCTGTTTGCCAGATAATTTCGTGATCAGGAGTTTTTAAAACTTCCGAACCTGCAAGATCCAACATAATAACTCCATAAGCATCTCCTACATCATCCATTTGGTTGTATTGTAATAATTTTTTTAGCCACCGAAGCGTAATATGTTCTCTACGAATTGCTACTTGTAATCTTGTTTGAAATTTTCGATCAGCGCTGGCATGATAATGCAAACCGTCTCCAGTATTGTATATTTCACAGATGGCTCTATTTAAATTTCCTTCAATCAATTGGATTCGAAGTCCCATTGCATGTGATGCAGATCCATAACTCAAAAGAACAGATCCAGACTGATTCAATCGATTCAAAATCTCACAGGCCGTTCTTTCAGGATCCTCTTGAAAAGAGAGCAAATCTTCATATGCATGTTGTAATTGCTCTGCACTCTTTTTATAATCAGAATTTTTCAAAGAAAGATACCTAGACATGATTAAAAGAGGATAAGTTTCAGTGAGACCAGAACTTTTCCCTGTCAGCATATGGAGAAAAAAAGAACTTCCTAAATGATGAAGCACATCTCCCGATTCTATAAAATGACCACCCAAAAATTGACCTTCATAAAAACCTCCAATGGGATTGATAAAGGTCCCTCTCCCATGTTGTTTGCCTTCCCTCCACTCCCCTACGTAACGAAATCCTATAGAGTCAAAACAAGTTCCCTCTCCATGAAATAACCCTCTCTCAAGCGCACCTATATAATAAACTCCATTTGCATCACTCACTTCCCCTCTTCGAATCTCATTGTCAAACCAGTCTCCTTCATAACGCGTTTGATCTGAATAAACAAGAACTCCTTTCCCATGTTTTTTCTCATCTCTCCATTCTCCTACGTAATGTCCTCCGTCAGGATAAACATACTTCCCATATCCATGACGCAAACCATCTCTCCATTCTCCTACGTAATGTCCTCCGTCAGGATAAACATGCTTCCCATGTCCATGACGCAAACCATCTTTCCAACCTTCTTCAGAACGCTCCCCATCCAAGAATACATGTGTGCCTTCCCCATGTTTTTTCCCTTCTTTCCATTTCCCTGCGTAGTAATCTCCATTCGGATAAAAACAGATCCCTAACCCATGCCATAACCCATTCACCCAAGTCCCTATGTAACAATCTCCATTAGGATAAATGCACTCTCCGATTCCGTGAGGCAATCCATTCTGCAACTCCCCCTGATAATGTCCTCCATCAGGACAGCTCACCAAGCCTTTCACGCGAGTCACATGAAAGCACAGGGTTCCTTCTCGGCACAACCCATAACCATCAAGACTTGCTTTCACCTCATCTTTCAAAATGACAGCCATTGAAGAAAAACGCCCTCTCATTAACCGAAAAATCTCTATTAACAAGCTGTTTAAACACGAAGAGCGATCGATTGTAAGATTGGCTGAGCGGCAACTTCTAATTAAATTAAAAACATTTACAAACATACTAAAATTATTATAGCACAAAAACGCATAAATAAACAATTTAATTAACAAATTGTATATATACAGAAACAACCTGAAGAATCGGTTTCTGACTGCGTCGGCTGTCTCTGAATTTGAGATTTCGCTATAAACAATTACAAAACAAAGACTTAAATAAACCTCCGCAAGAGACTGCCTATGAAGTACTTAACATCTAGAAACCATAACTCAAATTATACTGCATGTAATGGGTGCGCAGCTTTTGGAATTGACCCTCTAAAGAGTATCCATGGTGGTATTCGATATAACCACGAACTTTACGCCCGATGCCCTGAAGCTTACTGAACTCGTATCCAATACGATAGGTTCCGTCAAAATTCCAATCAAGTTCTTGGTAATTTCGCCAGTGCAAACCAATGTAGACGGTTCCATAGAGTTTCTGTCGGTAAAACTTCGTTCCTAAAAATCGGATTTCGGTCCCATATTCAACATATAAAGGCTTCCAAGGATATGTCTCGTCGCTATGCACAACCACCCCCGGGAATCCATACACACGAATATGCTCACTTGCCTGATAAGAAGTTGCAAAATCGATCGCTTCAATACTTGGATTGACCCGCGTCTTTAAAGGATTTGAGCTATAGGGTCTCTCTACAAAATATGGATGATTGACCAAAAACTCATCCCCTAAGTGACTTGAAATATGATACCCACGGAGTCGAAATGACCATTTACCTCGAGCATATGTAATCGGCACTCCCACGTAAAAGTCCGTATTCACAAGTTCGGTCCCGGATTGCAACTGTGGGTGTGGATCCATGTTGAACACAGACCAAATTCCCGCCTCAATACCTACTTGTAAATCTCCATGCCATAACACATCCAACCATCGATAAATCGCAAAATCATCACCCAATGAGATATCGACGCACTTATTTCCGCAAACACGATCCCCGCTTCTCCAACCAATTGTATAAGAAATCTGACGAGGCGCGGCAATCAGCGGCTGGAAAAGCTCTGTCATTTGAGGAAACCAAATACCTGGAATCTGCGGACGTCTTACATATTTTTCTCTGAGTTCTTCACTTTCCGGAGGTATTTCTTTAAGTTCATGAACATCCGCAACACCCGGAACATCCTTCACAAATGAAATAATACTATTGGCAATCAACTTGTTATTCGGCAAATTCGCAAGCCAAACAGAACGATTCTTTACAATGACAACAACTTGATATTCAGCGTAGTGCATATCAACTAAAGCTTGAATATATCCTTCAAAATAAGGATCTGTCGACGATTGTACTTCTAAAGGGATGCTATCGCTTCGAGTTAAAACAACAGCTACTTCTGAATTAGGATCTTTTTCTTCTGCAAATAAAGTCAACGCACAAAAAAAAGACAAAAGAGAAAGTTTAGAAGGGAACAACCGCATACACACTCGCAACGCTTATATAATCGCTTCTATACTAATCAAACGTTTTATATACAAACTTTTTTTCGGCTTCTTAAAAGACTGATTCCACTAAAAGCACTGAAAAGCGCGCTGAATATCAAAACTGCCATAGGACCAAACACAATCGTCAGATAACCACCCAAAGAAGGTCCGACCCCGCCTCTTAAACCTGCAAGAACAACCCCTACCCCCGTATATCGAGAGCTCTCTTCTTGTCCCGCAAAAATAGGACCGGACATATTCCAAATCAAGTGACTTCCGCCTTGGCCAATGCCATACAAAAAATAGGCAAGATAGAACCAAGAAAGACCAAATACGGACATTCCTAATAAAACAGGAAATAAGGCTACTAAAAAAAATACAAAACTTGCCAATTTGAAAATACTCACCTTCGAAATCCATCTCGCCCATAAAGGAGAAGAAAGAGCAAATCCCAATCCCTTCGCAATAGAAATAGCGCTTGCCATTTCTACATAAGAAATGCCCAAAGTATCCACCGCAAAAAGAGGAAGCGCGGGCTGAATCAGCATCACTCCAAAACCGCACAGCATAAATCCCCACTGAAACCTGGCAAAATCAGGACGGGTTCGAATCAATCGGTAACTATCTCGCCAAGGACGAACTAAAAGCTCTTTTAAAGGAAGCACCTCTCCTTTTTCTTCAATTTCATCAGGAACTTTCGATTGAAGAGAAACAGAAAGCAAACCAATCGCAGCAGACCCAAAGAAAAGCCCTTTCCAAAGCCCCGGATTATTATCCAAAATCCCACCCATCGCGAGAGATAAGACAACCCCTTCAATGTAACCCAAGGCAGAACTTAAAGAAAAAATATGATCCCTTTCCGACGCATTCATGTTTCTTTTTAAAAGCTCAAGCCAAGCAGGCATTCCTGCTCTATAAAAAAACATATAATTAACAGCTGCAAAGACAACAAACCAGACAGAATCCATCCAAGGACAAAATAAAAAAGGAACCCGCATCCAAATGCCGGCCCAAATCGCATTGAATTTCAAATTTTTTGTACGTCTTAAGCCTGCGCTCCAATAAAAAGAAAGCACCGTCACAACAGGTTTAAGCATCGTAAGCAAAGTGATCTGAAAAGCACTTGCGCCCAAGTCTTTATACAGAATAAAGGCTAAAAAACCATACAAAGTAAATAAAGGTTCGCTCAAGATGTTCGTGCCAATTAAAGCCCTTCTCATCCCAACTCGCCTTTCTAACGCAACTTCACTCATCAAAAAAATTCTTTGAAGCTTTCTTTTACAACACTATAATACCTGAACGCCCGCTCGGGCGCAATCCCATCCTTCAGGAGGGGTCAGCAAGCTATTTGTAATTGAAGCGCTACATAGTGACCTTCCTTAAGCGAAGAAGAAACCTCTCCTTTTCAAGGAGAGGTTTTTCAAAAGAGATTTCCAAGATCGAAAAAAAAGCCGCTTAAATCAGCGGCTTTAAAAAATTATCTACGATCCAAGCTTAAGGGGCCTGATCCAAAATAAGAAATCATAAGAGCGGCGCCAATCATGGAAACATTTTTCCAAAAACAATAATGCTGCATCATTGTCATCGCCGGCTCTGTCGTATTCCAATACTGATGCATAAACAAAGCTGCTGGCACCAAGAAAATCACAAGAAGCCAAGCTCCAATTTTTGCTTTATATCCAAGCAAAATACTAAGACCTCCAAGCAAAGACAAAATCCCGGCCACCGGAACGAGTAAAACCGCCATCGGCACTCCCATCATTTCAGCATGATGAATCATTGTTGGGGAAAAATGACCCAATCCTTTAAAAATGAAAATCAAAGAAAATAAAATACGACCAATCAATAAAACGTAATTCAAAATAACCTCCTTATTTAATCCAATTTTCGTTGTAACCGAGACATTCTTTTTAAACAAGATGGAAAAATCTAGATTAATTGATCAACTTGCAATATGTTCATAATATACCGTACACAGATTATACCGTAAACTCATCGGAGGGATTCTCATCATCGCGGGGATGAACATCGGAGTTGGAATGCTAGCTCTTCCTGTCGTCACTGTCTCAGAAGGGTTTATTCCAACAAGCATCCTTTCATATAAGCGCTCTGCTTAAGAGTTTAAAAACTCATGATACAAAGCATCCAATTCTTGATGCAAAGAATCGATTTTTTCTTGTCTTAAACTCATCGATCGAGAAATTTCTTGAAAACGACTTTTGTCACTCAAAAGCAATAGATCTTTTTCTTGAGCCTCTTCCAAAAGCCGAATCTCTTGTTCACAGGCTTGAATTTTTTTCTCAGCCGATGATTTTTTCAAAGACTTTGATCCACGATGCGGTAACTCGGGCTTAAGAATAACTTCTTCTTTTTTAACCTCTTCTTCCCATCCTATTTTTTCTAAAAATTCATCATAATTTCCCAAAAACACCCTCTGTTTTTGAGCTTCGCAAACAACGATCTGATGAAGATTTAATCTTCTTAAAATAAGCTCGCTATGCGTCACGATAATGAGAGAGCCTTCAAATTCTTCCAAAGCCTCTAAAAGAGCTTCGATCGATTCAATATCCAAATGATGCGTCGGTTCATCCAAAAGAAGCAAATTACAAGGTTTTGCCAAAATTTTCCCTAAAAGGACTCTACTTTTTTCTCCACCTGAAAGCACTGAAATCGGTTTTAGAGCATCATCGCCGCTAAACATCATAAGTCCTGCAATAGCTTTCACCTCAGTCCGAGAAAGCAAAGGATTCCCAATAGCAATCTCCTCTTCGATCGTATTCACAGCATTCAAACGATCGATATTCGTTTGCCCAAAGTAGCCGATATTTACAGCATCTGCCATTTTTAAAGACCCTTTCAAAGGCGCTAAAAATCCTCCTAAAAGCTGAAGAAGAGTTGATTTACCTCTTCCATTTTTTCCAATGATTGCGATTCTTTCTTTTTTACCAATTTCGAGTGAAACATCTTGAATCAAAGGATTTTCAGTATATGAAAACTCAAGATGTTTCGCTTCCAACATTTTTTTGCCAAAAAAGCAAGCCTCTCGAAATGAAAATGAAAGGGATGCAATTTGATTTAATTTTTCTAAAGAAGGCTCTCTCATGAGCATTTTGAGCTTTGCTTGGGCCTGCCCTGCTTTTGTGGCCTTTGCGCCAAAACGATCAATGAACTCTTCCGTTTTTAATCTCTTTTTCTCAAACTTTAACCGAGTTTTTTCATAGACCTCTTCTTCAATCACAATTTTTTCATAATAATGAGACGTATTTCCTTGAAATTTCCGAATCTTTTGACGGTGAAGTCCCATTGTAGAATGACAGATCTGATCTAAAAACTCTCGATCATGAGAGATCATGATCAGAGCTCCTTTCCATCGCATTAAAAATTGAGAAAGCCATCGAATCGATACAATATCTAAATAATTAGTCGGTTCATCTAAAAGAAGACAATCCGGGAAAGAGGCTAAAACTTTCGCAAGATGAAGTCTCAATTGGAAACCTCCAGAAAAAGAATCCGGAGAAGCATCCAAATCTTTTTGAGTAAATCCCAAACCAAAAAGAATTTTTTCTACCTGATACAGTTCATGAGGAGCAACCCCTAAAGAAGCCTCTTGGACTAATGTAGGCTGTGAAAATCGAATGTGCTGCTGAAGATATCCGACCCGATATCCTTTTGGCATTGAAATGCTTCCACCATCCGGCTCCAATTCCCCTGCAATCAAACGAAAAAGGGTCGACTTTCCCGAACCATTACGTCCTAGAAGGGCGCATTTTTCTGAAGGCTGCAATGCAAAAGAAACATTTTCAAAAAGAATTTTTCCTGCAAAAGATAAAAAAACATCAACAAACTGGATCATCTTGCTACCAATATAAAAGAATGATATAGAAAAACGAACATGTTGTCATTAAAATTGATCATTCCTTCCCTCCTATGCGCTTCAATCATGTGTGGAGAAATTTCTATTTCCAATTTATCTTTGAACGATGCCGAAGAAATTGCTAAAGAATACAATAAACAATTTCTCATTGCGAAAGAAACGACAAATCAGGCGGATGAAAGAAAGCTCCAAGCAATTTCTCGCTATCTTCCCTCCATTCACTATCGGGCTGAATTTAGAGACATCGCTAAAAAAGAGCTCTTTTTCGATATCTTCTCTGACACCCCTACATTCTCCCATCGAGGCTATAGCAGCATTTTAGAACTCGATCAGCCCATTTTCTCAACGGATCTTTTCTTTAACATCAAAGGACAAAAAAAAGAATTGGAATCCATTCGATACGAACAGGCGGCAACATTCAACGAACTTCTTCGTGCAGTCAGACAAAACTATTATGCCGTTATCAGTCTTGAAATTGCCCTAGATATCGAAAGAGAAAATATTGATTACCTATCGATGGCGCTCGATTGCGAACAAAAACGGCTGCAAGCAGGAAACTCAACAATCCTCGAAGTCAATCAAAGCAAAGTGGCTCTTTCGAATGCAATATCAAGCTATTATCTCACTTTGAAAGAACTCAAAAATGCAAGAAATGCATTCATCTTCACCTTAGGAATCGATCCTATTTTAGAACCGAAGCTCGTCTTTTCAGAGAAAAAAATCCCCATTTATTCCATCCCCGAAATCTCTTTAAAGCTTCAAGAAATCGAAAACGAATACCGCTATCAAGGGATCGACATGCCATCAACGCAAGATTTTTTAACCCACATCAACAAAATAGAAAATGCAAAAGAGCTCGTCCTTTTTTCAGAAAGAGAAGTCCTCGAATACTTAGATACCGCACTCAAATATCGTCCTGATTTACAAAAAAGCAAGATCCAAATTGATGTCGCATCCGAACGCTTAAAAGAAAAACAAGGCCACTATTTACCTAAAATCGATGGGTATGTCCGCTACTCTTATAACGATACCTATCTTGGGACAGTACCCTTCAATAAAGAGCCCTATTATTTATCAGGAGGCCTTACCTTTTCATGGAATTTATTTGATTCTCTTTTAAGAGAACACGAGATCAAGGAAGCAAAATCCGTAAGACAATCCTATCGAATCAATTACGATAAAAACTTCCAAAAAGTAGAAGTCGAAATTAGAAACGGACTTTATCAGCTCGAAGAAAGCATTATGGCCTATCTTTCCTCATCAACTGCCGTTCTTTATGCAGAACAAGCAAGAGAACAGGCTTTTGAAAAGCTCCAATTTGGCAAAATCATCCCATTAGAATATCGCGATTCCGTCAATCTTCTTGCCCAAGCCAAAAATCAAAATAACAAAGCCACATTCGATTTAATCTCCGCTCACTATCAGCTACGCTATGCCCTAGGCTTGGATGCGATTTCCCATTGATTATTTATTATCTATTACAAGAAAATGTATCCGATTTATAAAAACACACAAGGAAAAGGATGACTCCAACAGAAACTGAAATAGCCAAGCTCATGCAATTCGCAAGAGAATGTGCTCAAGGGAGCCAAACAGTCAGCGATTTTAAGGAGTTTGAAAAAACAGCACAAAAATTAAGCGCTTCTCTTTCAGGAATGGATCGACATATCTTTGACGGACATTTCAAAAAATGTAAAGAAACTCATGAATCCCAAAATCCTGGGTTAGGACGAAAAGTGTTCAATGCAGCTCAAACTGTAGCTCCGTACGTTCCCTCAGTTGTGAAGGCTGCAAAAGAACTTGATCCGGTACAAGCTGCAGGGGTTGCTGATAAAGTTTTACGCTTCGTAGGCATCGATATTTTCAAAGGAATCCAATTTTAAAACCCACTTCAGGCACAACGTCCAGAATGAGTCTATACTCGTTCCAGTTGAAAGGCCCCGAGAAGAAACCCGATTAAAAGCCTCAAAATTCAAATTCTCACTCATCTCTTGCCTTAGGACAATGGTCATTCGCTCCGAATGCGAATTTTGAGAAGTCTTCTTGCCGAAATCCCGATTCTTCAGATTGTTTCGGCATAACTTTTTAAATAAAAGTTTTGATAAAAATATTTTTTTACTTAAAATTAATTAACAAATAGATTTATAATAATTATTGATTACATTGTTTTATGATTTTATCAGAAATAAATATTACACCATTTAAAAGATTCGTTGTTGAGACATTAGTTCCTATAACGGTATTAACGGGCGTATTTTATTACGCCATACACCGAAACAACTTGAAGAATCGGGAATATGACAAGAAGGCTCCTCAAAATTCGCATTCGGAGCGAATGACCATTGCCCTAGGACAAGGTATGAGTGAGAATTCGAATGTTGAGGTAAAGCCGACTCAGTCAGAAACCGATTCTTCAAGTTGTTTCGGTATATCTTTTTTCAATAAAGAATCGATTCCTCAAAGCAATCCTGTTCTGCCGACACCTGCTCAGACATCGCCTCAAAAAACCGTTTCACAAGGCCAAAATTCCAACTCTTCTACTACTGTCCAAAACCATTTTAGACATAGCGCAAACACTGATCAGGGAGTTACCCAAAATTTTGTTCATTCCAGTATTCATCTGAAAGAGATTATTGACACTCAGAAAAAGACTCTGCAGGAATTGTGTCAATATGCTTCTGAGGGCAAATGGGAACCTTTAGCAACACATGTTGGCGAGGGATTTGATTGGTGGATGTTTCCTGTGGATAGACCCAGTCAACAACAAGGTCAAAAATACACTGTTTATCCGGGCGATATTCAAATTCTTTTACAAAACAAGATCTTCATGGAAAGTTACATTAAGGGAGTGAAATTAGTTGCAAAATCGTGGGGGATAGATGGATTGGATTCTACAATCGATCAAACGTACTCTTTGAATTCCTCACAACGATATTGGCGTAATTGGGATGTTCGCCTTGGGAAAATGCTTTCCTCATTGAAATTATTCGGGCAATATGAACTTTATAATGACATCGTTAAACAAGTTGTTCAAAGAGGGATTGATCAAAAAATAAGCCAAAGGTGGATAAAAGATCTTTTGAGGCTTATACCCGTTCCAGTTGAAAGGCCCCGAGAAGAAACCCGATTAAAAGCCTGATTATTTTTTGTTTTTAAAAGCCTCAATGATTTCTACGTCAGGACTAAATTGAACTCTCCGAGAACTTGTTATCTCTCTTCTAGGCGACTGATTCCAAAGCCTATTTGCTTCTTCCGGCTTCTTAGCTCGCAAAGCTCGCCTCTGAGCTCGACTCTGGTTTAATTGAGCTGTAGATCGGTCAAAAGCCTTTTGATCCGCCAATCTCGCAAGTTCTCTTTTTTTCGCTTCATCCGCATCTTCTTCAAAAATAGAAAGAGCAGCGCGAGAAACCTTTTTAATCGTAGACTGTACATATTGCACCGAGCATGCAACCACACCCAACTCTTGCCATTGTTGAATAACATTCAACTCTGGAGATAAAGACTTGGGATCAAATGAAAAATGAAATTCTGAAATAGACATGGAGCAAATATAGCAAAAAAACCAAATAAACAATATTCAATTAAAAACTTACACAAACCTTACACAGTGGATTAGCATCACACTTACAATCAGAATCTTACAGAAAATATAAATCAAATATTGAAAAGATTGTACCACTCAGGATAAAAGGCTAGGGGAAAAAAGCAAATTTTAAAAGATGCCCCATTTCATGTCTTTTTTAGAAATCGTGATCATTACGATCATGATCAATTACATCCTTTCTTTTTTATGGAATACCAAGTCGATGGATCTCGCCTTGGGATTTTTTGCTTTTTTATTTATTTTAGGAGCCTCCAGCTGGTTCAATCTTCCCGTTCTTCATAAGATCATGGTCTTGATCGGAAATGTCTTAATCATTGCCATCATTGTGATTTTTCAGCCTGAATTAAGAGGCGCTCTCTCAAAGCTCAGTTTTAAAGGGAAAAGACACAGAGAAATGTCAGAAGTTGATAAAGTTCTCGATCAACTTGCACTCTCCGTATATCGAATGTCAGAAAAAAGAATCGGAGCTCTCATTCTTTTAGAAAATGAAGACTCTTTGGAAGAATATGCACGCAAAGCTGTTTCTTTACATGCCGAATTCTCATCCGAATTACTAGAGACCATTTTCTCCAATAACACCCCCCTTCATGACGGAGCTGTGATCATCAGAGATAAGCTCATTCTTGCAGCGGCCGCGATTTTACCACTTGCCGAAGAATCTTCACAAATCACAAAATCCATGGGGACTCGTCACAGAGCAGGACTTGGCATTAGTCAAATTTGCGATACTATTGTGATCGTTGTCTCTGAAGAAACCGGCAAAGTTTCGATCGCACGAGAAGGGATCATGACTCGCGGAATAAAGATCGATCGATTTAAAGGCGTCATCCGCAGTATCTTTAATCCTCCTCCAAAAACCGGCTCTCATGATAAATTTAATCTCATTCAATGGTTGAAATCGTGATTTCATTATTTAAAAAACTTTTTATTGATCATTGGCAAAGGAAACTCATTTCTTTTCTTTTAGCGATCATTATTTGGTTTGTCATCCACCATTCCATTACAACCAGCAAAACACTCTCTAATATTCCGATCCGTATTGTCAACTTGCCTGTCGGGAAAACTGTAGAAGGAATGCTTGATAACGGACGATTAAATCAGAAAATCAATCTCAATGTTCAAGGAAATAAAGAAATTCTCGATGAACTTTCCACCAAAGATTTAGAAGTCATCATTGATGCCTCCGGGCAACCGAATCAATGGATTGCAAATATCTCCAAAAAAAATATTTTCTGCACAGATCCAAAAATCGATCTTACCAAAGCCATCGATCATATAACGTCTCAAGAGCTCATCATCAAACAAACCAAGCTCATCACAGAAAAAATTCCTGTAATTATTACACAACCTACCGGAGAATCCCCAAGAGGCTATCAATTTCTTGATATATGGCCTTATCAACTCTCTGTCACTGTCAACGGACCTGAAGAAATCGTCAAGAAAATCAAAAATCGAGGATTAAAGCTCACATTCAATTTAAGCGAAATCAGCCACTCTGAACTCGATGCTATCCAAGCAGAAAACAATTCTGATGAAATCAGCTTCCTTGTTCCCGATTCATGGAAAAAAATCAACATTCCGCAGCTTTCGGACACTCCTTTCCTCATCGATGATATCTCCGCTAAATCTTTGAGAATTGACTTTTCAAGACAAGATTTTTTACCCATTGGATTTTCAATTCCGATCACCATCTTTTTCCCTCCGAAATTCAGTCAAACGCTCAATCCTGATACCTATTCGATTTCTTCCAATGATTTTATCGTCAAAAAAAATGGAATCAAAGTGATTGGAGAAACTCTCTATGCTCAAGGAATCAGCCGTTTATTTTTAGATATCGTCAAAGACATGATTCAAATCGTTGTGATTGCAGCCCCAAAAACAGAAAGAGAAAATCTTTTATGGAGTGCTCAATTCATCTATCCACACGAGCTTGAAAATCGATATGTTGCCAAAGTCCTCGCCAATTCAAACGATGAGTCTCATGGAATTGCACCTCATATGAGAGAAGAATACTTACGCAATCGCTTTCGTAGCTATATGAATCGTTTTCGATTTTATACGGCAAGCCATCAAAAACTCAATCTTCGTATTGAGCTTCAAGCCAATACAATTTCAGTAGTTGCCGACAATGCCCGCTAAAAAACACGTCGTTCTTTTAAAATCCAACTCGGCTAGATTTGGAGGCTTAGAAAAATACGCATTCCGTATTGCAGATGCTTTTGCAAAAGAAGGCGCTCAAGTCAGTATTTTGACGACACATCCTTCTCAAAGCTCAAGTCCATCCATTTCCTTTTATCCAATCAAAACCTCTAAGTGGCCCCCCTCATGGCGTCTTGAACAATTTGATAAGCAAGTTCAAGCCTGGCTTAAAAAAACAAAAGCAGATCTTATATTTGGAATGGATCGAAACCGTTTTCAAACCCATATTCGAGCAGGAAACGGAGCTCATATTGCTTACTTAAAAAGTAGAAAACGGATAGAAGGCGCCTTTAAGCACCTTCTCTGTCAAATCAATCCCATGCATCGCAAAATCCTTGAATTAGAAAAAGAGGCTTTTGAAAATCCCTCTCTTCGAAAATTATTCACCAACTCCTTCATGGTAAAGGATCAAATTCTTGAACACTACAACATCCATCCTGAAAAAATTGAAGTGATCCACAATGGTGTCGAATGGCATGAAATGCAAAAACCATTTGAAGAGACAAAAGATCAAAAACCCAAAAAACTTCAAAAATTAGGACTTGATCCGAACTCTTTTCAGTTTCTTTTCATTGGAAATGGATACTTAAGAAAAGGGCTTCTTTCTCTTCTTACAGCTCTTTCAAAAATCAAAGAAAAAGAATTTCAGCTCTCTGTTGTTGGAAAAGAGAGCCGCATTGATTTCTATAAACAACGAAGCGATGAGCTTGGACTTCAAAAGAAAGTTTTCTTTTTTGGCCACCAAGAAGACATTTCTTCCTTTTATCAATTGGCAGACTGTTTGATCATTCCTTCTTTTTACGATCCCTTTGCGAATGTAACGATTGAAGCGCTCGCCATGGGGCTGAACGTCATCTCCTCCAAATTCAATGGAGGACATGAAATTCTAACCCCTCAAAATGGGATCATCATCGAGGATCTATTCGATATAGATTCCATCGTTTTTTCATTAGAAATGAGCTTAAAAAAACCAAAAACAGAGATGAGAATGAAAACAATCCGAGAGAGCGTGTCCCATCTTGATTTTTCCAAACAACTGACAAAAATCATTCATGGCTGTGAATAAAGAATATATCCAATACTGCATCATACGCGCATTCACATCCCCTTTTGGATGGATGCCTTATTCATTCATTCGTAAAATTGCAAACATCCTAGGGATTCTCTGTTTTTATTGCATGAGAGATTTTAGAAAAAGAACGCTCAGCAATCTTGCTTTAGCAACAGATCTTCACCTTTCTCAAAAAGAGCTGATCGCAATCGCAAAAAAATCATTTCAAAATCTTGTCATTAATTGCCTGGAATATCCTCGTCTTGCTAAAGAAACTGATTTCTCACGGATCCTTTTCTGTAAAAATCCGGAAGTTGCCATGAACGTTTACAACCAGGGGAAAGGGATCATTTTCTTTTGCGGCCATCAGGCAAACTGGGAAATTCTATTTTTAGATGGGACTTTACGAATGAAAGGAATTGCCATCGGGAAACCCATAAAAAACAACTATCTCTACCGCTGGATCATCTCGATTCGAGAAAAAAATGGAGGGAAAATCATCCATCCTCGAAATGCCGTTTTAGAAGGTCTTCGAGCGCTTAAAAAGGGATCTTTCATTGGCATTGTAGGAGATCAAGGAATGCCGGATAGCGGCTATTCATTTCCATTTTTTGGAAGAAGAGCTTGGACATCAACAGCGCCCGCTCTTTTAGGTTATAAAACGGGATGTCCCATTATCTTTGCATCGACTCAAAGAACCTCTAAAGGATACGAAATTCATTATGCAGATCCCATCTGGCCCGATCTCACAAAACCCTTAGATGAAGCAATCCCCTTAATGATGGATCAAGCTCTTCATTTAATGCAAAAAAGCATCGCTCAAAATCCGGGAGAATGGCTCTGGCAACATAACCGCTGGAAACAACAAACCCCCAAAGTCCTTTATAAACGATTTCGTCAAGATTGCATCTGCATCATCCTCCCCGAAGAAAAAGAAAAACTCCAAGAATTGCTCCCTCACCTTGCAACGCTCAAAGCAATCTATGAAAACACGTTTTTTTCCATCATGCTCCCTTCCGATCATCAAACTCCTTTACCCATTCAAGTCGACGAAATCATTCCCTACAAAGACCTCAAAGAAACGCTCACCAAAGATTTTCGTTTTAAACTCATCTTCAACTTTGCAAATTACCCTCCCCTGTATCGTCACTTTCAGCGTTTAAGCGCATTTGAAGTACTCGATCTCAATATCCTCAAAGAGCTTGCCAAAGAGCATCTCAAAGAAGAAGAATTGCATGACTTTTCTCAAATCTTCAAAAAGTCTCTCTGTAGACCGGGCTCTATTTAACGCTAACAAGTCGCACGATTACAGTATGTATAATATAAAAAATATTAAGAATTTGGTATAAAATCAATCATGCATAAAGAACGATTCTATCTAAACATCAAAAGCTTCAATGTTCCAACTGTTGAATTGCAAGAACAAGAACATCGACATCTTGCACACGTAATGCGCGTTCGCATCGGAGAAAAAGTAGACATCATTAATGGACTTGGAAGCATCGCCTCTGCTGAAGTCATTCGCATCGAAAAAGATAAAACAACGCTCAAAATTCTCTCTGCAGAGCATTCTCCTAAACCGGAGATCTGCGTCAGACTCGGTCTTCCTTTCATGAGACCTTCCAAACTCGAATGGGTGATCGAAAAAGCAGTTGAACTGGGTGCTGACGCTTTTTTCTTATATCCGGCAAAATATTCAAAACAAGAAGATCTCTCAGAACATCAAATGCAAAGACTTCATCAGATCATCATTTCTTCTGTAAAACAATCAGAAAGACTCTACCTCCCATCGCTTGAAAAAGTAAAATCTCTAGAAGATCTCTGTCTTCAAGAAAACCGCATCTTCTTTGGAGATGCAAGGCCTCAACAAAAGAGATCTTTTGTTCTTCAATCCCCCCTTCTCTTCATTACAGGGCCGGAAGGAGGCTTTTCTGAAGATGAACTTGCCTTTCTTCTCAACAAAGGAAGTGGAATTCATCTAAACCCCAACATCCTTCGCGCAGAAACCGCACCGATTGCAGCCATCAGCATTTTAAGCTGGGAAATGGGAAAACTGAAATGACTCTTCGCTTCCTCGATAAACAAGTCCTTTTTGAGGATCTAAGGTGATCTCTTCGCCTTTTTGCAAAATAGACATTGCGCCTTGAGCACGAATGACAAATGAGCCTTGCAAATTCCGCATTTCCATCTCAAGATACTGCTCCGATAATCGATCCTCTAAACTATTTTGCAAAATAATTCCTTTTGCTTTTTTCAAAACATTCAAAAACGTGTGATCGCAGTGCGTCAAAACAACAATTTTTCCCCGAATTTGATCCTCGGCAATCTCTGGAGATGTGACAAAAAGAACTTGGCCTGTCACTTTATGACCTTCTCCTTTCAAAGCTCTTAGCAAAACATCCCCAACACTCTCCACAAACATGAAGTTCATCACCCCTTTTTGTCCAAAAGGAGTTCCTGCTGTCACCACGATCACATCCCCAAATGCAATGATCCCTTCATCCATTGCAAAACGGGCTGCTTTTTGAAACGCTTGTTCAGAATTTGTACATTCAGGACAAAAAATAGGAATGACTCCCCAACTCAAACTAAGCTGATGAAAGTGTTTTTCTTCTCTTGTCACTGCAATCACCGGCATTTGAGGTCTTAAACGAGAGACAAAACGAGTCGTTTCTCGACTGGTTGTGATCGAAAAAATCGCTTTTGCATTCGCGCTATACGCTGTACGAACGGCAGCTAAAGCTAAAGAAGAAGCGATCCCTACACAATCTCTTAAAGAAATCTCTTCAAAAAAGTGGCGGTAATTAAAATCGTCTTCTGCCTCTTTTGCAATTTTTTTCATGCATTGCACCGTTTCAATCGGGTACTGCCCTACCGCTGTCTCTGCAGAGAGCATCGTCGCAGAACTTCCGTCATAAATGGCATTGGCAACGTCAGAAACTTCTGCTCTTGTAGGACGAGGATGTGTAATCATCGACTCTAACATCTGAGTCGCTGTAATGACGGGTTTTGAAGCAAAGCAACATTTCCGAATGATTTTTTTTTGCAAAGGAGGCACGAGCGCCAAATCAAGCTCAACACCTAAATCTCCTCGAGCCACCATAATCCCATCGGCAAACTCCAAAATCCGATCAAAATTCTCAACCCCTTCAGTACTCTCTATTTTTGCAATCACAGGAATATCACAGCCTTGTTTTGCTAAAAAATCCTGAATGAGCAAAAGATGATGTTGAGAGCGGACAAAAGACGCTGCAATCCAATCGATTCCATGCTGAGAGCCAAAGGCAAGATCTTCTAGATCCTCTTGCGTTAATGCAGGCAAAGGTAAAATAGCTCCCGGAATATTCACACCTTTATTGCTTTTTAAAGGACCTGCATTTTGAATCTCGATCACAACAGCATCTTTTTCAACATGATCGACAATTCCTACAATATAACCGTCATCAAAAAGAACCTTCATCTTGGGATGCAATATCGACAAAACTTCCGGAGGATCTAAAAAAATTCCATCCTTGGATCCTTCTTCTTTCACAAGACGAATCTTTTGTTTGGGTTTTAATTGAATAACGCCATCTACAACTTTTCCTAAGCGAAGCTTTGGGCCTTTCATGTCCATCATCAAAGCAAGCGGCTTTTTAAGTTCTTTTCTAGCTCTTTTTAAATTCTCAATATTTCGTAAATGCTCTGCATGCGTTCCATGACTAAAATTCAACCGAGCCACATTCATTCCTGCCTGCATCAACTCAACCATTTTCTCATACGATGTCACAGCAGGCCCAATCGTGCAGACAATTTTTGTTCGCGTAAACATATTTCAACCCTTTTTAAAAACCAATACCCGTTCCAGTTGAAAGACCCCGAGAAGAAAACCGATGAAAAGCCTCAATTTTCGAAGCAAAGGTCAGGGGCAATAGTAACCCTGACCTTTGATTCGAAATTTGAGAGCTTTTCATCGGTTTTCTTGGATGGCTTTCAACTGGAACGGGTACATACCGCATGCGATCGGAAATGACAATTTTGACTGCTCACGGTATATTTTTCTCATCTCCATAAACCAACACAAAAACAGGGAAAACTCTCTCGAGAAACCAGCGAATTTCCAACCCGCATTCGAGAATCGTTTCATCTTTCTTCTTACAACAAATTTACAAAAAATGTTAGGAAAAAAAATCTTTATTCGCTACACTCACGAATGAATAACTTTTCCTTAAAGGAGAAATGAAAGTGAGTAAAACGTTTTCACTAACTTCGGTTGCTGCATTGATTGCATCAACATTATCTGCAGACATGGCAACAAAAAGTCAGTCAAACAATCCATGCATGTGCTTAGAGCAAGGATTAGGATTAAATACAGCTCCAAAATGCTACTCGGCAGCATATAATGCTCCTGCAGCAATTTCAGTAAGAAACGGCTGGGATTTTAACCTATTTGCTAGCTTCATCTATTGGCACGTATCTCAAGAGTCCATGGAAACAGCAGCAATTGCTCCTGTAACATCAGGATCAACCAACTATACAAACGCAATGGCTCTTCCTGATTTCGACTACAAACCTGGTTTCAAAGTTGGATTTGGATTTGATACAAACTATGATGATTGGACCGGCTGGGTAGAGTATACATGGCTCCACCAATCAACAAGCCATACAAGCACAGCTCCTGCAGGCGCATCATATACTGACAGCTTGTGGTTTAATTTTACAGTTGATGCTACAGATGTTCATTCAGAATGGAAAATGCATTTGGATATGTTGGATGCAGCATTCAGCCGTCCATATTATGAAGGAACGCAAATCACAATTTCTCCATATGCTGGTATGAGAGGTCTCTGGATCCGTCAAAACTTCAATGTATCTTACGTTGATGCTACAGACGCAACAATGACACATTTGTCAAAAAACAAATCACATAGCTGGGCTGTAGGTCCAATGCTCGGAACAATAGGGCACTGGATGCTCGGAATGGGATTCCGCTTTGAAGGTAAAGCAGGCGCAAGCATTCTTTACACTCAATACACAAACCTAAGAAACAATGAATCAGCTACAGGTGCCAGCGCATTCTCTTCTGCAAGAAGTTTCCATAACTACAATGTACTGCGCCCAACAGCAGAACTCGGCGTAGGATTGGGATGGGGATCTTACTTTGATAACCAAAACTACTTCTGGGATCTATCTGCAAGATATGATTTCAATGTATTATGGAATCAAAACGTAATGACTCGATTCGTACAGAATCTCTACGGTACAAACGGAACCACAGGGGACCTCTTCCTACACGGTCTCACATTGTCTTCACGCTTTGACTTCTAATTTTAGAACAAAAAGCTAAGGATCGTATTCAGGAGCCACTTTCAAAGTGGCTCTTTTTTTTACCTAACAATAAAAAGTTTCATCATGAAAAAAGAACACCGCATTCCACCAATTCTCCTTGCAGCATCAACCTTATGCGCAAGCACAAACGCTTCCAATCCATGCCAATGTCTTGAACAAGGCTTAGGATTAGACTCAGCTCCAAAATGCTATACAGCTGCATATAACGCGCCCGCTGCCATTTCTATTAAAAACGGCTGGGACTTCAATGCATTTGCAAGCTTTATTTATTGGCATGTTTCTCAAGAAGCCATGACCACAGCCTCGATCATTTCATTTAACGAACCCTCCATAAATACAACTCAAGCACGAGCATTGCCAAGTTTTGAATATCAACCAGGATTTAAAATCGGTCTGGGATTTGACACAAATTATGATGATTGGACAAGCTGGATCGAATATACATGGCTTCATCAATCAACAAGCCACACGAATACAGCGTCAACAGACAACCCATTCAGAAGTAGTCCATGGTTTATTAGCTGGATACAAACGTTAAGTATTCCATCACAACCATATATAACATCGCTCCTTCTTAATTCAATAACAGAGATTCATTCCGAATGGAAAATGCATCTTGACCAATTAGATGCAGCATTCAGCCGCCCTTTTTATCAAGGATCTCAAATCACCATATCTCCATACGCTGGATTAAGAGCTCTTTGGATCCGTCAAAACTTGAACCTAACATTTCCTAACCGGCCTAATATAATGCTCCCTCCGGAACCTTTAATTTCTTTATCAAAGAACCAATCTCATAGCTGGGCTATTGGTCCAATGTTGGGAACCCTTGGTCATTCGATGTTAGGTATGGGATTCCGATTTGAAGGGAAAGCCGGAGCTAGCCTTCTTTACACTCAGTACACAAAAATCAAAAATCATCAAGAAGTTCTCTATCCCATCGATAACACTGGCGATATCGGAAGTGCATCGAACACAAGCTGCACTCACAATGAGAATACGCTAAGACCAACGGCTGAACTTGGCTTAGGCTTAGGCTGGGGATCTTATCTAGACAACCAAAATTATTATTTTGATTTCTCTGCAAGATATGATTTCAACATACTCTGGAATCAAAACATGATGATCAACTTCGTAAATAGCATCAATGGGATAGAAGGAACCTCAGGAAATCTCTATCTCCACGGTCTTACACTCTCTTCACGTTTTGACTTCTAATTTTTTAGAAGCCATCACTTAAGGAATTGTATTCAGGAGCCACTCGAAAGAGTGGTTTTTTTCATTTACAAAAAAAAATTCAATCTCTACATTCACAAGAAGTTTGAAAATTTTTTTTGCAACGGAATTTATTTCAAAATCGGGATCCTTTCATTGCTGTATTGGATTCGATTTTGCATAAATTTGAGAAGTTCCCTTGCCAAAGACTTCAATTCAAATGATTAAAAAATCGGAGTCATAAAAAATGAACAAATCTCTCTTTTTATTATCCCCACTATTAGCAACATCATTGATGGCTGCAAATAACACCGCACAAAATCCATGCCAATGCCTTGAGCAAGGACTCGGATTAGACTCAGCTCCAAAATGCTATACAGCTGCGTATAACGCACCTGCCGCTATTTCTGTTAAAAACAGCTGGAATTTCAATGCATTTGCAAGCTTTATTTACTGGCATGTTTCTCAAGAATCCATGGAAACAGCAATCATTAATCATTCGCTGACCCCTTCAGGATCAAACGCGTCTCAAGCGACACCTCTTCCTGATTTTAACTATAAGCCTGGATTTAAAGTAGGATTTGGATTCGATACAAACTATGATGATTGGACCGGCTGGGTCGAATATACATGGCTCCATCAATCCATCACAAGCACAAATACAACTTCTAACGAAACTCCATATTCCACGAGTCCATGGCTCTCATTGGGGTCCGAAACTACGGGCATCCATTCAAAATGGAAAATGCATCTTGATATGCTCGATGCAGCTTTCAGCCGTCCATACTATGAAGGGACTCAGATTTCAATCTCTCCATATGCTGGCATGAGAGCTCTCTGGATCCGTCAAAACTTCAATCTGTTCGTTCAAAATCCTCCATCCGACCCCAACCAACCTACCCTATCAAAAAACCAATCTCATAGCTGGGCGATCGGTCCAATGCTTGGAACAATCGGACACTGGATGCTTGGAATGGGGTTCCGCTTTGAAGGGAAAGCAAGCGGCAGTCTCCTCTATACTCAATATACGCATTTAAGAAGCTATCAAGCAGCGACTCAGACGGGTGGTGTTTACAACTCTTCTATGAGAAGCTTCCATAACTACAATGTTCTACGTCCAACAGCTGAACTTGGTGTAGGATTAGGATGGGGATCCTACTTTGACAACCAAAATTACTATTGGGATCTATCAGCAAGATATGATTTCAACATTTTTTGGGATCAAAACGTAATGGCACGCTTTCAAAATGCCTTAGTAAACCTTGTAACAGGAGCCACAGGAAATCTCTATCTCCACGGCCTCACACTCTCTTCTCGGTTTGACTTCTAATTTTTTTAGAAGGATCACTTAAGGAATTGTATTCAGGAGCCACTCGAAAGAGTGGTTCTTTTTTTAAAACTATTCTCAGTGTGAATTTTTCGAGGAAATTTCCGAACATCGTCGAAGAGGCACAGCGAGAATAGCTCTTTTAAAATGAACATTGAGTCATTTCCGGTATAAAGGCTATACTTTCACCCTCATGAAAGCACCTAATATTATCCTCAAAAACGTCCGTGTTCATAACTTAAAAAACGTCTCTTTACGCCTAAAGCCAAAAGAACTCATTGTCTTTACAGGGGTCTCAGGATCCGGAAAATCATCCCTTGCTTTCGATACCATCTACGCCGAAGGACAGCGTAGATATCTCGAGTCTCTCTCCCATCAAGTCAGAAGGTCCCTGGGAGATATCCCAAAACCCGACGCAGAAGATATTTCAGGGATTGCACCAACCATTGCCATTGAACAAAAAACAGCCGGAAAAACCCCTCGCTCAACGGTCGGGACAATGACCGGCATCTACGACTTTTTAAGAGTTCTTTTTGCCAAAATCTCGATTCCCCATTGCCCCATCAGTAAAGAACCGGTGATCGCCCAAAGCAAAGAAAAAATCATTGCAGAAGTCCAATCTCTTCCCAAACAAGAAAAACTGATTTTTTTAGCGCCTTTTGCTAAAGGACAAAAAGGCGAATTCATCCAAAATTTTCAAGAGCTCGTATCGAAAGGTTTTACCAGAGCACGCGTTGATGGCGCCATTTTAGATCTTACAGAAAATATTCAACTCGATAAAAAAGTAGCCCATGATATCGATATTGTCATCGATCGAACGACGACATCGGATCCTTCAAGGTGTGCAGAAGCTGTAGGAAATGCTCTCGAATTCGGCAACGGTTTGTTTAGTATCTACAATGTAGACCAAGACAAAGAAATCACCTTTTCTCAATTTGCTTATGCCAAAAAATCAAATATTTCTTATGGCCCTTTAGCTCCGCATGACTTTTCCTTTAATCACCCGGAAGGGATGTGTCCTACATGCCATGGACTTGGCACGTCTTCAGAATTCAATCTCTCTCAAATCATCAATCCTGACTTAAGCATTCAAGAAGATTGCTGCGCGGTTGCCAGCTCCTATCATACAGTCCGCTACGGAAATATTTATGACAATTTGGCTCGCATTTACCGCTTCAACATCAAAACGCCATGGGCAAAACTCCCGAAAGAAGCACAAGAAGCCTTTCTCTATGGAATCCCTCAAAAGTGGACCAAAATGTCTTTCATCCATCCGGAGAAGAAAACCCACTGGGTTGAATATGTCCAATGGAAGGGGGTCATTCATGAGGCCAAAGAAAGACTCATTCAAGCAAAAAGCGATCTTTATCGAAAGAAAATGACCGCTCTCATGCATGAAGACGTATGTCCATCGTGTCAAGGATCTCGCATTAAGCCGTATCCGTCAGAGGCCAAAATAGGAGATAAAAAAATCCATGAGATCACAAGGCTTTCTTTAGAAGACTGTTTTTCTTTTTTTAAAAATTTAACCCTCCCGCCTATTGAAAAACAAATTGCTGAAGAACTTTTAAAAGAAATTCAAGAAAAACTCTCCTTCTTAATCAATGTAGGTCTTGATTATCTCTCTTTAGATCGAACCGCTCCGACTTTAAGCGGCGGAGAATCTCAAAGAGTCAGACTTGCCGCTCAAATTGGAGCCGGCCTTGTGGGTGCAATTTACGTACTTGATGAGCCATCGATTGGCTTACATCCAAGTGATCATCATCGTCTTGTCGAAACGCTTCTTCATTTGCGAAACCTTGGAAATACGGTCATCGTTGTCGAGCATGATATCGATACAATCTTAGCTGCGGATACGATTGTTGATGTAGGCCCCGGCGCAGGAAAGCACGGCGGAGAAATCCTCTCCATCGGCAGTGTCGAAACTATCATTCAAAATCCAAAATCAATCACCGGAAAATATCTCTCGCAAGAAATCAAAGTCTCCAAAAAAAGAAGAAAGGTTTCTAAAGAAAAAATCACAATTCAAGGCGCCTCTCATCACAACCTCCAACGTATCGATGTAGAAATTCCTTTAAATGGCCTCATTTGCGTCACCGGTGTCTCCGGCTCTGGAAAATCCTCTTTAATTACAGAGACACTCTACCCTGCTCTTGCCAACCACCTTCACGGAGCCGAACTCAATGTAGGAAAGCATAAAGCAATCCAAGGGTTTGAAAACATCGATAAAGTGATCTCCGTCGATCAGTCTCCTATTGGAAGAACGCCAAGATCCAATGCAGCAACCTATATCAAGCTCTTGGATGATATTCGCAATCTTTTTGAAAATCTCCAGATGAGCAAGCTGAGAGGATTTAACGCATCTCATTTCAGTTTCAACGTCAAAGAAGGATCCTGTTCCTACTGCGAAGGCCTTGGACAAGTGCGTATCGACATGGATTTCATGGAAGATGCATGGGTCGAATGTCCTCAATGTAAAGGGAAAAGATTTGATCCTGAAATTTTACAAGTTCGCTATAAAAATAAAAACATCGCAGACATTTTAGAGACCGACGTAGAACATGCGCTCATCCTTTTCGAAGCCATCCCCTCCATTCGCAAAAAACTCGAAGTGCTTTCCAAAGTAGGCCTCGATTATCTGCAGCTCGGGCAACCTTCAACGACCTTATCCGGAGGAGAAGCTCAGCGTATTAAACTTGCAAGAGAACTATCTAGGCCTCAAACAGGGAAAACTCTCTACATTCTCGATGAACCAACAACGGGACTTCACTTCCACGATATTCAAAGACTCATCAATGTTCTTGATTCTTTAGTTGAAAAAGGAAACACGGTTTTAGTCATCGAGCATAATCTTGATTTTATCCGCTCTTCCGATTGGATCATCGATCTTGGACCCGGAGCCGGCATTCGCGGAGGAAAACTCGTTGCCAAAGGGACTCCTGAAACCATCATCAAATACGACTCTCCCACCGCTAAAGTATTAAGAGAACCTTTTCAGCCGCTCACGCAAAAGAAAACAAAAATTGAAAAGCCATCCGAAGAAATCATCATCGAAAACGCGACACAAAACAATTTAAAGTCGATCTCTGTAAACATCCCCAAAGGATCCATCACTGTTTTTACAGGACCTTCCGGATCCGGGAAATCATCTCTTGCTTTTGACACCCTTTATGCAGAAGGTCAAAGAAGATATACAGAGACTCTCTCCTCATATGCACGCACTTTAGTCAAACCCCTTGCAAAACCCAAAGTAGATCGCATTGATGGGCTCTCTCCTGCAATTGCTCTCGAACAAAAAACAGGAGGATTAAATCCGAGAAGCACCATCGGTACCGTCACAGAAAGCTACGATCTTTTACGAATTTTATACGCCCATTTAGGAACCGCTTTTGATCCGGAAACAAAAGAAGAGATCAAACAAATCAGCAAAGAATACGTTGTTCAAAAAGCACTCTCTCTTCCTCTGCAAGAGAAAATCCAGATTCTTTCCCCCATTTCTCTTTCTAAAAAACAAACCTTTGAAGAACTCATTTCCGATCTCAATAAAGAAGGATATCTTCGAATCCGTTTGAACAATAGCTACTTTGAAATCGATGCACCCATTCCTTTTGAAAAGAAAAGTAAAAATGAGATCTATCTTGTCGTCGATCGAATGAGTGTCGATCCTAAAAATGAAAAAAGACTTTTTGAAGCCATTCAAAAGGCAACAGAACGCTCCAACGGGATCGTTGTCATTGCCAAAGAAAAAGAAGATCTTTATTTCAATCTTGATTTTGCAGTGGAGAGCACAGGAAAATCATATCCTCGCATCACTCCGCAAACCTTTTCTTTCAACCACGACTCGGGAATGTGTTTAGAATGCCAAGGCTTAGGTCTTACCTACGGCGCCCATCTTCTAGAACATCCTGAAATTCTCAAACTCTCTCTCTTAGAGATCGCAGACCGTCTTTTTAAAGAAAAAGGCTCTGATACAGCCTACTTTCTTTTGGAAGCTTACTTTACAAAATGCAATATCGACTGCGAGACGCCCCTAAAAAAACTCTCTGAAAAAGACCTTCATTTCATTTTTAACGGCGGACCTTCCATCGACGTTCTTTTCAAAAAACAAAAAAAAGTCCTTTCTCTTCAATGGCAAGGCTTAAATCCATTCTTTGCAAAAGCATCAAAAATGGCTCGCTCCGAAATCAAAGAATCCATCTTACCTCTTCTCAAAGCCAGCACCTGTTTAAGCTGCGAGGGATCAAGGCTCAATCCTTTAGCTAGAAATGTTCGTATTGAAAATGTCTCCCTGCCGGAACTTTGCGATCTCAGCATTCAAGATGCCTATCTATTCGTCCAAAAGATCACTCTTGATAGCGGCCATTTTTTACAAGAAAGCCTCTCTAAAATCCAAAAATCACTCGAGTTTTTACAATCCATTGGTCTTGGATATCTCTCTTTGAATCGATCCGCTCCCACTTTAAGCGGCGGGGAGTTACAAAGAGTTCGTTTAGCTCGCCAATTAGGATCTGGCCTTACCTCATGTCTTTATATCCTGGATGAACCAACGATCGGCCTTCATCCTTTCAACAATGAACGGCTCAACAAAGCACTTCAAAAATTACGCGACCTCAATAACACGATCATTCTCGTAGAGCATGATCCTATGACCATTCAAATCGCAGATTTCCTTCTCGATTTTGGTCCAAAAGCAGGAAAAGAAGGAGGACAAATTACAGCGCAAGGCCCGCTTTCTTCCATCTTAAAAGATCCGAATTCCTTAACAGGCGCATACCTTAGTCAAAGAAAAAAAATCCCAATCCCTCAAAAAAGACGCCCCCTTGCAAAAGGCATCGAAATCAAAAATGCAAATCTTCACAACTTAAAAAACATCTCTCTTACCATTCCCTATAGCGCCATCACCTGTTTTACAGGAGTCTCCGGATCCGGTAAATCAACGCTTGTTCGCTATCTTCTAAAACCTGCCGCAGAAGCTGCCGTTCGAGAAAATAAAAAAGAGATCTCTCTTTTCGGGACAACCATTACAGGTCTTTCTGCTTTTGAAAAAGTCATTACCATCGATCAAAGTCCGATTGGGCAAACAATCCGCGCCGATGTCAGTACCTACACCGATATTCAACCTCTGATCCGATCTCACCTTGCCGAACTCCCTCAAGCCAAAATAAAAGGTCTTATGCCGGGACATTTTAGTCCAAATCACAAAAAAGGGATGTGCCGTACCTGCTGGGGACTTGGCTATAAAATGATCGACCTTCAATTTTTACCCTCTGTCAAAATCACCTGCGAATCTTGTAAAGGCTACCGACTCAACACTCTTTCGTTAGAAATCAAATATAAAGGGAAAAACTTTGGAGAAATTTTACATCTCACCATTCAAGAAACCCTTTCCTTCTTTGAGCCGATTCCTAAAATTGCCAAACGACTTAGAATTCTTGAATCCGTTGGACTTTCTTATCTACAGCTTGGACAAGAACTTCACACTCTCTCGGGAGGAGAAGCGCAGCGATTAAGACTTTCCAGAGAACTTGCCAAAAGAGAAAGCGGAAAAACGCTTTATCTCATCGATGAACCAACCGTTGGTCTTCATAGTGAAGATATCGCAAAATTGCTGCCCATTTTCCATCAGCTTGCCGACAAGAAAAACACCCTCGTCATCATCGAACACAATATCGACGTCATCTTGAATGCCGACTACATCATCGACTTAGGCCCCGATGCCGGTATTTTTGGTGGTGAAATCATCGCTCAAGGAACCCCTGAAGAAATAGCAATGTCTAAAACTTCTAAAACAGCCAAGTATCTTAAACAATCATGATAACGCCTTCGAAACGAAGGCTAATGATTTACATGATGCAGGAAAGATGCGCACCCCAATCATTAATGGGGTTTGGGGCTTCCCCAACATGCATATCTTTAGCTTTCGCCTCGAAAGCGTTATCCTCAGCCGCTTCGGCGTTATCATGTTTTTTTGTCTTGCATAAATAGACATATGAGTTAAAAGAATTGCAGCTTATATCACAGAAAGAGGATTTTTTGACTCAATCAAATACAACTTATCATTTTTCCTAACCGGCTCAGAAATCGAAAATGAGGCCAAAACACCTTTTTCTGCAATCTCTACCGGTCCATCTGTATGAAGCGACTCAATGATCCCCTCCACAACGCCGGTCTGAGTCCCTGTGATCAAAATACGATCTCCTAACTTCAGTTGATTGCTTTCAATCAAGACTTCTGCAACCTGAATCCTTGGAAAATAATTCGTGATTTTACCAATATAAGTTTTACGCTGAGTTGCTTGAGAACCTGGCTGGCCACTCCATTCTGCAATTTTTCTTCCAAGATAATACCCTTCCCAAAAACCGCGGTTATAAACGGACGCTAGTTTTTCTTTCCAAAGAGCGATATTTTCAGGGGTATATGTCCCATTTTGAATGGCTTCAACCGCCTGTTTATACGTGGAGACAACTGTATACACATATTCAGGGGCTCTCCCTCGTCCTTCAATTTTTAAAATCCGAACGCCCGACTCAATGATTTTATCTAAAAAATCGATCGTGCATAAGTCTTTAGGAGACATCACATAATGATTATCCAAGACAAGCTCATTATTTGTTTGTTCGTCGATCACGCGATATTTACGTCTACAATTTTGCATGCACTGGCCCCGATTCGCAGAATGATTCGATTCCATCAAGCTCATATGACATTTGCCTGAAACAGAAATACAAAATGCACCATGAACAAACAGTTCTATTTCAACAAGCTTCCCATTCGGGCCTCGAATATTTTCTTCTTGAATCCGATGGTAAATAGACGAAATATTTTCTAAAGAAACCTCTCTTGCCAAAACCATCACGTCACTGAACTGAGAATAGAATCGTACGGCTGCCATATTACAAATATTGGATTGCGTAGAAATATGAACATTAAGGCCGATTGATTTGGCAAATTGCAACACTGCAATATCGCAGGCGATCACAGCATCGGCGCCGCTTTCTTTAATGGCCAAACATAACTTTTCCATAAGCTCAAAATCCTCGTCATAAATCACCGAATTTAACGTGACGTAGGACTTCATATGATGGCTTTTGCAAAGTTCAACAATCTTAAAAAGATCCTCGATCGAAAAATTGTGCGAAGAATGAGACCGCATATTGAGCGCTTCCAACCCAAAAAAAATCGAGTCTGCGCCTGCTTTAATCGCCGCATGAAGAGACTCCCATGAACCAACAGGAGCCATGATTTCTGAAGACATTACAACCCTAAAATCTTAATAGAACCATGTAATTCTATAAGACATCAGGATTTTTCTCCTTAACAAAAACTCATTTACCGATGATGTCCGCCGCCACCGTGCCCGCCGCCGCCGTGCCCGCCGCCGCGATGCCCGCCGCCACGGTAGCCACCACCATGATAATGGCCGCCATGATAATGACCTCCGCGATAATAATGAGGATAGCCATGATGATGGTAATAGTTCCAATCATCAAAATCTCCCTCGGAACCAAACCAAATCCCGTTATAAAATCCAGGACCATACCATACATCTTGCTCGTAGTAGTAAACTGTCCCATCATCGTTTTCAGGCGCCGTCTGATACTCAACCCCGGCTCTTACCATCGCACTTAAAGAACTACACACAACAAAAAAAGATAAATAAAAAGCCTTGCTCATCCAAACCTCTTTCAAATTCGCACAATCTCAAAAAAATCAAATTAACGCAACAAATCATCGCCAAAATTTTTAAAACCAATTAAATTAGAAACTTAAAAAATAAATTAACTTTAAATTATAAAAAAACAAAGGTCGCTGATAGTATGAAATTATGAAAGGTATTTGTCTCAAATTTTACACATACGAGCAGAATAAGCATCACGGCATTCATTTATACCAATGGCTTTTGGATACAGCCAAAGCACAAAAGATTCATGGAGGCTTTGCCACAAGAGCCATGATCGGCTACGGCCATCATGGCATTACTCATGGGGAACATTTTTTCGAAGTAGGGTTCAATGCTCCTATAGAAATCACCTTTTTAGTGACAAAAGAAGAATTAGAGAGCTTTCTCAACATCCTCAAACAAGAAAAACTTTCTTGTTTTTATTCCATCACAGAGACTGAATTCGGCTTTTTAAGCTGAGCTGACTTTTCTTTAAAAGCCAAACCGACAAAACCTAAAAGACCCAAAAGCAAAGCAACCGGAATCACAGAAACTCCCAAAATAAGAGCCTTCGGCTGATCAGATCCCCCCATTGCATGGATCACATTACCAATCACTGAATGAAACATGTATCCAAAGATCATAATGATCATATTTGCAAGCGCAGTTGTAAGTCCCGCAACTTGAGAGCGGACGTACGTGGATGCTTTATAAATGGCCAAGATCTGATAGCCAGAAGCCACTCCAATCAACACAAATCCAATTGTTGTCATCATGGATGAAAAAATAAACAATAAAAAAGAGCCGAAAATCAAAAACATCGCAAGAGCGCATCCAATGATCACTGCTAAATAGCTTTTACACTTGTCTGCAATCATACTTAAAAGAGGAGCTCCAAAACACATGCCCATAAAAATCATCGAGGGAAGACTTGCTGCAACCACTCCTTCAAATCCAAAAACATGTTTTAAAAAGACGGTTCCCCATACATCTGCAAAACCCTCTAAAGGTCCCACCATTAAACCTGCTGAAAAACAAATCCATAAAACTTTTGGATTCCGAAGAACCTCTTTCACATCTGAAAAAACAGTTCCTTGAGAAGGCGCTGTTTCATGAGGAATAATCCAATAGGTCACAAAAGCCAAGACAATCCCTAAAAGAGCAAACAATTCAACCACTCTTTCATAGCCGATGACCTCTCGCATATAACTTACAGGACCGCCCCCATAAATCGCGCCAACAAGACCAATCATCACAGAAAAACTAAGCATGCGAGAAAAAGAACCCTCATTAAACATCATGCGAACAATTTTAAAAATTCCTAAAATGGCACAAGAAGATCCTATTCCAATCAACAAACGTCCTAAAATAGGATAAACCCAATAATCGGCGAAAATGAGCGGCATTAACCCCAAAACAGTCATCGAAATAGAGACGCTCATCACCCTTTTGGGCCCAAAACGATCAAGCATAATCCCTAAAGGAAGATGCATCAAAGAATATCCAATATAATAAACGCCGGAAAACTGACCAAAGGCAGCAGCGTTAATGTTGAATCGATCCATAATGTCATTCAACATGATGTTCGGCATCACTCTTAAAAGATACTGATATGCATAAAACACCGAAGCAATCGCCCACACAGACCATACAACAACACGAGATCGAGAACTTACTATAGACATAAAAATTCCTTAAAAAATCATTAGAAATATTTTTTCAATCTTTGATACCGAAACAACCAGAAGATCGGTATAGACTGAAAATCCATTTATCAATACTTAAAAAATTAAAGGGGGAAATTTAAATTACCGTGTCCAAAGACACAGCAGAAAAGAGGCAGATAGCTTGAAAAATTTTCTAACTTTCATGCCTCGATTCTAACACAACGAACCAAAAAAAATCAACGTGAACGAGCTTTAAAAGATGATTTTGGTCTAAATTTACCTTGTCTGAAAGGCTTTTTATTATGTTTTTTAGGGAATTGAGAATTTTTAGAAGCCTCTTTTTCTTTAGGCTCTAATCCGGCAATTGTATGGTTCTCTAGTTTTTTTGAAGTATAGGCTTCAATCCGACGAATCATCGGGAAGTCTCTTCTTGAAACAAAAGAAAGCGCAATCCCTGTGGCGCCGGCTCTCCCTGTTCGACCGATTCTATGGACATAATCTTCCGGACTCATCGGCATGTCAAAATTAATCACGTGGGTCAATGTAGAAACATCAATTCCTCGAGCGGCAACATCTGTTGCAACAAGCACACGTACCGCCTGTTTTCGCAACTTACCAATGGTCTTTGTTCTCTGCGATTGTCTCATATCTCCATGCAAGACGGCTGCAGATTCTCCGTTAAGCATCAATTTATCGCCTAATTGATCCGCCTGTCTTTTTGTGGCTGTAAAAACAATCACCTGCTTCATTTCCTGCTCTCCAAGGAGATGCTCTAACAGTCGGTATTTATGTTCTAATCCATCCACCTTAAAGAGTTTTTCTTCAATATTTTGACTTTGAATCGTGGTCGGTTCGACACTGATTTCTACAGGATCTTTAAGCAGCTTTTTAGCAAGATTTGCAACACCCTTTTTCATTGTCGCAGAAAACAAAAGTGTCTGCCTATTTTTCGGCGTACTTGAAGCGATTGCTTCCACATCATGAATAAAGCCCATATCCAACATACGATCTGCCTCATCCAAAATCAGAACTTCAAGACGGGAAAATTCAACTTTCCTTCTCTCTAAATGATCGAGAAGTCTTCCTGGTGTCGCAACAAGAATATCGTAAGGTCTGGATAAATCTCGGTTCTGCATGGCATAGGAAGCACCTCCAAAAATCGTCACCACTTTCACTGAAGGAAGGTATTTACTATATTTTTGAGCCTCTTTTGCGACCTGTATGGCGAGTTCTCTTGTTGGAACCAAAATTAAAACTCGAGGACCTCTCTGAGGGCCTTTCGAGGTTTCAGTCAAACGAAGCAAAGATGGCAAAATAAAGGCCGCCGTCTTTCCTGTCCCTGTTTGAGCAGAAGCGCACAAATCCGCACCTCGAATGGCTTCGGGAATTGCTTTTTGCTGAATGGGAGTGGGAACGCTATAACCTGCGTCTTCTATGGCTCGAAGGATTTCTTTATGAGAAAACAAATCTTGAAATGATGTCATGGATCTACTTTTTGTTAAAAATTCGATAATCGTGAAAATGATTCAAAAATCAGCTTCTAATAGAAAAGCGAGCTTTGAACTCGTCCAAAAAAACAATTTTTGGATCATTTTCGGGTATACTTGTAACATGAAATGAAATAAAACAATAGACATTTAATTCACTCAAGAACGTAAAAAATATTTATAACAAAAGAAACTAAAAAAATTACTAATTAAACACAAAAAACACAAACACAAATAAAATCAGTTCACTTAAACAAAAAAAAGCAATATAATGTAGTTATGACTCCGACCACACAAAACTCTTTCGACTCTATGATTTCACCTTTTTCCCAAGGAATCCTTGTCGGAGTTTTTTCTACAACAGTGCTCTTTGCTGCCTATCAAGCATTTCAATATCTTCAATCTGCCTATCAAAAACAAATTGAGGCTCATTTCAATGATTATTTAGCTGATCGTCTCATCACTCTTTTAACACCGAATCACGAGCTCGACGACAATCAACTCCAAGAAAAAGCAAGAAGTATTGCTATCAGAAATGCATTCATAGAAACATTTTCAGATCCAACGACTCTTGATGAACTTTGCACAAGCTATCAATTATCTCCCGAGCATGCACAAACTTTAAAAACACAAAGAGTCGCATTCAAAAATTTACTTCAGCCTTCATTCGATATATGCAGCTTTCTACATAACTTTTTCACAAAGAAAAAAAATCCACATAAGGGAAAAGTTGACCTCAGCTTAATTGATCAATTCATTCTAAAAAAATTGATTGAAGGATATATCCTTAAAACAAAACCTGATAAAACCATTAAAGACATACAAAAACTTGAGAAAGCCTCAAAACATACTCAAGAAATTGCAAAAAAAGTGACAGACCATCTCTCCGCCAAGGCGAATCTAAGCAGCAGCTTAAAAATGAAACTCAAATCCTTACTGGTCTCTTTCTTTTTCATCGACGAAGAAGAGACTTCTGCAGTAAAAACCTGAATGATTATACCGAAACAACTTGAAGAATCGGGAATATGACAAGAAGGCTCTCCTGAATTTGAGCCAAGCGAAGCTGACGCCGAAACAGCTCAACTTAAGAAGCTTAAGCGATGCAGGCGGGTCTCAAATTCAGAGACAGCCGACGCAGTCGGAAACCGATTCTTCAGGTTGTTTCGGTATAATCCACTACGCAAATAATTGTACCGAAGAACGTTGCAAAAAACGCAAAAAAAATACTTTCGACAACTTCTTGCAAATCCAATACGATAGACACCGTTTTGGTAATGTCGGATTGTTCTATTGCAATAATCCACCTGAAACAGTTCGTTTTTCTCAAAAGAGAGATGTCAGAATGCCAATGATTCACGGATCATGGCAGAGCACATCAAGACAGAACTTCGTGCCGACGTCTAATGAGAAGGAATCTCTGTATTCCGGTCTCTCAATAAAATGCAAGGGATGGAGGCAGATGAGATTACTGCTTCCGGCTCTGGTGTAGCGGATGGACATCGGCACAGGTCTTCTCGCCATTGCGGGGCCGGCGGCCCCTCTGGCTTGAACGTCAACAACAACAACATTGACAACGACAATGTTGGGGTGGGTGTGGCGCTTCCTTCGGAAATCCTGTTATTTTCCCTGCTGAGTCTTACAACTCAGTGGGGGACGGACTTAATCCAGCCGCCAACCATTTTTCCAATCTCTTGTATCAATGCCTGAATCATAAGATATTGTTGATTATCAATCGTTCGAGTATCCTTTGATAATCGAATCAGCACTTTCAATAAATCAAGTTTATCGCTGATCCTATAAAGACAATCGAGCCGTTCCTCTCCTTTTCGATGACCGGTTTCAATTAAAACTTCTAAAAGAGCGAGTGTGGTATTCTCGCATTTTTGCCAAAGCGTATATCGTTGAAGTTTCGGAATCGTTGGCTGGTACTTATGAAGCAATGTATAAAGATCGTAGATTTTATGGAAAATCGGAATATCTAAAACAGATCGGACTTGAGTTGTCATGAAAGTAGCTCGATTTCTCTTTGCAAAAATGACTTCTTTGCATCAACTTTTTCAAAGTTGGGATCAGTTTAAACGAAAAAAGCGTAAAAGGGAAGACGTTCAATATTTTGAGAGGCATTTAGAAGACAATATTTTTCAACTACAACACGACTTAGCCACCCTTCAATACAAACACGCCTCTTATCACCAATTTTACGTTACCGATCCCAAACAAAGACACATCAGTAAAGCTTCTGTCAGAGATCGGCTCGTACATCAATTAGTGTACAGCATTTTGACAGAGGAGTTAGATAGAAAATTCATTTTCCATTCTCTCTCGTGTCGTTTAAGAAAAGGAACTCACGTCGGAGTTACACAACTACAGAAAATGATTCAAAAAATCAGCACTAACGGAAAATTGCCTTGTTTTGCATTAAAAATGGATATCCGAAGATTTTTCGATACAGTGAACCACAAAATCCTTAAGGTCCTTCTTCGAAAAAATATTCAGGATAATCAAGCTCTGAAAATTATCGACATGATCATCGATAGTTTTAAAATCAAAGAAACTCCGGAAGGAGCCGTGGGAATCCCTTTAGGAAATGTGACCTCTCAATTTTTTGCCAACTTATACCTTCATGAACTAGATGATTTCGTGAAACAAAATCTCAGAGAAAAATACTATTTAAGGTATTGCGATGACTTCATTATTTTGTCTAATGACGAAATGCACCTAAGATATTTGATCTTAACCATTCAAGAATTTCTACAGACCCAACTTCAATTAGAGCTTCATCCAAAAAAACTGATGATTAGAAAATTAACTCAAGGAATCGACTTTGTCGGTTCTATTTTGTTCGAAAAATACGTCATAACGAGAACTCGAACAAAGAAACGGATGAAACATCGATTAAAGGAAGCATATGAAAACTATTTAATAGGAAAAATCGATGCCACGTCAATGGATCAAAAACTCCAATCTTATTTAGGAATTTTATCTCACGCAAATCAATATACGCTATCCACCGCCTTAAAAAATGCATACTGGGTTCGAAAGTGATTCATTTTAAAAAAATTTCAGCGCCGAAGCGACGCTGCCAAAAAACAAAAATCAAGTACCTAATACAAATTCCAAGTAATCAAGGACCAATGGCCTGAACTTCCGAAGGAAGCGCCACACCCACCCCAACAACGACGTAGTCAAAGCTGCCGTCGCGGACGCTCAAGCCAGAGGGGCCGCCGGCCCCGCAAGCCATAAACCAATTATTAACAAGTGTTGAAGTACGCGCATAAGTCAATGGAGCTTCTCCATCCGGATAAACGTTAGCTGTTCCTGAACCAACATGTACCACAAAATCAAATAGAACTCTCTGAGCTAATGTAGAAATTTCAACCCCACATTTTTGAGCAAGATTTCGTTGATCAGAAAATGAAAGATTTCTACCAATCACATCCTTTCTCAGACAAATCCACCCTGGCGGAATCGGTGTGTCACCATGTTGTTGAACAACTTTTCCCCAAATATACCTGTAAGTTGATGGATTCCCTGTTTTCGGGTGTTGAAATATCTTTCGGAGATTATTAATCGTCAAAGGTACTTTTAGAACTAAAAGCCCCTGTTCTTTAAACCATTCTTTACTAAGCCCTATGCATCTTTCTGCCGCATTCCCTGACAATGTTTGCAGAGGCCTCGTCTCTTGTCGAAAAAACTTAGGAACTTTACGTTCCCAAAATTGTTTCACAGGCCTTTCTCTTAAGAACCTAGGAGCCTTGCAATGATTTGGATCATCTGGTCCATCTAAACGATCACCAGGAACCATATCGATTTCAATATATGGAGGAACATACATAAAAGCATACGCTTTACCTATCGTTGTAGTTGGATCGCAAGGATCCTCTCTATTCAATACCTGCCAAGAGAGCATCCCTCTGGGAATAGGCGGTGCCGGAGGCACTTTTCCTAAATAACGCTCATAAAATTCTGCATCAAAAATAGTACAAAAATACAACCGAACCGCTTCTTTATAAGAAGAACCTACAGGCAAACGTTGAGCTAGCTCGCCTGCCGTAACGCTTTTAGGGATATTATATAGACGTCGATATTGTTTTTCCCAAAGGGATACGTACTCTCCTCCATTATACTGAATGACCTCATTCCACTTTCTGCACACTCTTCCTGCACGTCCCAAAGCTGGAGGTTCCAAAAAACTAAAAATCCTATGGTTCACAGGAAAGGACCACTCTTCTTGAAGAGGGCAACGATGACGATTCGAATCAGAACTAACAACCATATAAACTCTAATACTATTTTAATTTATTGATACTATTATAAAATAAAAGATAATTATTTTTAAACATTATTTCCATATTATTAAAATTTTGTTGAAATGTCCCCTTTCCGTTAAGTAGAAATGTCCCCTTTTTGATAAGTGTAAGTTGTTGGTAACCAATAACGAGGCACTTAATGGAAGATCGTATGTCAATGAGCAATAAAGACTTGTATAGATTGGAAATTTTAACTAAAATCCAAAATAAGCAATTAAAACAATCAAAAGGAGCCAAACTCTTAGAGATAAGCCCTAGACAAATCAAGAGATTGGTTCGTAGATTGAGACAAGAAGGCCCTAAAGGGGTTATTTCTCGAAAGGTGGGGAAAACCAGCAATAATCGACTGTCCCAGGAACAAACACAACAAATTGTGGAATTTTTCAAACAAGAGGATCATCGAGATTTCGGTCCTACTTTAGCTTGTGAATACCTCGCTGAACAAGGCTGTAGCATTTCTACAAGTTCTGTAAGGGCGGTCATGATCAAAAATGGGCTTTGGACTCCCAATCAAATACCTGAGTTAAAAATACATCCCTTAAGAATTAGAAAAGATAAAAAAGGAGAGCTGATTCAGGTTGATGGATCAGAACACGATTGGTTTGAAGGAAGAGGTCCTCGTTGTACGTTATTGGTTTTCATTGACGATGCCAGTAGTGAAACAATGCATCTAAAATTTGTAAAATCTGAAAATCTGTTTGATTACTTTAAGGCGACTCGTGAATACATCGAAAAACACGGGAGACCGGAGGCATTTTATTCAGATAAACACGCTGTTTTCAGAGTGAATCGTAATGAAGCTGTAAGTGGTACTGGGATGACCCAATTTGGTCGTGCAATGCATGAATTGGACATAACTCTTGTTTGCGCAAATTCTCCCCAAGCAAAAGGGCGCGTTGAAAGGCGCAATCGAGATTTTCAAAATCGTTTAATAAAAGCAATGCGCATAGCCAAGATTAGCGACATCGAAGCTGCCAATGCCTTTTTACCTTCTTTCCTACAAAAGTTTAATAAACAATTTGCCAAAATTCCAAAAGATCCAAACAACGCACACAGAGCTTTATTGCCTGAACATAATTTGGATAGAATTTTTTGTGTCAAAGAGACTCGTAAACTATCCAAAAACCTGACTTTATCATACGACAACGTAATCTATCAAATCTTAACGGATCGTCCAGAATACACTCTAAAAAACGCGGAAGTGGTGGTCTTAGAAACAGAAGACAATGTCATTTCGATTGAATACAAAGGAACACCTCTTAAAGCTGTGCCTTACCATCGAATGCAGGCAAGAACGGAAGAAGTCAATGCTAAAGAGCTCATAGAGAGGTTAAATACATTGGCCAAACACAAGGAAAGGTATCGTCCTAATGGCAAACATCCATGGAGGCGTTATCAGCGTCGCAAGGTTCTTGTATGACTCTATCTCTCTGAAGGAAATCTTTTTCGGGGGCTGCTCGCCCCCAGACCCTGAGCTCCCGCACTCGCTATGCTCGTTTGGGCTAGGAAGAGGCATTTTTAAGAAGAAAAGCGAGGGGAAGCCCCTCGCACACCCCAGCCTACCGGCACAAGACTCAATCTTTGGTATTTAAAGAAACTTCTGTTAAAATCTTATTTAGAAACAAACATGTTTTTCTAATTTTAGATAATTAGGGGACATTTTAACTTAACGCAAAAAGGGGACATTTCTACTTAACGCTAACATATTAAAAAGCGCAACTCATTGACAATCAATGATAAATGCAAATTCTTAGATATCACTCCCGGTATACAGTTTTTAAAAAATTTACAAATGACCAAACAACATAGGCCAGTACTTCTTTCTCGCTGTTTCTACAACAAAACTCACAGCGGCAGGGATCAAAACAATGAACCAATCATTCAAAGATAAAGCCGTTGTATAAAACAATCCTTGAAATAAAGGAACATATACAATCAGCATGTGCAACAGAGCAGCAATCCCAATCGAAGCAATAAGAGGTACATTCGTAAAGAAACCAAGCTGTTTTAAAGTGAATACCGAAGAGCGCAAATGAAGAGCCATCGTCCATTCAAAAACAACAAGGCAAGAAAGCACCATCGTTCTTGTTTTCTCTATAGAAAGAGAAGACAATCCATAAAGAAAGACAAAAACAGAACCCAGCCCTAACAAAAGAGCTAAAAAACTAATCCGATACGCCATTTTCCGAGAAATCAATTTCGATTCCGGATGTCGAGGAGGCATCTGCATTTCAGTCCCACTTTTTTCTTCAAACCCTAAAGGGATCGCGATCAATGAACCTGAAATCAAATTCACCCAAAGAATCTGCAAGGGCAAAATCGGCGCAAGCCCCGTGAGAGAAACATTGAGAATTAAACCGATAAGCTCTCCAAAACAAGTCATCAGAAAAAAAGAGCAAATGTTTTGCAATCTAGAAAAAATAGATCTTCCCTCTTCAATAGCCGAAACAATGGTATCAAAACGATCATCTGCCAAAATCATGTCAGCCGATTCTTTGGCAACATCAGTTCCTGTAATTCCCATGGCAATTCCAATATTTGCAGCCTCTAAAGCCGGAGCATCGTTCACACCGTCTCCCGTCATCGCAACCACATGGCCTAATTTCTGAAACTCTTTGACTAATTTCAATTTATGAGAGGGTTCTACCCGTGCAAACACAGAGGTTTCTTGCAATACATCCCTTAAAGAATCTTCCTGCAAAAATTCTAAATCTTCTCCTGTCACAACATGATCTGATGAAATACCAAGCTCTTCTGCGATGGCTGCCGCTGTCATCGGATTATCTCCGGTCATCATCACCACTCGAATCTCCGCCATTTTACACGACTCAATCGACTGAATGACCTCTTTTCTTGGAGGATCAATCATCCCAAACATTCCCGCAAAAATAAGATGATTTGAAAAACTCTCTTCTTTCAACTCAAAGGGTTTCTCACTTTCTAAATACGCAACAGCAATCAAACGAAGCGCTCGATTTGTCATCTCTTGAATCGCAAGATCGATCTTTTTTCTTTCATTTTCCTCAAAAGCGATCACTTGAGATCCCGACAAAACAAAACGGCTCATGGATAAAATCGTTTCAGGAGCTCCTTTCACACAAATTAAAAAACGGCCCTGATCCTTATGAAGAGTCGCCATATAACAATTTTCACTGATAAAAGGAATCTCTGCTCTTCTTTGAAATTTCTGTCTTAAAAGAGAAAGGTCCTCTCCTAAATAAAGAGCCGCCTCTAAAATCGCGATTTCCGTCGGATCTCCCATAAATTCAAAAGAAGTTCCTTTATGAACAAAGTGAGCATCATTGCAAAGAACTCCAATCTTCAATACTTGATGAAGCGTCTCTTTTTGAAAAGGAACATGTTGAATCTGTCCATTGACAAAAATCGATTTCACAGTCATCTGATTCTGAGTCAAGGTACCCGTTTTATCCGAACAGATGAGAGTTGTCGCACCTAAAGTCTCAACAGAGCTCAATTTACGAATAATGGCGTTTTTTTTAGCCATGAGACGCACACCATTTGCAAAGGTGATCGTAAATGCGGCAGGAAGACCTTCCGGAATTGCAGAAATCGCAGCTGCAACTGCTAAAAAAATCACATCAAGCCATTGCATCCCTCGATACAAACTGATCAAAGCTATCAAAGAAACGATCACTCCAATCGCAAGAAGCATCCAATACCCAATCGACTGAATATTTTTTTGTAAAGGAGTTGTCTGAGGTTGAATCTCGTGAAGACTTTTTGCAATACGTCCAATCTGAGTCGACATTCCCGTGCTTGTCACAACAGCTTTTGCCTTTCCTCGAACAACCACCGTCCCTGCATACACCATATTCTTTCGATCAAATACAGATGCAGGACGATCTATTGTTTGCATCGTTTTCTCACAAGGCAAAGATTCTCCTGTCAACATCGCCTCTTTTGTCATCAACTCACGAACATCAATCAATCGAGCATCTGCAGGAATAGTATCTCCGATTTCTAAAAAAATGATGTCTCCCGGAACTAAAAATTCCGATAAAACCACTTGGATTTTACCATCTCTTTTCACCTTCGATTTATGAGCTGCAAGCTTTCTTAAAGAAGCAATGGATTTTTCAGCTTTCATCTCCTGAAAAAAGCCGATCATCCCCATGAAAAACACGGTTGCAAAAAGCACGATCCCGTCAACAACGCCTTGCGTAAACAATTTCAAAATAGCAGCAACGATCAAAATCAAAACAAAGGGCGTGAAAAACTGCTGAAAAAAAATATTCCAAAGGGAGCGATCCTTAAATGTCCCCAATTGATTCAGCCCTTCCGTTTTAAGCCGCTCCTTTGCAAAATCACTCTTTAAACCATCTTCATTGCTCTGAAGCAAAAAAAGAGTTTCATCAATCGATTTTAAATACCAGCCATCTTCCATAATCTACTCGATATCTACCCAGGATATTTCACACAAGAAATTTTATATTTTCATTTTTAGCGTCTTCGCAACTTGGTCTTTGCGTTATAATCAAATCAAACATTGGATTTTACCGAGATTGGGACTCATAGAAATGGTTAAATCTTCGAGAGCTACAGCCAAGGCAACATGAAAGTCAAGATACACCTAACACACCTGATGTACCTGATACGCTTGATAAATTCGTTCCAAAAAGCCGGGGCCTAACTCCTTCATCACCTCAAAACAACATCCCAAAATAGTCCTTGTTAATGCGGGTTGTGGTAACTCTCTTTTATTTTTTTCATCATGCGTATCAAGCATATCTTGTTCATCTTGTTTTGACGTTGCCGCACTTCAGACTTAAGGAAGCGCAGATTGCAGGAGCTTCAACAAGTCTAAATTTGTCTCTTACGAGAGTTTTTGTCATTCCAATGCGAGAGTGGCAAGCGTCAGCTGAACCCGTTAAATTCATACGGACATTATGACGTCAAGTGAAATTTTTATGCATCAAATTTTTGATTCGCTTCCGTGCATCATCCATGGCAACATTCATCTTGCTATTAACCCGGCAGGCACTCACTTATTTGCCTGCCGGGTTAATAATATTTTCAAACTCCCTTTATATACCGAAAAAAATTCAAGAATCGGTTTTGGGCGGTGTCGGCTTTATCTCAAAATTCGGATTCTCACTCGTGCCTTGCCCATTGGGCAATGGTCACTCGCTCCGAATGCAAATTTTGAGAAGCCTCCTTGCCCAATTCCCGATTCTTGAATCATTTTCGGTATACATTCCAAATTCAAACAAAAATAACATTTTATTAATGTTCATTAAACTGTATAATTACAACAAACAAACTCTAATAATAGATTAAAAATGACAGCCACAGTTTCATACATAAAAAAATTTAATTTACCTTCTATAGATCAAATTTCTAACAAAAATTTGATTATCACCGCCCTTGGAGCCTTAGCCGTATTAGGAGGAGTAGGAATAGCAGCAAGATATTTAATGCAACCCTATCAGGGCAAAGATGAATGGGATTATCGATTGTTCCTAACAACCAATGAAAAAGGCCAAGAAGCAACTCTTGATCGATTGAGCAAAGAACCCCGCTCCGGAAATACAATCATGGGAGTATCCGGATTCTTTGTATTCAATGCTGCTGCTGCAAGAACACAACCGGACGATCTTTCCATTCTACTCGTTGACTGTAGTAAAAGGGTTGAATTCTTTTGGAAAAACATCCTTCCAAAACTTCAAAGAGCCAATGACCGCATCGATGCAATGACCTGCATATGCAATGAATTAACAAGCAATGCAAATAGATACTACCACCCTGAAGAAGTTTCAAAATTTACAGCAGTCAATGGTCAAATACAAGAAGCAAAACCGGAAGATCCTAAACAAGAAAGACTCACTCCGGATCTTTTTGTGCGAGGTTCTGTCATTCCATCTTTAATGAATGAAGTCCGTAACGGATCGAGTTGGTTATCTACGGATGAAAAATTCAAAAAAATTCAAAAGATTTTCAATGAAAAGAGATTTCATTTTAAGCTTATTGATTTATTAAATCCTAAATCAGCTCAAGAACTCAAAGAGTTCGCCAAAAAACATCAGCTAACAATCGATACTTTGTATTTTTCAAATGTATTCTCTCCTATCTATAATTACGCAACATCTGAAGAAAGCCTTCAAAATCGTCATGCCCTCATTCAAGAACTTAGCTCTCGAGGGACAATCATCATCGAAGCCAATGATCTAGAGCGGAATCAGACAATATACATAAAATGATTCAAGAATCGGGAAATGGAGGACGAAGCATTGCTTCGCCTAAAATAGCGAGTTTCTCGCCATTGGGCAAGGAAGCCGACACCGCCCAAAACCGATTCTTGAATCTTTTTCGGTATAGAAATTGTTTGATTGCAAAAAAACCGTCTTATTGCAAAATGCAAATTATAAATTAAAAAGACCGACTCATGAAACATTTCATTTTCGCCGCTCTTCTTATAGCCTCTATAATTGGAACGCTCTTCTACCTATTTCAGCCGAAAGAAAATCCTCATCTCCTCACTCTTTATGGCAATGTCGACGTCCGCTTAGTCGATATTGGGTTTCGAGTTCAAGGACAAGTCAACGAACTCTTTTTTGAAGAAGGAGAATTTGTCAAGCAAGGGACTCTATTAACCACTCTTGATAAAACACCATATGACAGCAAACTCAATCAGGCAATCGCCACTTTAGAAGCGCTCAAAGCCAACCTCATCAACGCCGAAATTCTTTTGGAAAGACGCAAAGAACTCATTGGGGTTGGAGGCGTCTCTCAAGAAGATTTAGACAATGCAAAAGCAAAAAGAGACGAAGCCATGTCAGCAGTGATTGGCGCAGAAGCCAATGTCAATGTTGCCTTAGATGATCTCAAATACACAGAGGCCTATGCTCCGAATGACGGAATCATCTTAACAAGAGTCAGAGAACCGGGCTCCGTTGTCAATCCAACCGATCCCGTTTATACACTCTCTTTAAGTTGCCCTATCTGGATCCGTGCCTATGTAGCGGAACCGGATCTTGGGAAAGTCAAATATGGCATGAAAGCCAAAGTCTTGACTGATTTAAAAAATGGTCCTGTCTATACAGGATATGTAGGCTTTATTTCTCCCATTGCCGAATTTACCCCCAAAACCGTCCAAACAACAGAGCTTAGAACAGATCTTGTCTACCGTCTTCGAATCTATATCGACAATCCCGATCAAATCCTCAAACAAGGAATGCCTGTAACAGTAAAACTCGCAGTTGATCCATGATTGAGATTCAAAACGTCTCTCATCGATTTTCTTCTTCTCTACCGCTTGTTCTCGACAATATCAACGTCTCTTTACCGGAAGGAAAACTCATCGGACTTGTAGGTCCCGATGGAGCCGGAAAAACAACTCTTTTGCGTCTCTTAGCTGGACTTCTTCTTCCAACGTCCGGAAAAATTCTGATATCCGGACTCAATACCATAGAAAATCAAGAACAAATTTCCTCCCTCATTGGATACATGCCTCAAAAATTTGGTCTTTATGAAGATTTGAGCGTCATTGAAAATCTAGAATTATATGCCAACTTAAGAGGAATAGATCCTTCTCAAAAACAAAAAACATTTGATAAACTACTCTCATTTAGCAATTTATCTCCTTTCACTCAAAGACTTGCAAGAAACCTATCCGGAGGCATGAAACAAAAATTAGGACTTGCCTGCGCTCTGATTAAAACGCCCAAAATTCTTCTTCTTGATGAGCCCAGTGTCGGAGTCGATCCTATCTCTCGAAAAGACCTATGGGACATGGTCACTCAACTCCTCGATGGACATCTCACCATTCTTTGGAGCACCGCCTATCTCGATGAAGCTACAAAATGCGATACCACTCTTCTTCTCAATGTTGGGAAACTCCAATTTTTTGGGCTTCCTCAAGATCTCACAAATCAAGTGAAGGACCATGTTTTTAAAATAGAAAACGTATCCGATAAACGAAACACTTTAAAAACCATCATCAAAGAAGAAAATATCCTCGATGCCGTTTTAGAAGGAAACGACATTCGACTGATCGTGAAAAATCCAAAGACAATCCAAGATCCTTCTTTTCAAAAAACAGAACCTCGTTTTGAGGATGCTTTTGTTCATCTTCTCGGGGGCATGTGCACACGCGAATCTCAATTTGCAAACATTCTTCCCAAAATCCAAGAATTGAAACAGTTTCCAATTACCGCTCAAAATCTCACAAAAGCATTTGATCACTTCATTGCTGCTCAAGATGTTTCTTTTCAAGTTGCCAAAGGAGAAATCTTTGGGCTTTTAGGACCAAATGGGGCCGGGAAATCAACAACATTCAGAATGCTTTCTGGACTTTTAACTCCAACACAAGGAAGAGCCTTCATCAATGAAATTGAAATGGAAAAATTCCCAAACATTGCCAAATCCTACATTGGTTATATGGCGCAAAAATTTTCACTCTATGGATCTTTAACCGTCAAACAGAATCTCCTTTTTTTTTCAGGAGCTTATAACATCAAAAATCCCAAAGAAAATATCCAAAAAATGATCGATATGTTTGCTCTTTCTCCTTATCTCAATGAACCTGCGGATCAAATTCCTTTAGGATTTAAACAAAAACTCTCTCTTGCAATCGCAACCATGCACTTCCCGGATATTTTATTTTTAGATGAGCCCACTTCCGGCATGGACCCCATTGCAAGAAGAGAATTCTGGATGCATGCCAATGAACTCGCAAGCCAAGGACGCACAATAATGGTCACGACACATTTTATGGAAGAAGCTGAAAACTGCGATCGAATTGCTCTCCTCTACCGAGGCAAAGTCATTCACTTAGGGACCTCTAATGAATTAAAAGAGCTCACACAATCAACTTCCTTAGACGAAACTTTTGTCAAACTCATTCGAGAATACGATGCAGCACACCCCCTTTAGTATCAGACGAGTCAGAGCTCTTGTGCGTAAAGAGTTTTTACAAATTCTAAGAGATCCAAGCAGTATTCTCATTAGTGTTTTAATCCCACTTCTTCTTCTTTTTCTTTATGGATACGGCGTTTCTTTAGATTTAAATCATCTCAAACTAGGCCTTGTGATGGAAGACACATCTCCTGATGCTCAAAACTTTGCAAAGTGTCTTTTTAATTCACCCTATTTTGATGTGGAAGTTTCTCGAGAAAGAGACTCTCTTTATCAAAAACTAGAAAAAGGCTCCATTCGAGGCGTCGTTGTGATTCCATCTTATTTTTCACAATTTCTACAAGACAAAAACCAAATTGCGCCCATCCAAGTCATTGCCGACGGAAGTGAAGTCAACACTGCTAATTTCGTTCAATATTATCTACAAGGCGCTTTTGAAACATTCATTGCCCAAGAAGCAATCCAAGGATCGCCGGAGATATCTCTCATCCAACCTCTCCCAAGATTTTGGTACAATGAACAGTTAGAGAGCCGTTTTTTTCTTCTCTCCGGATCTCTTGCCATCATCATGACACTCATTGGAGCTCTTTTAACAGCGCTTGTCGTTGCAAGAGAATGGGAAAGAGGCACTATGGAAGCGCTCCTTGCGACAGAAGTGACAAAAGAAGAGCTCATTTTAAGTAAAGTACTCCCCTACTTCATCCTAGGGATTTTCTCAATGATCCTTTGCAGCTTAGTGTCGACCCTCTATTATGGGCTCCCTTTCCGAGGATCTAGTTTCGCTCTTTTATTTTCTTCGTCTTGCTTTTTATTGTCCTCTTTAGGGCTCGGCCTTTTAATCTCCACTTTATCCAAAGTTCAAGTCGTAGCTTCGCAAATCACTTTAATGCTTGCATTTCTACCTGCCTATATTTTGTCCGGTTTTCTTTTTGAAATTTCCAGCATGCCCCTCTTCATCCGTTTTTTAACCTATCTCATGCCGGCTAGATATTTTGTTCAAAATTTACAAACTCTATTTTTAGTTGGAAACGTTTGGCATCTCACTTTATATAACAATTGCATCATGCTTCTTTTTGCGTTGGTTGTTTTTTTCATCACCATTAAAATCACCAAAAAAAGGCTGGTATAATGAAACAACGCATCTTGGCGCTCATTTGGAAAGAAATCCTTGCCGTTCTTTTTGATTCTAAAAGCCGCATTTCCATCATTTTACCTCCCATTATTCAACTTCTAATCTTTGCTTATGCAGCAACTTTAGATGTAAAAAATGTCGATATTGCCGTCTTCAATAAAGATAGCGGTGAAAGATCTTTTGAACTGATTCAACGTCTTAGAGGATCTTCTATCTTTCATACAATTTCTTACTTAGAAAGAGAAGAAGACATCGCACCCTATATCGATGTTCAAAAAGGACTCATGGTGATCTCTTTTGATGAACAATTTTCTCGCAATATCAACATGAAAAAGAAAGCAGATGTGCAACTCATTTTTGATGGAAGAAAATCCAATTCCGCCCAAATTCTATCCGGATATCTCTCTCAAATCATCAATAGCTACAACGTCGACATCACTCAAGAAGTTTTGAAAAAAGAGCCGAAATCCGCCCTCATCCAACGGAACTGGTTCAACCCAAATCTACTCTATATCTGGTATAACATCCCATGTCTTGTGTGCACCCTTTCAATGCTCACTTGTCTTGTGGTGACGACCCATTCTGTAGCAAGAGAAAGAGAACTGGGGACCTTTGATCAGCTCCTTGTATCCCCTCTTCTTCCAGGAGAAATTGTCATTGGGAAACTCATTCCCGGAATCATCATTGGAACCTTGGAAGGCCTCTTCATGGTTGCTATGGGTGTTTTTGTCTTTGGAGTTCCTTTTACAGGCTCTTTTCTTTTATTTCTTTTCAGTCTCCTTGTTTTTGTCACAGCAATCAGCGGAGTTGGGATTTTTATTTCCTCTCTTTGCTATACACAACAACAAGCTATGTTAGGATCATTTACTTTTATGCTTCCCTCTGTTTTGCTCTCAGGATTTGCAACGCCCATTGAAAATATGCCCTCTTGGCTACAACCGATTACCTATTTAATTCCACTCAGATACATGCTCATCATTTCAAAAGGGATCTTTTTAAAAGCGCTTCCTTCTTTATTCATCTTTCAAAATGTCTACCCCATGATCATCATTTCTTGCATTACGCTCATCGGCTCCGGCATTTTCTTTCGCAAGAGGATTTTATGAAAAAACCCATTCTCTTTTTAACTTTCATTCTCAGCGGATGCATGGTAGGCCCCAACTATACGCCTCCCCAAACCGACATTCCGGATCTTTGGACGCAACAAAAGGAAGGAATCGATACAACAGAAAATATCATCATCTCCTGGTGGGACGTCTTTCAAGATCCCCTTCTTTCCAAATATATAAAAGAAGCCGAAGAGAAAAACTACGATCTTCAAAAAGCAGAGGCAAATATTTTGCAAGCAAGAGCCATCCGCCAAATCGCAGCATCCAGTTTATTTCCTCAAATCTCCGCAGATGTAGATGGCTTTAAAACCTATTTTAGTAAAAATGGCCCCGTCTTTGCGATTGGTCCTGCAGCAGGAAATTCAACAATCGTTCCATCTGCCACAACAGGACTTCCTTTCCAACTACAAATCCCTCAAATTCAAAACCTTTTCAACGCCCTTTTCGATGCAAGCTGGGAGCTTGATCTTTTTGGGAAAACAAGAAGAGCCATCGAACAGGCAGATGCGATGATCGGAAGCTCAATGGAACAAAAAAACGATCTTCTCATTTCCATTTTTTCAGAAATTGCGATCAATTACATAGAGCTCAGAAGCGCCCAAGAAAAACAAAGACTTCTTCAAGAGGAAGTCCGCATCCTCAAAGAAAAAGAAAAAATCATCGAAAAATCGTGGAGCTCCGGCTATAAAAATCGATCGGATGTCGAAGCCATTCAAAGAGATGTTGCAAACATGGAAGCTCTCATTCCAGAGAGCCTCCAAGAAATTTACAAAAGCATCTATACTCTTTCCATTTTAACAGGAAATCTTCCAGAAACTCTCTTTGATGAATTGATCCAAAAAAAACCACTACCCTGCATCCCTGAGAAAATCGCCGTTGGCCTGCGCTCCGATTTGCTACGAAGAAGACCCGATATCCGCAAAGCCGAAAGAGAGCTCGCCGCTGCAACAGCAGGCGTTGGCATTGCTGTCGCCGCATTCTTTCCCGTCATCACTTTGAGCAGTTTCGGGGGATTCCAATCCTTACAGCTTCCCAAACTTTTAGAATGGGACAGTAAAACCTGGGGCTATGGCGCCGATATCAATATGCCTCTCTACCAAGGTGGAAAAACTGTAGGATACCTACGCCTTTCCAGAGCCATTGAATCACAGGCAGCATCTTCTTATCAGCAAACCGTACTCAATGCTCTTCAAGAAAGCGAAACGTTTCTCTCCAACTACGAACAGCTATTAAACACCCATTCCTTTCTAAACCAAGGCCTTACAAATACCAAAAACATCGTTTCCATTGCCTCTGAACAGTTCAATAAAGGCCTCGCCACAAAACTTCAACTTCTCACTGTAGAAGAAAGATACATTCAAGATCTCCTTTCTCTTTTAAATAACGACACAAACACTCTCACAACTCTCATCTCTCTTTACAAATCTCTCGGGGGCGGCTGGGAAAAAGAAGACCCGCAATCACTATAAAAATAATTTTAAAAAAATTAATTAAAATTTAATTTATTATTTAAATTAAATATAGATAATTGTAAAATAATATAAAAACATTATAGTAATAATGATTAGATCAGCATTCTCCCGCCCTCTGACGGCCGCGCAGAACAAATTCGCAGCACAACAATGGACCTACCGCTCAGACCATTTACCCGTATTTGGCAGAGTGAATGACTGTCTTTTTGGCACTGAAAACACGCTCAATAATGCATTCATCCATCACGTCGAAGAAATACCTTTTTGGCGAGATTCCGACTTAGTTCGCACAAGCAAACTTCCCTCCGCTCTTTATCCTGCAATATCAAAAAGAGAAGAACAAGTTCTCCAGAATCTACAACGACTTTTTTTAGAAGAAGCAAGCATGGATGTTCTCTCCGTACAAGAATGTTCGGATCGTATGGCCTCATTATTCAAAGAAACATTAGAGCCTGAAGTTGCCGTGATCGTAGGAAATGGAAATCGAAACAATCATGTAGTTACTTTTTTTAAAAAAGCCAATTTTTCTATTGAAGATCTAAAAGTTCTTCCTATTTTCAGACGTCATATTCCTCGTCTTGGGGGTCTTGTTTGGGATGAGTGGCGCCCCTCTATCGATATCACCTTAACATCCAAAAAATCTCCATTTTCTACAGAAAAAATACGATTTCTCAATCTTCATATTTCTTCCGCAGGAGAATCTGACGAATACAAAAAAGCCAGGTTGCAAGAAGTTCGTACCTATTCTGATTTTCATTCCGGCAAAATACCTTTCATTCTTTGTGGAGATTTCAATGCAAGAGAAGAATTGATGGAACCTGAGTTTGGAGATAAATATCAAAGCATCCGATCGCATCCTACTCAAATCGAATGCATCCCAAAAGACGATCCCCACCTTGTGGCTGTTGATGACTTAAGAGTTTATGTTCCTGAAGAGTCCAAATACATCATCGAACAATCGTCGATTCCTCTAAGTAAAGCAGATCCTCAAGCCGACGACACATTTCAAAGAGTTTTCAAACCCCTTATCGATGGCCTTGAGATGAAGTAAAAAATCGAGCAAGCCTTAGAAGGCTTTGCTCGATCCCTATCAAAAAAATCTTGGACGTATATTTCAACTAAAAAGCGTCGAAAATAGCAATTACTCTTGAGCCATAATTGATGCAACTGCTGAAGACTTACGAGCTTTTCGTTTTGTTTTACGAGCAGTTTTTCTTTTTGTTGCTTTTCTTTTTGTCGCTTTTCTACGAGTTGCTTTACGAGCAGTAGATCTTCTTTTTGTTGCTTTTTTAGCTTTTCTTTTTGTTGCTTTTCTTCGTTTAACCATTTTTTTTCCTCCTTATGGTGTAAAGAGCTTTGGAAATTCAGGATCTGTCTTAAAATCTTTTCGTTTTCACTTTTTTTAGATCTTCAAACCCGGCGGAACCCTTCCGCCATTCCTTACACGCTTTACAATTTTAAATATACTTTTTCTAATAAATAATTACAAACACCTTATTGTTATTATCTTTCATTTCAAACAAAATCAATTTAATTAAAATTGCCTTCAAAACATATTCTGAGGGCATTTTTCAGAGAACTCAAGCAACGCAAAAAAAAATTTAAAAAATATTTTTTTTAACAAAAAAAACGAATAAAAATCTCAAAACATTAACAATCAATAAATTAAAGAAATCAATAAAACTACAAACCACTCAATATAAAAGACATAAAAATGTTTAAAAAAAACATTTTAAATATATGAAAAAATGATTATAAATCAAAAAATATGGAATTTTTATTTCTTATTTTCATTGGATTACTGACAGGAATTTTATCCGGACTTTTAGGAATCGGCGGCGGAATTATTACAGTTCCCGCGCTCTACTATCTTCTTGAATCGTACCACGGAACTTCACCGTATTTAATGCATATCTGCGTTGCAACCGCTTTAGCATCCACCTTATTTACTTCGTCAGGAACCTCATGGTCTCATTACAAAAAAAAAGCAATTTCGGCTCATTCATTAAAAATTTTGGTTCCGGGGCTTCTTGCCGGATGTATTTTAGGCGCATTTGCAACGTTAATTCTTCCAAGCTCTTTCTTAAGAATCATTTTCGGTTGTATGTCTTTTGTGCTCGCCATCTATTTCTTTTTTCCGAATCTTCCGCAATTTGAAATCGCTCCTCATCCCAATAAATCTCTTTCCTTCATCGGCATATTGGTAGGATGCCTTTCCACTTTATTAGGCGTTGGCGGCGGCATTTTTATGGTTCCCGTTCTCTTGGGTTATCATGTACCTTTAAGAAATACAATTGCCACATCTTCCGTCGGAACACTAACCACTGCCATTATGGGAACTTTAATCTATTTGTGGATTGCAAAAAGTTCTACGCATCAAATCCCTTTTACCTTAGGATTTATCGACCTTCCGGCGATGCTGCTGATTGGACTTTGCTCTTTAGCGACAACCGCGTGGGGCGCTCACTTAGCGCATACGCTCCCTCACACCCTCATTAAACGGATTTTTGCGCTTGCTCTTATGGGGACTGGATTTACAATGATTTTTAAACCTTAAATCAAAGAGCCAATTGCAAAACTGCTTTACCCGGAAAAATCGATAATTTTGAGGCAAGTTAAGAGGGCAAGCAAGCTTGCCCGTTTCACTTTGACGAACCCAACCCCTAGTGGGTTGGGTAAGGAGAGTGAACTTAAATGGCCCCAAAAGGACGATTTTAACGGGTAAATGAGTTTTGCAATTGGCTCCAAAGTTAATCCCAACGCCGGCTTCGCTTCTTGGAAGAAACTTTTTCTTTTTTCAGTTGAAAATCGATTTCAGCATCTTCAAACCAATGAACAAGAGCCTGATAGATCATTTTCCCTTGGCGCAGGATAAATTCATCATGCTCAGAGGTCACAACCCAAACATAGCCGCCAAGAAAAATAAGCATCCAAAGCAATTTACGCATACTTATTTTACAAGTATCATTTATTGAGCTATTGCACAATTGCAAAAAAAGGGATATATTTTCTTCTTTTCAATTTTCTAAAGGAGAAATCATGACTCAAACCCACTTTAAAGGAAAACCGATCCAAACCACTGGTCATCTTCCTCAAATCCATACAAAAGCGCCTGTCTTCCAATTAACGGACAAAGATCTCAACAATCACTCCCTTTCAGAGTTTCAAGGCAAAAGAAAAATTTTGGCAACCGTTCCAAGTCTTGATACGGGCGTATGCGCAACCATGACCAAACACATCAATGAATTTGCGAAAAAACATCCAGACTTTATCTTTATCATTGTGTCATGCGATCTTCCATTTGCTCAAAAACGATTCTGCGAAGCTGAAAATGTCCATAACGTAAAAACTCTTTCCATGATGAGAGATAAAGAATTTGGGAAAGCATACGGTCTTCTGATGCAAGACGGCCCGCTTGCAGGCCTACTTGCCCGATCGCTCATCGTCTTGGATGAAAAAGACAATGTTCTCTATGTAGAATTAGTCTCGGAAATAACGCAAGAGCCCAACTATCATAAAGCTTTTGAAGTTCTTCAAGGTCACGCTAAAAAATGACAGAAGAACCCTCTCTTGTTTTTGTATCACTCAAAAGCCTTGAGACACCAAAAGAGATTCCATCCCATTATGGGATGGAACTTCGTTTAGATCTCATCCATAATTCTCTGACAGAAGTCGCCTCTTTCATTCAAACATCCAAACATCCCATCTTGCTCACTCTCAGAAGTGTCTCTCACGGGGGGAAATGCGCTCTTTCAGCAAAAGAGAGAGAAGATTTTTTAGAAAAAATGATCCAGCTCAATCCTTCATTTTGCGATCTTGAATGCGATCTAGACCCTCTTTTTTTGAAAAAAACCATCCAAAATCACCCTCAGATAAAATTCATTCTTTCCTATCATAACACTCAAGAAACGCCTCCTGATCTCGAAACCATGTATCAAAACATGGCTCTCTATCCGGCGTATCACTATAAAATCGCCGCACAGCCGCAAAGCTTATCTGATGTTCTTCGCATGCTCGAGATCGCAAGTAAACATCCCAAACTCAGCACCATCTCCATGGGAGAAAAAGGATCGTTTTCTCGTATTTTCAGCGCTTTTTCAAAAGGCAAAATTCAATTTGCTTGCGTAAATGATGAAAACGCAGTTAGCACAGGCCAAATTGCCTACCAAGACCTTCACCATCTCTATCGCTATAGCGACCTCTCTTCAAATACGTCTATCTTTGCCCTCATCGGAGATCCTGTCAGTAAAAGCCAAGGACACATCTACCACAACCGCCTTTTTATCCAAAAAAATCAAGACGCCGTCTATCTCAAAATCCCACTTCAAGAAGAAGAACTTCCTCTTTTCTTTGACTTTGTCAAAAAAATGCCTTTTAAAGGAATCAGCGTCACTATGCCTCTCAAAGAAAAAATAGCCCCTTTTCTCGATAACATAGATCCTGAATGCCTCAAGACACAAGCAATCAACACCATTGTTGTTCAAGATCAAAAACTCATTGGGAAAAATACCGATGGACAAGGAGCTCTTCAAGCCATCCAACAAAAAGGATCTATTGAAGGGAAAAAAATGATCATCTTAGGCGCTGGAGGCTCTAGCAAAGCAATTGCCTTGTCTCTCATCAAAGCAGGTGGAATTGTCACTATTTTAAATCGAACCAAAGAAAAGGCAATCAAGACAGCTCTTTCCTTAGGCTGCCAAGCCGGCTCTTTAAATGACATTCCCAACGACTACGATATCCTCATCAACTGCACTTCAGATGAGCTTCCCATTGATCCATCAAAGATCATCCCCGGCTCCATCGTCATGGATATCACCTACGTTCCAAAAGAAACCAAAATCCTCAAAGAAGCTCTTCAAAAAAACTGCAAGATCATCTACGGAGAAGAGATGTTTTTCAATCAAGCAAACCTTCAAAGACTCCTCTGGTCAGTATGATTATCTTGCCTTCAAGACAAACAAAAACCACGCTCCATTTTGGAGAAAATTTCATAGATGCCTCTTTATTAAAAAAACTCTCTCAAAATACAAAAATCGTCATCATTGCAGATACATACTTTGAATCCTTTGTCAAAGAATTGCAATTTCCCTTTTTAATTATAGAAGGTGGAGAGATTGCCAAAACCCAAAAGAAAAAAGAAGAAATCGAAACGTTTCTTTTCAAAGAAAAATGCGGCAAAGACACGACCCTCATCGCTCTTGGTGGAGGAACCATCACGGATCTTGTTGCCTTCACTGCATCCACTTACATGCGTGGCATTCCTCTCATCCTCATCCCGACAACGCTTCTTGCCATGGTCGATGCTGCGATCGGAGGGAAAACATCCATCAATACACCCTTTGGGAAAAATCTTTTAGGAACCTATTACTCTCCCAATGCGATCCTTTGCGACTTTCAATTCCTCAAAACATTATCTCCAAAAGAATGGCAAAATGGCGTTTCTGAAATCCTCAAAATGGGACTCATTCGCGATCCTTCTCTCTATCAGACTCAAATAACCCAAGAAATCATCCAAAAAGCGATTTTACGAAAAATAGAGATTGTCAATCAGGATCCTTATGATCAAGGATTTCGAAAAATCCTAAACTTTGGACATACCGTTGGACATGCACTGGAAACCGTTTCCAAGTACACTCTTTCTCATGGAGAAGCCGTTGCCATCGGAGGTCTCATCGAGTCGCATCTCAGTATGGATCTTGGATTTTTAAGCGCATCTGATTTTCAAGAAATCAAAAAAATGTTCTCTTTAGACGTGATCAACTATCCATCTCAAAAAATCATTGAAGCCATGCGTCTTGATAAAAAAAATCAAAATCAAGAAATTCACATTGTACTGATCGATCGGATTGGCCATGCTCTGGAATTTGAAGGAAAATATACAAAATCTGTTTCCGAACAAGAACTCTTAAACACCTTAAAACATTATGCTATCTCTTGAATTTTATCAGAGATTCGATGTGGTTCAAATTGCCAAAGATCTCATTGGGACGTATCTTTTTACAAAAATAGGAGATATTATCACTTCCGGGATGATCATTGAAACTGAAAGCTATGGCGGCGTCACCGATCGAGCCTCTCACGCCTTTAACGATCGAAGAACCAAAAGAACAGAAACGATGTACCAAAGAGGGGGCATTGCCTATGTCTACACATATAATGGTCAATCTCTACATTCCGACTCTCTTTGGATTGAAAAAAGAAAAAAGCCGACCCCTGAATCTCTGATTGAAGCAGGGCCTCGGGTCGGCGTCGAATACGCCAAAGAAGATGCTCTTCTTCCCTGGCGCTTTTGTTTAAGAAATGAAAACTTATTTCCTTGCACGTGGTAAATTTGCAAGCAGCGCTATGATTCCAATCGTGACCACCCCCCAAAACACGGGCGAATCAAAAAAAGATGATGTAGAAGAGACAGGTTGTGCAACGGCAGCGCTAGCAACCGAAACTACAGGTTGTCCAACAGCAGCTCTAGCATCCGAAACTACAGATGGTCCAACAGCAGCGCTAGCAACCGAAATTACAGGTTGTCCAACAGCAGCTCTAGCATCCGAAACTACAGATGGTCCAACAGCAGCGCTAGCAACCGAAATTACAGGTTGTCCAACAGCAGCTCTAGCAACCGAAACTACAGGTGGTCCAACAGCAACGCTAGCAGAAGAAGATAATCCTAAAGCCACTGGCGCCGAAGCTGCTAAGCGATATTTCTCACGCATTCCCATGAGAAGCTCTCCCAACTTATTTTGCCCCTCGCCATTCGAGCCTACACCCCAAAAAGGATCTTGAGAAGATACACGCAATCGATCATTTCCTGTCTCTATTAACTGCCTCTTTAGATCTGGATGCTGATCAAATTGCAATTCAAGAGCCTTTTCCATAACTTGAACATTCAAACCACCTTTTATCCATTGTGGATCTTTCTGTTCCCCGTCTCTTATTAATTTTAAGGCAAGATGCATTGCAGCCTCACCAAATTGACCGTCTCGGCGACCTTTTACTTTAACAAGGAAGTTTTGATCCTCAGGCAAATTCAATCTTTCTCTCTCTTGTATATATTGAGTCAAGCCTTGTTCGGTAAAAAGGTTTCGAATCTTTTCGGTTAAGAATTTTCTACTTTGAACATAAGCTTCCACACAAGGATACAGCTTTCCATCTTCACCTTGAAATGATCTTGAATAACAACTAAAAAAAATAGCATCTCGAGCAGTGGCCATTCCTACAGGAGCTGCAACCGGAGCGGCTACTGCTGAAGCTGAAAATCCCGTTCGCTCCTCGCGTCGATAATCTCTACGCAATTCCATGAGAAGCGTACCCAACATATTTTGGCCTTTACCATCCGGACCCACCCCCCAGAAAGAGTCTCGCTTTGAGTCTTCAATCAATTGAGCATCCCCTGTAGCCATTAGCTTTGCCCTCAAAGCAGGATTCTGATCATATTTCTTTTTTAGAGTTCCTGTCATGGCTATAACATTACCTCCAGATATCCAACCTGGATCTTGAGCTACTACTTTCTGATTTTTTAATTCTCTAGCACGCTGAAAAGCTGCCTCTCCAAGTTGATCTGTTGTGCGTGGTTTTATGTTGCTCATAAATACTGGATCTAAGCATTTGCTGCGAATATATGCCTGCAAGCCTTCTGTAGTAAAAAGTTTTTGAATGTTTGGATCTAAAAATCTTTTACGTTGAAAATCAGCTTCCGCGCAAGGGTACTTATTTCCCCCATCAACAATCGGGCTTTCATGAAAATTCCCAAACTCTGAATTTCTTGTAAATTGATCATAAAAACGAACTGGAGGGATACTTGAATTATATAATAGATCTCCAGAAGACGCACCACGAAGACAATCTACAGAAGAAGCTCCTAAAGCCGGTCCCGCGGCCTGCATGGCTCGTTGTTGAGCAGCCTGTATCCTGGAAGCTCGATCCTCGGGTTTTAATGCTTCCCAATGAACACGGTGAGTCTGCCCACAACAATTACCAGACTTCCCGTTAAAAGAGGGTCTCGTACAGCTCTTTCCATTCAGATCAATATACGGACACGTCATAAAAACCTCTAAACTAAATAACTTTATATAACATTTTAATTGCTTATTTAATTAAATTCAATGTATTTGTATAATATTAAATATTTTAATATTATACTACTCACTTCTCACACATCTTCCTTAACAAAAATTCTTAAAACCATTAACGTTTACCGCCAAAATATGCATACATATCGCATCTCCCCCTCCTCCCTCCATGGCGCGATTGCCCCTCCCCCATCAAAATCACACACCCTTCGGGCGATTCTATTTGCGTCTTTAGCTCAAACGAGCTCCCATATTTTTAATTATCTACAGTCTCCAGATACCAAAGCCATGATTGCAGCGATGCGTCTTTTAGGCGCTAAAATCGAAGAAAAAGAAAAAACCCTTTTCATTCAAGGAATAGGCGGCGTTCCCGGTTCAGTAGAAAACATCATTGACTGCGGAAACTCCGGCCAAATCCTTCGTTTTGTAGGAGCCCTTGCAGGTTTGATCCCCAACTATACAGTTCTAACAGGAGATGCCTCCATTCGGCACAATCGCCCCGTAGCGCCTCTTTTATCTGCCCTCAATCAACTCGGAGCTTTTGCCACTTCAAGTAGAGGGGATGGACACGCTCCCATCATTGTTAAAGGTCCTTTCACTCAAAATCACGCTCTCTTAGATGGACAAGACTCGCAGCCCGTCTCAGGACTCTTAATTGCCGGATGTTTTGCACCATTTCCCATCACAATCGACGTCATAAATCCCGGAGAAACTCCATGGATCGATGTCACATTAGACTGGCTTAAAAAACTCAATCTCCCCTATGAAAAAGAAGGATATACTCGCTATCGCCTCCAAGGAGGAGGAAAAATCCAGGGGTTTTCCTATGAAGTGCCGGGAGATTGGAGTAGCGCTGCCTTTCCTATTGCCGCAGCGATTGTCACACGTTCGAGCCTCACTCTGCACAATGTAGACATGAATGATATTCAAGGAGATAAAGCAATCATTCCTCTTTTACAAGAGATGGGAGCTCATTTCACCTACTCAAATAAAACACTGAACATTCATGGAGATCGCATTCTAGAGGGGAAAACAATCGATGTGAACCGTTTTATCGATGCCCTTCCTATTTTGGCAGTCCTCGCCTGTTTTGCCAAAACTCCGACTAAAATTATTGGAGGTGCGATCGCTCGAAAAAAAGAATCAGATCGGATTTCTTGTATTGCAAAAGAGCTGCAAAAAATGGGCGCAAAGATCAAAGAAACTGAAGATGGCCTTGAAATCTTTCCATCGATCCTTCAAGGAGCGCATCTCCATTCGCACGCAGATCATCGCATTGCTTTAAGTCTTGCCGTCGCAGCTTTAGGCGCAAAAAAGCCAAGCGATATTGAAAATACCCAATGCATCCAAAAAACATATCCTTCATTTTGGCAAGATTTTAGATCCATAGGAGCCATCTATGAACATCATTCTCTTCGGATTTAAAGCGTCAGGCAAAACCTATTTAGGAGAAAAACTAGCCAAATATCTTCAAAGGCCTTTTATCGATACAGATCGGCTGATCTTACAATGCCACCCCTCTTCTTCCATCCAAGAAATCTATCAAACCTTAGGTGAAAAAAAATTTCGCGCCCTCGAACAAGAGATCATCCTCTCTTTATCTGCAAAAGAATCGATCGTCGCTCTAGGAGGAGGCTCTGTCACTCAAAAAAAAGCAGTCCTGAAACTTCAAAACATAGGCAAACTCGTCTATCTAAACACAAGTTTTGAAACGATCAAAAAACGGATTTTTGAAATGGGAAAAATCCCTGCTTTTATTGATCCCTTGAAGCCAATTTCTTCTCTTTTCAAAATTTATCAAGAAAGAATCTGTATCTATGAAAAAATCCCCGCACTAAAAATCGACACAGATCGATATAATACAGAGCAAATTTTAGAAATGATTAAACATGGCATCTAACTTTTTTGGACAAATTTTTCGCATCACAACCTTTGGAGAATCGCATGGGCCTGCCATCGGCGTTGTCATCGATGGATGTCCTGCAGGGCTTCCTATTTCCAAAGAAGAAATCGAAGAAGATTTAAAAAGAAGACGCCCCGGGAATCCTCATACATCCCCAAGAAAAGAAACGGATGAAGTTGAAATTCTCTCCGGCATCTATCAAGGAATCACAACAGGCGCGCCGATCGCTCTTCTCATCCAAAATAAAGACGCAAATTCCAATGCTTATGCATCCATCCAAAATCTCTACCGTCCGGGACACGCCAATTTTACCTATTTAGAAAAATATGGCATCTTTGATGACCGAGGAGGAGGAAGAGCATCTGCCAGAGAAACAGCCGCTCGCGTTGCAGCAGGAAGCATCGCAAAAAAACTCCTTCAAATCCATCACATTTCTTGCACAGCTTTTGTCTCGCAAATTGGAAACATTTCCATCTCCTTAAACTCAATCGATCTCGCCTCTCTTCAACAAAAAACCTACGAAAGCCCTCTTTTCTGTCCGGATCCTGAAATCACACTTGCCATGCAAAAAAAACTCAAAGAAATTCAAGAAGAAAATGACTCGATTGGAGGCATCGTCTCTTGCATTGCAAAGCTACCCTCAGGACTTGGAGATCCCATTTATCAAAAATTAGAAGCTCTTCTTGGCTATGCCATGCTCTCGATTCCTGCGACCAAAGGCTTTGAAATTGGCTCAGGATTTTCTTCTTGCACAATGAAAGGATCCGAGCATAATGATCTTTTTGAAATCGATTCTCAAAAAAAGATCACTACAAAAACCAATTTTGCAGGAGGCACCCTCGGAGGTATCTCCACAGGCTCTCCCCTCATCTTTCGAGTCGCATTCAAACCCACCTCCAGCATCAAAAAACCTCAAGAGACCTTAAGCCTTGATAAAAAAAAATCGACTTTAGACCTAGGTCCTCCCGCAAGACACGACCCCTGCGTTGCGATCCGAGGAGCATCGGTCGTTGAAGCCATGACAGCTCTTGTGCTTGCCGACGCCTTACTCATGAATCAAAATGCACGTATTTAAAATTTAAATCGTCTATGTTTTATTCATACATTCAGTTATTATGTGGCCGCTTAACAAAATTAAGGAGAAATTCATGAATAACACAGTTCGTTTCGTTCCTCACACACTTCATGTAACAGACCAAGGCTGTCAAACAGATTCATCAGAGATCGACAACATGAGATCAACAAAAGAAGCGACTCGATGCATTGTTCGTAATTTCGTAGAAACAACAAAACAATTGATTATCAACTGGGTTCTTCCTGCTGTAACAGTTGGTGCAATTACAGGAATGACAGCTGCATGGCTCAATAAAGAAGGCGTCTCTACTGAAATTGCTCAAAAAGGTTTTATTGCAGGGACGGCGCTCACTTTGACTGCTAAAATTGCATTCAAATATTTCAATCAGGCTCCACAGCAAGCTTAGGATTGATAAAAATGCGATCATGGCCGTTTAAAGCCATGGCTGCATGAAAGGCGACATGTTCGCAAGTCCAAGGAAGAGTGGTATTCGAAGTACAAGAAAACCAGACCACTTTTCCTTGATGTAACTGGATTCCAATCTGTTTGGGATATTGAGATCGATTCCTCAAAAAGCGACCCGAAAAAGAGATGGGTTGTACATCCTTCACCAAAGTCTCATATTCATCTAGCAAGTAAACATTTTTCTCAAGTCTTGCTCTGAAAAGCCACTTTGAAACCATTTCTTCTAATTGAGGCGTCACAATTCCAGAATAACGGCATCCTCGGATCGACTCTCTTTTATAAATCCCAATTCCCCCAAATGCAGAATAGACCTTTTCCCAAGGACCGTCTCTCTTTAAAACAAAAGAATCCCAAATAGGTTGAAGTTTCTTCCAATACAAATCTCCAAGTAACTCAAACCCAATCGGCCACTGAGAAGAGCGAAGGGCAAAAAGATCATAAGCCCCATAAGCTAAGACTGCATCCCATTCTTCTTTAGGGGAGACAATTGTCTCTACAATTGCATCAATTTCCCAGGGTTTTTGAAAATCCAAATCGGCCCAAATTAAATATTTATACCCATCAAAAGCCGGATTCATCGCAATATCTAACACAATATTGCGAGCTCTTGCAATTTGCTCTATTCGATTTCTCACCTTCATCGTACAAAGACGATCCAAACGCTTGACGGAGAGCTTTTCGGAAAGAAAAAAGATTCTTTGATCTTGCTTTGCCCATTTTGCAAAAATTCGATCCGTTCCATCCGTAGAATTATTTTCATAAATAATGACTCGATAATCAGAAAAACAACGTCCCAAATTCTGAATGGATTGCATGGTATTTAAAGATGCTTTTGCAACATTTCTTGCAATCCCGCAAATCAGTACTTTATCGCCAGGCGCTTTTTCAGATAAATTTAAATGAGCTTCTCTATAAAATCGATCTAGATCCGACGCATAACGAATCGGAGAAAGAAACTTCTCCAAACAAAAAAGAGAAAATCCTACAATCCCGATCAAAAGCAAAAAACGAGCAATCATAAGCTCCCAGCGGTCCTTAAAAACCACTAGTATAATAAAAACTCTATGATTGTAAAAGTCATTGTAACGCCTAACGCAAGAAAAGATGAAATCATTGGATTTCAAGAAGATGCACTCAAAGTTAAACTTCATGCAACTCCCGAAAAAGGAAAAGCGAATGACAAACTCATTGAATTTTTATCGAAAGAGCTAGGAATCCCAAAATCAAAGATCAAAATTTTAGCCGGACACACAAGCCGGCGAAAAAAACTAGAAATTCAAGGAATGGATAAACTTAATACAAATAACTTTTGATTTAAGCTGCGCCAAAAGTTATTTGTCCTATTTGGTATAACTATCCTTCCTGAAGCTGCTTCACCAAAAGAGCGCTTTCAGCTTCCTGAAACTCTTGCATCACTTCAAGAATCACTCGATCAATCATCGAAGAATCGATTCTCTTCATAGGACTCATATCTCGAATGGTTGCAATACGATTGAGCATCTTTTCTAAAGTACGTCCGGAGAGCCCTTCCGTTCTATCTGCAATTTCCTCAAGACGACCCATCAAAATGTCTCGATCAATTTCCGATGCAAACTTTAACTTCACATGCTCTTTCAAAATGGCACATCTCTCTTTGAATGCAGGAACTCCAATTTTAACTTTGTAATGCATCCGATCCAAAATCGCCTCGTCCACCTGATCTAAGTGATTGGTTGCCAAAATGATTGAAATCTTTTTATTTTCAGCTCCCGTTTTCTTTAAAAACGACTCTAAGAGATCATAAGAACTATTCATTCCTTGAGCCCTTAAAATTCTTCGATCGGTAAAAAGAAGCTCGCATTCATCAATAATCAAAACGGTTGGATATTCAGATCTTTCCATTTTTTTGAAAATTTTCTGAAGCTCCCAAAGATGCGTACCGGACTGGATCGCATTGCGCAAAGCGGACGCCGTAAAAAGCATATAATTTCCATTAAACTTCATGCCAATCTTTTCCAAAACCATCGACTTTCCAACTCCGGGAGGACCATAAAAAATGGCATTTTGCAAAGGCCGTCCTGCCTTCGCATTCTCATCCATACCCAATGTCAATTCATCCACAACAGACTGAATCCGCTCATTAAAAAAGCAATCTGTCTGAGGAGCCTGAATCTCCTCTTTCTCTTCAGGTTTTGGAGGATTTCCACCCCAAACAATATAAGACCAAACAGTTCCAATCATTCCTGTATTTAACAAGGTCGGAGCATCTTTCCACCGCTGCTTCATTTCTATATAAGGTTCTTGGAAAATCACAGCCAAATCTCTTAATTGGTTCTCATAAATATAATTTGAAACCACCTTTCCCGCATTCCATACAGCGGCTCCCGCACATGCATAAACTCCTCTTAAAATGACCTCATCTACGTGAGAATGGAAAGTCGCGGCCACTTTTTTTGGCAAAACAAAAGGATTGAACAATTCACAATAAGCAGAAAAAATTTCTCCCCATGGAGAATCTACATTTAAACGAGTAGGTGACATGTTGATTTTCCTTTAAAAATTCACAATAATTATACAGAAAATCTCAAAGAAAACAATAGTTTAAATTCTTTAAATTACTTTAAAGAATTAAACAGTCAAATTATCATCAAAATCAGAGAGCGCTTGCAAAGCTGTTTCAAGAAGTTTTTTAAATTTAACTCGATCTTTCGCCATCAATTCTCCTACAACTCCTTCCACATAGACAAAAAGCTGTTCATTTTGCTGATGCAACTTTTTTAATCGAGAGGATGAATAGTCATAAGGCGTCTCCCCTAGTTTCTCCAACTGCTCTGAAATAGAGCGTCTCAAAGCTAAAATCGAAGACAGATGAGTATCTAGATACTCTTTATTTTTTGAAGAAAGCATCAATAAAAAGCTTTCTACATTCTGTAAATCCTGAACAATTCGATCCATCGGATCATATCCTGGACCCGGCACCGGATCCGGCTGAATAGAAGGTGGCTGTTTCATAATTTCTTTATACCTAGAATCAAATTTTTAAAACAATACGATAACGAGCTTGATTATTTTTAAGTCTCTCCAAGGCTGTATTCACCTCCGAAAGAGGCATCTCTTCAACTTTTGGCCGGATTTGAAAACGTCCTGCAAAAAGAAGCATCTCTTGTACAAGAAAACGATTTGCATTATTGCTCCCGGAAATACTTCTTTGCGTAGAGACGATCATGGCCGGATCAAAATGAAATGTTTTTGGACGGCTCACCAAACAAAGCACCCCATTTGGTTTTAACCAAGAAAGAACCAGATTCCAATCCAGCTCTACATCGACCGTGCAAAGAATATAATGAAACTGCATTGCAGAAGGAGGATTTTCATACGTATAAAAAGAAGATGCACCAAATTCTTTAGCTTCTCTTTGTTTCTCTTCTGTTGATGAAATCGCAGATGTCTCACAACCAAAACTTCTTGAAAATTGCAAAGCAAGATGCCCCAATCCCCCAATTCCAATCACAGCAACTGACTGATTCGCTTGAATCTGATAATTGATAAATGGAGCAAAAACAGTCGCACCCGCACATAAAAGAGGCGCTGCATGGACAGATTCCATCTGTTTCGGCAACTGAAAACAAAACCTGCTATCAGCCACCACAAAATCGGCAAATCCCCCATATCTTCCTCGATTATAGATGCTGGTTTTGTACTGACAAATATTCGTATTTTCCTGAAGACACTCAGAACACTCTAAACAAGAAGAATAAACCCAGCCGACAGCAACCCTCTCGCCGACAGCGAGTCGAGAAAGCTGTCCTTTTTGAACCACAACTCCCACAATCTCATGACCGGGAACAAGTGGATATGTAGAACGATTCCACGCATTTTCAATCATATGCAAGTCAGTGCGGCAAATGCCGCAATGACTTACCTGAATGATCACTTCAAAAGGCTTTAAATCAGAGACTGTATACGAAAACGGTCTTAGGCACTCTTTTGCTTGAAAAGCCGCATATCCATGAATTTGCATGTTTGATACCGAAAATCGCTTTCGTTATACCGAAATTATCTAAAGAATCGGAAATTTGGCAAGGAGGCTCCTTCAAATTTGCATGCGGAGCAAGTGACCATTGCCGAGAGGCAAGGCACGAGTGAGCATGCGAATTTGGAGGTAAAGCCGACGCAGCCAAAAACCGATTCTTTAGGTTATTTCGGTATATACCAAATTCAGGATAAAAGCAACTCAATGTTCAATCACAAAGCTAACCTTTGCATTGACTCGATACTTTGAAATTTTTCCATTTTCGACATGTGCATGAATCCACTTCACATCGACTTGTTTAATATTTTTAACCGTTTTACTTGCCTCTTGAATTCCATTATTCAACGCATCTTCAACGCTCTTTCCTTCGCACATAATTTCAATGATTTTGACAATAGACATAATTGGCTCCTTTGTATCCAAAGCAGTTATATATGAAATCTTATTTTGATTGTCAAAAACAAGATTAAAGAAGAAGATTCACTTTCAAATGACCAAAAAACAATTCCCTCAATCCAAAGTTTATCAACTTCTAGAACCAGGTCCCGTTACATTGGTGACAACCTTCTACAAAAAGAAAGCAAATGTAATGACCATGTCTTGGCATATGATGATCGATTTTGAGCCTCCCATTTTCGCATGTGTCATCAGCGATCAAAACCACACTTTCAATATCTTGGCTAAAACCAAAGAATGCGTGGTGAATATTCCGACTGTAGAGTTCGCTCAAAAAGTGGTTCAAGTGGGAAATATCTCTGGAGACACAGTTGATAAATTCGAAAAATTTCATCTTTTACAAGAACCTGCATCGATCGTGAAAGCTCCTCTACTCACAGAATGTTATGCAAATCTCGAATGTAGAGTCATTGATATGAAAATGAAAGCTCAATATAACATCTTCATCTTAGAAGTTCTCAAAGCTTGGATCAGACCCACAAAAAAAAGGCCTCGAATGATTCATCATTGCGGAAATGGTGTTTTTATAGTCGATGGGAATAAGATCAAAATTCCTTCAAAAAAGAAATGATCTTCAACATACCGAAAAATCGACGAACTCTTAGTTACGCAAGAGGCCTAATATTTACAGACGTGTTTGACAAGTAATTTTACGATCACCTATCGATATCATTCGATTATTTGTATACTGAACCAACTCAGGCCCAATATAAGTTAATCTTCCTTGCACATACTCAACAAGATCATCACCAACTTGCATGATATTTTCAAATGCATCATATGTGACTTTTCTCTCTCCAATTGCAATCACTCGTCCTGTAAACGAACTATAACGAACCCTTTCATCTCCGACAAGCGAAGCATCCCATCGTCCTTGAGCATAACATGTTCGAGGCGAAAGGATACAAAAACAATCTACGGTAGTCACTCTCAACATTCCAAAATTCAAAAACTTGGAAAAGTTTAAATGAGGGCTGCCATCTTGTCAAAACTTATTTTTCAGATCATTTCAAATCTTTACAAAATATGTTATTATCTTTAGCATCGAGATCTTTGAAAAAATGAAGAATAAAGAAAATGCTTACTCGGGGCTTCCCTCCGATCTCATCGACGCACAAAAATTAGCCTATATACCCAGCGGGATATCTACTTGTAACTACGTCAAAGAAAAAAAAAGTTCTGAATATGGGGCTTATGATTTTACAGCAAACGATCGCCGCGTCAAATTTCGAATAGCAAAAATCACGCCTACGAAAATTGGGCAATTTGTGACTCTATGGAAGCGCATTGGGGAAGGCCCCATTCTTCCTTTTGATATGGCCGATCCTATTGACCTATTTGTAATCAGCGTCCGTGATGGAGCACACTTTGGGCAATTCGTTTTCCCAAAAACGATTTTGTGTGACAAAGGAATTGTATCAAAAAATGGGCTTGGAGGAAAACGGGCAATGCGGGTCTACCCTCCATGGGATGTAGCCGAAAATCGACAGGCAAAAAATACTCAATCGTGGCAGCTCTTCTATTTTTTTGAGATCCCTTACGTTCCTGAACGCGTACAAAAATTATTCTCAAGAGTTACATAGATTAGCTCGGCTATACCCGTTCCAGTTGAAAGGCTTAGGAGATTAAATCCCAAGCCTTTTGAGGCATACTGCGCTTAGGTTAGGTTTTGAAGATTTAGACTGGCTGAGACCTTGCCAAATCGATCTTCGTCGTCGCCCTTCCCAATTTGGAATGATGCTCCTTCTGCAGACCGCGAGCAATGCTCGCCTCGATTTGGCTTTGTCTCGAGAGAGTCCAAATCTTCAAAACCTAACCTAAGCGCAGTATAGAAAGATGCTATTTGAAGAACCTCTCCTTGAAAAAGGAGAGTATTCTCCTTCGCTTAAAGAGAAGGAGCTCTACGGCGCTTAAATGTAGAAGCTTAAGCTAACCCACCTCTGAAGGGATGGGATTGCGCCCGAGCAAGCGTTCAAAGCCCTTCTTCTGACGTCTATTTTTTTTGTTCATTGCCCGAAGGTGGATTCGCAGGTTTGTTAGAAGATGCCTGTTCTTGCAATATTTGCGTAGAGCGTGAATACGCTGATAACGCCTGAGGTAAAAGCGCCGAAACTGGATCCGTATTTTGCGGGATAATCATCGTATTACTCTGACCCAACATTCCGGTCCAAGTCTTTAGCGACTCACTTGCAAGACGAATCGCTGCCGCTTCCGGATTCTTTCGAATTGCCTCGCCGATTCTTTCAAGTGCTTTTGCTTCTGCATCCGCCTCTATCAATCGTTTTTGCGCATTTCCTTGAGCTTCATTAATCTTTGCAATTTTGTCCCCTTCAGAACCAAGTTCTGCCGCTCTTTTCTTCCCCTCGGCCTGGTTAATAGCTGCGGATTTTTCCCCTTCCGCATTGAGAACCGTTTCCCGTCTTTTCCTTTCAGAGGTGACTTGACGAGTCATTTCTTCTTCAATGTGTTTAGGAACAGTAAACCCTTTGATTTCGTATCCTAAACATTCAAGGCCATATTGAGTTGTGTGTTGATTCACAACATCAAATACTTTTCGATTGATCTCTTCCCTCTTATTGAGAAGTTCATCGAGTGTTAATTCCCCAACTGCATTGCGCATGGCAGACTGAGCATAAATGGTCGTCAAGCTAAACGGAGAATCTGCTCCATAGGCAGCTTTTTTTGCATCGGTCACTCGAACGATAACGTCTCCTCCAAGCTGAACTTTAATATTATCTTTTGTAAAAGCTTCTTGAGGCGCTATAGAAAAAGAAACCCTCTTCTCGGGGAAACAATAACGAATGTTATCAACAACAGGAATCAAGAAATGAAGACCCGGAGAGAGAACTTTATGAAATTTCCCAAGTCTTTCCACCAAAGCAACTTTTCCTTGAGGGATCACCTTAAATCCAAGGTGATGTAAATTATTTTGATCTAAAGATAAAGGACTTGATTCTCGAATTTCTGTTGACGTACGACTGGAAGAAAAATGGCGCTGAATCAGTCCTACCGGGATGGTTGCAGCAAGAAGACGGCTTGCTTGAGGACTTAATCGACGGACCAATCCAGATGAACACCCACTGACAAGATGCATAAACAACTCCTTAAATCTTTCAAAGAGCTAGCAGTATACTTATTGCTCTAATAGTACTCCAAAGATTTTTTGAAGGTGGAGAGGTATACCGAAAAAAATTCAAGAATCGGTTTTGGGCGGTGTCGGCTTTATCTCAAAATTCGGATCCTCACTCGTGCCTTGCCCATTGGGCAATGGTCACTCGCTCCGAATGCAAATTTTGAGAAGCCTCCTTGCCCAATGGCGAGAAACTCGCATTACGGGCGAAGCAATGCTTCGTCCTCCATTTCCCGATTCTTGAATCATTTTCGGTATATCTCAGAACTTTTAGTTTAAAAAATTAAAAAACTCACTTATTATTTCGCCAAGTAGGTATATCCAAAGGAATGAATATGAAAAACATACCAAATTGCACGCGATGCGGCTCTGAGTTTACTTACGAAGATAGGGATTTATATATTTGCCCTGAATGTGGTTATGAATGGAAAGAAAATAAAGAACCAGAGACAACAACGCCTACTGAAACAATCATCAAAGATGCTTTTGGAAATATACTAAAAGACGGCGATAACGTAACAATCATTAAAGATATTAAAGTCAAAGGCTCTTCTTCAGCCATCAAAGTCGGTGTTAAAATCAAAGGGATTCGTTTAATTGAAGAAGTCAACGGGCACAATATTGAAGCTAAAGTACCAGGCTTTGGTTCGATGCTTTTAAAATCTGAAGTCGTAAAAAAAGCGAACTAAAAATTTCAATAAATTTATATAACTCTTGATTTATAAGAACATATATTATAAAATTTCTATTATTAATAGATAAAATATAGTGTCCATGAAAGACTTAAGCGAGAACGTAGATATCTCTAAATTACTCATTACCTTCCCTGAAAGCAGTGAAGATCATAGGCTACAATTAGTGGGAATGAATGGCGCTATTTTTGCCATCGTCCATTCCCCTTTGGAGTCGCTCGGACCGATCCGCCTGCATTGCGAAGAATGGAGTCTCATTCTTTTAGCGCCGATCAAGAGCAAATCAAACATTCTCATTTCTGGAATAAATGTCATTTGTCTTAGCGAAATTGCCTCAGACGAAGGGCATGTGAACATACACGCATCAAATCAACTGGTGAAATTCGCAAATTTATTTAAACCTCCCAAGAAAGTCAATGAAATGGGTGAACGAGGCGAATTTCAATTTGATAATGATCCAGGAGCTTTGTTATATTATCATCGATTATTCAAGAGTATTATCGATGATGTACGCAATGGAAGCTCTACTTTACTTTCAGCACAACAACAATTTTTCGCAGGCCTTTGTACACTCGCTGATAACATGAAAGGGAAAACAAAAAATCTAGATCTTCAAAAAGTCCTTGATATTTGGAATATTCCTCATTGTTTGAGTTGAAAGATTTTCAGTTTAATTGGTTTTTTGGGTTCGTTTTTTTTCTAGTTCTTCCCAACGAAGGTAGAGCTGTTCCATTTGCGTTTCAGCAAGACCAATCGCTGTGCAGATTTCAGAGAGACGCACTGAGTTTTCAGCGATTTCTTTATCTTCAAGAAGATGGTTGAGCGAGCGCACTTCTTCTTCGAATTTTGTGATTTTTCGCTCGATTCCATCCAATTCCTTTTTTTCCTCGTACGAAAGATCTCTCTTTGGGCGCTTTGGAGTTGGGGGCGTTTCTTTTTTCTCTTGTGGATGAAGCCATTTTTTAGAGGCGGCTTCCCATTGGACGTAATCGGGAAAAATCTCAGTATTTTCCGGATCTCCTAATCCTAAGATGGAGTTGCAGATCCGATCGAGCATGCACCGGTCATGCGTAATCAAAACAAGAGCCCCTGGAAATTCGAGAAGACTTTCTTCGAGAGTTTCTAAGGTCGGAATATCAAGATCGTTCGTTGGCTCATCGAGAAGGAGAACGTCAGCTGGTTGAAGCATAAGGTGAGCAATTGAAACACGCGCTCGCTCGCCTCCCGAAAGACTTCCGATGGGAAGAGGGAGAAGGTCAGGAGAAAACAGAAAGCGTTTGCACCATCCATTGACATGGATTGGATTCCCTTGAAATACGACGTAATCTCCCTTGGGTGAAAGGGCATCTTTAAGGGAAAGATTTGAAGGCAGAAGAGATCGATGCTGGTCAAAATAGACAACTTGAAGTCCATCGGCTCTCTTGATCGTGCCGCTATCTGCTTTTATTTCATCGGCTAGAATCCGAAGAAGAGTCGTTTTCCCGGAGCCGTTAGGGCCCATAAGACCCATTCGAGTGCCAGGAGATAGCGTAAAGTCGAGATTGCGAAAAAGAGGTCTTTCCCCAAGCTGTTTTGCAAGATTTTTTGCAACGACAAGCTTTCTTGTCTCTCTTTCTGTTCCGGCGAAATGAATCTTTGCCCGTTTTTGCTGGTTTCGAGCTTGGATATCGGCATAATCTTGTAAAATCTGTTCTGCTTCATCGATTCTAGATTGCGATTTAGTCGTTCGAGCTTTCACTCCTGCACGGAGCCACTGTGTTTCACGGCGGGCTTTGGTTGCAATTCGCCTCTCTTGTTGAAGTTGTCCCTTCAGAAATTCCTCTTTTCGAGCCAGAAATTCTCCGTAAGGCCCATCGATTGCAAAAAGTCCTTTTGGATAAGCTCGATCAATTTCAATAACGCGGCTTGTCACATGCTGTAAAAAATAACGGTCGTGACTCACAACCAAATAAGTGGGAGATTCTTGCGCCAAAAACTTTTCAAGCCAGAGGATTCCTTCCAAATCGAGGTGATTTGTCGGCTCATCAAGAAGAAGAAGATCCGGTGAGACAATCAACTGAGCAGCAAGGCGAAGCCGTTTTTTCCACCCACCTGAGAGCAAGGCTGCGGAAGTTTCTTTTCCCGTAAAACCTAACTTGCTGAGTTGAATCTCAGCGAGTCGTTCGCGCTCATAAAGAGGAATTTCTTTTTTCAGAGCATCCATCAAAATCTGTTTTGGACTTAAATCGGGAAACTCGCAGTTTTGAGGAACGTATCCAACAGCTAAATTGCGTTTAGGAGAGAGAATTCCAGAATCAGGAACTTCGAGCCCCGCCAGAATCTTCAACAAAGTTGATTTTCCACAACCGTTTAATCCAATCAAGCCAATCCGATCTCCTGAAAAAATGCTAAGAGATAAAGCTTCAAAAAGAGCGCGCCCTCCATAAGATTTAGAAACAGACTGACAGATAAAAAGTAAATTCATACGACGATTTTGCCAGAAAAACGGCATCCTGGAAAGTACGAAAAAAGGGATTTATGCAAACTTACCGCGGAAGTCAGGAGAGACACGTTTCAGAATTTTTTCACGGCGACTGATTTTATTTTCCATCAAGGTGAGGTAGAAATCCCTTGTCTCCCAATACCTTCATAATACCTCGGAGCAAGTAGTTGTCGCCGAAACTGAGACAATAGTCCTTGAAGCCGATGCGCTGAAGCATTTTTTTATCCACAAGCCTCTTGATTTGTCGAGATAGTTCTGCACCGTGCTTTCCCTGAAAGATTTCCTTCAAGTCACTCGATTGGATCATTTTTTTCTCGATGGCCATTCTCAATATTTTTGCTTCGACGTCTGTGATATATTTTCTTTCAAGAGAGTGGTTGATTGTGGGTACCAAAATTTCCTTGGCTAGATAGTCATAGTCGAGAAGCTTGTCGATTTTCTCAATCTCCTCTTTTAGACCGCGGAGCACGTATTCGCACCAAGCCAGAATACCCGATTTTTCTCCAGTATCAGCTTGCTCGAGGTACTTGTAGTAATTGTTTCGGTGATTACAGAAAACGGCTGTAGGGTTGATGATTCTCCCTACATTTACATTGAAGCCGAGCTTAATCAACATTGCGTAAGTGAATAAACGTACTATTCGTCCGTTGCCGTTGCCAAATGGATGTATCCATACGAATCGATGGTGAGCAATCGCTGTCTTTAACAGATCGAATTTTGGGCCGCTGTCCTGATTGATGAAGTCAAATAATTCATTCATGTATTCATCGACGAGTACCCATTCTGGCGGTAGATGCTTGGATTTTATGATTTGTAAATTTGACTTCCTATATTGACCTGGAGTTTTATCCCCCTCTCCTTTTGGCGAAGTGGGTAACCCTTCGACAACCATCCTATGAATTTCACTGACAAAAGCTCGATTGATCGGATGCTTTTTTACGTTGTTTTCAATAAAATCCATGGCACTTTCGATATTTTGGATCTCTTTAACTCCCATAGGCACGTCAACCTTCTCTTCTAGTTTGGTCTCTATATACTCAAGAAGAGAAGTGTTATTTCCTTCGATGCGCGCCGAGCCGATACTTTCCAGCATATGGAAAATGCTCTTGAGGTTGAAAAAAATCTGGGAAGGAGTCGTTCCATCTAAACGTTTTTTCCGAAGATGATTCAAATCGATAATAAGATCCGTTAGAGGAGAGTCAAACGCGGGCTCTACCAGGGTTAGATCATAGTGTTTAAATTCGGCCTTTGTCATTTAACACCCCTTTCTTTAGATCTTTAACATCCGCAGCTTCAAAAGTTTAACATAGAATATTGCAAGTGCCTGGAAAACAGCTAAATACGATGATATACAAGGAGAGGAATTTTAACAACGCGCTTTTGAAGATTTAGCATCTCCCTCTGAAATCCTTGCGGCAGGGCATGGTAAAACATTCTTGTAATGCGTAAAAAGTGCGTAATTTGTCCATGACAGTATCAATTTAGCGTTGAATATCAGAGAGAGATGTGACTATAAGGCAATGAGACATATAACGGGGACGGCTAGAATTCTATTTTCTATAGACAAATCTGAGAGAAATCTACATCAAATTACGCAAATTTTACGCACTAGACGAGACGAAACTGGCGTAATATTTTGTTTTTTTCATGCCCTCATGATACGATGTTTGAGATGTTCTTGAATAGCAGAGGATTGCATGTTGAAAGTGATTTCGATGGGAACTAGATGGCTGTCATTAATCCTTTTAGTACTCTCTGGTTGTCGGGGTCAAAACGAGGGCTTGCTTGACGATCTCTCTGCCTTGAAAAAGGAATTTATTGCTGAAGTTCTGCAAGGCTCAATTGAAGAATGTCCTTTTGATTTGTCTTATCATTTTCGAACGGTTTTTTATTCAAAGCAACTTGTCAGTTTATTTGGGGAATTTCATTCATATACTCATTTGCCTCATGGTTGGACGAAGTATGAGGGGCGCACTTTTTATAAAAATAACGGAAGATTTGAGCCGCTTCTCCTAAGTCATTTAATTGCAACGAAAGAAAATTGGGAATTTATCCGCAAATATTGCGAAACTCTTTTAAAGAGCGACCCATGTACTTATTTCTCGGGAGAAGAGCCTCTTCGAACTACTCTTGCATTAGAGGACCTCAATACCTTTACACTTGATGATCAGGCATTGATCTTTGTCTTCCAACCTTATACCGTTGCTGGGGGAACAGATGGTCCTCCTATTGTGAGAATTCCTTGGGAGGAGTTGCGTGGAGTTATATCGGCATCTCATCCTCTGTGTGCCATATTGAATGAAACCATTCACTCAAAATGCTTCATTGCATCATGGGATGAGAATTCATTAGAGCGTTCATTAAAAGAGTATGATCGTTTTCAAGAACAGTTGAAAAATTAACAAACCAAATCCCGGAACCTTTTCCCTTTGTATTCGGGGCGCAGATAGAGGTTGCCATTAGAAGAATGGACCAAAATTGCATGAATACGCCGTTCGTTTGCCAGTGCTACTGCTTCTTCTTTCGAGATCCATGCATCAGATCCATTTTTGTGAATGCAGTATTCTTGGATAACACCTCGTTTTACGTGAACTCCGGTGATATACCATACGTCGATGAAGTCTTCTCTTCCAGCTACCCATTTTTCGATTTTTTCGATGGCCTTCCAATATTTTTCAAATTCAACAGGACTTAATGAATTGATTTTTCTCATTCGATCAAATCCAGTTTCTTCTACGATCGAGTCAATGTGTTTGGGATTATCGGGCGTATAATCAATCGAAGCCTGTTTAAGTGTTTTTGCTCCCCATTTTTTGCCTGACAGCATATCAACCAACGCTTGATGACCGGTTTTGTAATCGGGATATGTTGCAAAGCCGCCTGCTTTCCCGATTGCTTTGGATGAGCGTTCTTTTCCCATCGTGTAAAGATTAGCAACTAAATTGCCTGGGTTATTGTTTCTCCAGGCCCATGTTCCGCCGCTTCTGATGATCATATTTCCTTGTTCATCGAAATATTGGACGGTTGGTTTGCTTTCGCCAATGTTTGCTGGACCTTCCTGAGCTCGTATGTAAACCATCGTGATTTCCTTTAATCTGATCAATTATCGACTTTATACAAACAAGAAGCAATTTGTTTGATTTAGGTTTTCAATTGTTCGTGTTAATCAAATAATTTAATTGCAGATAGCTGATGTTTATACATGTTATTTCATGGATTTGTAGCGGAGGTAAAGCAAGTACGTGATAGTCGCAGAAAAACGAACGATTTTTGATGTATCCATTTGATAAATAGCATGTTGTGATGATCATACATTCACAAAAAGATGCTATTTTTGTGAAAAATAGAGGCTGTAGTAACCAATGGGCCAAAGTATTGAAGTTGCAGTGAAAAATAGAATTACTGATCATGGTCGGGGATGGTGCTTTACCTCAATCCATTTTTCAGATTTGGGTGGCGATGCTTCTATTCGCAAGGCTCTCTCTCAGCTTCAAAAACAAAACGTCATTCGTCGGCTTGCGCAAGGTGTTTATGACTATCCCAAAATGCACGATGTATTGGGCTTAATCCCCCCCCGATTTAAATGAGGTTGCGAAAGCAATTGCCGAAAAAAATGGGGTTCAAATCCAACCAGCTGGTGCTTACGCGGCAAATTTGGTTGGCCTTTCTGTACAGGTTCCTGGTCGTATTATCTTTTTAACTGAAGGCCCCTCAAGGAGAGTCAAAATTGGCAATCAAGAAATCATTTTTAAAAAGGCCACTAAAAAAGTCATGTCTTCTGCGGGAACTAGAGAGGGTCTTTTGATTCAAGCCTTGAAAAATTTGGGAAAAGATCACATTGACCAGACAGCACGCATGCAAATTTCAAAATTCCTCAAGGGTTCCACTGAAAAAGAAGTGAGACAAAATATGAAATTTGCTCCTGCATGGATACGAGCCCTTGTTTTTGAAATTATGGGGCTTGAGCCATGAATGAGATCCACCTCCACCTTTTATCTAAAGAGGAACGTGCACTGTTCTTTAGGACAGCAGCAGAGATCATGCATATGCCTTTCGAAATTATTGAGAAGGACTATTGGGTTGTGTGGGTTTTGGAAAGGTTATTTTCGTTAGTGAAAATGAAGTCTCATCTCACCTTCAAGGGAGCACTTCACTTTCAAAAGCATACGGATTAATCGATCGCTTTTCCGAAGATATTGATCTTTCAATTGAAAGGGGATTCTTTGGTTTTAACGCCCCCAGCGATCCTGAAAATGCGCCTTCCAAAAAGAAACAAAGAACGATTCTGGATCATCTTTCACAAGCTTGCTCCAACTATGTGCAAACTGAGATGTTGGGCGATCTGAAAGATGCTATTGGCACAAAGCTTGGAACTGCTAGCGACTGGAGAATTTTCTGCGATCTAGAAGATCCAGATGCTCAAACACTGCTATTTGAATATCCAAGCGAAACAACAAGCGCCGGATACATTCGACCCCTTGTGAAAATCGAAATCGGCGCAAGATCAGAACACTGGCCTGTCAGTGAACATAAAATACATAGTTACGCTAAAGAGGCGCTGAAGGAGAAAATTCATGAGCCTGAAACGTGGGTTCGAGTGTTGAATGCTGAACGAACTTTCTGGGAGAAAGCGACAATTCTTCACCAATATGCGCATCTACCAGAAGATAAAAAACTTCCACCGCGAATTTCAAGGCATTTTTATGACTTTGGATTTAAAGAAGCAAATCTACGAGGGCTTTAGTAGGCATGCTATAGCAATGACAGGCCACGATGAAAAATTTGACCCTGTAGCTTTTATAGCCAATGACAAAGAGTGTTTTGCTGGTGCGATTGTTGCAGAGCTTTTCTGGGGAGCATTACATATAAAATATATTTACGTTGAGGATGGATATCGAGGAAAAGGAATCGGCTCTCATCTTATGGAATATGCTCTAAAATATGGCCGTGATAAAAAATGTCCTTTTGCTTTTGTTGAAACCATGAGTTTTCAGGCTCTTGATTTCTATCGAAAAGTAGGGTTTGAGTTGGAATTTACCCGATCTGGCTATAAACATGGCACTTCATTTCATTACTTACAAAAAACCTTATAGAAAGTGCATGGTAATTTACCCACAAGCTGTGGGGAAATTGAAGTTTTGCTCGAAGCAAAACAGGTAGGAGAAAAATCGAGAAAGGTTGAAATGGAATCTTATTTGAATTTGTTGGAAGAATCTTTTCCTGGGATTAAAAATAATATAATTCGTTGTGAGTCTCTTGGTTTTGAATGGGCTGGCGAAGGACGCATATTCGTTAAAGAAGAAGATGGGAAAGCTGTTTGCCATGTAGGTTATTATGAAACTTCCGCGCTCATAGAAGGTGGCTGGTGTAAAATAGGAGCTCTTCATGCTATTTGCACACAATCCTCTCGTCGAAACCAGGGACATGCTTCTCAGTTGATTTTGGATGCGCTCAAGTGGGCGGAAAAGCATTGTTCGATTGTCATCCTTTTTACGGAAATTCCAAAGTTTTATACGCGTTTATCTTTTCAAGAGATTCAGGAGTATCGATTCCATCTTCCTTGTGAGCATGTGAAAGGAGATAAGGTGTTAAGACAAATTCAAATTCCAAATGATAGCGATCTATTTCTTCGATGTTTTCGGGAAAGGGACTCTTTGTCTCATCGTTTTTGGATCAAAGATAATGGAGCTATTGCTTCTTTTAACACTCTTTTTGCCACTTACCCTACATTTTGGTCTCTACATTACAGCCCTGCGATTGATGGGTTGCTTTCCTTTAAGGTGGAAAACCAAACATTACATTTATTTGATGTTGTAGCGAAAAAGATTCCGTCGTTAGAGCTAATTCTTGATCATTTCCAGACTCCAATAAAGGACATTTATTTTTATTTTTCTCCCGATCGTTTCGTTCAGAGTGCTGTGCCTGAGCCATATCTTTATGATCATGGGCATCTCATGGTTCATGGTGCTATGCCGACTGTTGGTCCTTTCATGATAGCCCCTCTTTCTAGGTGCTAAAATGTGGAAAAACATTTCTGTAATGCGTAAAAATTGCGTAATTTCGTCTGGCATCAGCTTGTTGATCTCTGATTTCTCTATAGGAAATTAGATTTAGGTGGCGAGATTAGTGATCTCAGACCTTTTTTATTTCCAAGAGTTCCAAATAAAATGCTCTTAAAAGCATTTCTATTCGAAATCCAAAAAATTTATTTAATCTGAATTTACAGAAACGATGTTACACTACCAAACACTATTCCTTTTGGATGCGGCAGTATCCCAATCTTCGCCCCTGGCCAGCTCCCTATTTTAAAAGCCCTGGGGATGCTCTTGAAAAGTCCCATATCAATATGAAGGACTGGGTCAACTGTGGATTATCAAGCCATGGGCTATAGGGGATTACTTAATTTTTTTATGATCGGCAATGACATCTTCAATGATGCGCCAACATTGCTTAGATTCTGAATTGTTTGGATTGGTAAGCCCTGCAGCAACCACCAAAGCCTTCCATAAGGTCCAACCACGTGCACGAGCCCAAGTCCCTTGATCTAGGGGAAGCGCTTTTTGAAAAGTTTCTCTACTTCGTCCATGAAATAAGGTCCAGTTGATTGCAAGATCACATGCTGGATCACCAGCAGCTAACTGACCAAAATCAATAACAGCACAAAGTTTGCCCTTTTGTACCAATAGATTGCCTGCACTTATATCACCATGAACCCACACTGGTAGATGTTTCCAAGAAGTTGAAAGGGCAGCTTCCCAAACCTCAGTTGCCATAGTAGCATCAATTTTATCCTTTAAGAAAGCAATAGAACGACGTGTTTCATTGTCATAAACCGATAGTGATCCTCCCCTAAAAAAGCTATGTAATCCAGGTGGTGGTCCACCCGTTGCATCAATTTTTTGTAGAGCTGTAAGAAAGTCACCAAGATCAATCGCCAACTCAACGAGATCGCCTATTTTCGCAGAGGCTGCGGTCTCACCATCAAGCCATCGATAAATGGACCATTTCCAAGGATAGTCATATTCAGGTTTTCCCATAGCCAGAGGTACAGGAATCAGAAGTGGAAGTCCAAGAGCCAATTGCGGTAACCATCGATGCTCTTTTTCTACCTGTAATTCATAATCAGCGGCGCTTGGCAAGCGAACTGACATATCTTTACCTAAGTGGAAAGTTCGATTGTCCCATCCACTTGTTGCAACAGGCTCGATAGAAAGCTCTTTCCATTGAGGAAATTGCGAAGCTATCAGACGACGTACAAGGGAAGCATCTATTGCTACACATTCTTCTTTCATTCGGCTGTCTCCGCATCCCTTGTAGTAGCTCTATATCTCATGAGGCAATTTATCCCTCTTCCTGCAAAAACACCAAGGATGATGGTTGCAAAAAGTTCAAGCCCAAGGAATAAGAGTGACCCATTAAGGTGGGGCATCATTGAACTCATCATTCCAACTGAAAATTTTGAAGTAAAAATCGACATTGAGAGGATCAATGGAATCCAACTGCCTGGCATTTCAACTTTCTTTTTTTGCCTATCGAATTGGAGATTCAGCCTATGCATATGCAAAAATCCGATGGAAAACCCCACTCCCAAGCAAAGAAGCCAAAAAAGAATCGCTAAAGGATCAGTCGCATACTTTCCAAAAAATGAAAAAAGAGACCAACCAAAAAATATAGATGGGATCAAAAGCAATACCGCTATAGGTACCGCACTAGTCTTCCTTGCCTTTAGGCCGCCGAGCAATAGAATAGCGAATAAAGGCCACACAAAGAGTGGGATTTTAGTTATTATTTGTAGCATAAACTTCTCCATATTGTTCTTGTAATAAGGAAATATCCAATTCTAAATGAGCAAGCCCCACCAGAAGCGTCTTTAGCCAATAAGTTTTTCGTGGTGATTGTTTGATCAAAAAATCCTCGATTTCCTTGTATTTTTCTCGGAGTTTTTTCAATTCTCGGAGTTTTTCATCGCAATGCCGTTGCATTTGTTCTTCTGTTGTTTCGTCGGTAAAAAAGAGTTTCAACAAAAATTCTTCTCTATGTTGATCAGGGTCTGGAGACCTTTTAAACCATTCTAAAAAAGCTTCTCTTCCTGCATTAGTGATGGTGAAAACTTCTTTTCTTCTTTTGCCTACATAAACTGGCTCAGCAGAAACAAACCCTTCTTTTGTAAGTAACTTGAGGGTGGGATAGATAGAAGCATCCGATTCTTGCCAAAAGTTGTTGGTCGATTCCTTAATCATTTCGCCTATTTCATAGCCAGATAGCGAGTCATTCAAAAGAAACCCCAGAATAACAAATTTAGTCTTCTTCTCTTTTGTCATAAAACATTCTTCAATTTACCTAATGATTAGGTATCATAAGAAATGACAGGCTACATGTCAACAGAATTTAGGTTTTTTAGATTTTTCAGAAAGGCTATTGACCCTAACGTATGCGTCATGGCTGAAGGAATAATGATTTTTGCAGATAGGGAACTAAAGTAGGAATATCGAGGTAAGGGGTGGAAACGCCCCTTATTTTTTTACGCAAATTTTACGCACTAGACTGGATGAAACTGGCAAAAAGAAACCCAAGAGGGACTAAACGATTTGTCTTTAAATCCTTTAGCTTCTTGGGCTTATTTACTCTGGCTTACGCCAGTTTATTGGAGGTGGAGAGATGCATTCAGAACTTTTGATTGGTTGCAATTTTATCAAAAATTACAAAATTATTCTCAAGAATTGCATAGACCTTGGGTGGAAGTTTAAAATGTTTTGCCAATCTCAATCACTCCTTGATACGACTGATATTGTGATCCGAATTCATCTTGAAATCGAAGATCCAAATAAGGAACTTTCGTATTCCTTGAAATAAATAGCATTGAAAATTCAACAACGCCCAAATTTTGCACGGCAGTGAGGGTTTCTACAACAAAATTTCCGGGAGATCCTACAAGGTATGCTGTGAGTCTACCTGTGCCAAAGGCTTGCTGATAGGCATACGATGCTTTCTCGCGGAAGACAAGCCTGCCCCAATCAAACTGAACAATTTCATGAAAACGCAGGCCGCCTTCTGCTCGAATCAGTGAGCAAAATCTGCTTTTTTGCCCCATATTCAAGCTTCCCGCCCCTGTCTCTTTAAATCCCCGTTCCCAGTTTGCTACCCAATCGGTCATGACAAAGGGCTCAATCCCAAATCGACTTACATTGCAATTGGTCATCCAAAAGCCGTCATAACCTGTTTCAAAATGAGGAGCAAGCTGCCACCCGTTAATAGATGAACTTGCGACGGTATCAATTCCGGGGAAGGCGATGTTTCTCTGATTGCCGCTATGGTAATATCCCCCCCAAACCCCAAGATCAAAATACCATCTGTCAGCATTTACAGTGCCGTATAGCGTTACAAAACCTTGGTTAATGTTGGCGCTGCCCGTATTTTTTTCTTCATTGACTTTAGAGTAAACATAAGTGCCTCCCAATCCAATGGCATTGTTTTCTTCTCCGGTCCACTCAATAGCCGCCACAACGCCCCCTAAGCCAATGTTGAAGACAGGAGCTTGGTTTTGCTTGCTTTGATGAACATACTCTCCAAATGGAGCAATCCAAATCGTAGTTTGGGATTTTTCAGCACAGGAAAAGTATGATATAGTATCTGAATTATCAGCAAGAAGGGCAATGTTTGTTTCTGAAGGCAATTGGCGATGATACCGTTTTTGGCGTCCATGATCTGCAACGGTTTGGCTTGCTGCAAGGAAAGCGTTTTGTGATGCAAAGGTAGAAAAGGCATTGCGTGTCGGAGCTACTGACATAAGAGCGGGCGGAAGCTCAGAATCTGTGAGTAGGGCCAGCAATCGGATGGTTTGTAAGGGGGCATTTGCGTTGAGATAATTAGCCACTTTGAGATTATTGCCGCTCAGTCTTGGCCCTCCCATCTGTAGTAAAAGAGCTGCTCCTACTAACCCGGTTGCGTTTGCAGCGGTGATATCGGCTAGTATGTAAGATGAGCCATTACTCAGATTGACAGCATAAACTTGACCGCCAATATTATTTACTGAATAGACCGTCGTGTGGTCTACAGCCACATTTTCAAGACTGGAGCCAGAAAAAGAAGATACAAGTGTAGAGGTTCCGGTCGCCAGATCAACCCTATAAATGTCTCCGCCGAAAGCGCCGGAGACATAGGCAGTTGTATTGTTGGCTAGGGTTATCCCTTGAAGTCCAGGAGAGCTCGGAGAACCAACTGGGGAGGCAGTTACGATCTGCGAGGCACCAGTTTGTAGATTGATAGCATAAATATTGTTGTCATTATAGCCCACTACATAAGCTGTGGAGTTGTTCCCAACGACGATATCTGTGGGCCCAGGAGTTCCAGGAAGTGTGGTGAAAAGAGAATGAGCTCCTGTTTGTAAGTCGATGCTGTAGATATCTTGGCTACCATAGTCTACAACATAGGCTGTAGAGCTGTTGGCTACAGTGATCGCAAAGAGGTCATTGTTGAGAAGAGGGGTGGATGTAACGAGCTTCCCTGCGCCGGTCTGCAAATTGATAGAGTAGACATTGCTATCACCTCCGTTAAGAGCGTAAGCTGTTGTGCTGTTTAATAGAGAAAAATCTGTGATACCTCCAAGAGGTCCTGGACAGATGGCTACTTGGGTATACGCACCGTTCTGTCGATCGACGGCATAGATCGCATTATTATCGAGAATGATACTTGTATAAAGAGGTCCATTGGTTGAAATTCCATAGACAAACCCAGAAAAAATGGAATAAATTGCCAACGAACTTAAAAAGAAATATTGTCTACCTATCATGCCATCCTATTGAAATTTGCTATCCGATTTATTTTAGTTTCGCGCAGCAGCAGCATAGCTTAAACGCTTTGGCTGTTTTAGATGCGCCAAAATATACAATCCAGATGTTTTGGAATTATTGAATAATATATAAGCTTCTTCTTGAATTTTGTTAAGCTTTTCCTTTTGCTTTAAATCGCCCTCAAATCGGGTTCTCTCGTAAGCGTCTAAAGAACCCATCTGGCAATAGAAATGAAAGGAACAATTCAAGAGGTCTGTGAACGACGTAAAAGCCATTGATCTGGCAGCAGCTCTTCAAGCCGATTTGCTGGATATCCCATAAATTTTCGGAAAAGATCTTCTAAGTATTCACGGGGATTGATTTCTAAACCACGGCATGTCTGCACTAGAGACAACAATACAGCAGCAGATTCTCCACCTTCCTGACTACCAAAAAACAACCAGTTTTTACGGCCAATAGCAAGAGGTCTTAGAGCTCGTTCGGCAACGTTATTATCAAGACGTGCATTTGGATAGAGAGTATAGTTTTTGAGATATGGAATCAGAGAATAAAAATAACCCAAGGCTTCTCTGAATTTTGATTTTGGAAGTAATTTCCCATCGGAAAATCTCTCTTTTATTTTGATAATGAGCTCGTCAATGATAGGAGCCTCTTCTATTTTGCGGATTTGTAGTCGTTCTTCAGGAGATAGATTCCAAGCTTTTACGTCCCATTCAAACAAACTTTGAATTTTTTGTAGTACCCATTCACGAAATGGAGGATCTCCGCTTTCTGCTTCGAAAAATTTTCTGCGAATATGTACCCAACAAGGACACCAAATCATTTTCTTTTTCTGAGCAAGAGCCTCGTAAGCTCCGTATTTATCTGAATGAAAAACTCCATCATAATCTTGTAGCATTTGTACAACATGTTCATGACGTCGATCTTCCTTGCAAAGATAAATCCGATATGGTGGATTAGGTCCTTCACCACCCACAATAGTCCACATGTAACCAAGTTTTGATTCATCTTCTATGATTTTAACGGGAGTCTCATCGATGAAGATGTTTTTAGAAGAAAGAATTTTGGAGAGCATTATGCGATATAAAGGCATTAAAACTTCTCCTAATCGAACAGTCCATTGAGAAAGAAGTTTTCGGCTTATGCCAACCCCTTCACGACCGAAAATCTCAGCAATGCGATACAAAGGAAGATGATCCGCAAATTTACGAGACACAACTTCGGCTA
>DAIDHZ010000002.1 GCA_027451825.1 Chlamydiota bacterium
TTCAAAGCAGCAGCTCAAAACACGACCAGTCACGTTGGTACAAAGCAAATCAGAGTCACATTTAAACATTCTTATCCTGCCGCGAACGAAGTGAGCGATCCTGCCGGCGAAGCCGATCCTGTTTACAAAGAAATGGCGAAGTTTATACCGCTCGTGAATCAAGAATCGGTTCTGGCGCGCCTAAGCACCCTCGGCATTTGAATCTGCCTGCATTACCCAACTTATTCAAGTTGGGTTGCGGTCTGCACCGGCTCCGCCCGATTCAAATGGCTAAGCGCCTCCTTGCCATATTCCGATTCTTGATTCACTCTCGGTATATGCTGTAAAAAATTTAAAATCAAATCGTTTTTTAATTTTTCTATTCAATGCCAACATTTAGAATATCCTAAGTCGATTCTCTATGAACAGGTACCAATGAGTCGGATGAACCTTAATTTGGAGCTCTGCTCCAAACTTCGGCAAAAGGACTACTCTCCTTTTGCAAACCCGAGGGTATAATTGAATAAAGTTAGAGTTTCTTGAAAAAGAATTTATGAAAACCCGAAGGAAGGGTAAAGACGAGTTTCGGTTGGCTCATAGAAGCCGTGTTATACATTGTCTTACCCCTTGCTTCTCGGCAATGGTCGCCTGCTCTGCATGCAAATTTGAAGAAGCAACTTGCCAAATGGCGAGAAGCTCGCATTACGGCGAAGCGAAGTTTCATCCTTTATTTCCTGCTTCTTCAAATTGTTTTGGTGTAAAAAATAATTGATTTTGATACATCTTAGACTCAAAAAAGAGGTTGTCAATGACTCAAAAGCGATTATTTTTGATTCCATGTTTTTTAATTAGTTTTTCTTTTACATTGCATGCAGATAGTACTGATTGGTTAGGGATTTTCTCGACAGATTGGACTACAACCTCTTCTATTCCTCCTTATTCTAATTGGTCAAACGGTATTCCGGGAACAGGCACTCCTGATTTGATTGCAGTCTTTCCGTTCCCGGGCACAGAAACCATTTCTCTGAATTCTTCTGTCATTTTAAATACACTCGAGTTTGAAGCGGGTTCGAATTATACGATTTCCGGATCGGGAACAGTGAATTGGGGAGGAGGAACTCAACCAGCTACTTTGACAGGGCCCGGAACATTTGGTGTTCCATTGAATGTTGCGAATGTTTTTGGCTCAGTTGCTACAATTTCAGGATCGGTTACATCGACGAGCGGAGTGATCATTCAACCTTCGATGACTTTGGTGTCAGGAGGTTCTGTTCAACTGAGTTTTTTGCAAGGTTCAAACTCGATAATTCAAGTTGAAGGGGGTTCTTTTGGGGTTTCTTCTACAAGTATCGATTCTTCTTCACAGATTCAAGTTGTGGGTGGTTCTTTTGAGTCTGGTACTGGTTATGGTTCTTTAAGTGTCGATTCTTCTTCAGTGAGTGTGACAGGAGGTGAAGTGATACTTGCTGATTATTCTAATGTAAATTTTCAAAATCATTCTACTTTGTCAGTGGCTAGCGGAACTGTTACTTCTGCTTCTGCTTTCCTTCGCCAGTTTAATTTTAGTGATTCTACCATCAATCAGACGGGAGGGAATATTGATTTCAATTCTGATGGTACTACGTTATTTACGAAAGCAAACATCTCTTTGTCCGGAGGAGAGTTCATTGTTAATAGAACAGGAGGAAGTTTTCCTCTAGTGTTTGATAATACTTCATTATCAGTGACCGGAGGTTCTCTATACCTTGGGAGCGGCTTTCAATTGAGCACAATCACATTCCAGAATCAAAGTTCTATTAATATTCAGTCGGGATCGGTTTCTTTTAACGGGCCGCTCACTTTTCAGAATGCAACAGGGACTATTTCTGGAGCAGATATAACGGTTGGTGGTGATGTTTTAATTCAAAATTCTCAGTTTATGATGAATGGAGGGGTTTTGACGATGGGGCCCAAGTTGTCATTGCAAATAAATGAAAATTCTTCTTGGAGTCTCGATGGAGGGTCTATGTCTTTGGATTTTTTGAATATAGAAGGAGGGACATTTAACCAGTCTAACGGAGTGTTGCATGTTTCTGGTAGTGGAGCAGGTGGTAATAATAATTTTACATCATCTTCTTTGAATATTTCAGGAGGTACTGTGGATTTTGATCTACCTATTGCTAATAATAATTTTACATCTTCTTTTTTGAATATTTTAGGAGGTGCTGTGAATTTTAAAATTGCTAATGAGGGTCAGAATAATTTTACATCATCTTCTGTGAATATTTCAGGAGGTGTTGTGAATTTTTCTGCTCCTGAGGGTAATAGTTCTAACAATTTTACATCATCTTCTGTGAATATTTCAGGAGGTATTGTGAATTTTTCTGCTCCTGAGGATAATAGTTCTAACAATTTTACATCTTCTTTTGTGAGTATTTCAGGAGGCACTGCATCATTTCAAGGGCCTAGTGTGTTGATAGGATCCATCATGGATATTTCAACGAATATTTCACCTTCTTTGTTTCAAAGTCTATCTTTACAGAATTCTCTGGTAACAATTTCGAACAACAGCTCATATTCTCCTAACTTTCCTATTCACTTTTCTTTAGATAATTCTTATGCGGAGTTGCCTTATTTTATAGTGTCAAATGGGGATTTGGATTTATTGCACTCTTCGATTTCTGTCGATGGATCGCAAGTGAATAAAACTGGTACTTATATTCTTTTTACTGCAAATGAAATTAGCAATTATTCGATTCCTCTTCCTCAGTCAACTTCTTCAGTAGTTTGGAATGGTCCAATGTTGAATTCAAAAGATTCTGCAGAACAAATTGTGTTAACAGCTACAAGGAGCTCTCCTCCGCCCCTTGCTACCCTTGGCTCATTGGCTGGCGGACAACCTTTAACCACAGCGCAAAGAACGGAAATTATACGAGATAAAGTGAGATCCTCGGAAGGAAATACTGCATCTACACCATTTGCATCTGTTAAAGATTCTAGGAATGAATATCTTGCGCAAAATACATTCCTCGCGCAGCAAACACCCATAGAGCTATTGGGAGAAAGAGCGATTCAAAGACCTTTAAATCCATGGAGTGTTTATTTTGCTCCTACAGGATCTTTTGGATCTGTAAAGACAAAAGATGGGCAGCTTGGAAATGCCTTTTATACAGCAGGATTGATGACGGGATTTGATTTTGCAAGTTCATATGTTCATCATCCGGAACGTAAATTTGCCTTTGGAATTGGATCCACATTTTATTATACACACCTTCATGCAACATTGGATCGTCATGGCGGATCAACCAATATCAATCAGATTTATGCCAATATTTATGGGACTGTGATTGCAAAAAAACTTGAAGAACTCTCTTTGGATTTTGCAGTGGGAGGAGGTTACGATTGGCATGACAATAAAAGAACCGCAGGTCACTTTGGATCTCTTACAGCTCGCGGTTCTACCGGAGGATGTGAAGCGGGAGGGTTCTTAGGATTTGAGTACTTATTCTCGAGAGCTCGATTCCCGGGGATGGGCAATTTGCGTGTGATTCCTCTTACATATCTCCAATATGTATACATCTCTATGAATGAATATCGAGAACATGATGCCGGAGAATTTAATTTAAAAGTGCATACTGATTCATTGCATTCACTACGTTCTTTTTTAGGAGCTAGAGGCAATTATCGTTTCACAGCAGGAAAGCACGTGACGATCAGACCTGAGGTCACTCTTGGCTGGCAAAGAGAGTATTTAGGCGATGATCAGCGAGTTGTATTTTCTAATTTTTTAGCGCCTTCTCCTCAATCGACATCATTGTTAACCATTGCCCCAAACCGCAACACCTTTATTGCAGGCGCTGATCTTTATGTTCGGATGTATGATTGGACGGCTTTATTATTCAATTATCAGATGAGTCATAATGACTTAATCACAGACCATTCATTCTATCTTGAATGGAAAGCTGAGTTCTAATCACTCAAGTTGCAACTTGAGTTATTATACCGAAACAACCTGAAGAATCGGTTTTTGACTGCGTCGGCTTTACCTCAAAATTTGGATGCTCACGCGCGCCTTGCCTCTCGGCAATGGTCGCTTGCTCCGCATCCAAATTTTGAGGGGCCTTCTTGTCAAATTCCCGATTCTTGAATCATTTTCGGTACTATATACCGGGAGAGAATTCAGAGGTCTAATGCCCTTGATCGAGAGCGCGATTGAGTAGAGTGACATTGATCCTTTGTTCTCCGAAGATTCCAAGGATTTTCTCTTCTGTATGATCATCGATGATTTGATAGAGAGTTTCCAGAGGGATGTTTCGTGCATCAGCGATTCGATGGGCTTGAAGTTTTGCATTTTGAGGGCTGATGTGAGGATCAAGGCCGCTTGCTGACTCTGTCACTGCATCGGAAGGGATGGAAGCTGTGTCGGATAGACCATTTATTTTTCTGTATTCGATGGTTCTTTGGGTGAGTCTGTCGATGAGCTTTTGAGAAGTAGGTCCGAGATTGCTTGCAGATGAATTTGCTGCATCAAAGTGTGCATGCGAAGGTCTTGGATGAAAGTAGGAAGATTTTTGAAAATTTTGACCAATGAGCGTCGAGCCGAGGATTTTACCATCGGAAGAATAAAGGAGAGATCCTTCGACATTTTTATGGAAGAAAAGATGGCCTATTCCCCACATAAAACAAGGGTAGACGACTCCTAAAAGGAGAGTGAAGATGGCGAGGATGATGATAGATGGTTTTAGGGTTCGGATCATATAAGTCCTAAGTTGGTAATTGCAAGATCGATGAGTTTGATTCCGATGAAAGGAAGGACGATGCCTCCGAATCCGTAGATGATGAGGTTTCTTCTTAAAATCACTTCTGCTTTATCGGCCACCATTTTAACCCCTTTGAAGGCAAGAGGGATGAGCGCCGGGATTGTGAGGGCATTGAAAATGACGGCGCTTAAGACGGCGCTTTGCGGATTTTGTAGGCCCATGAGGTTGAGGGCGTGGATGGTTGGAAAGTAGGGGATTAAAATTGCGGGGATGATGGCAAAATATTTAGCAAGGTCATTGGCAACAGAGAAAGTGGTGAGCGCGCCTCTTGTCATGAGCATTTGTTTGCCAAGTTCGATGATTTCAAAGAGTTTTTCCGGGTGCGAATCGAGATCGATCATGTTCCCCGCTTCTTTGGCGGCTTGAGTGCCTGAATTCATCGCAACTCCGACGTTTGCATGAGCGAGCGCCGGAGCGTCATTGACGCCGTCTCCCGCCATGGCAACCATGAGTCCTTCTTCTTGGAATTTTTTGACGATTTGTAGTTTATGTTCGGGTGAAATTTCGGCTAAAAATTCATCCACGCCTGCTTCTTTGGCAATGCTTGCGGCGGTAATGGGATTATCCCCTGTGATCATGATGGTGCGAATTCCCATGGTGCGAAATTTTTGAAAGAGGTTGGAGAGCCCTTTTTTGATGATGTCTTTGAGCAAAATAATGCCAAGGATTTTGTGTGCATCGCATACGATCAAGGGAGTCCCTCCTTGTTCTGAATAGATTTTCGTCCGATGAGCGATGTCATAGGGAAGCTGTTTTTGTGTGAACTTTTCGACGGCGTCAATGGACCCTTTTCGCAAATGTTCTGATTCGAAGTTCACTCCGCTTATTCTTGTTTCTGCGGAAAATGGGATGAATTCAAAAGTTGTGATTTCATGAGGAATGAGGTCTTGATGATGCGTTTTTAAAAATTCGATGATGCTTCTTCCTTCGTCTGTTTCGTCTTTTAAAGAAGTAAGATACGCAGCTTTGACAAATTCTTTGAGTGAAGCGCCTTCTGCAACTGCGATTTCGGCGGCTTGTCTTTGACCGACTGTGATGGTGCCTGTTTTATCAATAAGAAGAAGATCGATATCGCCCGCTGATTCAACGGCTTGTCCGCTCATCGCTAAAACATTTTTTTTCATAAGCCGGTTGATGCCGGCAATGCCAATGGCGCCTAAAAGACCTGCAATTGTCGTAGGGATGAGACAAATGAGAAGAGCCACCAGCATGGTGACAGAAAAATTGACATTGAAATATCTGCCAAAAATTTGAAGAGCGACAACCACGACAAGGAAAATAAAGGTAAGCCCTGAAAGAAGAATGGTGAGCGCAATTTCATTGGCCGATTTTTTTCTCTTGGCGCTTTCAATGAGATGAATCATTCGGTCTAAAAAGCCTTGCCCTGCATCGGATGAAATTTCGACAATGATTTGATCGGAAAGAAGTTTGGTTCCGCCGGTAACGGAGCTATGATCGGTTCCTGCAGCCCTCACGACGGGGGCTGATTCTCCGGTGATGGATGACTCATCAACAGATCCAAGACCTTCGATGACTTCTCCGTCGCCGGGGATGATTTCTCCGGCAACAACGCGAACGATATCACCCTTTTTGAGATGTTTTGAGTTGACAGGATGAAAGGTTCCATCTTTTTTTACGTGAGCCACTGTGTCAACCCGCTTTTGACGCAAAGAATCGGCTTGGCGTTGATTGCGCATTTCGGCGGTCGATTCTGCATAGTTGGCGAAAAGAACGGTGAGCCAAAGCCAGATCGATACTTGGGAATAAAATGCGCTGGATCCGTGAGAAAAAAAGAGCCATTCGGTGGTGGTGATGATGGCTCCGATTTCAGTGATGAGCATTACAGGATTGTTGAGAAGAAGATAAGGGTTTAATTTTTTGAGTGATTCAAGAAAAGTATTCATGAAAAGAGTTTCCCTTTCAGCATGTCGAATTGTTCAATGATGGGCCCCATGGTGAGCGCCGGTACAAATGTTAAAGCTCCTACAAGAAGAATCACTCCGATCAAAAGAGAGATGAAAATGAGACTTGAGATCGGAAAGGATGCCGCACTCGGTGGGTGGACTTTTTTTTGTGCAAAAGAGCCTGCAAGCGCAATGACTGGAGCGAGAACCAAAAACCGCCCTAAAAGCATCGCCATTGCAAGAGCTATATTATAGATCGGTGTGTTTGTGGAGAGTCCTGCAAAAGCGCTTCCATTATTTGCAGAGCATGAACTGAATGCGTAGAGCATTTCACTAAACCCGTGAGGGCCTTGATTGCCAAGCCCTTCGAGTCCCCAATTGGAAAAGCAGGTGAGTGCTGTAAGCCCGTGAACGACTAAAACAAAAGGCAAGACAGCCAGCATGATCATTTTCATGTCAAAGGCTTCGATTTTTTTTCCTAAGTATTCAGGAGTTCTTCCGATGATGAGTCCGGAGATGAAGATCGCAAGAAGAATGAAGATAATGACTCCGTAAAGACCTGCACCCACTCCCCCAAAAATGACTTCGCTGAGCTGCATGTTGAGCATCGGGATGAGCCCTCCAATCGGAGATAAAGAATCATGCATGCAATTGACTGCGCCGCACGCAACGGCGGTTGTTGTGCAAGCAAAAAGAGCAGAGTCAAAAAGACCAAACCTTTGTTCTTTTCCTTCCCAATTGTGTTCAGAGATTCCGATCTCTCGGAATTGAGGATTGCCCTTGGTTTCGGAAAAAGAGCATGCCCAAACGCCAATGATAAAAAGAATTCCAAGAGCTGCGATCACGCACCATCCGTGTTTGGTATCTCCAACGGATTTGCCATAGTAATAGATTTGCGCTACAGGAATGAGAAGAATGAGAAGAATTTGTACGTAATTGGAGAAAGGCGATGGATTTTCGTAAGGATGTGCGGAATTGGCGTTCATAAAGCCCCCTCCATTGGATCCCAATATTTTAATGGCTTCTTGAGATGCAATGGGTCCTTGGGCGATTGTTTGGATCTCTCCTTCCAGCGTTTCGGCTTTTACATAGGGTTTGAAATTTTGAGGGACTCCCGTTGCCATGAAAAAAGAGGCCGCTAAAACAGAAAGAGGAAGAAGTAAATAAAGAGTAATGCGGACCATGTCTGTCCAGAAATTGCCGATTGTTTTCATTTCCCGTCTTGCAATGCCTCTCACAAGTGCAGCAGCAACAGCTAGGCCTGCGGCAGGAGATGCAAAATTTTGAACGGCTAAAGCGGCCATTTGAGAAAAATAAGAAAGAGTTGACTCCCCTCCATAGCTTTGCCAATTGGTATTTGTCATGAAAGAGGATGCGGTATTGAAATTCAAATCCCAGGAAGGCGCTGTAAAAGATTCCGGATTTAAAGGAAGATAGTATTGCAAAGAGAGAATGAGCATTGTGAAAATCAAAGAGATCAGGCTAAATCCCAAAAGAGAAAAAAGGTATTCTTTCCAATTTTGTTCGATGAGAGGGTCTACGTTTACCCATTTGTAGATTCTTTTTTCGACGGGCTTTAATAAAGGATCTAAAAATGTTTTTTGATGAGGGTCCAAAACTTGAGCGATAAAAATGCCAATGGGTTTGATGAGAAGCGCAAGCGAAAGAAGAATCAAAAAGAGTTGAATCCAATCCATTAGAATTTCTCCGGCCAAACAATGGTCACTAAAAGATAGATGAGTAAAAAGATCGATAAGATAAAGAGTACAAACTGAAATGCAAGCATATTTTTGGTATATAATCATTCATCTTGGGTTCGTCAAGTGTTTGATGAGCTTAGAGATCCTTATTTCGGGAATTTGCAGAGATGTTGAGCATGCTTTGCCCAATATGAAAAGCAATGTAGAGGCGCTTGGATCTTGTTTTGAGGATTATCGAGTGGTTCTTTATGAGAATAATTCTCAAGATCGTACGGTAGAGATGCTTAAATGTTGGTCTTTAGAGAATGATAAAGTGCTGGTCAAAAGCGAGACTTGGGAGCGTTTTTTTTCTTCGCGTACAGAAACGATTGCAAAAGCAAGAAATTGTCTTTTAGATTGGATTGAAGAACTTCATTTTGAAAAGGAATATAAAATTCTTGTGATGATGGATTTTGATTTTCTTTCGTCTTTTCCGATTGATGAGATTGTAAAGTCGATTCAAGATCCAAGAGATTGGGATGCGATTTGCGCGAATGGAATCTATTCAGTTTCAGATCCTTTTTATTGGGATCGATATGCATTTCGAAATCTTGAGTTTCCGTATGGTCCGGAAGTGATTGGCGATTCTTGGTGGTGGCATGATGTATATGATCGGATTTATTTTAGAGAAGACGATTGGATCCCGGTATTTTCTGCATTTGGAGGTTTTGCAATTTATAAGACAAAAGATGTTTTGGAGTGTCGCTATTCAGGGATTGTGACGGAAGATGTAAAGCGGTTTTACAAAGAGATTTTAGGGAAAGAGGTCTTTTTTTTCCCAAATACATATTGGGAGCATCCTTTAGATTTAGATCTTCTGACCTGCTGTGAGCATATTCCTTTTTACGCATCGATGAGAGAAAAAGGATATGATCGTATTTTTATCAATCCGAAGTTGAAGATTGATTATGCAAAATAGGCTTCTTAGAAGAGAGGGCCAGAGTTTTCGTGGAATCCTCGATAGAATCTGTCGATGAAGTCGGATCATATTGGAATTGAGGGATCTGTTTAGAACTCCACTTTCCATTCTAGGTAGAGGTCGTTGTCTATGAGGATATCATTAAAGGAGAATTGGTAATTGAATTGGAGAGATGTCCAATTGAACATTGTAACGTAAAGATCTCCGCCGAGGATGAGAGTATTTCGAGCGGGAACAATCTGAGAAAAGACCGTTTGCGGCGTGAGTGCTGTCAGTGTGGAAAAGCGAGAATGTTGGTCCCCTAAATATTCTCTTTGCCAGCCAAAAGTGATTTCAGGTCGTATTGAGACGTTGTGTTGTTGAAAGAGATGATTGGCTCTGGCTCCAAGAAATGAACGAAGAGAGTTGAGAGCATCAGAGTGGACTTTTACATTGAATTCACCGGCTCCATGCTCTTTATAGTCATTGATCGAGATCCGGGTGTATTCAAGAAGCAACATGGGAATAAAGCGGAAATAGTCCCCATTGGATTGAGTGTTAGAAAGTAAATACTCAAGACCGACAAAGCTTCCGACTTCATATCCTCGAGTCGATCCGTGAGCCATGTTTGAACGATAGCGCCCCGTCACTCTTTTGATTTCATGCCAGTCATATCCTGCGCCTAAAGAAAAATTAAAAGATAATTCTTGGAGGTGTTTAGAAATTACAGTGCCGTAAATGTTTGCAAAAATGTGATCGATCTTTGTAAGGCCTCTATGATGGTCAGCTCGTGAATGAAGATGCGCGTAGTAAACTGTAGAGCCGATTCCAAATGCGATATCGCGTTCGGGGTGATGAATGAAAGAAGTTGCCCAGTCAAAACCTGTCATGACCCCCGCAGAATAAAATGAACTCCCAAGCTGCTGTTGGTTCGTTTTGGTAGAGCCAAAAGATCCTGTCGGAGCTAAGTAGACGCTCCATGGATATTCTTTGGATACAGCTCTTTCTCCGAGTTGTTCTACAGGTGTTTTTTGAGCAAGAATAGAGTTTTGTGCGAGAAAAGAATCGTTCGAGTCGGTTGCAAAAGAGGTGAATCTATTGCTTGAGACCCCTCTCATGCGATCTTGCATGTTTTCTATGTGCAGAGAGGTTGTTAATACTGGATTGGATAGTAAGGAAGTTGCCATCAAAGAGGAAGAATAAGGAGTGTCGGCTGTGATGATGATCTCTTGGCCAACTTGAATGGGTCCATATAAAAGAGTAGAAGGGTCAAGCACAATGGTAGCAAGATTGAAATTGTGAATGGATCCTTGCGTGCCAAAAAGGACAAACGTTGTGTTTGATCCGGGAGGGAAGGAATGATTCGCAGTGATGGTCATTTGGCTATTTGTAAAATCAATGTCTGCAGCAGATTGCACGGAAGGGATAGAGGGGTTTGTATATTGACCGTTTAAAAGGAACGCAAAATTGATGGGTTGCAATGTTGGCGTGCCTGTGTATTGGAGTGTTGAATTGCTGATGCTGACCTTGGAATTTGCGTCCATATTGAATGTAGTTTGAGCTAAGTAGCTGGACCCGAAAAGAGATAGTTCGGAATTGATTAAGGTCGTTGTGGGCGTTGTCATTAAGCTGTTATTAGACATTGTGAATGTAGAGTCATTCATGTTTAGAGTTTGAATGGCTGACATAGATCCATTTGACATCATGACAGATGCATTGTTCTGGAAAGTCCCGGAGGTGCATGTGATGGCGCCGCTATTGTTGCTGATGGTTGAGTTGTCGCATAAAAGTGCAGTGATTGTGCCTGCTGCTGAATTGTTGAATGTTGAATGATTTTGGAAAGTCCCAGAGGTGCATGTGATGGCGCCGCTATTGTTGATGGTTGAGTTGTCGCATAAAAGTGCAGTGATTGCGCCTGATGCTGAATTGTTGAATATTGAACGATTTTGAAAGGTTCCGGTAGAGAGGCATGAGATGGTGCCGCTATTGTTGATCGTTGAATGATCGCAGAAGAATTGATTGTTTATCTGGAAAGAGGAACTTTCTGTTACTAAGCATATTGAATTATTTTCGAAAGTGCCGGACGTGCATACCATAAAACTCCCGTTATTATTCATAATTTGTGAGTTGTTACAGGAAAGTTCTGAGATACTGCTTTCTACAGCGTTCAATGTGAATATTGAATTGTTTTGAAAAGTCCCGGAGGTGAATAAGATAAAGCCGCCACTGTGACTCCTGATTTCTGAGTTGTCACAGAAAAGATCCGTTGGGAAGAAGCCTCCTGTTCCTGAGTTGTCGAATGTTGAATGATTTTGGAAAGTTCCAGAATTGTTGATCGTGATATTGCCGCCATTGTTATTGATGACTGTTGAATTGTCACATAAAAGTGCGGTGATTGTGCTTGTTCCTGAATTGTTGAAAGTTGAATGATTTTGGAAAGATGTAATGGTGCCGCTTGTGATGGTCCCGCTATTGTTGATGATTGAGTTGTTGCATAAAAGTTCGGTGGTTGTGACCGTTCCTGAATTGTTGAATGTTGAGCTGTCGCAGAAAAGATTCGTCAAACTGAATGAAGAGGTAGATCCTGTATTCGAGCATGTTGAATTATTTTGGATGGTTCCAGAAGTGATCGTGATGCTTCCTCCATTATTATTTGAGAGCGTTGAGTTGTCGCAGAAAAAGTTCGTCAAACTGAATGAGGAGGCAGATCCTGTATTCGAGCATGTTGAATCATTTTGGATCGTTCCAGAGCTGCCTGATACATAACCAGAAGAGCCGGTAATATTCATGATGATTTGCGAGTTGTCACAGAAAAAATTCGTCTCGCTAGTGAATGTGCCGTTTTCTATGATCGAACAGGTTGAATTATTTTGAAAAGTTCCAGAGTTGAATGTGATCGAATTTAGACATGTGACTTGTGAATGGTCGCAGAAAAAATTCTGTAAGGCGAGTGTGCCAGACCCTGAGTATGTTGTATCTTGAAAAGTTCCAGTTAAATTCGTTGGGTAAACTACAGGTGTGATTATGCCGGCATTTGTAATTTGTGAGTTGTTGCAGAAAAGGTCGTTCGTTATTGTAATTGTTATATTATCATTCAATGTGACTTGGCTATTTGTAATGGATAATGAATCTGTAGAGATGGTTCCGGAGCCTAAAATGGAGGCTGTTTTGGTGGTGCTGTTGATGATGAAGGGGTTATTGAACGTTGTTGTGTGATTACATGTGAGTTGAGGTGGTTGTGTTCCTCCGCCGAGAGTCAGTGCTGAGCCGGAAATTGTGTAATTATTTTCGAAGTCAAGCGTGTTTAAGGTGACAGAGTTTAGAAGATTGACAGTGCCTGAATGGGATAGAAAAAGAGCTTCAAGATCTGGATTGTTGATTGTTCCCGTGTTTCCAGGAACGCCATTCGTCCAGTTGCTTGAAGTTTGCCAATCGGTATCGGTTGCTGCAGTCCATTGACTTGAGCCCGTTGCGGCATTGAGATGAAATAGAAATGCGATGCATGTAAGTAATCGTTTTTTGAGCATAAAGAGATTCTTGTAACTAATTTTATTTTCTTAGTATCAGAATTTTGTTTTTTTATATATACCGAAAATGATTCAAGAAACTGGAACGAGTATATATTTGTCCTATTTGGGATCAGTAGACTCTTTGAACTGTGTATCCTTTTTGACGAAGTAAATTACATACACCTTTTTCGCCGGGTAAATGCGCCATTCCAATGGCTATAAATAAAGGACCTTCTGAGTGTTGCATGAGTGTGTCTGCTCGAAGGGTCATAGTGTGGTTGCGTTCTTGGGTTTCTTTTTTTTCTTTCTGAGAGCCTCTTGACAAGGCGCGAGCCATCGATTCCTCAGATCCGAAAAGCGCTGCTTTTTCCACTGCTTCTGTCTGTTTACCTTTTGAGATTGTTTCTCTCAATCCATGCTGGTACCTGCTCATCTCATTTTCTCCTTTTAAGAAACTCTCGGCCGTTGGTTTGAAAATGGAGATGAAAAGTTTTGTTAATAAGTTTGCGTTTGTAAATTCATGTAGAACTTGAGCGTAGACTGGGTCAGTAGGGAATTCTAGCCCGTGACATGGTTTTCCGTCTTTGAATGTTTCTTCTATAAATATGAAATCCATTGAGTTGCGCATACATTCTGGTTCTTTATCGAATAAATATGGCCTCTCTAAGAATATTGGGAAAATTATACGAGGATCTGACTCTGTAGCGAATTTCTTTGCCTGTTTAAAACATTTCCAAATTTTTGAATTTCTACCCAATATCTGAGGGACATCTTCCTTGAATTTGTCATGATGTGTGCCTAATAAAAATCCTTTAAGGGTTCCATGATGATCTTTAATTTCATAGAATATGGGGGTCATATATCCAGCCTCGCAATGAAGGAACTGAGAATAATGATTTTGGGTGAAATATTGACTCAAATCTACAGGATGAGGCATAAAACTCATAAATTTAATGAATTCATAATTGTAGCAATAATTAGCTAAAAATTAAATAATATAGATTGTTTTAATTCGTGAAAGTTTTTCTTTTGCCTGAAAGAGGACTCCGGGCCTGCCCGCCGGTTCGCGCTTGCAAAGCGCTCACTTCTCGTCCTCTCGTAAAAGCAAAATTGTTTGCTTTTACTATTCAGTCAAATAAATTTGCCTGAAGCCGGAATCGAACCGACGACCTTCGCATTACGAATGCGCCGCTCTACCAGCTGAGCTATTCAGGCTTAAGATCAATAGACAATATCTCGAAAGAGTGTATATTTGAAGCTAAAATTTCTTTTATGCGCAAGGGTGCTTTTCACTACTTTTCATTGGGTTTTTTGCTGTTTATTTGGATTAGCTTGTCCAAAGAATCGATGGATGGCGTTCGGCAATTTGCCGTTGCATCTTTGGGGCCTGCATGGAGATTTTCTAAAGAAGTGAGGCGCTATATGGACGATCGGCCTCATCGCTTTTGGAGAGTCGATTCCAATCATAAGACAAAAATAGCTCAGTTGGAGTTGGAAAATCAGATTCTTCGCTCTGAATTGGAGAAAATGAATCGATGGCTCGTTTCAGAGGAAAAGATGAAAATGCAGCTCGATTTATTGAGCCGGCTAGAAAAGCAAAAAGAGAGAGGCTCTTCCGAGTTTTTACGTGCCTTTGTTGAGAGACGGCAGCTTCATCTTCGATCCATCATTCAAAATGAATTGTTGGCCATTCCTGCAGAGGTTATTTATCGAGATCCTTCTTTTTGGAGCAGCAGCTTATGGATTGATGTAGGAGAAGAAGATAATGAAGCTTTGGGTAGAGTTGTTGTGGCAAATAACAGCCCCGTTGTTTATGGAACGACTTTGGTTGGCTTGATTGATTACGTAGGAGAAAAACAATCAAGAGTGCGTCTTGTAACAGATTCAGCTCTCTCCCCTTCCGTTCGTTCTGTTCGAGGAGATATTCAACAGCGTGAAATGATAGAGCATGTTCGTTCATTACTGAAGTATACGAAAGGAGATGATCGATATGCGCATTTGGAGAGTGCGCTAAAGCAGTTTCAAGAGACATTGGCAATCAAAGAAGATCATTATTTAGCAAAAGGAGAAATTCATGGGAGCAATTCCTCCTTATGGAGATCGAGAAGCGCTTCTTTGCAAGGCGCTGGATTTAATCTTTATTACGCAGATTGCGATAAATCGCCTTTGAATGATGAAAACATTTTGCGTGAAGGAGATATTTTGGTAACAACAGGTCTTGATGGCGTTTTCCCTCCCGATTTAAAGGTGGCCGTTGTCACTCAGATTTCAAAAAGACCCGGAGGATATGCTTATGATCTTCAGGCAGACTCTTTGATTTCCGATATGAGTGAATTGCAGACTCTTTTTGTTTTATCTCCTCGAGGAGAGTAGGTTTTCTCTCGCTTTAAATTTCGGTGTCTTGGAAAAATAAACCACAGAGATAGACACCACAGAGAGAGGCCATGAATTCTACGTTTCAGATGATGAAGTCTCCCATTACGGAGGAGGATGCTGATCCTCTTACAGGTAACGTCATCGGCGCTGCCATCGAGGTTCATCGATTCTTGGGACCTGGATTGCTTGAATCAGCCTATCAAACCTGCTTGCTTTATGAACTACGTCTGAGACGACTTAAAGTGGAGAGCCAGAAACCTCTGCCTATTTTTTATAAGGATGTGATGCTCGATTGTGGGTATCGTCTTGATTTGGTCGTAGAAAATCAGGTGGTGGTGGAGATCAAATCTGTGAACGCTGTCGCAGGAGTTCATGAAGCGCAGTTATTATCTTATCTAAAATTAGGCGAATATCGGGTGGGTCTTTTGATTAACTTTAACGTGAAAATTCTTAGGGACGGCATTCGGCGGATGCGTGCTTAGTTTATTTTCTCTGTGGTGTCTATCTCTGTGGTTTATTTTTTAAACACGCATGTGTCAGGCACTCATTTGTCTCATTTTGTCGCATTAATTAGCACAAGTTAGTCGGGAGGTATTGTGCGTTTTTGGGTTATTTTTCTCTCTTTACACTGCTCTTTTGCGAATTCGATGTTTCTTTCTCAAGAGCAATTGGAAGATTTGAGCGCATATCGATTGGACGAGGAGTATTTAAAACAATTTCCCAGTTCTTTGTATACAGTGTATGAGACTTTTCATGGCCATTTTTATATAGAGAATCCATCGGATTGCATTAAAAATTTTTTGATCTCAAATCGCTCTTGGGAGCCGCATGTTTCAGATTGCATTCAGAAGTATGGAAAGCCGGGTTCGATCATGATCGATATCGGCGCCTACATTGGTGTTCATACTTTGGAAATGTCTCGAGTGGCAGAAGTGGTGATTGCATTTGAGCCTCAAAAAAAAATTGCAAGAGAGCTCATTTGCAATTTAGATTTGAATGGATGTAAAAACGTGCTTGTTGCTCGGTGTCTTTTAGGAGAGAATGATGGGGCTGCTTTTTTAGGATTTGAAAATGCTAGCAATGAGGGCTCTCGTTATGTCTCTCAAGTGCATTGCATTGAAGAAGTTCCTATGCGTACTTTGGATAGTTTTCATTTTGATCATGTATCTTTGATCAAAATTGATACAGAAAATATGGAAAAAGAGGTTCTTGAAGGATCTAGAAATACGATTTTGCGAAATCGCCCAATTTTAATCATCGAAGTGCAAGGAAATTATGAAAAATCGGAAGAAGAAAAAACGGATATGAATGCAAAAAGAGAAGAAGTTCTTCAGCTCATTCGATCTTTTGAATATGAAGTTTTTCATCTTTATTTACATGATTATCTTGCTTTCCCGATGAAAGCTGCTTTTTAATGTGTTCTTGAAGGATGTTTTTTTCTTGGGTTTGGCCAAATGCAAAATGGTAGAGTTTTTTTTGGTTTTCTGTAGCGTCCTTTGGTGATTCATGAAACAGGGGTTCTAAAGAAGAGAGAATGGTCCCGCATTCATGAAGACGTCCCTTTGGAAGAGATTCATGCAAAAGGAAGAACATCGGCTTTTTAAAATATAAAAAATCATAGCCGACGGATGAGTAGTCCCCTAAAAAACGATCCGCTTTTTTAAGAAGAGGATAAATGAGAGGGATTTCTAAAAGAAGCGTCGCATTGGGATGTTTTTGGATGAGAGCTTCGAGTCGATAAAAGTCAGCAGGATTTCTTTGTTCTAGAAGAGGATGTGCTTTAAAAAGAATATGCCAGTTTTCAGGAACTCTCTTTAAGAGTTCTTTTGTCGATGTGAAAAACGTGGTTGCGCTATCGGAATCTTTCCATGTGGGAGCGTAAAAAAGGATTTTTTTATGTTTGGGTATGGATGAGAAAATTTCTTTTTCAACGACGGAATCATAAAATTCTTGATGATGTAAGTAAAAAAGAAGTCTGTAATTGCCGGTGAAAATGGTGTTGCAAGAAGTTTTTGTCTCTTCAAGCATGATTTTGAGAAGCTCTCCATAGATGAGAGCTGCATCTTGTTTTTCGTAATGGCGTAAAAGAGGATGTGCGTATCCTTTATCGGATTGGCCATGAGCTGCATGGACAAGAAGCATGTTTTTATGAAAAAGATGCAAGAAAGTTTTTTTTAAATTGGGATCCCAATACTTGCATTCAAAGAGAGCGTCGAAGTGTTCAGCAAAAAAAAGGAGGTTTTGTTCTAAATCGGGCATGTAGTGTGTTTGCACAAAGGGATAATAGCGTTTTGCAAGATCAAAGTTCTTTTCTTCAGTGACAAAAAGAGGCATGTCAAGAAGCCAAGAGAGGGGCGCTATGTGATCTAAAAGATGAAAGTCATTTCCTGTATTTAAAGCGGCAAATCTCATATGATCAACAGTATGTCTGTCATTCCTATTTTAGAAACATGGTTTTTAGAAAATAAACGATCATTTCCATGGCGAGAGAATAAAAATCCTTATCGTGTTTGGATTTCAGAAGTGATGCTTCAGCAGACAAGAGCCTCTGTTGTTGTCCCTTACTTTGAAAGATGGATGCAATTATTTCCAAATGTAAAAGCGCTTTACAATGCTTCTTTGGATCAGGTGATCAAAGCCTGGGAAGGTTTGGGGTATTATAGCAGGGCGAGGAATCTTCATGCTGCAGCAACTGAGATTGTAGAGCGATTTTCCGGGAGCATCCCCTCTTCTTATGCAGAGTTGATGTCGATACGAGGTTTTGGGCCTTATACGGCGGGAGCTGTGCTCAATTTTGGTTTTCACAAAAAAGCGATTGCCATCGATGGGAATGTGCTTCGTGTGATTTCTCGCTATTTTCTCATTGAGGAAAGAGTGGATCGAACAAGTGCTCGGCGTTTGATTGAAGATAAGGTGGATTCTTTATTAAAAGGAGATCGTCCTTGGGTAGTCACAGAAGCTTTGATTGAATTGGGCGCGACGGTGTGTCTTCCAAAGCCTCGTTGCGAGATGTGTCCTTTGCAAGAGTCTTGTTTGGCGAGAAAAATGAATAAAGCGGAGCTTTTGCCTTTAAAAAAGATCAAGGAAAAGACGATCCAGCTATTTCGTTTTGTGATGATTTTTGAGCATGAAGGCCATGTTCTGGTACAGAGACGAGGACAAAATGAAGTGATGGCAGATCTTTATGAATTTCCATACATTGAAGTCGATCGATTTCCAATAAGATTGAAAAAGATGAAAGATCTTGCGAAAAGATTTCTTTCAGAAGAGGTTGGTTCGTATAAGAAACTGGAAGGTGTAAGTCATTCATTCACCCGTTATAAAGCACATCTTCTTCCCTGTCTTTTTCAGTTGAAACGGTTTGCTCAGGTTCCATCTTTTGAGTGGGTGTCTATTGAAAACCTTGTTTCTTTGCCTTTTTCATCAGGTCATAGATACATCCTTAAAAGTTTAGGTTATTACCACAAAAAACAAGATGAGTAGAGCTCTGGAAGCTTAGCAAAAGATGTTGTTTTAAATTTTTATTATCTACTATTCTGTTTGCTCTTCTTAACACGGAGGTAAATATGCGTATAAATGCATCATATGGTTTTCCAACATTCGGTGTTTATGGAAATGGTTCCAGTACAGATTCAGGAGCTAGTAGTTCAAATGAATCAGGATCTAGTTCTGGAGGAGCGGGAGCCAGTTCTGGAGGTGGGGGGACTTATTCAGGAGGTGCGACGGCTTCAATTGCGAATGATCCCGGAGCTGGTATGGGAGGGAATCGCTAATAAATAGCGTTTCACTTTAGCCATATATAGGCAACCTATTACACAAATTCCTGCACCTATGAGAAATGTAGGTGCGGGTCCAAATAAAGTGCATATAATACTTCCTGTCGCAGGAACAATGGCTCCGCGTAGTCCAACCATAAGTACATTCACATTTGTAAATTGTGTGCTTTCTTTAGGTCCAGAAAAAATGGGGCCGGATAAATTCCAAAGAAGGTGGCTTCCAGCTTGAGCTATGCCATAAACAAAGTTGGAAATATAAAAAAATGCAAGCCCAAAAAGAGAAAAATAGCTTAAAATTAAATAGAGAAAAAATCCCAAAAGAATGTTTTTTAGCATCTCTTCTACTTTTCTTTGTAAAATCAAGCGTTCCCAAAAATAGGTAGAGAAGATAACTCCTATTCCCATGCAAACAGATCTTGCAATTGCAATCTCTGCTGAAGATAAATGCAATCGATCTACATAAAAAATAGACAAAGCAGGAGCCACTAACATAAGGCCGGTGCCGCCGATCATGAATCCGTATTGGAAGTAAAGAAACCTCTCATTTTCTTTTAAAAGATAAAAAGCTTTTTTCCAGGGATCCATCAATGTATGAAGAACGTTTTTTCGATTAGAATCTTTGAGATTAGAAGAAGGAACTCTAAATTGCATAAAAAGTCCTAGTAAACTAATCATAGATGTGATTACAAACAAGTCTTTCCAGATAAAGTATTGACCATTTAATATCTTTGTAATGACAAGACCAATTAAAACACTTTCAACAAATGTTAATAGAAAACAAAGACAATAATTTTTTTCTCTATCCCTGTCTTGCATGTTTACTTTTAAAATTTCGACAAAAGCCGGAGTCCCTGATTTTTTAAATAACTCATACATGGCGCAGCAAAAAACAAAATACCAGGAATTGGGAAAGACCAATAAAAATAAAAATGGGATTCTCGCTAAAATCCAAGCTAAAATAAAATTACTGCGCAATCGATGTTTTTGACGATCCAGTCTTGCACTCCAATAAAAAGCGATGACGGGAATAACAGGTCTTAAAGAAGTTAAAATTGCTAACTGAAGTAAGGAAGCTTCTAATTCTTTTCTTAGAATAAACGGAGCCAATGCGTATAAAGCAACGAATGGTTCATTGGTAAGGCTTATTCCAAAAAGAAAAGCTTTTATTTTTTTGCTTTCTTGATGAACAAGATCTCTCATTCCAAGTTTCATGCATTGCTTTTTTTAAACACCTAATGAACAAGCTGAATCATATCATTCGATGAGATTCTGTGCCATCTTTGAGAGGCTATTCTTCTATTCTTGAAAAAATTGTTTGGCATGGATAGGATACCTTGAATACCTGCATTATGAAAGATATTCAATACATTGACCGTAAAAGTAAAAAAATGGAGACAGAGAAAGTCTATGGACATCGTGCTCTTTCTCTTCTTTATGGGAATTCTTGGGCTGCGAGGATTTTTTCGTTTCTCTTTTTGCCGATTCTTTCTCGTATTCCTTGGTTTTCGCAAGTGTATGGTTTTTTTCAAAAAAGAGAGGCAAGCGCAAAGAAAATTGCTCCTTTTATTTCAGCATATGGAATTGATGAATCTGAATTTCTAGAAACCTCTTTTTCGTCATTTAATGAGTTTTTTATTCGTAAGTTAAAAAAAGAAAAAAGACCCATTGCAACAGGATCGGAGATTGCTTGTCTTCCCGCGGATGGGCGTTACTTGGTGTTTCCTGATTTAAGCCAAGTGCAGCGGTTTTATGTGAAAGGACAATGTTTTGATTTAGCTTCTTTTTTACAAAACGATGCGTATGCTCGTAGATATTGCGATGGAACAATGGTGATTGCCCGCTTGTGTCCTGTGGATTATCACAGGTTTCATTTTGTTTGCGATGGGATGCCGAGAAAATCCATGGCCGTTGTTGGCGATTATCAATCCGTCAACCCGATTGCTTTAAGAAGAAATCTTTCCATTCTTTGGAAAAATAAGAGGATGATCACAGAAATTGATACAGATCGATTTGGAACGCTTCTTTATGTGGAAATCGGAGCGATTTGCGTGGGAACGATTCATCAGACGTATGTTTCAGATGTAAAGGTTCGAAAAGGAGATGAGAAAGGATATTTCTCTTTTGGAGGGTCTTGTCTTGTGTTATTGTTTGAAAAAGGCCGCATTCGGTTAGATGAGGATTTAATTCAAAATTCAATGTGCGGTTTTGAGACAAGAGCCAATTTTGGAGAGTCTTTAGGGAGTGTTTTATGAAAAAGGCAATTTTATTTTTGATTTTGTTTTGTTCCTTATCGGCAGCTCCTTTTGGTAATATTTTGGCTCCTGCAATTTTAGAAGACGGTTTATTCATACCGAGAGAATGTTGGGTTGATTTAAGAGCTGGATATGAAGGCGACTTTGTTTTTAATGGGCGTTTAAAGCAAGCTCATTTTGGATCAGGATCTTTAGATAAGGCTTCTCAAGTGACGAATGCAGGGACTGTGACTTTGAATATTTTGGATCGGCTCGATCTTTATGGAGTTTTCGGCTCGTCTCGTTTTTCAATGGGGTGGCGATTTTCTGAAGATGAGATGATTCGGAATGCGAAGATGGAGACAAAACACGCTTTTTTATGGGGCGTTGGTGCGAGGGCTGTTTTGTTTCAGTGGAGAAAATGGGGTTTGGGCGTTGGCGGTAGATATTCTTCAGAGAATAACCCTGTTTCATGGCTTACGATCGATGGAGAGAATGTAAGCGTTCGAAGTTCTCGTTTTGTATGGCGGGAAGTACAGCTGAATTTAGGAATTTCTTATCATATTGATTTATTCACTCCTTATCTTGCGGTTCAGTATCAAAAGGCGCGCGCATGGGTTAGAGATTTTCAAACACCTATTGCAAACCGCTATTCTATGAAAAACCGATTTGAAAGCATATGTCCTGTTGGGATGAATTTGGGATGTACTTTGTCAAATGGGAAATATTTCATGCTCAATGTTGAGGCTCGTTTGATTAGTGAAGAAGCAATTAGTATTTCTGGCGATTTTAGGTTTTAATCTGATCGTTTTGCCGGTTTTCCCTGTTTTGATTGGGAATCCTTCGAGTCCTTCTGTTTTAGAGGAGGGACTTTTGATTCCTGATACGGATTGGTCGAATGTGCAGGGAGGTTTTTATTTGGATTTTTTGCTCCAAAAAAAGCTCTCTTCATCGAAAGCGAATAAGGCTTTTTTATCGGGTGTTTCCGAAATGGGCTTTTTTCTTTGGAGCATTCGAGATCGATTCAATCTTGAGGTTGTTTTAGGGTCCGGTCAATTCGATTTTCGCTATCACCGTAATGGGTCTTTCATTTCAGGAGATTTAAAGGGGGGGCTTCTTTGGGGCGCTGATGCGAAATTGGTTCTTTTTCAGACCAAAGATACAACGTTTGCTTTCAGCGGCTCTCTGGGCGGGTGGGATTGGATGGAAGGGGCGGCTTTGCAGCATGAGCGCTTTCAGGCTTATGCAAAATCGCTTTTTCGTTACTGGCAGATTGCAGTTGCATTCACTCAGCAGATTTCTTGTTTTTTCCCGTATTTAGGGATCGCTTGGAATCGAACTCGCTTTCAAGTTTGGAATGCTGCCTCTTCGGTAACGATGCATGCTTGGTGTGACATAGGTCCGTTTGGAGGTTGCAGTCTTTCGAATGGGAATCCTTTTTTGCTGAATATAGAATGGCGTGGGTGGTTTGAAGAAGGTCTTTCCTTATCTTTTCAGCTTCGATTTTAGATTTGATGATTAAATGAGACATCTTTATACTTTTTGGCTTCACAAGGCGTAAATGGTATGAAGTTGATGAAGTTATTTCCCTTTTATTGGTGTTTTTTCCCTCTATTGGCTCAGGCTCCTGCAGTATCTCAGTCGACGACTCCTATTGCTCAGTCTCCGGATGTGCAATTTAATGCGAAAACAGATAGCAGCAGTAAAGATATGGACGCTTTGCGTCGTTGGTTGCAAGATAAGCGTCTTGTAACGATGCGAGAGATTGGTGGAGATCTTTCTTTAAGTGGAGAGGTGCGTACCGAGTTTCAGGCTGCCAGTGAATATGATGACGGCAAGCAGATGAGAGCTCCTATTAATCCCAAGGGCAGACCTATGTTTGCATGGGATGTCGAGGTGAATTTAATGCTCGACTATCGTACGGATCGTACTTGGGCGGCGATTAAGTTGGAATTCGATAATGATATGGGGCAAAGGTCGGGAACAGTGAACCGTATTAAATTGGAAAAAGCGTATTTGGGCGGAAGAGTGATTCCTGGAAGCACTTTCTTTTTCGATGCGGAAATTGGCAGACGCTACCTTTTTAATGTTTTTGATTCTAAAATTGAATTTGCATCGATGTTTGATGGGGTTTTATTTCGATTTAATAAAGCTTTCCCATCTGTTGGCGATATGTATTTAAATATGGCTTCTTTTATTATCGATGATAAAACCAAGCATTATGGAGTGGTGGCTGAGCTTGGAGCTCTTCGTATTGCAAACATTGGTTTGAATATGAAGTATTCTTTGATTGATTGGTATGGTATCGGTGATCAAAATGAGAGTGATCTTTCCGGCGCTTTAAATGAGTTGGCCGACTTGCGTTATCGATTCTTAGTTTCTCAATTTTTGACATCATATCAATTTTTCCCTGAGTGGATCGGGAGACGTATTGTGAAATTTTATGCTGCGGCTCTGGTCAATCACCTTGCTTTAGATGATCCTTTAGAGAGGGTTTATTCTAAAATGAATCCGAGACCGAATGTTGGAAACCAGGCATTTGGCAAGAAAAATTGGGGCTGGTACGCGGGCGTCTCTATTGGAATGGTGAAGAAGAAGTATGATTGGGCGGTAGATGCCAATTTTCAGTGGGTTCAAGCACAAGCAGTCCCTTCTTTTGATATTTTAGGGATAGGTCGTGGAAATTCTCAAGGATTGGGTGTTTATACGGTCAGTGATAGTGGAAGCGGAGGGCCTACAACAAAGGCAACGGCTACAGGAAACGGCAATTATTATGGCTTTGAAGTCGATGGCTTGTATGCATTGACTGATAATTTAACAATCCAATCTGATGTGAAGATGTCGTGGACTTTGGATCCTTATCATCAGCAGACTCAAAGTGGATTAGGAGACGATTTCATATACAAACAGGCTGAGGTTGAATTCATTTACGCCTTTTAAGCGACTGTTTCGAGAGGAGAGGGATCTTTTGCGATGGGTTTTTGAAAGGAAAGTTTTGCAGCCTTTTCGAGTAATTTTTTCGCAGAGATTCCTTTTATCGTATACGATTCTGTCTTATGTGGATTGTCTCGGTCCATTAAGATCCAATATTCCAAATCAAGCGCATCGATTGGAATTCCATTCGCAATGAGAGCCCTTAGACAGCTAGAAATTTTGGATGCTCTTGTTTGATAGTGTCCTGTTGTATTTGAAAGAATCCATCGGTCCGTCATTACATCTTTTAAAAGAGTTCCTGCAAAGTCAACATTATTGCCATGAAATAGGGAAGAATGTTGCATGCCGATAGTGGTTATGTTTGAAGGAATTTTAGGATGTATGTAAACCTTTCCGTTTTTTACGATAATGCAATGAGGATGGTTAGGGCTTGCAACTTCATCAATCGATTTGTTTTGTACCCGGTATCTTTCTTGATTTTCTTGTGAAAAAAATTTTATTAAAGAAACTTGGCAGCAACTTAATAAGTGGACTTTATCTTCTAACGAGTTCTCTGCTTTTTTTATGAAATCTACAATCTGTTGCTCTAGGGTGTGTAGTTTGTTGTACCCATCTCGATAAAGAACCAATGTATTTCCTTCTTCATCTTTGAGACCTAATTGAATCGATAAAATCTCACCAAAGTAGATGGGGTTTATTTGTAGACTCTTTGTTAGAATCACTGTCATTTTTGTTTAAGCTTCCTGGTGCTGTTTATTTTCAAGATCTCTTAGAATCTGATTGGCTATTTCTAACGCTTTTTCTGCTGTCTCTTGCTCATATCCTGTTCTGTTCAGTTCTTTGTTATAAACAGGAGGTTCTTTTGTGAGAAATTGTATAAAGTCTTTGAGGATCTGTCCTGGAGATGCCTTTTTCATTGTTAATAAGGCCTCTCTTAATTCCATGGGGAATGCTCGAAGATCCTGTCCAGTTAGAATACCGCATTTCTCGTCTTCCGCAGCTATTCTAAATAATTCTGTGTAACATATTTTTAATTCTTTTGTTATTTTTGTCATATAACCCTATTTTTGTTTGTTATGATTTAATAATAAAAGTTTTATTAATTTAATTCAACATTATTATTTGAGTTTGTTAGCGTTTTTTTTTTAAGTTATTTACTGTTAGGTAGTTGTAGAAGATGGGTTGTATTTAAGTTGTTCTGGATTAGGTGTTTAGGTGGATGTCTCTGCGATCGTGCTGCGCGGACAAAACATCATTTTTCGATATTGGTGCTGAAGAGGATTTGTTTTTTTAGAAAAGAGAAGAAGAGAAATTTGGTTGGAATGAGTCTTTTTTCTACGAAAAAGGTTTGGGTTTGGAAATGAAGCTTACTTAAGACATGGGAGTAGTGGTCTATGAGAACATCGGCATCTTTTTTCTTGTGAACAAAAATACAGACTTTTTCATTGTTATTTTGTGCTTTGGTGATGGATGTTGCGATTTTTTGCAAAGAGGAAAGGTCTTTAATGAAAGTGGGGACGATGTCGATTGTGTCAAAAAAGGAATTGACCCATGGAAACTGTCGAAAGAGAGAGCCCGGAAGTAGGATCTTAATCTTTTGGTTTTTTTCAAAGAGAGCGATGATGTCAAGCCAGGAGTTGCTTTTTACGATAAAGACTTGAGATTGCTCGAGGGGATGGTTTGGCCATTGTAAGGTGCGAAAGTGTTTTAAGATCTTTCGAGCAAAAAAAGAAAAAAAGAGACTTGAAAGCCTTGCTAAGACGATGAAATTGATGAAAAAAGAAAGCACTCCAATGAGAGCAAAGCTATGGGCGGCCGAAAGACCTAATTCTTCACTGACAAAATAAAGATACACCGCAGCCATGAAAACGCCGACAAAACTAAAGAAGTTCGAGGTGGCAATGACTTGGCCTCTTTTTTGATCCGGGCTATTGATTTGGATGAATGAGTCAAAAGGGATGAGATAACTTCCTCCTACAATGCCAAGAAGCGTTAAGATAATGATGGTCATTGTTAAAGAGAATGAAAAAAGAGCTAGAAGAACAAAAAAGAAGGCGATAAAAAAGCCGGCGATACATGAGAGCCCCGGTTCCACCTTGTCTTTGGCAATTTTTCCGGAAAGAAAGGCTCCAATGGCAATTCCCATGGCGGTTGCCAAGAAAAGATATCCCCCTCCTACATCAGTTAAATGAAGAGATTCCATGGCGAAAGGAATGATATTGAGCTGTGTGAATGCCCCGACGAAAAGAAAGAAAGAAGATCCAAAAATGCAAGGCAGCAGATGAGAGATATTCCAGCTCATTTTGAGGGTTTGATAGATTTCATAGAGGAAAAAGGGGTTGATCTTTTTGGTCGATCGTTGAGGTTCTGTTCGAATAATTCCAAGAGCTGTGAGTAGCCCTGCAAAAGCAATGACAAGACAAAAGATGGCAATGAGTGTGAAATTTTTATCTGTCACATCCGTAAAAAAGGAAGCTAAAAATGTTCCTAAAATGATGGCTAGGTAGGTCAAAGAGGCGATCGATCCATTGGCTCTTGAAACCATTTTGGATTCGACAAGCTCCGGAATAATTCCATATTTTGCAGGGCCAAAAAGAGCGCTATGAGTGGCTAAAAGAAAAAGTGCTATATAGGCGCCAAATCCCCATTTTAGATAAATGGTCACGATGGCGAAAATCATGACAGAGACTTCAAAGACTTTACAAATGACAAGAACTGTTCGTTTGCTGATTTTGTCGGCAAGGACCCCGGCTCCGGAGGAGAAAAGAAGAAATGGAACGACGAAAATGGCGCCGGCAAGAGAGAGAATGGTGTTTGCAAATTCGGGACCTTGAATGTAAATGAGAAAGTAGATGACAAGAAGTTTAAAGATATTATCGTTTAAAGCGCCTAAAAATTGAGTGGCATTGAGCAAATGGAAAGATCGAAAATCCGTACGAAAAAGAGAGCTCATGTTATGCTTGGGTGTTTTAGGGCTTTTTGATTATTTATACTACGGAAGCCTACCCCCTGGCAACCTCAAAAATGGAATCTCATGACGCATTCGTTGGTTTTGAGCCAAAAATTGGATTGTTTAGCAAAGTCTTTGGCTAAAGATATCGCATTGTCTCAAGATGCTCTTTTGCAAAAAAAATGGATTTTGGTGCCAAGCAGCTCTTTAAAAGAATGGCTTGTTTGTCAGCTTGCCTTCCATTTGCCCGGCTTTATTGGATATCGGATTGCTTCTTTAGAAGAGTTTACAAAATCTTTTTTAGATTCTTCGTTCCCGACAGAAACCCAGATGGTTTCATCGGTTTATAATGTTTTGGAAAAAAGAGTCGATTTGAGTTTTTCTTTTTCTTCTTTGTTTTTTGAGTATGGAAAATATTTGCTTTTGGAAGATCAAGACTTCCAAATTCAGTGTTTGAATCAGATTGTTCAAGAAGAAGGTTTTCGTTTTTTGAAAGATGTTTGGATGGGAGATACTTATGAAAATGCTCCTATTTATTGTTTTGGATTTGATTTTTTACCTCCTCTTGCATGGAGCTTTTTGATTCGACATGGATCAGTCTTTTTTTATGCATTTTCTCCTTGTATGGAATACTGGGGAGATGTCTCTTCGGATCGCGAAAGAAGAGCTCTTTCTCGTTTTTGGGAAAGAAAAAAGGCTTCTTTAGCGACTTGGGGGACGTTAGAAAATGCATTTTTGAAAGAGCCTCCTTTGCTTGCGAATTTAGGAAAACTTGGAAGAGAAACAAATAAAATCTTGGATGAGTTTGATTTTACAGTAAAAGAAGAGTACGAATTGAGTGAAAAGACAACTCTTCTTTCAAGAATGCAAAAAGACATTTTATCTTTTGAAACAAGTCCATTATTCGTAGATGATTCAATTTCCATTTGTAAAGTAGGAAGCTCTCTTTTAAGGGAAGTGGAAAACCTCTATCAAGAGATTTTGTTTTTCCATTTGGAAAAAAAGATCCCCTTTTCTCAAATGACGATTTTAGCTCCAAATATAGAACCCTACATTCCTTTGATTGAATCTCTTTTTTCTCATTCAAATCCTTCAATTCCATATCGTTTGATTCATGTGCCTGAACGTTCATCCTTTCGTCTTGGGCTTGAAAAACTTCTTTCTTTGGCAAAAAAATGGTCATTGGATGTTTTGATTTCTCTTTTTGAAAATAAAAGTTTTTCGTCCAGTCAAAGGTGGGATGATCAGACAAAAGAAAAGATGGTTCTATTTCTAAAAGAGATTTTTTCTTTATCGAGCGATTGGAAGGAAGGGATTTTTCTTTTTTTAGAAGAGAGCTTAACTCTTGTTTCTGGAAAAAAAACGGGAGGAATTTCTCTTTCTGAGATTGAGAGTTTCGAAGAATTTTCTTCTCTCTTGAGATCTCTTTATGAAGATCTGCAAAAGTTGTTAGAGCCTAAAAATTGGATGGACTTTGCTTGTTTCTTTGAAGAGCTGCAAAAAAAATATTTATCTGTGGATGAGGAAGAAGATAGCAGATCTTTTTCTTCTTTTTTAGAGACTCTTCAAGAATTTAAAGAGGCTTTTTTCTCTTTAAAAAGGCAAGAGAAATACCCTTTTGATATCGCTTTAAAACTTCTTCAAAAACCTCTTTTTGGCTCCATTCAAGCAGGCCATTTACATGCGATTCGCATTGGATCAATCGAAGAAGGAAATGTTGTCCCCTCAGACGTTTTATTTTTGATTGGAATGGATGAAGAATCTTTCCCAAGAAAAAGTTTTTGCCCTTCGATGAATTTATTGAACGGGCGGCTCGAAGCGCAATCCCATCCCTTCAGGGGTGGGGTAGCCGAGCTATCTGATCAATTTGCGGCAAAAAATTTGCCGCCCATGACCGGAGCGAAGAATCTTTCCCTTTCTAAGGGAGAGTTCTTCAAAAAAGAACCCGTATACGTTCCCGATTCTTATGATGTGGATCGCTATTTATTCTTAAAAGCTTTTATGAATGTCTCTTCTTATTTAAGGATGAGCTATCGACACCTATCTTTAGAAGATGGATCGGAAGTTTCAGCTTCTTTGGTTGTGCAAGATCTTCTTCAAATGCTTCCCTTTTCCATATGTCGAACATTGCCCTCTGAAAAAGAGGAAAAATTGGATGCGCCTTGTTGTTTTTGTTTAAAGGCGCCAGTAGATACGAAACTGACTCAAGATATGACACTGTCTTTATCGGATCTTGTCTTCTTTGCAAGACATCCTTGGAGATACTATTTAGAAAAAGTGGAGCGCCTTTTTTTAAAAAGACGTTTTTCTCCTTCTTTTATGATGAAAAGATCCTCTCTTCTTCGTTCTTCTTTGGATGCTTCTATTGATGTTGTGCTTGAGGAGACGATCGATGAGTCTTTGGGTCTTTTTAAAGAGGCTTTTTCTTTAGATGCGAAAGAAAAGTATCTGGAAAGAGAGGGTTTTTTGAGAGAATGGGGACAAGAGATACAGGCCATTTCTTTTTTGGAAACAGCCGGTTTTCCAAAGAAAACAGGATCTTTTTTGGAAATTCCTCCGATTGAATGGGAAGTGGATGGATATAAAATTCGAATTGTTGGAGATATCCCTTATGCACTTCAAGAAGGAGCTCTTTATTTGGGAGATGATAAACTCCCCTCTCTTTTAAAGTCGTGGCCTGAGATTTTGGCAACTCTTGTAGGTCTTCAGAAGACGAATCTTTATTTTTTAAAGACAAAAAAAGTGAAATCGATCGAAGATCCTTTGGAGAGTTTGAAAAAATTTACCATGTATTATTTGCGCACCTGCACTCAATTGTCTCCTTTGATCTCTGATTGGGCTGATGTTTTATTAAGAAATGGAGAGTCTTTCCCTGAAGAAATCGAAGATATCCATGTGAATTGGGTTTTAGAAAGATTAGAGCTGCCTTCGATGATTTCTTTAAAGAAAGATTGGGAGTGGCTATCGGATGTTTTTTCAGGATTGATTTCTCTTTATCCTTCGAGAAAGGAGTCTCATGCAACGGTTTGATTGTTTGGGCTTGGATACTCCTTTATTGGGATGGCATCTTTTAGAGGCATCTGCAGGGACCGGAAAGACATTTGCCATTGAACATATTTTTGCACGCCTTCTTTTAAATCAGATTCCGATTGAAGAAATTTTGGTGGTGACTTTCACAAAGGCAGCGACAAGACAGCTGAAAGAGCGAATTTATCTCAATTTGCTTCGCATTGAAAAAATGCTCTCTTCGGAAGAAGAGATTTCATTTGCGTATTTGATTCCTTTAAAAGGGTCCATCGATGCTCTTCGACTCATTCGCGATGCTTTGCGTGGGTTTGATCGTGTTTGCATTTTTACAATTCACGGATTTTGCTTCCGAATGATGCAAGAGTTTTCTTTGGAAGCAAATTTGATCAATGTACAGAATCAAAAAATGTCTTCTTTTGAAATGACAAGAAGACTGAAAAAAGAAGGAATCTCTTTTTTAAAAAGAAATGTTCCTTTCGATGTTTTATGTCCTGAGCAGATTGCTTGTTTGCTACATCTTTATGATACGATTGATGATCTTGCTAAAGCTTTATTGAAAACTTCTTCCAAAGAGTGTGTTTCTTTTTTAGAGTCGCATCTTTTGTTTCAGAAAGCTGTTCGGTCTTACGCACCTGTGGATTCTTCTTTTTTAAAAGAAGATTTTTTCCTTCTGAAAGATCAATACAAAGGTTTTAAGAAAGAATTTGAGAGTCATCTTCAGATTTTGGGAGAATCTCTTGCACATCCGGAAAGCGAAGTCTCTTTTCGAAAACTTCTTCAAGTGGGATCGGATCTTTTTTATTTTTTCTCTTTGAAGAATCGAAAGGTGAAGGCGAAAGAGGTATCTAATCTTCATGATCCTCAGTTTTTTGCATGGGCAGAATTGCATTTAGCTCCCATCATTGATCAAGCGGCAAATGTAAAAAATATTTTAGCAAATCTTTCTATCTTATGGAAAAAGTGGGAGGAAGAGGTTTTGTTTCGGGAAGGAATTTGTAGCCCGGATGCGATTTTATCTTTCATGGCAAAAGCAATCGATGATGATGTTTTTAGAAAGAAGGTGGCCTCTCGTTTTCAAGCGGTGATGATTGATGAATTTCAAGATACAGATCCTTTGCAATGGAATATTTTTCAAAAAACATTTTTGGACGTTTCAAAGACTCTTTATTTAGTGGGCGATCCTAAACAATCGATTTATCGATTTCGAAGCGCAGATGTTTATACCTATTTTGCTGCAAAAGATTTTTTAGGAAGAGAAAATTGCTATCATTTGGATACGAATTATAGATCCACCAAAGAGATGATTGGAGGATTAAATGCTCTTTTCTCTAGAAGTTGGCTAAAATTGCCCAAGATTGGATCTCATATTGAATACATCCCCGTTCAGGCAGGTCTTTCTCTTGCCTATGAGCCCCCAGATGATAAAAAGGCCATTCACTTTGTGATTCAAGATGAAATGGATGATGAGGATGCTTTTTTTATCTACGCAGCCTCTGAAATTCAACGATTGCAAGCGCAAGGTAATTCTTCGATTGCGATTTTGGTGAAAGATCGTTACGAAATGCAAAGAGCTTGCTTGACTTTGAGGAAATATGGAATTTCTTTTGTTTCCAAAAGTCATGAAACGCTTGGGAAAACAAGGACATTTTCTTTCATCTACGAACTTTTTGATGCGATCTTTTCTCCATCGAATGAAAGCGGATCTGCCATTGTCAATTTAGGCCCTTTTCGAGTCCCTTTTGAGAAGGGAGCCTTTTATTGGCGACGATTCATCGAAGAAGAAGGCTTTTCGGCATTTTGTTATGCGTTTTTTTATGATTGTAACAATTTAGAACTTCGGCAGATTTTAGAAGCTCTTTTACAATGGGAACAAAATGAAGGGTTTTCTTTTTTAGGACTCATGCGATTTCTCGATGAATTCGAAGAGCTGGATGCGGAAGAAGGAGGCAGAAAAGAGATTGAAGAGGGCTTGAATGCCGTAGAGATATTGACGATGCACGTAAGTAAAGGCCTTGAGTTTGACATTGTATTTGCTTGGGGACTGATTTCTCATCCTCCTATGAAAGAAGAAGAAAATGAAGAGGAGAATGCAGAAAAACTAAGACAGCTTTATGTGGCTATGACAAGAGCTAAATGTCGTCTTTATGTCCCCTATCGCTTGGGGAATGGAAGAAAAAAAGCATCTCCCATGCAGCTTTTTTCAGAGATTGTAGAATCAACAGATGGACCTTTTTTGAACTTTTTAGAAGAGATCTCTCAAAAAGAGAGTATTTCGATTGAGAAGCTGAAGAGATTCGAGGTTCGGGATGTTATTTTAACTGCAGAGATTGCAGAGGATTTGAGAGAAGAAGATGTTTTTGGTTCGGTCAAATATCAAGAGGTATATATTCAGTCGTTTTCTTCAATGGTAGAGCCCAAAGAGTCGCTAAAGAGATTGCCATCTGTTCAAGATCCTCTTCTTCTTCCAAGAGGTAAGGAAGTCGGAAATGTGGTTCATGAGATTTTGGAAGAGATGTTTCGATCTCGTTTTCCTGTTTGGCAAGATTTCGCAAAGATGGATGAATGGGTCGAAAAAAAACTTCGTGTTACTTTTTTAGCTGCATGGAAAGAAGAAATCCAGCAAATGATTCGAGATGCTTTGAGTCATCCATTGATCGAAGGTTTTTCTTTAAAAGATCTTCAGCCAGATGAAGTGATGGCGGAAATGGAGTTTTTATATCAACAATCAGAAAGAGAGATGATGAAGGGATTCATTGATCTTGTTTTTTGTCGCGAGGGGCGGTTTTATTTTTTGGATTGGAAGACAAATGTTTTGGAAAATCAAACGGCCGAAGAAGTGATGCAAGTGCATCAATATGAACTTCAAGCTTCTTTGTATAAAGAGGCCCTGCGAAGGCATTTTGGCTCTGATGCAGACTTTGAAAGAAGTTTTGGCGGCGCTTTTTATTGCTTTATCAGAGAAAGAAAATGGGTTCAGCTCTATGGATGATTTTTTTGCAAAGACGATCTTAAAGGATGATGTTTCGGAAGAGAGAGTGGCTTTTCTAGAGGCTTTATGGAAAAGCGTGAAAGAAGGACATCTTTGTATGCAATTTGAAGCAGAAGTGGATCTTCCTTCTAGATTGATGGGAGATGGTAAGGCTTTGATTGTTCAGGATGGCGATCGGTATTATCTGCAAAAAAATTGGGTGTTAGAGACGTATGTTCTTTCTCAAGTGAAGCGGCTTCTTCAAAGAACATTGAACGTGTTGGATGTTTCAGGATCTTTAGAAAAGAGTCCCCTTTTAAAAGAACAAAAAGAAATTGTTCAAAAGTTGTTGAATTCTTCCTTTGGAGTGCTTTGCGGAGGCCCTGGAACTGGAAAGACATACACGGCCTCTTTTTTTGTGCGCACTTTTGTCTCTATGTTTTCTTTAAATCGGCGTTGTAAAATTGCACTCACTGCTCCGACAGGTAAAGCCGCTTTACATTTGCATTCTTCTTTGCTTGCAAAAGGAAATCTGCCATCTCATGTGAGCTGTGAGGCGATGACATTGCATCGTTTGTTGAAGTTGAAGCCGGGCGAGATAAAGTTATTTTCTCCGAAGAGGCTTGATTTTGATTTGGTCATTGTTGATGAAGCTTCCATGATGGATATTTCCTTGCTTGCTCATCTTTTAGAGTCGATTGGAGAAGAGACGCGTCTTATTTTAATGGGAGATCCCAATCAATTGCCCCCTGTGGATGCGGGAGGTCTTTTTGCAGATTTTGCTTCCCTTTTTGGGCTTCATTTAACGCGTTGCATGCGAACGGAAGCGCCTCTTTTGCAGGAGTCTGCTTGCGCCATTCTTTCAGAAAATGAAACTCAACTCTTTCAATCTGTCTCTTTGAAAGAAGAGATTGATGTTGAGGCTATTTATGAACGGTTGCAACCGATGATTTCATGGGAGCGCCCAGATCCTCAAGAAGCATTGGCCTTTTATTCTCGTTTTCGGGTGTTGAATGCTCTTCGCCAAGGACCTTTTGGCGTCAATGCTCTTAATCAGAAAATTTTGCAAATGATGGAAAATCGATGTAAGGAAGGCCAGTGGTGGGCGATTCCGATCATGATCACAGTCAATTTGCCGCATATGAACTTGTATAATGGTAGCGTGGGTGTATTGATTGGACAAAAGCGGGGGCGAATTCATCTTTTTTCAGCCGTTAGTTTTTTTGGAAGTGAGGAAATGAAGGCGTTGTCTTCATTTGAAGTTTCTTTCGTCCTTTCGATTCATAAAAGCCAAGGGAGTGAATTTGAAGAAGTGATGGCTCTTTGTCCGGATGGGAGTGAAAATTTTGGAAAAGAGGCTCTTTACACGGCAGCAACGCGGGCTAAAAAGAAGTGGGAGCTTGTGGGTAAAAAAGAGATCATTTGTCAGATGTTGAAGAAAAGCTCCCGAAAAATGTCCGGGTTTTCGATCAGGATTAAAAAAGAACAAGATGCATTGTTGTGGAGACTTGCTCAAAACAGAGCATTTACGTAAAATACCCACTTTTCTTCATTTGGAAAGATGGCTGAGTGGCCGAAGGCACGTCCCTGCTAAGGACGCGTACTCTGTTAAAGGGTACCGAGGGTTCAAATCCCTCTCTTTCCGTTCTTTTAGATGATTGTGGCTTTTTAATTTAAAGATCCGAAAGCCTTTTTCGCAGCTTCTATCGTTCTTTCTAGAAGACCGCCTTTTATTCTGATTCTTTCCGATGGTCTTTCATTAATAACGAATTCCGGGGCGTATTTCATTGCTGTATGATTAGTTTCTGTTTTATTAATCGTCTTACCTCTTATTATTTAATTATATTTTAACATAAAAATTAATTAATTTGCAAATTATAGTATAATTTTAAGCGATTGATTTTTAGCGCCTTGCAATTGGTCGTTAAATTTTCATCATGAAAAAGGGAGGCTTCGGATATGATGACTTAAATCAAAGGAATTCTATGGCAGAAGTTGAAAAGAGGGTAAAAGTCCCCCCAAATTCTAAAGAATCTGAGATGATGGTCCTCGGTTGTATGCTCACGAGCTCAAATGGCTTGAATGTGGGGGCGGATGCCTTGCAGATGGAGGATTTCTATTATACGGAGCATCAGCCCATTTTTGCCTCTTTAAAGACGGCGTATGTTTCGGATAAGCCTGCCGATATCCATTTGATTGCTGAGGATTTAAAACGGCAAGGGAAGCTAGAAAGTGTTGGAGGGGTCAGTTATTTGACCTTGCTTGCTCAATATGCAGGGACTTCGGCATTTATTGAAGAGTATGTCGATTTGGTCCGTGAAAAAGCGGTGCTGCGGCGAATGATTCATGCCGCCCAAAAGATTGAAAAAGAGGCTTTGGAGGGCCCTTCCGATGTTGCCGCGACTTTGGATTCGGCTCAAAGTTATTTTTTCAACATTTCTCAGGAAAATCAGAGAACACCTGGAATTGTTTTAAGGGATTTGATTTCGGGGTTAAAGGCAGAGTCTAAAATTCCCTACTTGAAAGAGCTTCAGGAAAGACAAGAGGCTTTTAAAGAAAGGGATCCGAATGCTCCGAATATTACGGGAATGCCCACTCATTTTGTTGATTTAGATCGAATGCTCAATGGGTTTAATATGTCCAATTTGATGATTTTGGCAGCGCGTCCTGCGATGGGTAAAACGGCGCTTCTTCTTTCGATTGCAGAAAATATTTGTTTTAAGAATGACGTGCCTGTTGCGATTTTTTCTTTAGAGATGGGTGCATCTCAACTTTTACATCGTATGATTTGCTCGCAAGCAGAGGTCGAATCTGAAAAGATACAGACAGGATCTTTGAACGGCGCCGAATATCAACGTGTTGTTGCGGCAGTGAACAAGATGCAAAAACACACCATGATCATTGATGATCAGCCAGGGCTTAAAATCACAGATCTAAGAGCCAGAGCCAGAAGATTGAAAGAAGCGTATAAGATTGGATTTATTGTGATCGATTACTTGCAGCTTTTGGGAGGATCCGGCGCTCTTCGCTCAATGGAAAGTCGTCAGAATGAAATTTCTGAAATTTCTAGAATGCTGAAAAACCTGGCAAGGGAACTCAATATTCCGATTCTTTGCGCAGCGCAGCTTTCTCGTAAAGTTGAGGAGCGGCAAGGTCATCGTCCGATGATGAGCGACTTAAGAGAGAGCGGATCGTTGGAGCAAGATAGCGATATTGTGATGTTTTTGCTGCGTCGTGAATATTATGACCCCTATGATAAGCCGGGAATGGCTGAAGTGATTGTTGCAAAGAATCGTCATGGAGCTGTTGGAAGTGTTCATCTTGCTTATCGCAAAGAGATCTCTCAATTTGCAAATTATACGGCAAAGCCGATGCCGGGTGAGTTGACAAAGAGTAATAAGGAAGCCTTTTCTGCTTTTTCTCCTGAGTGAAAAGGAATTTTGATTTTATTTTGAACCACAGAGCAAGGGACTCCGTAATGTTTAGAAGTGATAATAGAGAATTTTTCTCTGTAGAGCCAATTGCAAAACTGCTTTGCCCGGAAAAATCGATGATTTTGAGGTCATTTAAGAGGGCAAGCGAGCTTGCCCGATTCACTTCGACGAACCCAACCCCTGGTGGGTTGGGTAAGGAGAGTGAACTTAAATGGCCCCAAAAGGGCGATTTTAACGGGCAAATGAGTTTTGCAATTGGCTCTGTAGTTGAAAACATCGAACCCTCTTACATAGTCTCTGTGTCCTCTGTGCTCTTGTGGTAAAAATAAAGGGTGCTAGACATGGGAAGATTTTTGATCTTTTTGGGAGTTTTTACATCCGTCATTTCTAAACCTTTAGATGTAGAAATCACGGCTAAATCGGCGATTTTGATCAATGCAGAGACAGGCGCCATTCTTTATGAAAAACAGCCTCATCTTCCTTTGTATCCCGGGAGCATTATAAAAATTGCAACAGCACTTTTTGCTTTAGATGCAAAAAAAGTGGATGTGGATCGAATGGTGATGGTGAGCGAAGAAGCTCTTAAAATTAAACCCAAAGATCCATCCGATGATTATCCTCCTCATTGGGGTGCTATAGAAGGGACAAAGGCAGGCCTTCTTCGAGGAGAAGTTTTATCGATCAATTCGTTATTGCATGGGCTGATGCTGGTTTCAGGAAATGATGCTGCCAATGTGATTGCAGAGTCTTTATCAACGTCGATTCCTCAATATGTTTTTGAAATGAATGAGTATTTGAAAAATTTGGGTTGCTTGAACACCCATTTTAAAAATCCTCATGGACTTCATCATAGCGAGCAGCACACAACGGCTTATGATATGAGTCTCATTATGCAAAAAGCTTTGAAAATCGATAAATTTAGAGAAGTCTCATCTCGAGTTTCATATAACCATCCAGCAACGAATAAAAGAAATGCATTTGAACTATTCAACACGAATCGGCTCATTAAAAAAGGACAATATCGATATCAAAAGTTGATCTGTGCAAAAAATGGGTATCATTCTAGATCTTTGCATACCATTGTTGCCTCTGCAGAACATGAGGGAAGAGTTTTAATTGGCGTTGTTCTGGGCTGTCAGGATCGATTTGATAAATATAAAGAGGTCGTTCGGTTGTTTGAAGCGGCATTTAGTGAAGTCAAGCAGACAAGAGAATGTTTTAAGAAAGGAACTCCTTTCGAGCGTCTTGTTGAAGGAGCGAAGGCTCCTTTGGTTGCTCAGCTCAAAGAATCTCTTCAAATTTCATTTTATCCGGCGGAAGAACCGGAAATTCGAGCATCGATTACATGGAAGATTCCGGCTTTGCCGATTCATCAAGGCGCAGTTGTTGGGGAAGTCTTGATTCAAGATTCTAAAGGCAATCTCTTGAAGCAGGAAGCTCTCATTGCATCGAAAGATGTGGAAGAGAGTTTTTTCTATCGTTTACGATCCTACTTCAATCGTTTTTTGCGAGCCTTGCATTTGATTTAAAAATTGCTGAGGAACGACTTCGAATCGGAAAAGATCGTGTGCAATTTCTTTACGAAGCCGATCGAAGAACATCTCAAAGAGAGCAAAAGATTCGTGTTTGAATTCTAAAAGTGGATCTTTTTGCCCTACAGTTCTCATATGAATGTCGGAGCGTAAATGATCGATTTGCAGAAGATGCTCTTGCCAGAGTTGATCGATTTTTCGCACCATGAGATTGCGAATCACTTCTTGAATCACGCTGGAAGCTTTTAAAGAATCTTTGAATTCGAGTCTGAAGGTGGCTAAAAGCTCTTTTTGGAAAGAGATCTTCTGTTCAAACGCCGAGAGAATTTTTTCTTGGATTTTCTTTTCGAAATCTTCATCGGAAACGGTTTCTTCTTCCCACTCTTTGAGATCAAATTTGATAGGGAAATGCTCTGATAAGCTTTGAGCGCATGCGTTGATATCTTTGTTTTTAGTGTGAAGCGTTTCTGCACACACTCCTTTTGCAACGGATTCGAGCAATTCGGTTGCGATTTGAACGGGAGTGCTATTGGAGAGAATGTCGTTACGGAATGCATACACTTCTTGTCTTTGCCGATTCATGACATCATCGTATTCAAGTGTATGTTTTCGAATTGTATAGTTGCGCTGCTCGATTCTTTTTTGTGCTGTTTCAATCGATTTGTTGAGGATTTTTGCAGAGATGGGCTCTCCTTCAGGAGGACGATATCTTTGTAAAAGAAGGGTCATTCTTGGGGATGCAAAATAGCGCATTAAATGATCTTCAAAGGAGACATAGAATTTGGAAGTTCCCGGATCTCCAAGTCTTCCGCCTCTCCCCTTTAACTGACGATCAATGCGGCGAGAATGGTGTCTTGTACTTCCAATGACATGAAGGCCTCCGAGTTTTCGTACATCATCTTGCAATTTGATGTCGGTTCCTCGTCCTGCCATGTTTGTGGCAATGGTAATGGCTCCTTTTTTCCCTGCATCGGCAATGATTTCAGCTTCTTTGGCGTGATTTTTTGCGTTGAGAATGGTGTGTTCTAGTTTGTTCTGTTTGAGAATGCGAGAGAGCTTTTCTGAAACTTCAACAGATTCGGTTCCGATGAGGATAGGTCTTCCTTGTTCGTGAACTTGTTTGGCTTCTTTGAGAATGGCATTATATTTTTCTCTTTCCGTCATGTAGATTTCGTCATCGGCATCTTGACGTTTGCAAGGGTTGTGAGTTGGGATTTCAAGAACTTCGAGCCGATAAATTTCTTTGAATTCATTGGCTTCCGTCATGGCGGTTCCTGTCATCCCCGAGAGACGTGCGTACATGCGGAAGTAGTTTTGCAAGGTGATGGTTGCGTAAGTTTGCGTTTCTCCTTGGATGACAACGCCTTCTTTTGCTTCGATCGCTTGATGAAGTCCGTCGGAAAATCTTCTTCCCGGCTGAGGTCTTCCCGTGTTTTCATCGATGATGACAATTTTATTGTCCTGGACGATGTAATCGACATCTTTTTCCATGAGAAGATGCGCGCGAAGAAGTTGGCGTAAATTATGCGCTTTTTCTTTTCTTCGAGAATCTTCTTCCCTCACCTTGATTTTGGCTTGCATTTTTTCTTGTTCAGAAAAAGACATGTTTTGTTCGATGAGCGCATATTCATGTCCAAGATCGAGCATGATAAAATCGTCTTGATTGTCAGCTTTGACAAATTCTGCCCAAGCGAGAATCCCTTTATCGGTGAGTTCATATTCGTTGTTTTTCTCATCGACAATGATATGAAGGTTTGAGAGAAAGCTTTGTTTTTCTTCTTTATTTTGTTCCCCAAAGAAATAAGTTTCCCATTTGTCGATTGCAGCTCTTAAATCGGGGTGCTCTTTGATTCTTTTTAAAATTTTGTTGCAAGGAGTTCCTTTATTGACGAGCCAGAGTTTTTTGAAAATGTCTTCGTGTTCTTTGGTGATTTTTAAAGAACTGCTACTTTCTTCTAAAAGATGTGCAGCGTCTAAAGATTTTCTAGCTTCCGTTGCGAGTCGATTGCAATGATCTCTTTGGATGCGGACTAAGTGAGAGACTCCTTCTTGCAGCGAGTCATACATTTGCTTACTTTCGTGAACAGGTCCGGAAATGATGAGAGGCGTTCTTGCTTCGTCAATGAGGATTGAATCGATTTCATCAACGACGGCAAAGTAGTGATTTCTTTGCACTTGTTCATACTTGTGCATGGCCATTGAATTGTCTCTTAAGTAATCAAATCCGAATTCGGAAGCGGTTCCATAGACAATATCGCAGGCGTAAATCTCTTTTCTTTTAAAAAGGGGAACATCATTTGTTAAAGCGGCCACTGTGAGACCTAATTTTCGAAAAATCGATCCGATCCATTCGCAGTCTCTTTTTGCTAAATAGTCATTGACCGTCACAAGGTGAACGCCTTTGCCGGTTAATGCATGAAGGTACAAAGGCAGTGATGCAGTGAGTGTTTTCCCTTCTCCTGTTTGCATTTCGGCAATGGAACCATGGAACATAGCGATGGCGCCTACAATTTGGACGTCGTAGGGGATCATGTCCCATTTTTGAGTGTATCCGGAGACGTGGACTTCTGTTCCGCAAAGCCGTCTACACATGTTTTTGACGACAGCAAACGCTTCCGGAAGCAAACTTTCTAAAGATTCGCCTTGAGCAATTCTTTTTTTAAATTCTTCGGTTTTCCCTTGAAGTTCTTTTTCAGAGAGTTCTTTGTACTTTTCTTCCCAAGAATTGATTTGAGGGACGATTTTCCAATATTTTTTTAATAAGCGAGATTGATGGGTTCCGAAAATTTTCTTGAGAAATCCAAACATACAAATCCTAACTCTTTACAAGAAATTTTAAATTCTTTCTCTGTTTTGTACAAGGGCAGAGTTTCAGCAGTTTTTATCATTTAGTTTTTTTTAGCAATTAAAAATAAAATTGGTCAGCTGCTCTCGTTAAATATTTATTTTTTGACCACGGAGTTCTTTCAGATGTTGTGGCAAGAAAAAACTTTGCAAAGGTTTTTTAACGAGGGAAGACCTCTTGCAAAATCTCTCCTATAACCATTCTCTATAAACTAAACTCATTATTCATGTTATTTGTGTCTTTAAGGATAAAGTAAAGTTTTTGGTTGTAGGTTTAGCGCTTGCTTTTGGCGGTCGGAAGTGGTATCTTTTGGACAAAATTAACCCGATTTGGGAACTAAACTATAAGGTGGCTATGAATCATCAAATTCTTGAAAAAACAGTAAATCCAAAGGAACGCTTGGAAGAGATGCTGCAAAAAGCAGGATCTTCTTTGCAAATGAAAGATGTATCTGTTCCTGGTTATGAGAGAGTGGTTCATGTCACTGATCGCTCTTGTGGTTTGAATGCGTTTATTTGCATTCATAATACAGTTTTAGGCTCGGCGTTGGGAGGAATCCGCATTTTCCCTTATGCGAATGAACAAGATGCTTTGAAAGACGGGCTTCGATTAGCTAAAGGAATGACGTACAAATCAGCTGTGGCCGGTGTTGGCTTCGGCGGAGGTAAGAGCGTCATTATAGCGGATCCAAAAACGCAAAAGACTCCGGAGCTTTTAAAAGCTTTTGGAAGGGCTGTAGAGCGTTTTGAAGGGATTTATATTTGCGCGGAAGATGTCGGCTGTACAACCGCGGATGTTCGAGTGATTCGTCAAGAGACTTGCTATGTAGTTGGGCTTCCTCATGAAAAGAGTAGTGGCGATCCCGGTCCTTTTACGGCGTGGGGAACATTTAGATCTATGCAGGCAACAGCAAAACATTTGTGGGGATCGGATTCCTTGGAAGGAAAGAAAGTGGCGATTCAGGGTCTTGGAAACGTGGGACGCAATTTGATTGATTTTCTTTTTTGGGCCGGTGCTGAATTGATTGTGGCGGATCTCGATAAGGAAGCGGTTGAAAGAGCGGCTCGAAGATACGGAGCTCAAGTTGTGAGCGTCGCTGAAATTGCCAAGGTTCCTTGCGATATTTTCTCTCCTTGCGCACTCGGCGCGGTCATTAATGATCAGACAATTCCTCATTTTCGATGCAAAGCGATTGTAGGATCTGCCAATAATCAGCTTTTAAGCGATTCTCATGCAGAAGATTTAAGAGTTAGAGGCATTTTGTATGCTCCTGATTTTGTGACCAATGCAGGAGGGCTCTTGAATGTCGCGATGGAGCTTGAGGAGCAAGGTTACAGTTCTAAAGTATCTCGCAATAAAGTGACTCATATTTATGACACTTTGAAGGCAATTTATGAGATTTCTGAGAAAAACAAAGAATCAACGCACGAAGCTGCAGTTTCTCTTGCTGAATATCGGATGAAATATGGGATTGGCAAACGTTTAAATTCTCCCACTTTCCATCATACTGCTGAGTAAAGAATGGACACTCTTTTAGATTGGTTGAAGGCGCATGTCTTTTCTGCAATAAAAAGCGCATTCGGCGATGTAGATGCAGAACCAAATGTTGCGCCCTGTCAAGAAGAATTCGGTCATTATCAGTGCAATAATGCTCTTCAGCTTGCAAAAGTCCTTAAACTAGCTCCTCGTCAGGTTGCGCAAAAATTGATCGATGCTCTTTTAGAGAAAGAGGCTTTTTCGAAAATCGAGATTGCAGGGCCTGGATTTATTAATTTTACCTTTACGAAAGAGTTTCTATCCGAGTATTTGCAAAAACAGTTGAAAGATCCTCTTCTTGGATCTCCCCTTCCTAAGAAGCGGCAGAAAGTGATTGTTGAATTTTCGTCTCCGAATGTGGCTAAAGAATTACATGTGGGACATATCCGTTCTACAATTATTGGAGATTGTTTAGCACGTCTTTTTGAATTTTTAGGGCATGACGTTCTTCGTTTAAATCATATTGGAGATTGGGGAACTCAGTTTGGGATGCTCATCGCATATATGAAAGAGCATGCAGCTGACGTTTTAACGGGTGAGCAAAAGACTGATTTGCCTTCATTAATGGGGTGGTATCGAGCGGCAAAGCGTAAATTTGATGAAGATCCTGAGTTTAAAAAGAAATCTCAATTGGAAGTTGTCCAGTTACAATCTCACGAGCCTCTTGCTTTTCATGCTTGGGAAGTGATTTGCGATATTTCAAGAAAGGGATATCAAGAGATTTATGATCTTTTAGATGTGAAGATTCATGAAAGGGGAGAATCTTTTTATAATCCTTATCTGAAAAATGTCGTGGATGAGCTTTCAGAGAAGCATTTGATCCAAATCTCCGATGGGGCTAAATGCCTTTTCTTGGAAGGGTTTAAAAATCGAGAGGGAGATCCTTTACCTCTCATGGTGCAAAAATCGGACGGGGGATATAACTACGATACGACCGATTTGGCAGCCATCCGGTATCGTATTTTTGTGGATCGGGCAGATCGGATCATCTACGTAACGGACGTGGGCCAGTCGCTTCATTTTCAGATGATTTTTGCAGCGGCTCAGAAAGCGCTTTGGCTAGATCCTTCTAAAACCCAGGTGGATCATGTAGGGTTTGGTCTTGTTTTAGGAGTGGATGGGAAAAAGTTTAAAACAAGATCCGGCGAGACTGAAAAATTGATCGATCTTCTTTATGAAGCAATCTCGCATGCAAAAGAGCTTCTTTTAGAACGTCTCCCCGATATGGATTCTCAAGAAAGGGATCATCTGGCTCATGTCCTTGGAATCGATGCCGTTAAATATGCGGATCTTTCTTCGAATCGGACAAAAGATTATACATTCAGCTACGAAAGAATGCTTCGATTCGAAGGGAATACGGCTGTTTTTCTTTTGTATTCTTATGTAAGGATTCATGGAATTTGGCGTAAGGTTGGGGCAAATAAGGCGGAAGTTTTAGCATCTCATTCGATTCAGTTGGATCACCCTTCTGAAATCTCTTTAGGAACGCATTTAGCCCGTTTTGGCGAGGTTTTGGAGATGATGAAGAGAGATCTATATCCGAATCATTTGACCGACTATTTATATGCTTTAGCTGAGAAATTTAATGTCTTCTTTAGAGATTGCAGGGTGGAGGGAACACCTCAAGAGAAAAGTCGTTTGGTATTGTGCGAGCTTGCTTTAAGAGTGTTTGCGCAAGGATTTGATATTTTAGGTCTTAAAAAAGTAGAAAGAATGTAAGAAGTCTTGCGCCCATGGGATGAGGAGAAGCGCAAGACTCTTAAAAAATCGCTTAACCTACTTTTGTGGTGCGATTCAGATAATTTTCCTGGTACGATCTCACATCGTCGATATGAATGACCCATGCAGCTCCTTTTCGTTGAGCTTTCATGAGGCCGATACGAGTTGCATAATAGATTTTCTGTGCAGGAACATTTAACATTTTAGCGACTTGATTGATGGAGTAAAATCCTTTTTTCGTATCAAAAAGAAGTTCCCCGTTAAATACTGATTTTGTTCTAGAGTATTTTGAATTTCGATACTCCTCTAGGTCATCTAGATGGATGGTCCAGCGCGTTGCATCTTTTGTCGCTTTCAGTTTTTTTTGCTTAATCGCTACGTAAATTGCTTGGCGAGTTACGTTGTTGATGCGAGCTGCCTCTGTGATCGATACCACTTTAGGGTCAGTCGTTATAGTTTGGCCTTGAATGGGCTCAAATTTATTGTCCATGTTTTTTCTCCTCAATTTTTTTAAGTAACTAAGGCTAATTTAAAGCCATTAAATATTGCTTTCTTTTGTTAATTTATTTTCTATCTTTAGTATCGATTATTTCATCTTTATTAATATAATTCAATCTTTTTGTTCTTTATTTATATAGTTTGTATGTTTTTTGAGAAAAAGACTTTCTCTGGTAAGAAACTCTAAAGATTCGATATATTGACTTTTTTTAAGCTTTATTGATTTTTTGTATATTATAAGTAACTGATATTTAGGTGGTTATGTCTGTAAGGGTTCTTTTTTCTTTGTTCTTCTCCTTGTTTTGGGTTGTTTCTGAGTGCAGGCAGCCGGAGCTATCTCCGAGGGATGTTCGATCCAAAGTAGAAGAAATTTTAAAAGCTCATGTTTGTCATAAGTCTCTCTCTCAAGATCTGATCGCTCGGGTATTTCGAAATTTTCTGGAAGAGATGGACCCTACAAAGACGTATTTTTTAGAGAAAGAAGTGGATGCTTGGTGGAATCCTCCGGAAGAGACTCTTCAAGCAGCTTTGGATGGGTATCGAGCCGCTGATTTTTCTATTTTTGAAAAAATGCATGAAAGCTTTGTGGATGTCATTGAGAGAAGGGCTCTTTTAGAGTCAAAGGTCTTGAAATTTCCAGTTGTTAAGGGTGTTAAGAGTGAAGAATTTAAGGAGATTTCTTGGGCGAAAGATGAAGATGAGTTAACGGAGCGCTTATTAAAGATTCGGTCTTTGCAGATGGAATCTTTAGTGAAATTGGATGAAAGTTCGAAAGAGAAATTTTTTCAAAGACTTGAAAAAAGAAGGCTGAACCGAGAGGCTGAAATTTCGCAAGGAAATCCTCAGGAAAGACTGAGGCTTGTGTTATCCAATGTTTTAAAATCGATGAGCTCTTCTTTAGATGCTCATACAAATTATTTTACTCCAAGCGAAGCGAATCAGTTTATGATTCAGGTGCAGCAGCGTTTATTTGGGATTGGGGTTCAGCTTCGAGACGATTTAGATGGTCTTTCGATTCAAAGAATTTTGGAAAACAGTCCGGCAAGTAAAAGCAATAAGGTGAGGATTAACGATAAAATTATTGCAGTGAATGGAGAGCCGGTTGTAGGTCTTGATATTTCTGAAGCTGTTGAGTTGATTCGAGGAGAGAGCGGGACTCCGGTGATTCTGACGGTTTTACGAGAGACTGGAGAGAATGAAGAAAGAAAGGTCGATAAAATTGAAATTGAGCTCATTCGCAATGAAGTGGTTTTGGAAGAATCTCGTCTGGAGACTCTTTTAGAGCCTTTCGGAGATGGGGTGATTGCTCATTTAAAACTCTTTTCTTTTTATCAAGATCCGACAACTTCATCTGCATTGGATATGAGAAAGGCTCTTGAGCAGATCAAGAAAGATTATGAGCTTAAAGGTGTTGTTTTGGATTTGCGAAGCAATGCGGGAGGGCTTCTCACGCAAGCCGTAGGGGTAACGGGGCTTTTTATTACGAAGGGAATTGTGGTTTCAATCCAGGATCATACTGGAAAGATTCAGCATTTAAGAGAGGTTGACGGAAATCCTGTATGGGATGGTCCTTTAGTTGTTTTGGTGAATCGTGCGAGCGCATCTGCTGCAGAAATTGTGGCGCAAACATTGCAAGATTACGGAAGAGCGATTGTCGTGGGCGATGATCATAGCTATGGGAAGGGGTCTTTCCAGACATTTACCTTGGATCCAAATCAAGAAAAAGTCAATCCTCAAGGAGAGTATAAAGTTACAAGAGGAAGATATTACACGGTATCCGGGAAAAGTCCTCAACTTGAAGGGGTGCAGTCGGATATTGTGATCCCCGGGATCTTATCGCAATTGGATATCGGAGAAAAATATGCGAAATTTCCTTTAGAAAATGATCAGATTGAGCCTCATTTTGAAGATGATCTTTCTGATATTTCTCCTTTCTATCGATTGCAGTTTGGCCCCATGTACCGATATAACTTGCAAAAGAAGTTGGATATTTATCAGCCGTATATGGAAAAACTGAAGGTCAACTCGGAGAAAAGAATTGGATCAAATAAAAGTTACCAAAATTTTTTAACGGAAGTCGCAAAGAAGAATTTTGATTCTGATTCGGTGACCTTATTTGCTCAAAATGATTTTCAGCTCATTGAAGCGATGAATGTGATGAAGGATCTTATTTTCCTCGGGAAACGATAACGGATTGATTTTGATGCAGGTTGCATGGTAGACTCTTTCGTTATTTTAAGAGTGTTTTTATGTCCGTTCGCGTTCGTATTGCCCCTTCTCCCACAGGAGATCCTCATGTAGGAACTGCCTATATTGGCCTTTTTAATCTTATATTTGCTCGCCATTTCGGAGGTAAGTTCATTGTTCGTATTGAAGATACCGATCAAAAGAGGAGTCGTTCTGAATATGAAGAAAATATTTTTAAAGCGCTAAGATGGTGCGGTATTTCTTGGGATGAAGGGCCTGATGTGGGTGGACCGTATGGGCCGTACCGCCAATCGGAGAGAACGGAAATTTATCGCGAATATGCGATGAAGCTCGTTGAGACAGGTCATGCCTATAAATGCTTTGCAACGCCTGAAGAACTTTCTGAAATGAGAGAAGTTGCTCTCAAACAAGGCAAGAGAGTGGGCTATGATCGTAGATATCGTAATTTGAGCGAAAAGGAAGTCGCTGAAAGAGAGGCTGCCGGCCAGCCTTATGTGATTCGTTTGAAGATGCCGCTGACCGGAGAGTGCGTTTTCGATGATGCGATTAAAGGGCTCATCACAGCTCCATGGGCAGATATCGATGATCAGGTTCTTTTGAAATCGGATGGATTCCCAACGTATCACTTGGCTGTTGTTGTGGATGACTATTTAATGAAAATCACTCATGTGATCCGCGGCGATGAGTGGATGAGTTCGACTCCAAAACATATTTATTTGTATCAGGCTTTTGGATGGAAGGCTCCTGTGTTTATGCATATGCCTCTTCTTTTAGGGAAAGATGGCAAGAAATTGTCGAAGAGAAAGAATCCAACATCCATTTTTTATTTTAGAGATAGTGGATATTTGCCGGAGGCGCTCATGAATTTCTTGACGCTGATGGGATACAGCATGCCGGGCGATCAAGAGCTGTATTCACTCGATGAAATCATCAAAAATTTTGATCCAAAACGAATTGGGATTTCCGGAGCTTTCTTTGACATTCAAAAGCTCAATTGGCTCAATCAAAAGAAGATCATCGAAACGATTCCTGAGAGTCAGTTGTGGGGGCGTTTGAAGGGATGGGCCTTTGATGAAGAATTTATGCAAAAACTCATGCCGCTTGTTCATACGCGCATTAAGACATTTGGCGACTTTTTACAGATTTGCGATTTTTTCTTTATCAATGATTTGGGATTAACTCCTGATAAAATTTGTCCTAAAAATACCGCTCCGGAATTGGTTGCGGATCTTCTTCAGGCAATCATTTGGGCATTGGATGAAAACGAGGATTGGAGCGGTGGCAGTTTGGAAAAAGCAGCCCATGAAGTGGCTCTTGTGTTTGAAGTGAATTATAAAAAAGTGATGATGCCGATTCTTTTCCCCGTGGTTATGGGCAAGCACCACGGGCCTCCTCTTTTTGATTCGGTGACCTTGCTTGGAAAAGATCGAACCCGTGTCCGTTTCATGCAAGCAATCGAAATGCTTGGCGGTATTTCTAATAAAAAGATGGACGAATTGAAGAAGAAGTGGGTAAAAAGAACTCCTATTCAGTAGAATCGGTCTCTTCCATTTCTGTTGAAGAAGAAGCCTTCTCGTCAATTGGGATTGCTTTTTCTTCTTCAAGATGTGATTTTGAAATGACGTATCCGCGATTGAAATGCTCATTTTGAGCGCAGCTTGTAAATAGAATGCAGAGGGCGATAGATAGCGTGAGTTGTTTCATAGGTGCTCCTTATTGTCCCGGTATAATTGATTTTGATATGAGTTGTCAAATATGATGTATTCGCGAGAGTGTCCTTTTTTTTCAAAAGTGAAAGAGAGATCTCTTTTATCAGGATCTTCTTCTTCTAAAAAAACGTATCATATTGTTTTAGATGCAAGAGGTCTTGAAGAAAGTTATAAAGTGGGAGATAGCGTTGCTATTTTTCCCTCGAATGACATAAAAGAAGTGGATCTTATTTTATCTTTGATCCGAGCCAGTGGATCAGAAGAAATATTTCATTCTCGTTCGAATGTACGAATGACTCTTTCTCATTTTTTACTCCATAAGGCAAACCTTTCTTTTGTCAATCGATCTTTTATTGTGAAACTTTTAGAAAGAGGGGGGTCTCCCTCTTTATTAGAACCTTTATTGGAAAGTGAAAATAAGGGCAAGCTGTCTGAATTTATTCATCAGCATACGGTGTCGGAACTTCTTCGAGTAGCTCCAATGACAGCATTTGACTTAGCTGAGCTTTTGCTTCCTTTATTGCCGAGATTTTATTCGATTGCCAATTCTCCAAAAGTGTTCCCTTCTGAGTTTCATTTGCTTGTGAAATATGTGCAATATGAGATGAATGGACAAACAAGACGCGGTGTTGGGAGTCATTTTTTAGTAGATCTTGCGAAGGAAAAAGAAACGAAAGTTCCTCTATATCTGCAAGCGTCTGCTCATTTCACTTTGCCTGAAAATAAAGATGCATCGATCATTTTAGTCGGAGCCGGAACGGGTATTGCTCCTTATCGTGCTTTTTTACAAGAAAGAATGGCAACATTAGCAACAGGTCGAAATTGGCTTTTTTTTGGGGAAAGGAATCGAGAGTCTGATTTTTATTATGAAGAGTATTGGCGCGAGTTAGAGCGTTTGGGAAGGCTTCGCTTAGATGTCTCATTTTCTCGAGATTCTGAAGAAAAAACCTATGTGCAGCATAAAATGTATGAAGAGCGGAAAAGTCTTTGGAGTTGGATTGAAGCGGGAGCTTTGTTTTATGTCTGCGGCGATGCAAATCAAATGGCCAAAGATGTGGAAGCGATGCTTCTTCGAATCGTGAAAGAAGAAGGTCACTATTCAGAAGAAGATGCAAGAAATTACATTAAAAAAATGCGAAAAGAAAAACGTTATTTGGCAGATGTATATTAAAGCATTTCTTGCGTGGTGATGATGGCAAAGCATTGAATTCCGTCGCCGCAGCCGAAGTCGGTAAGGCCATCGCCGGATGTTGCAGTGATCCCTACTTGAGAGATAGAGATATTTAAGACTTTGGCGATTTTGTGTCGCATTGCTTCAATTTTATCTTTGAAGTGAGGCTTTTTCCCTTCGATGGATAAAGCGACGTGGACGATTTTTTGCTTGCCTAAACTTTGAAGCGCTTTTTCGACGTATACTTGGCTATCTGTAATTCCGTCTTTTACACATAAATTATAGGCGATTCCATCAAGAATACGAGCTCCTGAAAGAGAGGTGATGGCATTGCAAATGGCATGATAGACGACGTCTCCATCTGAATCATGATCAAGGCCTGGCGTACTATCAAAAATCACTCCGCCAACAATGCATGGTTTGGAGGAATCAGGAGATAAAAATCGGTGGCTATCTTGGCCAATGCCGGTTCTAAAAATAGGTGTTTTTTGTTGCATAATGGGAGTATTATGCCAAAGCTCATCGTTAAATGGTATAGGTATGACCTTATTGCATCTTTGCAATGCTTTTTTTGAAAAAGAGATCGAAGAATTTGTTTTTGGAGGTAAATCAAGACCTTTAAAAAATTGGTTTTCTTTGCACCCCATGTTTCTGCAGCTTCAATTTTTACCTTTACTTTATGCAGAGGAAGACGATGTGATTTTTGTAAGTCATCTTCCTGAAAATCCGGATCCAAGGCTTCGTTTGATCGATGAGGGACCTTTTTCAGGAAAATGGGATTTGTGGGGAGCTTCTTTGTCTTTCAAAGAATGGTGTAGAGATTATGAGATACCCGATTGGGAGGTTGTTAAGAAAGTAAATTCAAAAATTTTTTCATTCCTCTCCTCGCCTCGGCTGGAGGGGGCGGCTCTTTTGGAAGAAGAGGCGCAAGTGCTGTCATGGATCGAAAAAACTCCGGGGCCTAAGGTGTTAAAAACGGCGTATGGGACAGCGGGAAGAGGTCATTTCCATGTGGGTATACCGTGCTCGATCGGAAATGACCATTTTAACAAAGTCGGCGCTTCAGGTTTGCAGCAGCAAAGCAACGCCGAAACAGACCATGTTAAAGACATGGTTGATGCAGGCGGCTGCAAAGATGAAGATGCCGAGGCAGTCAAAATTGTCATTTCTGACCGCGCACGGTATAAAAGAGGAGGGTTGGAGTCTTTTTTAAAAAGACAGTTTACAGCGCATCTTCCGGTGTTAGGAGAGCCTTGGGTGGAGAGAGTGCTTGACTTTAGCACTCAGTGGGTGATTGGTGAAGAGATCTCTTTTTTGGGATCTACTATTTTTGAAAATCAAGAAAATGGGTCTTATTTAGCCACTTTTGCAGGAAGATCGTTGGGTGATTTTCAATGGGCTCTTGATGAGCACTACCGCGTTGTAAAGCCGCTTTTACATGACATTCAAAAACTTGGATTTTTTGGGAATTTAGGTGTGGATGCATTTGTCTATTTGCATCTTGGAAAATTGCGTTTACATCCTGTCGTTGAAATCAATGCTCGAAAAACGATGAGTTGGGTAGCTCTTCAAGTCAGAGAGAAATATTTTCCTGAAAATGCAATTCGATTTTCATTTGAGAAAGGTGTTCAAGAGGGAATTTTGCCTCAAAAATTACGAGTCGATGGAAAGGAGATTTGTTTTTCTCATCAAATTCGTTATACTCCGATTTTTTAAGCAAGCGGTGTTGTATGGATGTGTTAAAAATTCGAGGCGGAAAACCTTTGCAAGGAACGATCAAAGCTTCCGGTGCAAAGAATGCAATGACAAAGCTTTTAGTGGCTTCTTTGTTGTCGGATCGTAAATGCACGTTCTACAACGTTCCAAATATTGGAGATGTGGAAATCACTTTGAATTTGTGCCGTGAAATTGGATCTGAAATTCACTGGGACAAGCAAAATGGGGTGTTAGAAATCCACACAAAGGAATTAAAAACATCGTATGTACCTCAAAAATATTCAGGGGCGAATCGAATTCCTATTTTGATGATTGGCGCTCTTTTAGGAAGGACCAATGAAGATATCATTGTCCCAACAATTGGCGGAGATTTGATTGGCGCTCGTCCTGTCGATTTTCATATTCATGCGCTTCAAAAATTGGGAGCTCGCATTGAATATCGGGAGATGAAAAAAGAAGGTGCTTATTTTGCGCAGGCGCATGGAGGACTCAAAGGATCGATCATCACTCTTGTCTACCCTTCTGTAGGTGCAACGGAAAATACGATTTTGGCGGCGATCCGAGCGAAAGGAACAACGCTTATTAAGAATGCGGCATTAGAGCCTGAAATCATTGATTTGATCTTGTTTTTGCAAAAGATGGGTGCTCATATTACGGTGGAAGCAGATCGAACAATTCGCATTCAGCATGTAGAGCAGTTTGTTGAAGCAGAACATCATGTTCTGACCGATCGCAATGAAGTTGCCTCTTATGCAATGGCAGCGATTGCGACCAAAGGAAGAGTCTTTATTGAAGGGGCGGAACATATTCATATGATCGCCTTTTTGAATAAGTTGAGAGAAATTGGCGGCGGATTTCAGATTAAGAAAAATGGAATTGAGTTTTTCTATCAAGATGAATTGAGAGGTATTCACCTGGAGACAGACGTGCATCCGGGTTTTATGACCGATTGGCAGCAGCCATTTGTTGTATTGCTCACTCAAGCAAAAGGTGTTTCTGTTGTGCATGAAACGGTTTATGAAAATCGCTTTGGTTATACGCAGATGCTCAAAGAAATGGGCGCAGATATCTCTCTTTTTACGCAATGTTTGGGAGGCAAATCCTGTCGTTTTGCGGCAAGCGATCATCATCATAGCCTTGTTGTGAAAGGAATCTCTTCTTTGCATGGTAAAAATATTTCCATTCCTGATTTGCGCGCCGGTTTTGCCTATGTGATGGCAGCTCTTTTAGCGCAGGATGAAAGTACGATTTCAAATGCTCCTTTCTTAGATCGCGGCTATGAAGATCTTGTTGGCAAACTCGTTTCTTTAGGTGCCGACATTGAGCGTGGAGCCGTTCGAAAAGAAGCCTTGAGCCTCCAAAAATAACCGGAAATTCATTAAACCACAGAGATAAGAACCACAGAGACAATAGGTTGCGTATTCTTCTCTGTGGTGTCTATCTCTGTGGTGGTAAAAATATACCGCGAGTGAATCATTTTCGGTATATATAGTAAAAAGCATTGCGGGTATGCTTTTTCCCTATGCAAACAAATGTTCCTCTTTGGAGACAGATTCAAAAAGAAAATTTCCATTCCATGAATGCTTTAATGGATTTTTTGGAACTTTCTTCAGAGTTACGTCTTCATGTTTTATCCTCTTCTCATTTTCCTTTGAATTTGCCTCGAAGACTTGCTGAGAAAATTCAAAAAAATTCTTTAAATGATCCGATTTTGAGACAGTTTGTCCCTTTGATTGATGAGCAGATTGAGTCTTTTAAGTTTGTATTGGATCCTGTTCAGGATAAAGAGTTTTGTAAGACGCCCAAGATGCTTAAAAAATATAAAGGGAGAGCTCTTTTGGTGACAACAAGTGCCTGCGCCATGAATTGCAGGTTTTGTTTTCGTCAAAATTTTCCTTATGAAACGAAGGACAAGTCATTTGAAAAAGAAATAGAGCTTTTAAAAGAGGATGATTCAATTGAGGAAGTGATTTTAAGTGGAGGAGATCCTCTTTCTTTGGGAGATGGGGCTTTATCTTCTCTTTTTTCAATGTTGGAATTGATTCCACATATAAAACGAATTCGGTTTCATACGCGCTTTCCAATCGGTATCCCGGAGAGAATTGATGCGTCGTTTCTTTCTCTTTTAGCCTCTTGTTCAAAGCAGATTTTTTTCGTGATCCATACGAATCATCCAAAAGAGTTAGATCAAGATGTTTTGGGAGTTTTAAGAAAAGTGCTTCGATTGGGGATTCCTGTTTTGAGTCAGACGGTTCTTTTGCGAGGAGTGAATGATGAAGAAGAGGTTTTGCTGTCTTTATGCAAGACGCTTGTGAATGGAGGGATCATTCCTTATTATCTGCATCAGTTGGATCCTGTACAGGGAGCGTCTCATTTTGAAGTTTCGGATGAGAAAGCAGTTTCTTTAGTTCGGTTTCTTCGAGAAAATATGTCAGGATATGGGGTTCCATCCTTGGTTCGCGAAGAGCCTTATCGATTAAGCAAAACACCCCTTCAGGCGTAGATTTGAAAGAAGAGATTCGATCAGAGATGTTAAATCCATGAAAACTTGCTAAAGAAGACATTTTTTCACGAACTAAATCTGGTTGTTTTTGATTTGTTACGTTAATTGAATTAAATGCAACCTGTCGATTGCGAAATTTCTTTCCGGATGTCATGTAGTTTGATGCAATTTTTTTAATACAGAGCCAATTGCAAAACTGCTTTGCCCGGAAAAATCGATGATTTTGAGGTCATTTAAGAGGGCAAGCGAGCTTGCCCGATTCACTTCGACGAACCCAACCCCTGGTGGGTTGGGTAAGGAGAGTGAACTTAAATGGCCCCAAAAGGGCGATTTTAACGGGCAAATGAGTTTTGCAATTGGCTCTACAATCAATCTGATCTTCAGATTTTGAACATTGACCATGTACACGATCAGCAAAGTCTAATGACATAGCAGAACAAGTTCCTCCGCTAAAACTAGAAACGTGTAGATGTTGCTGTTCAAAAGAAATGCAAGGAGAAGGATTGTTTTTTGAAGATATTCAAAGACATGTTGTGCTTCATTTGCATCACAATCTCCAAAGAATCCGCCATCTTGAGATCCTGCAACTCTCCAATCATGTTTGGTTTCGGTTATAGAATATAAAAATACTGCAGAAAGACCTAGCAGCAAACCTATGGACATAATGAATGGAGCGAACTCAGCAATTTTTTGCATTGTTGTTGTCCAATTGTTTTGGGGATTTTCATCTGTTTGCTTTTGTTGTGTTTGAGGATTTGATGCGACGTTTTCTGAACTTTTAGAATGAAAAATTTTTGCAACCATAGGTGATAATGTTTGTTAATTTTTTTAAACAAACAGCAATTGATGTTAAAAATGCAGTCAATATAAGTAATTTCTTTTAAAAGATAGTTTTGTTTTTTATTTATTTTAAATGTTGGGTGTTTTAAGTTGGGGCGAAAAAATGTGTGTGTTATGTCATTTAAAATAAATTCATTGTCTTATTTGCGAAAGCTTCCTATGAATGTTCTTTCGTGCTCGAACCAAAAAACTTTTTTAACCCCATTGTTTTTCTCAGGCTTGGCTGTCGGCTCTCTTTCAAAAAGAGATGTGGCTTGGTGTGCGAAGTCAGAAAATTCGGAGGGACAAAGCCTGGAGGATAAGTATTCAGATTCTTTTAAAGATGTTAATATCCATGAAAAAGTAAATTTTAAGAAATTTCATTCACCTAATGAAAGGCATGTACGCAATATCAGGCCGCATCTTGCAAAAGCAGGTAAAGGAGTGATTGTATCGACCGGCACGGAAAGAAGTTTTTTTGAATTGGCGTTGCAATTGATTGGTGAAAAAGGAGATCAGTGCACAGGTCTTGTTATCAGAGATATCGATCCTCAAGCCATCGCCTATACGCATATGGTGACCATGATGCTTCGCATTGCAAAAGATGTGAAAGATTTTGATAGCTTATCAGGTCCTGTTCGAAAGACGGCATTGACAAAAGATCAAATCGATGAGAAGGCGGAAGAAATTCGAAAAAGGTTGATTGATGCTCAAGATATTCCAGAGAAAGCAAAGACGTTTTATTTAAAGTATTTGAATGATTTTGCCTCGATTTATTTTCGGACGAATAACCGATGGAGGCTTTGCGGTGGTGATGAGATCTCTCAAAAGTACTGGGAGTCTCGAAAGACAGGCGGTATCCCAAAAGCGCTTTATGCATCTAGTTTTCAAGGTGTACAGTATCATAAAGATGAAAAATTGTTTAAAGAGCTTCAAAAGTTTGCAAAGTCGGGAAATATTATCTCGACAGTCGGCAGCATCAATGATCTTCAATTTTTAAATCAAGATCGTTTAAGTGTGGTTGACATGTCTAATATTCCTGATTATATCCCAATGGCTCTTAGATGTGATGAGCCTTGTTCTCCAGTTGTTATTTGGAATGTGCCGAAATCTCCTTTTCTTTATACGCAGTACCGATCCTATATTCACGATTCAAATCAAGATACGCTCTCTTCAGAGGAAAAAAAAGAGTTTGATCAATTGACAAAAGAGCTAAAGCAAGCGAATGTGATGACCGGGTATCTCGTTCGCTTGGGGTTAAAAGAGATGCTGCAAAGAGAAGATCGTCCTTTTGGATATTATCCAGAACATTTGAATGCATTTAGAAAGTATAAACAACAATGGATGGTTTATCACCCAAAACAAGGATGGGTCTCTTTGGGGCCTTCTTATGTGCGTACAGCAGTGAACAAATCGATGAAATTTCCTCCTGGGTCTGCTTTAAAAACAAAAAGTGTAAAAGAGCTTCAAGAAATTGCAAAGCTTCCGGAAATGGTTCGTTTTGTGCCGTATCTTGTCAGTCTTTGGCCGTATTTAGAAAAAGAAAAATACTTGGCTTTTTCAGAAGTTTTAGGGTGGAAAGAAGCTTTTCAAAAAGAGTGTGAGCTGCAATCTGCCAATTTAGAATTTCAGGTGAAATTGGGTCCGAAAACATAAAAGATGATGTAAAGCAAGACTGTGGGAAGCAGTGCTGCAAGAAAGAGTCTTAAAGGGATGATTCCTTCTTTAAAGTGGTGCTTTAAAATGGCATAGCCCGCAGGGTTTGGGGCATTTGCAATGACAGTGAGTCCTCCGCCTGCAATCACTCCTGTAAAGATGACATATTGAAAGACTTGTCCCCAATTCGGAATTTGGGCTGCAAGATAAGCAATCAATGTATTATCGGTAAAGGCGGCAAGACTGATGGCTACCCCCATGACGGAGAGGGGTGATAGTCCATGAAGTAGCTGAACCACCCACCATCCTTGAACTCCTCCATGAATGACAAGGCCTGCAAGGAAAAGACCGATGAGCATTGGATGTGCAAGTCGCACTGGATATTGATGCTCTTTGGTGATTTGATGAAATCCTAAGAAAAATAAAAAGCTTGCGATAAAGACAGCCGGATAATGGGAAATCGAGACGATCCAAACAATGAATAAAATATGAACGCAAGTGATCCAATAAGGGATTGATTGTTCAAAAGACAATTCTTTTAGAGGTTTTTCTCTTCTTTTTGCATCCATCAGAGAGATTTCTTTTCTGAAGTAGAGCCAGTAAAGAAGATTCGCTAAAATAATGCCCAGGACTGCTTTCCATCCAAAGTGGATGAACATGTCGGAAGAGGTCCAATTCCAGCAGTGAGATAAAACGAGCACTGCAGGCGACGCAAAGTTGGTTAAGATCCCTCCGACTGAAATATTGACAAAAAGAAGCGCAAGTGTTCCGTAAGAGAGTTTTGTAGATGGTTGATAAACATAAAATTGTCTTGATAAAAGAAGCGCGCAAAGAGCCATTGCACCTGTTTCTGTAATTAAAGAGCCAAGCAAAGGTCCGAGTGTGAGTAGAACAAACCACCAAGAGCCAAGAGAGCCTCCCAATCCTTTGGCGCACCATCGAATGAGGGTTTCTGCAATATAAATGATGGGCCGGGTGGCTGTAAGAGATAAAATGACAACAACAAAGAGAGGTTCTGTGTAATCGCGTGTGTTGATATATTCAAGAGCGACTTCCCAATCATAAAAATAGCGAATCGCTATGAAAAGAGGAATGACCCAAAAGGCAAATACGACCTCTACTTGGGATAGAAAAAGTAGAAGATGGGTCAGTGGAGTCCGTTTTTGCGCTTTGATTTCGAGCTTGTGTGCAAGCTTTTGAATTTTATGAACTTGCAGAGTGTGAATGATGGCCAAGATAAAAATGACAAGAGCGACATAATGAAAAGAAGTTGCTTTGAGCATCTCCAATGCGAGTACGGATGGATGTTTTAAACAGTCAAATTTTGCCGGCTGCTTGAGGATTTGCGCAAAGATGTTCATGTTTTTTGAACATACATGGAAATCTTTTTAATGTCTTGCTCTCCAGGCTCGATCTGGAATTTAATCGTATTCTTCGGACTGTACAGAAAGGACATCGAAACTTGAATTTCTGCTGGGCGGTGCTGTGAGTGTTGCGGGCGGTGGGGGTGTGTCTGATGGAAGTCGTGTGTGTACGGTGCTTCTTTCAAAAAATACCACTCCTGTTTTTTCGACACTTGCAAAGTGAGTTTTTGCAAATGAAGCAAAGTTCTGGGCGTTGAGAGATTTTTTGTCTGTGGTCGGCGGAAAGGCTGCAAATATTTGAAGTCCATTGAAAAAGAGAGTTGGGGAATCTTTGCCAAAGGTAATTTGCATAGTGATTTTCACATCACTAAAAGTGAGTGTTGAAGGTTGTGAATATTGAAACTTGGTGATGGTCATTTTTGTTGTTGGATTTGCGTTTCTTTGCTGTTTATTGGTTCCTGATGAGGTGTTGTATTTGGCCCTGAGTTTTCATTTTCAAGGTGGCGTGGAGCTCCATGATGACCTGGAAATGAATGGTTAGGAGCGGCTGGTGTTGCTGAATAAGGAGATGTGAGATTTGAAGTGTTTTGTTCGCTTCCTGGCGTTTTTGTGTTGAGATGTGGATTGTTCGGAGAGAGAAGTGTGGAGCTAACTGATGGTGAGGAATCTGCGGTGGGTGTAGGGATTTGTTCAAAAAGAAGCGTAGATCCCGATAGAATTGCATGACATGTTGATGCAAGCTTAGAGATCTCTGGATAAGAAGTTGGATGTTTATTTGAAGGGAAAATTGGGGTGTATTCTTTTTTTGTGTCGGGGTCTGTGAGATAGAGATGGCCTTTTTTTATTCGAGAGAAGAACACGTCTAGATTACGTATCATTGTTGGATCTTGTTTTGAGACAAGAGTTAAGACGCGTTGTGTTGAGTTGTATTCAAGCGAGCATTTTATTGACATAATTTTTGGGGGATTGTTTGTAAAAATGAGATCCACTCATTTAAAGAGAGCATTTCAGGTCTTGCATCAAGTCTTAAAGAAAGTTTTGAAAGAGCCTCTTGAATGGTATCTTTGGGAATGAGCGCTTGTAAAGAAGTGGTGAGCATTTTGCGTCTTTTTTGAAATGCGGTGTGAATGAGATCGAAAAGAGGTTTTTCATCGACGTTTGGAAGCGTTCGTGATTCTAAGTGAATGACCGCGGAATCGACAGATGGCTTTGGATAAAAACAGTTTGGCGAAACGATAAAATGACTTTTGGGGGTGGCGTGAAATTGAGTGAACAAAGAGATAGATCCAAAATCTTTAGTGCCGCTTTTTGCAAAAAGACGAACGGCCACTTCTTTTTGTACCATCAGAGTCAGGGTTTGGAAAGGAGTTTGAAAGAGTTTTTCGAGAAGAGGGGTTGTGATGTGGTAGGGAAGATTTGCTACGACTTTTTGAAAAGGGATTTGATGGAAGGACATTTCAAGAGCATCTTTTGCATATACGGTAAGACGTTGATCCGGAGTTTGTAGGCGGTAAAGTGCTTTTGCAAAAAGGGGATCTTTTTCAATGGCAAAGACGTTTGCTTTTGCATCAAGAAGCTCTTTCGTTAAGGCTCCAGGCCCGGGACCAATTTCTAAAACGGAATCTCCCGGTTGAATGTTTGCTGTTTGTACAATTTTTTTGACGATGTTTTTGTCGATGAGAAAGTTTTGAGAGAGTCCTTTTTTAGGAGAGGTTCCAAGTGTTTCTAAAAGCTGGATAAGTTCTGAAAGGTTCATCATTCCAATGAAAATGGATGAAGATGATCCGAAAGGACGTCTTTCAAGGATGCATCATCAAATCCGTATTGTTTTCTTAATTTATCTAGATATTGCGTTGATTCTTGGATGACTGCTTGTTGTGTGAGTTGTTCGCGTAAATTCGATGAGAGGGCCGTAAAATCAGGTGCAGGGAAATCTGTTTTGTCGCAAAGGTAAAAGATACGCGCCACTGTTTTATTTTCTGTTTTGCTATTTTGAACGATCGGAGCGCTGTATTGTCCTTGCTCAAGGGATGATAAAACGGTTTTGTGGGCTTCTGAAAGCTCGTTATCTTTGGCCGTGAACTCTTGAGAGATTTGGATGGATGGATCGATGGCTTTCAATTCAGGCTGAATGCTTTCTGGACTTTTTTTATGTTCGGCAAGAAAGTGAAAGATTTGTTCGATCTTGCTTTCAGCTTCTTCTCCACGGATTGAAATGACTCGGTATTTCATTTCTTGATAAGGTGGATTTTCTTTGAGATAGCAATGAAACGATCGACGAATATCTTGAGGGGTGACTTTGCTGATTGCTTTCATATGAATGAACCACCAGTTCATTCTCCTTACGATGATGTCATTTTTGACCATTTCCCAAGCGTCGTTATAGCTAAGGCCAATTTTATCGAGCGTGCTCATGACATGAGGCCCAAACCTTTCTTCAAGTTCTTCTCGAATTTCCCCGTCTGTGAGTTTGATTTCTTTTTCTTTGGCATCTGCGAGAATCAGTTGTTGATCAATCATTTCTTTGAGGACATGCCGCCAGCTTGTTTCATAGAATTGGTAGCGCGCCGCATTCGATTGTTCTAAATGAGGGTAGTGCTGATGAAAGGCAACATCCATTTTTTTCTTGACGTCCATGACGGAGATCGCTTTGCCGTTGATTTGGACAAGGATTGCATTTTGGACGCCGATTTTTTGATTCTGATCCAAAGAAGGCATTGGCATTTGTGCAGAGAGAGAAGCTAGGATGAGCAATAAGAAAAGGTATTTTTTCATTGTAAAGTTGTATTTTTAGATGTCATCTTATCATAGCTTAATGTTTTCTGAACACTGCTGAAAAAAAACCATCCATGCCGTTTTCACTTGGGAGAATGGATAAGGGTGGTTTTTCGAGGGTTAAGGTAAGTTCTTTAAGGAGAAATTCTACTTGAGATTCATTTTCTTCAGGCAAGATGCTGCAGGTTGCATAAATGAGTTTGCCTCCAGGTTTTAGGTAGAAATGAGCTTCTTTTGCAATTTTTCTTTGTTCTTCAAGAAGTTTTTGAAGCATGGAGGCGTCGATCCTCCATTTTTGATCCGGATTTCTTCTTAATGTTCCGGTTCCCGAGCAAGGAACGTCGATAAGAACGATATCGCATTTATTTTTTAGTTTTTTGAGTTGCGCATGGTCCGAGGCGAGGACTTGAGCATTTTGAATGCCGGCTCTTTTTAAGCGTTTTTTAGCTTCTAAAAGAACTGTTTTACGAATGTCGTGAAGATAAATTTGCCCTGAATGCTGCATGAGGTGGGCAAAGGCAAGCGTTTTTCCTCCGGATCCGCTGCAGTAATCAAGAATCAGATCTTTGGGTTTTGCCTCGACTTGTTTTGCTACGAGCTGACTTCCTTCGTCTTGAATTTCAAAGAGTCCTTGTTTGAATTCAGGAAGGGTAAATAAAGGTTCTCTTTTTTTGAATTGAATGCCGCATTCTGAGTGAGTGCATGGGAAGCATTCAAATTTTTGCTGTAGTGTTTTCAAAAGTTCTTCTCGAGAGGTTTTGAGAAGGTTCGCTCTGATGGTCATCGGAGCGGGTGTGTTGAAAATCCTCCCAAGTTCTTTTGTTTTTTGATCGCCGAATGCATTGAAGAGCTTTTCGTAAAGAAACAAATTTAAGCCTATTTTTGCAAATGGAGGAAGGGAAATGTCTTGTGAGATTTTTTGCCAGTCGATGTTTTGGTAGCAAAGAAGCCGGTCTTTTGGGTTTAAAGCATCAAGAAGGCTTTTCCATCGGACCATGCCATAGATGGTGTCTCCAATGATTTTTCGATCTTTTGATCCCAAATTTTTATGAGCCTTGAAATATCTGCTTAAAGAAAGATCTAAAGGAAGGTTCGATTCCGATAGCTCTCTCAAGAAAATGTTGATATGCTTGTTTAAAAAAGCTTTTTCCATAAACTGGATGTAATTGTATGAAAAGAATCCATATTTTTATAGCTACAATTTCTCGTTTTTTTGTGAGTTCAGTATTTCTTGTGGGCGCCGTAAAAAATATCTTGAATTGGCACGAAACAGAAAAAGAGATCATGGATCTTTTATTTGACTGGCAATCGTATGCGAGTTTTTCAGAGAATTTAAGAGATGTTTTCTCTTTTTTGATTCCTTGGACACCGCTTTTACAGGTGCTTTCTATTTTGTTGATGTTCGTTGGTGGGATTTTGGTTCTTTGGGGGGTGAAAAAACGTCTTGGGATGATTTTATTGATTGTGTTTTTGATACCTGTCACGATCCTTTGCCATCCTTTTTGGTTTATGGATGGATCGATTCGAGATCTGCAGGCGGTCATGTTTCTAAAAAATCTTTCGATTTTAGGATGTCTGATGCAGCAGGTTGTTGGTGATCAAGAGATTCGTGTTGAGAATGTCAATCGTCCGATCATGAATTTATCTAGACCTATTGAATTTGAATGATCTCTTTTCTTTTTAGTTTTTTCATTGTTGCTTTTGGTCAGGCGGCTTGGATTCCGGGTCTTGGGGTTCTGGCTGCATCTTGCGGGTATGCTCTATTTTGGTCTTCTTTATTTTCTTTATCAACAAAAGAGAGGGTTTTGCGCTCTTTTGTTTGGTTTTTTTGTGTGCAGTTGGTTCAGGTTTCTTGGATGACTTCAATCGACTACATGGGCCCTTGGATTGTTTTGATCTATTTTTTAGTGAGTTTTCTTTTAGCTTCTCAGTTTGCTCTTTTGAGTTCCGTTGTGGACGTTCGTTTTCGTTTCAGTGATTGTTTTTTGATGGCGGGCGGCTGGGTGATTTTGGAGTGGTCTCGTCGCTTTTTTTGGTTTATGTGGAATCCGGTTGCTTTATCGCTTGTAGATTCGGGTAGCGCGATTCAGTTTGCTTCTCTTTTTGGTGTGTACGGGCTTTCTTTTTGGGTGATTTTTGTGAATGCAATCGGGGTTTATCTTTTGTTGAATAAAGCCAATCTTACTTATTTAAGAGGAGCTTGTTGGGGTGTTTTAGCGTTGCTGCCTTACTTATTTGGCTTTTTACAAGAGGCGTGGGTTGTTCAAAAAATTCCGATTGAGAGAATGTATACGGCGAGCCTTGTTCAGACGGGCATTTTACCGGAGCAAAAAGATCTCTTTCCGGATCGTAAAGAGGCGTTTATTTCGCCTCTTGTTCAATGGGAGAGGATTTTGGAGCCTTTGGCAGGGAAATCTTCGTGCGATCTGATCGTGCTTCCTGAGGCTTGCGTGTGTTTGGGCGCCTATCGAGCCGTTTATCCTTTAGAGGCGGTGAAGGCCTGCTTTGGTCGTATTTTTGGGATGGATTCTTTGAGTCAATTTCCATCTTTAGAAGCCCCTTTTGCGAAAGAAGAGATCAGAAATGGCAAGGTTTTGTGGCGAGTATCGAATGCATTCATTGCGCAAGCTCTTGCGAATCATTTAAAAGCGGATGTGATTGCCGGACTTGATGATGAGGAGAATTTCAAAAAATATAATGCCGTTTTTCATTTTAGAGCCGGAGGATCGCCGGAAAGATATGAGAAAAGGGTGTTAGTTCCTATTGGAGAATATATTCCCTTAGAGGAAATTCAGTGGTTTTCTCGATTTTTGGCGAAAGAATTTGGGATTGGAGGATCTTTTCAAGTAGGCAAGGATCCAAAGCTTTTCATTTCGAAGCTGCCGATCGGCGTTTCTGTATGTGTTGAGGAAGTCTATAGTCATTTGATTTACGATCTTCGATCGTTGGGAGCCCGTCTTTTTGTGAATGTAACGAATGATGTTTGGTTTCCTCGTTCTCGGTTGCCGATTCAGCATTTCCAGCATAGTCGGATTCGTTCCGCAGAAAACGGGGTTTATTCTTTGCGCTCTTGCAATACCGGAGTCACGGCTGTGATCAATTGTTTTGGGAAGGCAGAGGCGATGGCGCCTCTTTCAGAAAAGGAAGTTCATGTTTTGACATCTTCTTTTGGGGTGCGCTCTTTTCGGACGTTGTATTCTTTATGGGGAGACTCGTTTGTTTTAATTTGTAGCTGCATTTGTGTTGGGTGGGGTGTTTTTCGACGATTTCGGTGCACATAATATCAGTAGATCGATATACTGAAGATCTTGGAGAAATGATCTCTGAAGGGAGAGAGCTTTGACGAATCCGCATCCATTGCAAAGGACATTACGAAAAGAAGTTTTTGCTCAAGGCATTGGTATTTTTACCGGAGAAAAAACGTGGGTTCGTATTTGTCCATCTCCTGCAGGGTCCGGAATTGTTTTTCGACGTGTGGATTTAGAAGGCTCTTCTTTAATTCCTGCGCGATTGGATTTTGTAGCGCCCTCTTCTCGGTGTACTCGATTGTCTTTGGGTGATGCGAGTGTGATGATGGTTGAGCATTTGCTCTCTGCGTTGTATGGAATGCAGATTGATAATGCGCTTGTTGAAGTTCATGGACCTGAAATTCCTGGAATGGATGGAAGTAGTCAAGAGTTTGTAGAGCTTTTTACGAAAGTTGGATTGATAGAGCAGGATAAGAGCCGTGAGTATTTGGAGATTTCTTCCCCTATTTTTTGGTCTGAGGGGGGCGTTCATTTGGTTGCATTGCCATCCTCTGAATATCGATTGAGCTATGTACTTCATTACCCCCAATCCATAAGGATCGGGTCTCAATATTATTCTTTTTCTTTCAGTCCTGATCGATACGGACAAGAAATTGCTCCTTGCCGCACTTTTTCTTTGTATGAGGAAATTCAGCCTTTTATTGAAAAGGGTTTGATTAAAGGCGGTGGTTTGGAGAATGCTTTAGTCATTCGGGGAAATGATATTTTAAATCCGGAAGGAGCCCGTTTTTCGGATGAGATGGTGCGGCATAAAATTTTGGACCTCATTGGGGATCTTTCCTTGATTGGAGCCCCTATCTTAGCGCATGTGATTGCGATTTGCTCAGGACACGTGAGTAATGTAAATTTTGCAAAGATTGTATACCGAAACAACTTGAAGAATCGGGACTTTGGCAAGGAGGCTCTTCAAAATTCTCATTCGGAGCGAACGACCATTGTTGAACGCCAAGGCGTGAGTGAGAATGTGAATTTTAAGGAAACGCCGACGCCGCCAAAAACCGATTCTTCAAGTTGTTGCGGTATCTATCAAAACATCCTGCAGACAAGGAGTGCGAATGTCTAGTTCTTTTCTTTTTGGGGCAAAACAAATAGCAAAAATCTTGCCTCATCGGTATCCATTTTTATTGGTTGATAAGGTTATTTCTATAGATTTAGTCAATAATGAGATTGTTGCTTTGAAGGCTGTGAGTGGAAATGAGCCGTATTTTCAAGGACATTTTCCTCAAGTTCCGATTATGCCGGGAGTCTTGATCCTGGAGGCTTTGGCTCAAGCTGGAGGAATCTTGGTGCATCAGAAAGGGTTTGATAAAAAAATAGCGGTTCTTTTGAATGTATCCAATGCAAAATTTCGAAAGCCTGTATTGCCGGGAGACGTTTTGTATCTTCATGCAAAAGGGATTCACATTAGTGGGAATGGTGGAAAGATGTCGGCCAAAGCCGTATTGGGAGACCAAGTTGCAGTCGAAGCAGAGCTCAGCTTTGCTATGGTAGATAAAGATAAGTTATAAGAAGAAATTGCATGTCTAATATTCATCCTCTTGCTGTGGTAGAGCCGGGCGCTAAAATCGGGAAAAATGTAACCATCGAACCTTTTGCCGTAGTGAAAGGCGGTGTGACTTTGTGCGACAATGTTGTGATTAAATCTCATGCATATATTGATGGAAATACAACCATTGGGGAAGGTACTGTTGTTTGGCCAAATGCAAGCATCGGAACAAAGCCTCAAGATTTGAAATATCGTGGTGAAAAAACATTTGTTGAGATTGGGAAACATTGTGAAATTCGCGAGTTTGTCACGATCAATTCATCTTGTCAGGAAAATTCGACGGTGCGCGTTGGAGATCATTGCTTGATCATGGCTTATTGTCATGTTGCGCACAATTGTGAAGTAGGAAACTATGTAGTGATGGCCAATAGTGCGATGTTGGCAGGTCATGTGATTGTTGAAGATTATGCCATTATTGGCGGAATGACGCCGGTGCATCAGTTTTCTCGGATTGGATGCTATTCGATGGTGGGTGGGCTTAGCCGCGTTCCTAAAGATGTTCCTCCTTATACGATTGGAGGCGGATCTCCATATAAATTTGGGGGGATCAATATTGTGGGGTTAAAGCGTCATCGATTTCCTTTGGAAGTGCGTTCTGCGTTGGGTCAAGCATTTAAAATTACCTATCGAAGCGGTCTTCGTTTAAGTGATGCGATCGTTGAAATTGAAAAAAATGTGATGCCTTGTAAAGAAGTCGATCATTGGATTTCATTTTGTAAAGGTTCCAAAAGAGGGCTTATTGGTCTTGAAGGAATTGTAAAGCCTTCTCTGAGTTTAGAAAGTATGGAAGAGCAAGTTGCCGTTGAAGAATAAAATTGTATTTTTTGGAACGCCTCATTTTGCAGCAGGTATTCTCCATTCTCTTTTATTGAACCATGTGCCGATTGTTGGAGTTGTAACTCAGCCGGATCGCCCTCGAGGAAGATCCTTGCAAGTTTCTTTTTCTGAAGTCAAAGAGCTTGTGATGCGTGAGAAACCGGATCTTCCGATTTTGCAACCTGAAAAAGCATCGAATGACGTTTTTTTAGAAGAGTTGCATCAGCTGCAGGCAGATCTTTATGTAGTGGTCGCTTTTGGTCAAATTTTGCCCCAAAAATTATTGTCACAGCCTCGGCTAGGCTGTATCAATGTGCACGTGAGTCTTTTGCCCAAATATCGGGGAGCGGCTCCAATGCAAAGATGCTTGTTGAATGGCGATGCGGAAACCGGAGTGAGTATCCAAAAAATGGTGAAACAATTGGATGCAGGCGATGTGATTGCTGTCTCTAAAATGGCTCTTTCAGAAGAGATTACTTTGGGAGAGTTGGAAGTGGAAATGGGAAAACAGGCCGCGGATCTTCTTTTACAAGTTCTTCATGAGTATGAGCTAGGTGAGGTCAAGGGTGCTCCCCAAGATCATTCATTGGTGTCCTGGGCTCCTAAAATTGAGCCGGCGGAGCTTGAAATTCATTGGAATCAGCCTGCAAGAAAAATTCATAATCAAGTTCGCGCATTTTCTCCACGTCCCGGTGCCTGGAGCTGGCTGGAAAAAGAGAAAAAAAGAATTAAAATTTTGCGGACGCAAGTTGTTTCTAAAGAGAAAGGACAGTTGCCCGGGCAGTTATTATTCTCCAGCCGGCCTATTGTTGCTTGCCAAGAGGATGCTTTGGAACTTTTGGAAGTGCAGCCCGAAGGTAAAAAAAAGATGAGCGGACAAGATTGGCTCCGAGGTGTCGTGGGTTTTCATCAATTTCCTATTATATAATAAACTTTTCATTGTCTTTACATTTATTGCTGAAACAGGTTATGCTTTTTGCGAAAAAGTGAGAAGAGAGGAAGAATATGTCAAATTCTTTGCAATTAGATAACCGATCAGTATCTTTATTTCCCAGAACGGCGGAGCATAGTATTGTTCCTGGTTTGGGAGGTTGTGTTCAAGTTTATAAACCCAGATCTGTAAGGGATCGACTGATTTCTTTTTTTGAAACTGCGAACGGCGGGCCTTTCCGTTTTATGCAAATGGGTGACAGATTTTGTACATTGTTCCGTCTTTTAGGTCTTGGCAACGGGTTTGGAGATGCTGCTAAAGTATTTAATAAAGCATGGACTGCGACGATCCTGCCTCATTTGCCTTTTGCATTAAAAGATGCGAAAGAGGCTATTGAGTCTTTGGGCACTCCTGCAAAGACTGCGGAAGCTCAGCAAAGAAAATATGTGAGCACAGTGCAGGATGTGGCTACGGCAGTTGCTGCTTGCGGCTATAGTGCGGCTCTTTTTGTTCCACAAGCTGCTTTAGCGCCGATTCTATCTGTGGCTGGGCATGCATCTACTGTTTCTGATGTTTGCGAGTTGAAACAAATCACGGAAGAGCTCTCTCAAGCAAGAGCATTGAATCGCCAAGTTTCTGTTTTAAACAATGTTTCTGAGGAAGTTAAGCAGCATTTTGCGGATACCGAGAAAGTCTTGATGCTCAAGACGGCGAAAGCTGTATGTGCTGTAGGCGGATTTGTACTCGGAGTTGCGCTTGTGGCGACTGGGTTGGCAACGTCTCATATTTGGATGGTCGCTGCTGCTACAGTTTCTTTAGCCGGATCTGTATTTGCTTTTGCTTCAGGGGTTTATGAGGAAGGAATGCGCTACGAGAGAACGAAGTTCTTTAGTGAAAAGCATATTCAGCCCTTAGCGCTTGCTTAAAGCAAATTAAAAATTTTGAAGAAAAAGTATTGACCTGAATATTTCTTTTGAGGTGTTCGGGTCTTTTTTTTAGAAGAAAAATTGAAAGAACAAAATTTTTTATACCGTTTTGAGTGGTTCTTTGTTTTGTCTTTGATTTGCGTTTTTTTTTCGATGGTTGTGAGTGCAAAGATTTCTTCAAAAAAATGTATCTCTTGCATAGAAAATTCTTCTTTAGCGCCTAATGCTTTTTGTAATGTTGTCGTAGACGGCTCGGTTTCTCGTCCTGGAAGTTACACAGTGCCTGTTGGGACTTTATTAAAGAAAATTGTTCGTAAAAGTAAGCCTTCTTTATTTGCTGATTTGCATTTTTTAGATCTAGAGCAAAGAGTGAGTCAAGATTTAGTTTTACACATTGAAGAATTGAAAGAAATTGAGATTTTGGTTCGTAAAGAAGGGAAATGTTTGAGGTTTCGAGTTCCTGTGAAAACAAGATTTTGTGATTTAAAGACTTTTTCTGAGCTTTCTTCTGATTTTTCACATCCTGCTTTTAAAAGTCGCCGGGCATTAAAGCCTTTTGAAATCATCGATTTGTCCTTGGAGTAGTTCGACTATAGAGAGTTTTGAAGGGCAAATTCTCTCGAAGAATTTAAGCGAAAATGGCTGTTTATCGAAAAATGTTGTTAAAAAATGGCGGTTTTCTTTATGATCCCTAACCGATATTTAATTGTTCGTTCTGTGAACGGACCTCGTGTCTCTTTATGTTAGGAGACGCTAGCGTATGCCACCCTGAAAAGGGTTAAGCGCGCGAGTTTAAAATGTATTTTTTCATTTTTGCTTGGGCGACCTTTTTTGTGGTGGATAATTTTTGTGACAAAAGAGGAAGTCTATGTCGCTGACTTTGATTGGCCGGAAAAAAGGAATGACTCAGATTTTTGATTCTGAGGGGAAGCTTGTTGTTTGTACTGTAATTTTGGCTGAGCCTAATACTGTTCTTCAAATTAAGAGAAAGGAAACGCACGGATATAATGGCGTTCAGCTTGGTGGTTTGACTGCGAAGTCGGCAACGAAGCCAATGAAAGGGCATTTTGCAAAAGCCCAGTCTGAGCCTTGCCATTTTATTCGAGAGTCTCGAATTGATTCTGTTGATAACTATCAAGTAGGGCAAAAAATTGATGCCAGCTTTTTTACAGGAATTCAATATGTAGATATTGAAGGCACTTCTAAAGGTAAAGGTTATCAAGGGGTTATGAAATTGCACAATATGGCAGGGGGGCCTGGAGCGCACGGTTCTGGTTTCCATCGTCATATGGGGTCTACAGGTATGAGATCAACGCCGGGTCGTTGCTTCCCAAATGGAAAGAGAGCTTCTCGCATGGGGGGCGATCGCACAACGGTTCAGAATTTACGAGTTGTTGCTGTGAAAGGAAATCTTCTTTTGATTGAGGGTGCAGTTCCTGGAGCTCGCAGTGGAGTTGTCTTCATTCGTGAATCGGTTAAGAAAAACTCAAGTCTTAAGACGGTAAAGAAAGGATAAGGCTGTGGCTACACTAAAAAAATACGATATGAGTGGAAAAGAAGTGGGTGTTGTTCAGGTTGATGATGCAGTGTTGCAACTGACGGCTCACCCGCAATCTGTAAAAGACTATTTGGTGGCTATACGAAAAAATGCGCGTCAATGGTCTGCAAGTACGAAGACGCGTGCAGAAATCAATCGCACGGGCCGAAAGCCGCATCCTCAAAAAGGACAAGGACGTTCTCGTCAAGGGGACTTGGCTGCTCCTCAATATAAAGGGGGCGGAATTGTATTCGGTCCAAGACCTAAATTTGATATGCATGTTCGTATTAATAAAAAAGAAAGACGAGCAGCGATTCGATCTTTAATTGTTCAAAAGATTAAAGAAAATCGTGTGCATATTTTGCAAAAAGAGAACATCGATCAGCCGAAAACGAAAATCATGGCTGCATTTTTTGATCAATTGAATGTTGCAAACCGTCGTATCTTGGTTCTTGGCGAAAGTAAGGATCAAGCAAAGGAAATGGGAAATCCTCATGAGAATTTAGTGAAGAGCATTCGCAATCTTCCGAAAAAAGAATGTATGCTTCTTCCTCAGGTCAACGGATATTCTCTTGCATTGGCGCAAGATCTCGTCATTTTAGAGTCTGCGTTGGATGAATTTTTAGCGATTTTAGGGTAATTATGAAAAATCCATATGACATTATCAAGAGTCGACGTCTGACTGAGAAATCACGGGTGTTGGAAAGTTTGCAACATTCGAAAAGGAATGCTTCTGTAAGCCGTTGTCAGTTTCCTAAGGCTGTCTTCAATGTTGACCTCAAGGCAAACAAAGTAGAGATTGCGCGAGCTGTAGAAGAAATTTATGCGGACAAAAAAGTAAAGGTCGTGAAGGTCAATACGATCTCTATACACCCAAAAAGTCGTCGTGTACGAGGATTTTTAGGGAAGACGGCAGCGATTAAAAAAGCTGTTGTCACTTTCCGTCCTGGCGATAACATAGAAGAGCAAGTATAAAGGGAGTTTTTTATGCCTAAAACATTTCGACCCGTTACTCCTGGACAGCGCAAATTAGTGCTTCCTACATACGTTGAATTGGCTCCTGGTGAAAAACCGGCGCCAAAATCTCTTTTGGTTTCAAAACGACGTACGAATGGCCGTAACCATAGCGGACACATTACTTGCCGTCACAAAGGCGGAGGCCATAAAAGAAAGCTTCGATTGATCGATTTTAAGAGAGATAAGGAAAATGTAGCAGCTGTCGTTGCTTCTGTGGAGTACGATCCAAATCGTTCTTCACTCATCGCTTTACTTCATTATCGAGATGGAGAGAAGAGATACATTTTGGCTCCTCAAGGAATTAAAATTGGAGATCAAGTTTCTACAAGCGATGAACCTCCGTTTCAAATTGGCGGATGCATGCGTTTGAAATTCATGCCTCTTGGCTCTGTGATTCATAACATCGAATTGAATCCTGGAAAAGGCGGGAAATTGGTTCGTTCTGCAGGGCTTTCGGCGCAGCTTTTAGCTCGAAGCGAAGGATATGCAACGATTCGTATGCCTTCCGGAGAGGTTCGTTTGATCAATGAAAATTGTAGAGCGACTTTTGGAGCTGTATCGAATGCTGAACACAATCTTCGCGTGATTGGGAAAGCAGGTCGTTCACGATGGTTAGGCGTTCGTCCTACGGTTCGTGGAGTTGCTATGAACCCAGTTGACCACCCACACGGGGGAGGTGAAGGCCGAGGAAAAGGAAACCATCCACAAACTCCTTGGGCGCAATTTACAAAGGGATTCCGTACTCGTTCTCCAAAGAAAACGAGAAAGTGGATTGTTAAAGAGCGAAAGAAATAGAGCTTAAGGGAGAATAAAGATGCCTAGATCACTGAAAAAGGGTCCTTTTGTTGACCATCACTTGATGGCAAAAATTATGAAGGAAGGCTCTAAAAAAGTTATTAAGACTTGGTCTCGAAGATCAATGATCGTCCCTGAAATGGTGGGCTTTACATTTGATGTTCATAATGGAAAGAAATTTATTTCTGTTTATGTTTCAGAGAATATGGTTGGTCATCGTTTAGGAGAATTTGCCCCAACACGAACATTTAAGGGGCATCCAAAGAAAACAGCAGCTCAAGGAGCTGCAGCAGCCCCTTCGGGAGGGTAAGGTATGCAATTGGCTAGAGCAGTTACAAAATATGTAAGAATTTCTCCACGAAAGGCTCGTTATGCAGCTGATTTAATTCGTGGGTTGAATGTAGAGCAAGCATCGAATCAGCTTTTGTATTCAAAATTGCGTGGTGGACGTTTATTGAAAAAGACTTTGGATAGCGCAGTGGCAAATGCAGAAACTCAACTTGATGCTCGAAGAGAGTCATTGAAAATTTTTGAAGTGCGAGTGGATCCAGGTCCTATCTTGCGTCGAGCAAAGCCTCGAAGCCGAGGTTCATCTGTACCTGTGAACAAACGAACAAGCCATTTCACGATTGTTTTGAAGACAGAGGAAAAGGGCGCTTAAGGAGAAGAATATGGGACAAAAAGTATCACCAACTGGATTTCGTCTTGTACGTCGTAAGAAATGGTTATCAAATTGGTTTGCGAACAATCAAGAATTTGGTAATCTCATTGGCGAAGATCGCAAAATTCGTCAGTTTTTGATGGCAAAACCGGCAGCCCAAGGAGCTTCCCGGTTCCAAATTAAAAGAATGAGCGGGAAAATTGAAGTGACAATTGTCACAGCTCGCCCAGGTCTTGTGATTGGAAAGAAAGGCTCTGAAATTGATGTCTTGAAAAATGAGCTTCGAAGACTGACTGGGAAAGAAGTTTGGATTGAAGTTGAAGAAGTAAAAAGACCTGATTTGGATGCGAAACTTGTTGCGGATGGGATTGCAAAGCAATTAGAGCGTCGTATTCCTTTCCGAAGAGTCTTGAAGAAAGCGCTTCAAACAACCATGGATGCAGGTGCGGCTGGAATTAAAGTTCAGATTTCCGGACGTATTGGCGGAGCAGAAATTGCTCGTGTGGAATGGTATAAAGAGGGTCGAATTCCTCTTCATACATTGCGTGCAGATATTGATTATGCTCAAGGTCGTGCAGAAACGACTTATGGCTCAATTGGCGTTAAAGTATGGATTAACCGCGGCGACGAGGTGGTCGTCAAAGCGAAGCCTGCAGTAGCTTAAGGGAGATGATATGGCAACAGGACCGAGTAGAACGAAGTATCGTAAACAACAGAAAGGAAACATGAGAGGTCTCTCGAAGGCAGGAAATTTTGTCGAGTTCGGAGATTTTGGAATGCAGTCTTTGGATCGCGCATGGATCACTGCTCAACAGATTGAAGCGTGCCGTGTGACGATAACCCGCTTTTTTAGCCGTAAAGGACAGGTTTGGATTCGTGTTTTCCCTGATAAACCGATTACGAAAAAACCTGCTGAAACTCGTATGGGTAAAGGAAAAGGCGGCTTTGATCATTATGTAGCAACCGTGCGCCCCGGAAGACTTCTTTTTGAAGTTGGCGGTGTAACGCGCGAAGAAGCTCAAACAGCGCTTCGATTGGCAGCTGCTAAGTTGCCGATACGAACAAAGTTTGTTGAACGTTTAGAAACTGTTTAGGGAAGTCTTATGGGAAAAAAGAAAATGAAAAATTTGAAAGATTCGTCTTTTTCCGATTTACAGAAAATGGATCAAGACCTTGCCCGTGAAGTTTTTGAACTTCGCAATACATTGGCGATTCAGCGTAAATTAGATAAACCGCATTTGCTCAAAGCAAAGCGAAGAGAAAGAGCTCGAGTATTGACTCTTCTCACGAAACAACAGAAAGAAGGTGCTCTTGTATGACACAAGAACGAGGCAAAAGAAAAGAAGTAGTTGGTGTTGTCATTGGAAATAAAATGGACAAGACGGTGACAGTTCAAGTGTCTTGCAAAATGCGACACCCGAAATATCAAAAAGTCGTTGAGCGTACAAGTAAGTATTATGCTCATGATGATTCAGATGCTTTAGAAGTAGGCCAAAAGGTTCGTCTTATGGAGACAAGACCTTTGTCTAAGTTAAAGCGTTGGCGTGTGATTGAAGCTCTTTAAAATTGGGATTGAAATATGATTCAACAAGAAACTGATCTGGAAGTTGCAGACAACACGGGAGCAAAACGCGTCCGATGTTTTAAAGTCCTTGGCGGAAGTCGAAGAAGATACGCTCATGTTGGAGATGTGATTGTTTGTTCAGTGAAAGAGGCAGATCCAAAGGGCGCAGTGAAAAAAGGAGAGGTCGTTAAAGCGGTGATCGTCCGTACAAAAAGTTATGTGCGAAGACCGGATGGATCTTTACTCCGTTTTTATGACAATAGTTGCGTGATTATTGATGATAAGAATAACCCTAAAGGCACGCGTATTTTTGGACCTATTGCAAGAGAGGTTCGGGATGTTGGGTTTGCAAAGATCAGTTCTTTAGCTCCTGAGGTGATTTAATGAGCAAGTGGATTAGAAAAGGGGATCGCGTTCGTGTGATCGCCGGAAATAATAAAGGAAAATTTGGCGAAGTTCTCGCAAGATCGGAAGATGCGGTGATTGTGCAAGACGTCAATGTTCGAAAAAAACATATGAGACGTACTCAAGAAACACAAGGCGGTCGTATCGTTGAAATGGAAATGCCGATTCATATTTCCAATGTGCGCCTTTGCGATAAGGATGGACAAGTCCTAAAAGTGCGAGTACGCAGTGGAAAAGACGGCCTTCGAGAACTTGTTTCTGGCAAGAGTGGTCAAGAAACTGTATATCGCTCAATGAAAAAGGCTTAAAGGAAGAACATGTCAAGATTGTACAAGAAATTTAAGGAAGAAATTCTTCCAGAGTTAAAAACTCGACATCCAAGTCGCAATGTAATGGCGCTTGCTTCAATGAAGAAACTTGTCATTAGCATGGGCCTTGCAGAAGCTTTAAAGGATAAGAATGCTCTTCAGGAGCATACAGAAGAGTTGAAGATGCTTTCAGGACAAAAGCCTGTAGTAACTCGGTCTAAAAAGGCGATTTCTAATTTTAAATTACGAGAAGATCAGCCGATTGGATTGATGGTGACTCTTCGTGGAAAAAGAATGTATGACTTTTTAGATCGCTTTTGTCATATTGTTGCTCCTCGCATTCGAGATTTTCGAGGATTTAATAAAAAGGGTGATGGTAGGGGAAATTATAGTTTTGGTCTAGACGATCAACAAGTTTTTCCTGAAATCAATCTAGATAAAGTGAAAAGAACACAAGGGATGAATATCACGGTTGTAACTTCAGCAAAGAGCGATGAAGATTGTATTGAGCTTCTATCTCTTTTAGGTTTCCCGTTTAAGTAGGAGAAAAGACATGTCTTTTAACGATCCGATCGCAGAGCTTTTGACGAAGATTCGCAATGCGAAAGATGCTCAGCATCGCTTTGTTGATTTGAGCTATAGCAAAATGAAAGTAAAAATTCTTGAGCTCATGAAGCATCATGGATTTATTGATCATTTTTTGGTGAACGAAGAGCAGTTTAAAATGCGCGTATTCCTTCGATATACTAAAGAGAGAGGTTCTGTCATTCGAGGACTCAAAAGAGAATCCAAAAGCGGCTGCCGTCATTACTTAGGATATCGTGAAGTTCCTCGTATTTTGAATGGTACAGGAATTGCGATTTTATCAACTCCACAAGGGATTGTGGATGGCGAAACTGCGAGAAATCTAAAGGTTGGCGGAGAAATTCTCTGCACTGTTTGGTAATTGTTTGAGGAAGAGTATATGTCAAGACTTGGAAAGATGCCGATCTCTTTGCCAAAGGGAGTAGAGATTAAAGCTGCAAAAGAAGGCGCTTTAGATATTAAAGGACCTAAAGGGTCTATGCATTTACAGTTGCCAGCAGGTCTTCATCCTAAGATGGATGGACAGACCGTTATGTTGGAGCGTGATGAAAAAGTTCTTCCGGAAAAGGCAGTTCATGGTCTTTATCGATCATTGTTGAAGAATTGTGTGATTGGAGTTTCAGACGGATTTGAAGAAAAGCTGACTTTGATTGGCGTCGGATATCGAGCCAATGTGCAAGGGACCGTGTTGGATTTGCAGCTCGGTTTTTCTCATCCCGTACAAATACCAATTCCAAAATCCTTGCAGGTGGCTGTTGATAAAGGAACCAGCATTAGCATTAAAGGAATTAATAAGCAGGAAGTAGGACAATTTGCTGCTGCGGTGCGAGCGAAAAAACCACCTGAACCTTACAAAGGCAAAGGGGTTCGATATGACAATGAGTATGTCCGCAAGAAAGAAGGAAAAGCAGCGAAGGGTAAGGCTTAAAAATTATGGATAATTCTCAAAAAAAACGTCATAAGGCAAGAAAAAGTCGCGTTATGCGCGTTCGCAAACACGTAAGAGGAACTGCAGAAAAGCCAAGGCTTACAGTTTCGAAGACGAATGCACATGTTTATGCACAGATCATTGATGATGTACAAGGAGTGACTTTAGCAGGAGTTGGTACTCTTTCTAAAGAAAACAAGTCCACATCTTTGAATCGAAAATCAAAAGAATCTGCGCGTCGTATTGGTCAGCAGATTGCAGAGCTTGCTAAAGCAAAAAATATCGAAACTGTTGTTTTCGATCGTGGCCGTTATAAGTTTCATGGTGTGATTGCCGAACTTGCTGCGGGCGCTCGAGAAGCTGGTTTACACTTCTAGTAGGTAGGGAATATATGGCAAAAGGTCCTCAGAAAAGACGACAGGAAGACTTTGGAACCGAGTTCGAGGAAAAGGTTCTTTACATCAACCGCTGTTCAAAAGTGGTCAAAGGGGGGCGTAAATTTAGTTTTTCAGCCCTTATTCTTGTTGGAGATGGTCAAGGTCACGTTGGCTATGGGTTTGCAAAGGCAAATGAAGTTTCGGATGCAATTCGAAAAGGCTCTGATGCGGCGCGTAAGAACATTTACACGATTGAATTGGAAGGAACAAGCATCCCTCACGAAGTAGAAGTCGATTGGGATGGAGCCAGAGTTTTGTTAAAACCTGCTCCTGAAGGAACTGGCGTTGTTGCTGGATCTAAAGTGCGTTCTGTTCTTGAAATGGGTGGAGTGCGTGATGTGATTGCGAAAAACCTAGGATCTAGCAATCCTCTAAACCAGGTAAGAGCTATTTTTAGAGCTCTTTTGCAATTAAAGAATCGTCAGAAAAGTTTTGATGAACGTCAGCGGAGAGAAGCTCATGTTTAATCTGTCCAATCTTAAAAATACATCTCGTCCTACAAAAACAGTAAGACGAGTCGGTCGTGGACCTGGATCCAAACGCGGAAAAACTTCTGGTCGTGGTGGAAAAGGGGATAGCGCAAGACAAGGATATCGCAAGCGTTTTGGGTATGAAGGGGGACAAGTGCCTTTGTATCGAAAATTGCCGATTCGAGGATTTACTCGCGGTACTTTCGTGAAACCATCCATGGCAATTTCTTTGAAAACTCTTGAAGAAAATTATCAAGATGGAGAAACCGTCAATTTAGTCACTTTGAGAGAAAAAGGATTGATTCCCCGTCGTTTACCGGGCGGAATTAAAATTCTTTCCGATGGAGAATTGACAAAGAAAGTTCATATTGAAGCGAATGCATTTTCTGCGGCCGCTGTTCAGAAACTTCAAGAGAAAAAGATTTCTCATACAGTTGTTTAGGAAATTATGATTGATGCCATACGCCGGGTTTTTTCAATTCCCGAACTGAGAACAAAAATTTATTATACAATCGCTTTATTGGTTGTGTGCCGAATAGGAGCTTATATTTCTGTTCCAGGCATTAATGCCGATGTGGCGATTAATTTGTTTAAGTATGCAACCGGCGGAGGCCAAAATCTTTTCCAGCTTGTGGATATATTCTCTGGGGGAGCTTTTGCGAAAATGACGGTGTTTGCGTTGGGTGTTATGCCTTACATCCAAGCATCGATCATTTTGCAACTTTTGGTTGCCTTAATTCCTTCTTTGCAAAGAGAGATTCGAGAAAGCCCAGATCAAGGGCGCAGAAAGTTATCCAAATGGACTCGTCTAGCGACATTGGTGATGGCTCTTTTCCAATCGGCTTTGTTTGCTAAGTTTGCGTTGAAGATGAATGCGTCAAGCCCAGGTATTGTGGTTTCTCAGTTAATGGATGTTCAAATTTTTGGATTTTCTTGGCTGTTTTATCTTACGGTGATGGTGACAATGACTGTAGGAACTTTGGTCCTCATGTGGATTGGAGAGCAAATTACAGAAAAAGGGGTTGGCAACGGGATTAGCTTAATCATCTCTTTAGGGATCCTTTCTTCTTTACCCTCTATGATTGGATCGATCATTCAACAGCTCAATTTAGGCTCTCAAGAAATTGGGCAGATCACATTCTCTACTTTGATTGTTTTATGCCTTTTGTTCATTTTGATCGCTGTTGGAACGATCTTGATTATTCAGGGACAAAGACGAATTCCTTTGCAATATGCCCGCAGGATTGTAGGTCGGCATGAAACGCAAGGCGGCTCTTCTTACATTCCATTAAAGGTGAATTATGCAGGTGTAATTCCTGTTATTTTTGCATCTTCCTTTTTGATGTTTACAGCAAGCATCGGGCAATTTTTGGGGAAATCAGGCTCTTGGATGGTTCAATTTTCCAATTACTTGTCTCCGGGTTCTTGGGTCTATATGACGATCTACGTTCTTTTGATTTTATTTTTTACATACTTTTGGACTTCGACCCAATTTAAGCCAGAGCAGATCGCTTCAGATATGAAAAAGAACGGGGCTTTTATCCCGGGAATTCGTCAAGGGAAGCCTACGCAAGATTTTTTAGAAGCTACAATGAGCCGCGTGACGTTAATCGGGGCGGTTTTCCTCGCAATCATTGCGATTTTGCCAACGATTGTGGGACGCGTTATGGAAGTGGATGCAAATATTAGTCAATTTTTTGGTGGAACATCTCTTTTGATTCTTGTGGGAGTCATTTTGGATACAACCAAACAGATTGAGTCTCATCTACTTATGAAGAGATATGAAGGATTTATGACACGGGGACGTTTCCGCGGTCGTTAGAAAAGACCTTGCAAAAGGTCTTTATTGAGATTTAAGCAATTGATGTGTTATTTTAAAACGGTAAGGTTAGAATTTTATGCCTAGAGTGATTGGAGTTGATATTCCAGATAACAAGCGTCTTGAAATCAGTTTGACATACATTTACGGAATTGGCCGTAAACTATCAAATGAAATTATTGAGAAGCTTAACCTGAACAAAGATATGCGAGCTCGGGAGCTCTCTGAGGATCAAATCGGAAAGTTGAATGCTCTTCTAACATCTGAGTATGTTGTCGAGGGTGATTTAAGACGTCAGGTGCAAAACAACATTAAGCGTCTTATTGGAATTCATTGCTATCGCGGTATGCGTCATCGTGTTGGATTGCCTGTTCGAGGACAAAGAACGAAGACAAATGCACGCACTCGTAAGGGAAAGCGTAAAACGATTGCGAATAAGAAAATTTAATTAGGGGAGTTTATTTTGGCTAAACAAGAACAAAAAGCGCCTCCCAAAAAAGCAGGCGTGCGAGTGAAGAAGAAAATTACTCGAACCATTCCTTCCGGGATCGCGCATGTAACGGCGACTTTTAACAATACGATTGTTTCGATTACGGATCTTGCAGGGAATGTGGTTGCTTCATCTTCTGCTGGCAAGTCGAATTTTTCCGGTTCTCGTAAATCTTCAGCGTTTGCTGCAACGGTTGCAGCTCAGAATGCAGGTAGAGATGCAATTTCTCTCGGGATGAAAGAATGCGAAGTGAATTTGAATGGTCCTGGCGCGGGAAGAGAATCTGCTGTTCGCGGGTTGCAAAGTGCCGGTCTTGCAATTAGTATCATTCGAGATAAAACACCAGTTCCTCATAACGGTTGCAGACCACGTAAACGTAGACGAGTTTAAACGAATAGGAGTTCTTTCATGACAGCTTTGAAGTACGGCAAATTTGAAATGCCAGAAAAAATTAAATCTGAAGAGGTGAGTTCTACTTTTGCCCGTTTTGTTGTTGAGCCCTTTGAAAGAGGTATTGGACATACTATAGGGACAGCCCTTCGTAGAATTATGCTGACATCTTTGGAAGCTCCTGCGATTGTGTCTGTTCGGATCGAGGGAGTTCCTCATGAATATATGGCAATTGAAGGAATCGTCCAGGACATGACTCATATTGTCCTTAATTTGAAGTGCGCTCTTTTAAGACGTTTATCTTTACAGGAAGGGGAACATCCTCGAGAGATTAAATTATTGACGACTTCTTTGGATATAACTGATGAGATGATTGAGAAAGGCGGCGGCAGCTACAAAGTCACTTTAAAAGATTTGCTTCGCGATTCAGGGTATGAATTAGTGAATCCCGATCATCATATTTTCACTGTGACAAAGCCGATGACAAGACGTGTTGATTTGCGAATTGGCAATGGCCGTGGTTATGTTGCTTCAGAAAGACAAACAGGGTTTGAGACTCAAGTTGATGAAATTGTGATTGATTCTGCGTTTTCCCCTGTTCGTTTAGTCAATTATTATGTAGAGAATACACGAGTCGGACAAGATACCGATTATGATCGATTGATTTTAGAAGTGACGACAGATGGCAGGGTAACTCCTGTAGAAGCATTGAATTTTGCATCGCAGATTTTAATTCTTCATTTCCAGGCTTTTGAATCGCTCAAAGCACACGTTCTTTCCTTTGATCGGGGAGAGGTGTCTGTGAATCGGGATCGTGAAGAAATACTGCAGAAACTAGCTTTGAGGATCAATGAGATTGAGCTTTCTGTTCGATCTACAAATTGCCTAGAAAATGCAAGTATTGAAACGATTGGTGAATTGGTTGTTATGCCAGAAATTGAAATGCTCCGTTTCCGCAATTTTGGAAAAAAATCTTTAACAGAGATTAAGCAGAAATTGGATGATTTAGGACTTTCTTTAGGAATGGACCTTGGGAAGTACGGAATTAATAGAGATAATATTAAGCAGGTGATTGCTGCTTATCTTCAAGAAAAAGCAGGAAGTTCAGAAGTATGAGACACGGAAAACACACATTTAAAGTAGGTCGTACAGGATCTCATCGTAGAGCTATGTTGGTGAATATGCTTAAATCTTTGATTGAAACAGGCCGTATTCAAACAACTGTAGTGAAAGCGAAAGAGTTAAGAAGACATGCAGACAAGATGATTACTTTGGCAAAGAAAAATACTTTGGCTGCTAAGAGAAATGCAATTGCTGCTCTCAGAGTAACCTTCAATCCTTTAACATCAAAAGAAGCAAGACAAGCCAAAAAAGGTGATACAACTTCTTATTCGAAAGATCGTTTGGTGATTGATAAACTCTTTGGAGAGCTCAGAGAAAAGTTTGCTACACGTAATGGTGGATATACTCGTATTATTCGTACGGGAGATCGTATTGGAGATAACGCTCCAACTTGTTACATTGAGTATCTTTAACAATAAGTTGCCCCGAGCATGTCTCCCATGCTCGGTGAGCTATTCTCGGTGTTCTCTTCTTTACATTCGGATTCAAAAAAGATATTCTAGGTTTTTTGAGAAGGGGGCTTGAACATGATTCGTATCGCAATTAATGGTTTTGGTAGAATAGGGCGTTTGGTTTGTAGGCTCGCTCTTGAACATAAAGATGTTGAAGTTGTTGCGATCAATGACTTAGTTCCTCCTGATAATTTAGCCTATCTTTTTAAATATGACACTGTGCATGGGACATATTCGGGACATGTGGCCTCTGAAAAAGAAGCTCTTGTCATTAATGGCCATCGGATTTCGGTGATTGCGCAAAAAGATCCGGAAAGTTTGCCATGGAAACAGCTTAAAGTGGATTATGTCGTTGAGTCGACAGGGCGTTTTACTCGTGTGGAAGATGCTCAAAAGCATTTAAAAGCGGGAGCAAAACGGGTGGTGATTACAGCTCCAGGGAAAGATCACATTCCGACTTATGTGATGGGAGTGAATCATGAAACTTTTGATCCGAATAAAGATTTTATTGTCTCGAATGCTTCTTGTACTACGAATTGTTTAGCGCCTCTTTGCCGAGTTCTTGTGGATGAATTTGGTATTGAAGAGGGGTTAATGACAACAGTTCATTCTCTGACGGCAAGTCAGCCTACAGTGGATGGTCCGTCTCATAAAGATTGGCGTGGTGGAAGAGCTGCAGGGGCGAATATTATTCCTTCAACAACGGGAGCAGCGAAGGCAGTGACCTTATGCTTGCCGTCTTTGAAAGGAAAGCTAACGGGGATGGCTTTTCGAGTTCCTACGCTTGATGTCTCGGCAGTGGATTTAACAGTGTGTTTGAGTCGTCCCACTACCTATGAAGAGATTTCTCAAGCGATGGATCGTGCTGCGAATTCTTATCTGAAAGGAATTTTGACGACAACAGATGAGGAGCTTGTCTCTTCTGATTTTATCGGTCGTAGGGAATCTTGTATTTATGATAAGCTAGCAGGGATTGCATTGAGTCCTCGATTTTATAAATTGATTGCATGGTATGACAATGAGATGGGATATTCTTGTCGAGTTGTTGACTTGCTAAAATATATGGCTTCTAAAGAGAACTGACAAAATACATTTCTTTAGAAAAATAATTTAGAAACATTTAATTACGGAAATATTCGTGAATTTTACGCGAGAACCTATTATAGAAACAGTAATCACTCCGAGAGAAGGATGTAAACTTGTTGTCCGCAGTTCCAAGGGAGTGAATCAGGAAGATTATTTAGTAGATGCCATTGAAGTTGTTTCATTTGGGCATTCTTTATTTTTTCGATCGATCGAAAAGCCGAAATCTTTTCTTGTCCCGGTCAGTGATTATGAAGTCTTTGAATCAAGAGAGCCTCGGCTTGCATTGAAAAGCGGAAATCTAGACCGCTCCATTAAAATTGGAGGAGGTAAAGAATCTCGTCCTATTGAAGAGCCCCCAATGGTCGAGCAAAAAGGGCCGGATCAAAGGAAGCGAGATAAACGACGTAAAGGGCGTCGAGGAAGAGAGAGAGGAGAGGTGTTTGCGCCACCGCAAGAACATCATGAATTTGCTCCTCGAGAAGAAGAGGTTGCGGAAGAAGGAATGGAACCTTTTGTTGAAAAAGAAAGGGCAGAAGAGCCAAAAGCTCCGCCTCCTTTCATCTCCAAATTGTTTCCTCCGCCTCCAACATTGATTAAAGAAACATTGAGCCGATATAAATCAGCAGATGCTTGCGAGCAAGATGTGTTTCCTGTAGTTCGTGAAGAGAAGTCTTCTTTTGAAGAAAGGGTGGATCAAGAAGAAGAGGCTTTTGATGAGGGTTCTTCTTTTTCATTAGATCGTATTGAAGACGACGAAGATAAAGAGTAATGTATTCCAAGAGCCCGCGATTCTTTGCGGGCTTTTTAATTTTTAAGAGATTTTTTTCTTGCGAGGATTGTTTCTAGAGAGATAGAATCTCTTTTTCTTTTTCCAGTGCTTGGATGGTGGAATGGTAGACACTGGGGACTTAAAATCCCCTGGTAGCAATACCGTGGGGGTTCGAGTCCCCCTCCGAGCATATTTATAGACAAGTCGTTACGTCTGTTACAGAGTTGCTAGACCCTTTAATAAATCCTTCCATGGGGAACTGTGAGGGAATGCGTGGCCGTAAACCACAGCTTTTAATAGGCAAAGTTGAGGGAAGAATGAGAGATGATCGAGTGGTCAGCAAAAAGATATTTGTTCTCTTGTGGCTCTTATGTGTTCTCGGTTCTTGTTCTGTTTTGCCATACAGTTACTATCTAGGGATGATACCTCCCTCGCTTTCAGTTTTGAAGGTATCCCTTCTTGCCATTACTCAAGGGATTCTGTTCTTTGGGTTGATTTGTTGGGCGAGTTTTAAAATTTTACCAAACACTGATTTACATCCCTTTCATTTTGACAATCTTCCTAAGAGAGTCGTTTACCCCGCGGTAATATCAGGTGTATTAGTTGGGTTGATCATTTTTCTGTCCGATAAGATTTTCTTTGGAAGTTCGCTTCTTGCGGGAGAGCACCCTCCTTTTTGGACGGGGGCGTTAGCATCGGTTTATGGAGCTGTAAATGAAGAAGTTTTGCTGAGATTGTTTTTGTTTACGCTCATCTATTGGATTTTTCAGAAGATTTTTAGATTGAATGTGGAGAAACGACAGATTACTCTCTGGATCACCAACATTTTAGTGGCATTAATTTTTGGTCTGGGTCATTTACCTGCAGCGTTCAAACTGATGTCGCCATCGGTTTTTGAGATTTCCCGTATTCTTTTGCTCAATGGAATTGCAGGCGTTGTTTTTGGTTGGTTGTATTGGTCTAGAGGACTCTGGACGGCAATGGCGGCACATTTTGTAGCAGATCTTATGATCCATGTGTTTTTGATATAAATTTTGAGAAGAAGGCTAGACCTTTTATTTAAGTGAGGAATGATGATGAAATATTGGATGGTGAGTTGGGTCATTGCGATCAATGCGCTTTATGCATCAACTGAAATCATCCCCTTCAAGTATTCAGATTCCATAGATACTTTTTGCAGGAATGTTTAAATCTTGGCTTGGGAGTCCTTACCGTTGAGCAGTGGGGAGTAGACGGTAATGATGTGAATGAGAATGAGTTTATGTCTTATTACACACGTTCCCAGAGATTGTCGGATCATATTGCGGTGATTGAGCATCTTGAAAAGCATCCTCCGGAAGGATGGAATGGGAAATTGGTGTTTATCGGAGTGTCAGAGGGAGGTCCTCTTGTTACAGATCTTTCAATGATGTGTCCAAATACTCTTGCAACCATCAATTGGTGTGGAGCTGGCGATTGGCCTTGGGCAGATGAGTTATGGCAGTTTTTTGACCACTGGAAACAAAATTCATTTTGGATGCGACTTTATGATGCAATCCCGAGGTGGCTTCCATTTTCTGCTGATGTCCCTCGGACGCGTGGGGAATATGATTCTCTCGTACAGCAGATCATACAGAATCCGACTCCTGATCAACGGATGGATGGGATGACATACCTCTATGTTGCGGATGCATTTCAAGCACCGCTTGTTGATTACAGCAAAATTCGCTCTCCTTTTCTAGTTGTAGCAGGGACAGAGGATAGTGCTATCGCATCTTCTGATCAGTTTGTGCAAAAGGCGCAAGAGGCTGCAGTTCCTATTACCTATTTTCGCATTGATGGGATGGATCATTATATTCGCCGCCGTCCTGAGATCATTCAAGATTCCTTTAAATGGCTTCAGGTGCAAATAGAAAATCAGAGGGCACTGGATGCAGTGAATCAGTAAGGCTTGACCGCATGAAATATGATAGATTGGATGATCTTGTTGTGAAATCACGGGATTGTTAACATCTGTTGGCAAATCATGTTGAGTGTTGTCCGTGCATGTCTCCATTGAAGGTCTAGAAAGAATTATCACATCGAGAGTACTGGAATCTGAGAATCTAGAATTTAAAGAGGCTCTCACGGATTTTTCATTCGAAAAACTACTGAAATATTGCGTGGCATTAGCAAATGAGCGTGGTGGGAAGCTCATTTTGGGTGTGACAGATAAATTCCCTCGTAATGCGGTTGGGACTGAATCTTTTAGAGATGTTAATGAAACAAAATTGAAACTATTGCAGAAATTGCATTCGAGAATTGAAATACAGGAATGCGATTATTATAAAAAAAGAATTCTTGTTTTCCATATTCCATCCAGGCCTTTGGGTGTCCCTCAGCAGTGTGACGGATGTTATTGGATGCGTTCAGGAGAAAGTTTGGTGCCTATGACACCGGATGTATTGAGAAAAATTATGCTTGAAGTGGAAAATGACTTTTCAGAGGAGATATGTCTTGGTGCAAGTTTGGAGCATCTCGATCCTGTTGCAATTGAAGCTCTGAGGATGTCGTGGTTTAAGAAATCATCTAACCAAGCTATTCTTTCTCTATCGATTGAAAGACTTCTCTCGGATGTAGAGTTAGTGGGGAATGGTGGAATTACTTACGCTGCGCTCATTTTGTTGGGAAAACCAGAAGCTCTCCATCGATTTCTCCCACAGGCAGAACTTGTGTTTGAATATCGATCGAATGAGACTTCTGGTCCAGCTCACCAAAGAATAGAATTTCAGCAGGGTTTCTTTTCTTCTTTTGATGAGCTATGGAAAGCGATTAACTTGAGAAACGATATTCAGCATTTTCAAGATGGATTTTTCATCTGGGATATTCCAACATTCAACGAACAGGTAATTAGAGAGGCTGTGTTGAATGCGGTTGCTCATCGCGATTACCATTTGAAAGGTTCGGTTTTTGTACGTCAGTTTCCCCGTAAAATTGAGATTCAAAGTCCTGGAGGGTTCCCAATCGGGATTACTTCAGAGAATATTTTGTGGAATCAGAATCCGAGAAATCGACGGATTGCAGATGTCTTTGTCAAGTGTGGTTTGGTTGATCGTGCTGGCCAGGGAGTCAATTTGATGTTCGAAAAAAGTATTCAACAGGGGAAGTCTAGACCAGATTTCAATCACAGTGATTCTTCGCAGGTGTTTTTAACTCTCGAAGGGAGTATCCAGGATCCTAATTTTCTGAGATTCTTAGAAAAGGTTGGGAAAGAGACTTCTTATGTCTTTTCTACAGAAGATTTCCTTGTTCTAGATCTGGTACATCGACAACAAGACATTTCTTCAGAACTTTTGTTGCGCACGGGAAAATTAGTCAGCGAGGGAATACTGGAAAAATCTGGACGTGGGAGAGGTGTTCGGTATTTTTTATCTCAACGGTACTATGATTTTATTGGTAAACAGGGAGCCTATACGCGTGAAAAAGGTCTAGATCGAACAACTAATAAAGAATTGCTTTTAACGCATATTAAAAGACGCGAGAAAGTGGGAAGCCGACTTAATGAATTAACACAGGTGCTTCCTTCTCAGTCGCTGATCCAGGTGCAGAAGCTTTTACAAGAACTCAAATTGGATGGGAAAATTTGTAAAAAAGGCACGACGCGAGCCGCGTTATGGTATCCTGTTCCGATTATGCCGAAATAGATTAAATTTTTGAAGAGAACGGCATAATGCATTCATATAACATGTTGAATATCAAAGAGTTGATGTGATCATTAAATGGGTGTTTTGGCACAATCATGAAGGTTTCATGTCTGGGGTTTGAGGTGGGTCTTCAAGCAAAGGATCTCTTTCTAGTGAGATTCATTTTCATCGATACTTTCTGCAAGAACTTTGGGATCTTGGATTGGGAGTTTTGACTGTGGAACAGTGGGAGATTGATGGAAACAAAATCAATGAATGACCAATAGATGAGAAAATGGTGGTCAGAGATATAAACGTGGTTACGCTAAATAAGGAGAGGTCGATAGGTTATGTCTTATACGTTTGCTAGCGACAATTTTGCGGGAGTACATCCCGAGGTCATGGTGGCCATTCAAAAAGCGAATGCGGGTCATGCAATGGCCTACGGTGCTGATTCTTGGACAGAGAGATCTGATGAAATATTCAAGGAAGTCTTTGGGAAGACAGCTGAAAGTTTTATCGTGTTCAATGGAACTGCAGCGAATGTTTGTATTTTAAAGCATCTTTTTGCTCCGTGGCAAGCAATTATTTGTCCATTTTCTGCTCATATATGGACCGATGAATGTGGTGCTCCGCAAGCGAATACAGGGTGTTCTCTTTTGCCGATTGCGGCTAAAAATGGAAAGATTACACCAAGCCAATGTGAAGCTCTTTTGAGTGGCAAGGGGAATCCACATCATGTCCAGCCTGCTGCGATTTCTATCACACAGTCAACGGAACTAGGGACTGTTTATACGATTGAGGAGATGCGGCAGTTAGCCTCTTGTGCACATAAACATGGTCTTTTATTTCATGTGGATGGAGCTCGTCTTTGCAATGCTGCGGCAAGTCTTGGGTGTTCTTTAAAAGCTCTGACAACAGATCTTGGAGTGGATGTGGTCTCTTTTGGGGGTACGAAGAATGGACTCATGGGAGCAGAGGCTGTTGTCTTCTTAAAAGAGGGTTTGGCGGAGAATTTTCAATACATCAGAAAGCAATCGATGCAGCTCGCCTCTAAGATGCGATTTCTATCAGCGCAGATGGTTGCTCTATTAGAAGGGGATTTGTGGTTGCGAAATGCATCTCATGCAAATGCTATGGCAAAATTGTTGGAGACACATTTGCGTAAACACTGTTCTCATCTTCCGATTCTGTACCCTGTTGAAGCGAACGCTATCTTTGTTCAATTGCCTTCTATAGAAGTTCTGCAGAAATTGCAAAAGAAAAGCTTCTTTTGGATTTGGGACTATGAGCGCGCGGTGGCTCGTTGGATGACTTCATGGGATACTGAACCTTTGTTTGTGGAAGCGTTTATTGCAGAGCTCAAAACAATCATTTAAGAATATCGATGAGACTATACTCGCCTATGAATATACGGAAAATTCGACCGTACGATTTGAACGGGCGGCTCGAAGCTTAAATCCCATCCTTTCAGGGTGGGTTAGCCGAGCTATCTGATCAATTTGCGGCAAAAAATTTGCCGCCCATTACCGGAGCGAAGAATCTTTCCCTTTCTAAGGGAGAGTTCTTCAAGGGAGGGTTCAAAATCCTCTCTTGCAAGGCCTCGAAGAGCCATCGGGAATAGCTCTAGAGGCGCTCTTGGTGGAGCATTATCGCCGGGCTTTCCGCGCGTAAACGTCTTGTGAAGACGTTGAATACGAGCACAAATAGGCAGGTCCAGGTGTTTTGATGTTGACTGCTGATCCTGCTCCTGCTTGGGGGTTGATTCCATTTCCTGTATTCAGAACACTTGAAATTCCTCCGAATCCCGCTAGGTAGCGAGAGAGGGCGTTGATAAACACAATGCTCTGCGATGTGGAATTGACTCCGATACCCGATGGTACGGTAATATTGTTATCTCTGAAGAAGCTATAGACTCCGACTCCCCATGCATTGTGAGTGGTAACGCTGGAACCTAGTCGGTATCCAACGGAATTAAATCCGGGGGAAGCATCGTAAGGGAGCTCTGCTTGATAGAAGTAGCATTGTCCTTGATCGCCATTCCAGATTGTAACGTCACTGAGCGTATGCTCTGCAGCAAGGCCATATGTGGTTACATTGTTTCCATCGACTTGAAAAGCTGTTTGACAAGCATTATCGCCATTGATTACCAGACCTTGTGTGTCATGATCCGCTCTCCAAAGCCATAAATTATCACAGACCACGTTATTGCTGATGATATGCACCATCAAAGTGGTTGAGTTAAATGGCTCGCTGGGACTTCCGCTAAATCGTCCTGCTCTTGCGAAACAATCATAGAGAAACCCGCCTGTTGCATCTGTTGAGGTAGTTCCCCATTGGAGAAGGTTTGTCGACTGAGTAGGTCCGGCCTGAAGGATCATTCCTCCGACTCGAACGTTTTGAGCGCTCACCTGAATACAAGGTTGTCCTGAAGAAATTAAGATAGGAAATCCGATCCCTAAAATCACTAAATCTTGTTGAGTTACATTGATTGTTCCTCCTAAGTTATTATAGACACCCGGTGTCAAAATAATATGATTGCCTGCGTTGATTTGCGCGTTGATCGATGATGCCGTGTCTGATGGAGTGGCAACATACACACTTGTGAAGCTCACAAAGTTGGGTGTCACTCCTGTATCTTGAGATGTTCCTATTTTATTCGTTTCTACGGGAGGAATAGCAAGCCGATATTCATTTGTCGCATCCCAAACAATATAGGGTTTTTCGGCAATGATCGGAGTTGCAGCAACTGTTGTGTAGGGATTTCCAAGACTTGCTGTTTGCTGACAGCTAGGCTGACATCCGGAGCAGCTCGTGATTTGACAGTTCATTTGATTTGTCTGCCCCGGACAGTTGCCGCAGTTTGAATTGGGAGCTCCGTTGCAACCGACAAACACCTGATTCCAAACCCCATTGCTGAAAGTTGGGCTAGATCCTGCAGAAGTCGCATCTGTATTTCTTACAAAAAATTGCTGTTGAGATCCCATCACAACTGCGCTATTAGCAGGGTCTTGGCCGGAGATTTTGCAATCTGCCATAAAGCCGCCGCTTGAAAAACCGGATGCATATTGTACTTGTCCATTCACGATCGCATCGAGTTGGAATAAGTAGAGATTACCATTGATATTTACCTTGCGCAAAGGACAAGCTTGTGAGACTGCCCATGTCATTCCTTTATTTGTTACAGGCCACCAAACATTGCCTGCGGTGTTAGGATTCGTTGTGAAGTTCTCTGCTGATCTCCAAAACGTGTTCAAAGCTCCCGTCAGTAAGTTAGCGCTTCCTCCTGTGCCGGGAGGACATGCAGGCGTAGCAGTTCCCCCATTGCCCTCGTAACATGAAATGTAGTCGATGGTTGTCTGAGTAGGATCTGTTCCTAATCCAATAACGGATGTGTAATATCCTACATATACATTTAATCCTGTGTAAGAGCCTGGTTGAAAGAGAAAAGCAACTCCATTATTAACAAATTGCCCATGGTCAGCCCATGAAGTTTGTTGTTGGATCACATTATTCGTCGGGGTTGGGTTTGCTCCGCCTGTAACGGGAGGGCTGCCATTCCATGTGGATCCGGATCCATTCCCATTTGTTGTATACGCTGCATCCATGTCGCTCTGGATAGTTGAGATTGCTGTGCTTGTACCATAGACCTTTACTGTCGCTGGCCAAGTTGGTGGATTAGGCTGAGGGCTGCCAACGGCTGAAGAGAAAGGGGATAAGCAACCAAGGTATATCCAGACAAATCGCTTAAATATGTTCATGCTTTTTTCCTTTTTTTGAAATTTTTTTTTGATAGTGCGTTGATTTTGCAAAAAAAAATAGATTGCGACAAGAAAAAAGACTTGATACAACTACCATAAACAAGGAGACAATATGAAAAAGATTGCTCAGTTCATAGTATGTAGTTTGATGTGTTTGAATTTAAATGCTCAGCAAAAAGGGATGATGAATCCGGAGGCATGTGCAAAATCAGGCGAATCGCATATGTGTTTGTGTCAAGGAGACTGTTCTTTGAAAGGAGCTTCCGCTGCTTATAACGCACCTGCGGCAATTCAGCTAGCGTGTTCATGGGATGTATTTGTTAGCGGATCTTGGATTTATTGGTATGCACAGGAAGATGGCTTGGATTTAGCCACTACGATGACCTATTCTTCAACCTCTAACACGGTTTCTTTGATTGAAAATGCACCCGGATCTAGAACTATTTTCCAAGATTTTGATTACAACTCAGGATTCAAAGTTGGAATTGGATCGGTCGTGGGGAGTGATCGTTGGATTTGGCGTGGCGATTGGACTCGCCTTCATCAAACAACACACAGATCGGCTTCTGCGCCTGCAATAGATGGCGGTGTCGGAGCTTTGGTAGATACAGATTGGTTTTACCAGATGTCATCTCAATCGCAACCGCTCGCAGCTCAGAATCTCCATTCTAAATGGCATCTTAATCTCGACTGGATTGACTTAACACTTTCTCGCCCTTGCTATGAAGCGATCTCAGTCATAGTGAATCCATTTGGAGGACTTCGAGCTACCTTGATCGACCAGACCCTTTCGGTAAAATTGCAGAATCTTTTGAATGTGACTCCTTCATCTTCAGAAATGAAGTCGTATAATCAGGCTCACTCCTGGGCAATTGGACCGAGAGCCGGTGTAGAGACTCGTTGTTTACTTGGGGCAGGTTTTAGGCTTCAAGCGGAAGTGGGAGGGAGTCTTCTTTATACACGCTATACGAACCTGAATCATCAAGAAAACGCCATCACTGCTACGCCTTCTCTTCGCTTGCACAACTCTGGCGTTGGAGTTCTTCGTCCAGCAATCGAAGCGAATTTAGGAGCCGGTTGGGGCTGGTGTCCTTCAGCGCAAAATTGGCATATCGATCTAAGTGCTAGCTATGACTTCAACTATTTGTGGTCACAAAATATGATGCGTGCAACGAATGATTCTGCTTTTGGTGGATCAGGCGGAGCTGCCTCTGATCTTAGCCTACAAGGTCTAACAGTCACAGCGGCAGTCCAATTCTAAGACCTTCTCTTCAGGGAGCCCTGTTGGGTTCCCTTTCATTTTCGGTATAGGAAAGATCATTGTAATAACTCAAGTTGCTAGTCGATCGTTAGACGAGTACGGAGCGAGAGGGCTGAGGTCGAGGATTTCGCCACGAGTCTTAGAGTGAGAACTTCTGGACGAGGAGCGAAATCCTCGAGATCGGCACTCGCAGCCCGTAATCGTCAACGAGCGACTAGCAACTTGAGTCAATACAAATAGGACAAATTCATCCTATTTTGTATAAATCCAGCGTGCGATGGTGTCGAGAGTGATGCTTGCAGCTCTCGGATAGTTATCTGGGTTGACGCCTTTCCCTACGACATCGAAATCAAAGGAATCGGGAAGGCATGTTTTAATTACGGCAAATTGATAGCCGCAAAATGGTTGACTGGATACAAACAAGGTTTTACAGGGATTTGGATTTGTTTTAAGCCAGGCAAGGATTGTATCTTTTGTGTTGGGGCGTTGGATGGAATTTCCTTCTTTTTTTAAGGGGACGGCAACAAAGATGACGGGAAGGTTTCGCATTGCTTCTGGAAGTTCTGCTTTTTCAAAGAGAAAGCAAGATGCTTCAGATTCATTTTTGCAAACGTCCGTCAAGTCATCCACTCTTTTGTCCAGAGGGCGATCGCCTGTGAGCCAAACAATTTCATGAAAGCGAGTTCCTTGAATCCAAAGCTTTTTGAGATAATTAAGGCGCGATTCCATGCAAGAGGTTGAACCTCCTAGAATGAGAGCTTTATCATACGTATTGCAAGAAGGCTCCCAAGATTCAAAAAGTCTTTGCTTTTTTGCCCAATTTAGAACGAGCTGTTTTTGATCAAAAGAGAGTTCTTCCATCTCCCATCGCTCTTGTCCTGGTTTGCGAAGCCAACTTCTTTGTAGTTCTTGTATGATCTCTGTTTGAGGAATGTCGAGATAAGAGGCGAGCTCTGCAAGAGCTTCTTGCGTGATTTTGGGATCTTGAAGCGGTAAGGAAAAAAGAAAACTTTGGATACAAAGTGTGAAGAATAAAAACCACTTTTTCATGAAAACCTTGAGTTGGGGAAATTGGATGAAATGTTACATGTTCTTTATATTTAACTTCTGAAGAGGGTAGGTTCTGTTGATTTCTGTTTGTTCTTTCCAGGTTTCTGGAAGATTTTTAATTTTTAATAAACGATCGCATGCGTTGAGTGATTCTTGATAATTTTCAACAAAATAAGAACTGATCGAAAGTTGAAAAAGGAGTCCGTATTCTTCAATCCAATCTACATTGAATAAGTGATCTTTTTGTTTTGGTTGGGGAATCTTTTCTCTTCGTTGAAGCCATTCGTAGGCTTTTGAATGGTTGTTTTGGTTGTTATAGAGCTCTGCAAGATAATAAATGGGTTCTGCTCGATGTGGACGATAGCGGTGGGCATTTTGATAGCTTTCTGCAACTATATTGGCGGGGAGTTTTAAATCTTTTAACATATGTCCGATTTGAAGCATGGACCAAAAAACTTCTTCTTCCCAGCCGCCCATATTGACTCTTTTTTGATACCATTCAAGAGCTTTTGCTTTTTCCCCGGCATCTTTGTAGCTTTCTGCAAGATAAAAAGCATAACGAGAGTTGTTGGGTTCTTTTTTAAGACCTTCTTCGAGAAGCTTGATATTTTTTAGGAATTTGGCAATGTCTTTTGAGCTGGCGCCACCATCGCCGGACATGTATTTTACATTGTCTAAAGTTGTATAAGAAAAAGGTTTGGCGCAATCGAGATATTCATGTGTAACGCCAATCCATTTCCAGGGAAGATTGGCTCTGACAAGTTGCGGTTTTATGTAGGTAAAGCCTTCAACGCCTCTCCACATGTTATAGAGATCTGCTTTAAGGGATGGAAATTCAGGTTTCCCTTCGAATTTGAGAGTGTCGTCTGCATCCATGAAGAGAATATAGTCGCCTTTTTCTTTCGCAAGCTCAAAAGCTTCTGTTCGATTTTCTCCAAAATTTTTCCAGGGTCTTTCGTAAAGTTCTCCTGGAATTCCTTTGAGATGCTGTTTGATGATTTTTTGTGTTCCGTCTGTAGAGCCTGTATCTACAATCACCCAGTAATCAATGACCGGTTTTACAGAATCTAAGCATCTTTTGATGACTTCACTTTCATTTTTTACAATCATGTTTAAGCAGACTTTCTGCTTAAGAGAAGGGTCTTTTGCAAATGCAAGAATTGAGAAAGAAAAAAGAACAAGTAAGATTCGAAACATGCTCAAAAAAGTTATAGGAGTTCATTTTTTTTTTCAATGAAATGCAGGGAGGACGGCTCCTTTGTATTTTTTGAGAATGAATTCTTTCATTTTTTCTGAGGTTAATGCTGCTTTTAAGGCTTCGATCTTTGGATTGTTTTCGTCTCCGATTCGGATGACAAGGACATTTGCATAAGGGGAGTTGGGATCTTCTAAGATTAAAGCATCTTTCATTGGGGAGAGATCTGCTTGTAGAGCGTAGTTGGTGTTGATCGCTGCTGCATCTACATCTTCTAGTGTGCGAGGGATCATGGCGGCATCCATTTCGAGAAATTGAATCTGTTTTGGGTTTTTTGAAATATCTCTTGTGGTTGCCATTAAATCTTTGGGATTTTTGAGTTCGATAATTCCGTGCTGTTCTAAAAGCATCAGGGCTCTTGCTTCATTGGTGGGATCGTTTGGGATGGCAATTTTTGCATGCATCTTGAGATTTTGGATTGAATCTATTTTTTTAGAATAAATTCCCATGGGCTCTATTTCTATTTTCCCAATGCTTTCCAGAGGATAGTGAAATTCTTGAATTTGCCTTTCTAAAAAAGGGAGGTGTTGAAAGAAGTTGGCATCGATGTCATGATCTGTAAGCGCTCGATTTGGCATGTTATAATCATCTGTGACAATGATTTTAAGATCGATTCCTTTTTCTTGAAGATCCGGCTGAATTTCATGAAGCATTTCAGCTTGAGGCACCGCTGTTGCAGCCACTTTGAACTTTTTATTTGCATTTGAATTGCAACTTGAAAAAACAAGAAGGGTGAGGATGAAAAAAATGGCTCTAAACATGAAAGATTTTACCTCGTTTTTTTAGGATGATTCGAGAAAGGGCTTTCCCTGCCCATTGAATGAGTTGAACGAGAAGAATGAGAAGGAGTATGGTAGATCCCATCATAAACGTGTTAAATCGATAATACCCATATTGAATCGCAACAGCGCCAAGGCCTCCTCCTCCGACAAGTCCTGCCATTGCACTATATCCGATGAGATTGATGGCGGTGAGGGTGGCGGCCCCGATGATTGAGGGAAGCGCTTCTTTGAGAAGTACTTTGGTGATGATTTGCCATGGAGTGGATCCCATAACGATCACGGCTTCCAAGATATGTAAATCCACTTCTTTGAGAGCAATTTCAACAAGTCTTGCAACATAAGGGATGGCTGCAATCGCTAGAGGTACGATGGATGCCGCAGTCCCTAGGCTAGTTCCTGTGATGAAGCGTGTGAAAGGGATTAGCGCTACCATCAGGATTGCAAAGGGAAAAGATCTTCCAATATTGACGATGGCTTCTAAGGTTTTATAGATGATTTTGTTTTCTTTGATATGCCCCGGATGCGTGATGGTGAGGATAATGCCAAGAGGAATCCCGATAATTAAGGCAAAAAATAAAGAGGCAAAAACCATGAGGCAAGTGTTGCAAAGTTCTAGAGGAAGAATGTCAATGGCAAGTTCAATATTGGAAGCGTTCATGAAACAATCTCTTGATGAATGTTTTTTGAAGAGAGGAAGTCGAGGCTTTTTTCGATGTCTTCCGGATTTCCTGTGAATTCAACGACTAAAGTGCCGAGCGACATGGATTGAAGTCGATCGATCCATCCAAGAAGGATGTTGGCATTGACATTGAAACGTCTTACGATCTCTGAAATAATCGGTTCAGTGGCAGATGTTCCTTTGAATCTAAGTTTGAGCAGTTTTCTTCGAGGAGAAATGTTTTGAAGCAGCTCCGGAGGAATTTCATGGGATGCTCTTTCTAAAAGGTCTTTGGTTGTTTGGGTTTGAGGGTTAAAGAAAACATCTGAAACAAGACCTTGTTCGATGATTTTCCCTTGTTCAAGGACGGCGACTTTATTGCAGATTTTTTTGATCACTTCCATTTCATGGGTAATTAAAATAATGGTGATTCCAAGTGTTTTATGAATGGAGGAAAGAAGATCGAGAATTTCTTTTGTGGTTTTAGGATCGAGAGCAGAGGTTGCTTCATCGCAAAGTAAGATCTTTGGATGCGTAGCTAAAGCTCTTGCGATGCCGACTCTTTGTTTTTCGCCTCCGCTTAAAGTGGAAGGATAGGCGTGTTTTTTGCTTTCAAGTCCTACCAGTTTTAATAGCTCTTCAACGCGTTCGTGTTGTTTTTCAGGAGGGGTATTTGCGATTTCTAAAGGATATGCAATGTTGGAAAAGACATCTCTTGAGCTTAAAAGGTTGAAATGTTGAAAAATCATTCCGATTTTTTTTCTATACTCTCTTAGCTCTTTGGAGGTCATTTGAAAAATGTCTTTATCGTAAAAATAAATATTTCCAGATGTTGGATGATTCAGTCTTGGAATGCAGCGGATTAAGCTCGATTTTCCGGCTCCGCTCAATCCCATGATCCCAAAAATATCTTGCTTTTCCACGTTTAAAGAAATGTCTTGAAGGGCATGTATTATTTTGCCTTGTTGTCGGTAGCGTTTGCAAAGTGAATAGATGGAGAGGATTGGAGCTCGTTTTTCTTTTTGCATGGTTTCTGATGATACTTATGCGGAAGATAAAAATCGACTTCCCTTTTTGTTTTGAAATGTGGTAAATTTTTTCTTTTATTGAGTTTTCTTTATTGAAAATAAATGCTGTTTAAATAATCTCGTTTTGATTATAAATAATGGGAATTAATTTTGGTTTATGGGATTATTTGATCTTGTTTTGAAAAATTTATTCAATGCTCCTCTCCTTTGTTTTGTTGCAGGAGTGGGGATTGCCTTTTTTCGAAATAAACAGCTTCTTCCTGGAAAGATCTATCGTCTTTTGACGATGTATATTCTCTTTTGCATAGGCTTTAAGGGAGGGGCTCCTTTAGTTCATTATTTTGGAGTGAATCCCTGGTTTTTTATGGGGGTTTTAGGTTCTTTGGTCCTTTGGGGATTCTTGCAGCCGTTTCTTTCTTTTTATCTTTTAAAGATTTTTACGCGCATTGATACGACGACAGCAGCTGCTGTTTCTGCGTGTTTCGGCTCGATTAGCGTCATGACATTTGTTGCTGCAGTGACATTTTTGGAAGTTTTACAGATTCCGTATCAGGGGTTGGTTGTTGCGATGCTCGCCATTATGGAGATGCCTGCGATTATCTCAGGACTTGTTTTGGCTCGTTTTTATCGAGAGGCGCGTCCTTCAAATTTTGGACATCTTTTTATGGAAATTTTCTTCAATCCGGCGATTTTGGCAATTGTTGGAGGTCTGATTTTGGGGGGGCTTTTAGGGGATCGTTTTCCAGCGATTTCTCAAGCATTTACGACATCGTTTTTGCCGTTTCTTTGTTTATTTTTGCTGGATATGGGAGTTCTTGTTGGTTTGCATAGGTCAAGTCTTCGTTCCTTTTCATGGTCTTTGAGTCTTTTTGGACTTTATATGCCTCTTATTGGGGCTTTTGTTGGGCTTTCATTGAGTTCTATGTTTGGCTTGGATGTAGGTACCGGAACCTTAATTGCAGTTTTGGCTGCAAGCGCTTCTTATATCGCGGTTCCTGCTGCGATGAAGATTGTACTCCCTCAGGCGGAAGAGGCGATTTATTTACCCCTATCTTTGGGGATTGCTTTCCCCTTTAATGTTGTGGTTGGGATTCCATTGTATTATTTAGTTGCCTCTAAGTTATTATCTTTTAATTAATCTAATATTTCATTATATGGCGAGATATGGATTATACGACTCATATTCGTCAGGGCCGAAGAGCTCTTCTCTTGATGCAAACATTTTCGACTCTAGGGTTTAGTGTTTTGTATTCGACACTTGTTCTCTATGTGACGCAAGGACTTCAGTTAAGCTCTCACTATGCTTTGGCTTTGACAGGCGGTTTTATTGCTTTTAACTATACCCTTCACGTTGTGGGGGGATATATTGGTGGTCGATTTTTAAGTTATCGAGTTCTTTTTGTGGTTGGAATGCTTTTACAGGCAGTGGGGTGTTTCATTTTATCTTTCCCTTATTTTTATGCACTGCTTTTTGGGTTGGCCATCTTTTTATCCGGGTGTGGTTTGAATGTCATTTGTATTAATTGTATGCTCACCCAGTTATTTGATCCACACGATAAAAGGCGCGAATCTGCGTTTCTTTTGAATTATAGCGGGATGAATTTAGGATTTTTTATTGGTTTCACAATGAGCGGTATTTTTCAGCTCCATCAAAATTTTCATCTTCTTTTTCTTTTTTCTTCTTTTGGTAGTTTGATTTCTTTTGTGGTTGCTTTATTGAATTGGAAGCACCTGAAGGACAAAGGCACGATTTATATTCAAAGTAAGTTTCGTTTCCGAAGGGTGGCGCTTGCAGGATTGATTATTTTGGGTGTGATCTGGTTTTTAAGATGGTTTTTATCTGATCCTAATGTGATTAATGGACTTATTTTTTCTCTAGGGATTTTTGTCGCGTTGTTATTTGCCTATTTTGCTTGGGCGGAATCAAAAGAAGATCGTTCTAAAAAGATTTGGGCTTTTATCATTTTATCGATGAGCAGCCTTATTTTTTGGACTTTGTATCAAATGGCGCCAATGGGTCTTACTCTCTTTTATGTGCACAACGTACATCATCAATTTTTGGGTTTTACGATACCTCCTCAGTGGTTGCAAAACATTAATACGGTCGTGATTGTTCTGGGTGGTCCTTTGATGGCTTTGTTAAATCGTCATTTTCGAAAAAAAGGGCATAAAATTTCGATTCCTTTTCAATTTACAACCGCTTTGTTTTTAATTAGTATCGGATTGTTTTTCCCGGTTCTTGGTATTCACTTTGCGGATTCGAATGGAATATCATCGATGGGATGGCTGATTGGATTTTATTTGTGTCAAAGTATAGGAGAGCTTTTTATTTCTCCGATTGGGTATGCAATGATTGGTCAATTGATTCCTTCTAAGATACAAAGTCTTGCAATGGGGGCATGGCTGATGGTGACGGGAGTTGCAGCCACTCTTTCGAATTATTTTTCTCAATCGGCTCTTGGATCTATTCAGTCTGAAAATCCTTTATTGACAAATCCGAATTATTTGTCTGCATTTATGAAACTTGCCATTTTGGCGTTGCTAGGAAGTGTGATTCTGTTTTTCTTAAGATCTTTTTTGCATCGTTTGATTCAAGAAAAGCCCCTCTCTCATAATTATCAAGATATTCCGAAAACATGAGGAGCTCTCGGTATACTAAATAGGATAAATAACTTTTGATTAAGCTGCGCGAAAACTGTCAACAAATGGACGATCGTAAATGGCATTGTATTGAATGAATACTATGCCATTTTGGTATTACCAAGTGTAAGTTACGCTAAATTGTCCTGTTGCAAAATTTAGGCTGTTTTTCCCATAGACGGAAAATTGTACGCCCCACAAAATTCCAAGATTCGCATTCCAATTATATTCAATGGCTGGAGCTAAACTTAAATTGTCATTATATCCAAAACCGACAGGATTTGTAGAATGGCCATGAAATTTGGTTCTGTTTTGCGCGACGTATGCAACATCTAAAGCAAGAACCCATCTTTCTGAGAAGCTATACTCAATACCTAAGTCGTGGGTTAATGTATTTCCGGGTTGAACGACTCCTTTTGTATCTTTTCCTCCTCTGTATGTATTGAATCCTTCAACATGAACTGGAGTTTCGATGGTGTAGCCAATGAAATAACGAAGATGGATTGGATGGGGATATGTCCACCAAATCACTTTGGATATGCTAAATCCAAATTGTGTTTGCCAGGTTCCTCCGCCTGTAGAGTTCAGGCCAAGGCCATTGAAGCTTAAGTGCTCATATTTGCCTGTTGGGAAAGTTTCTGTAATCGTGAATTTCATTGCGGGAACATAGATCGTTTGAGGGGTAATGAGGAAGCCGATCGTTGCAGAAAGGTCGTTGAATCCTCCGCCGGAGTGATGATCTGACCAGTTGACTGTTGCAGATGGGGTTATGTTCAGGTCAACGGATTTGGTGATGCCTGTGATTATTCCGGATGTCACTCTCATTGAGTATTGATTGTGAGTGAGTGAAACGCTGTGACGTTCGTTATTGAATTGTGCGTAATTGCCTCCGACGAATAGGTAAGGTTGGATGTCGGCAGAGCCAGGGGGCATCATGCTTGCAGCTGGAGTGATGAGAGGCCCGGTGTACCATGGATTGAACATGTCTTTCGCTCTTCTGTATTTTTCATCAGCAGAGAGAAGCTCTTTTTGAATTTGATGAGGGGAAGGTTCTTGCGAGGATAGTACAAAAGTAAAAAGAAGGCAGAAGAGGAAGATTCTTGACATGGTTTGCTTCAAGGGTTTTATTTTTTTTAGTTTTTTCTAGCGGTCCTTAATAAAAATTCTTGGAGCGTCCGTCTATTTCAGTTGCTTTGACCTCGACGTGACTGCAAAAACTTTTGATTTACAGTACTAGGATCTCATGAAAAATGCAAAAACATTTTTTTGTTTTATTTTTAGTGTCATTTTGGCAATGAAGGAAATACGGAGGTCATATGACGGAGATTCGCGGCTCAGATAATGTAGAGCCTACGCCAAGAGAACAAAGAGCTTATGCTAAGGAATATCAAGAAGGTGTGACACTTTTTGAAAAAGCTCTTCATCAAGCTCAAAAAGCTCAGAATCCTTATCAAAAAGAGCAATTTCAGGTTGTCATGGATAAAGCAATGCGTGTTCTCAATCAAACAGCAAGAGCATTGAAAAATGAAAACTTACAAAAGCAGCATGAAGAAATAGAAAAAGACTACGTAGCTTATAAAAAGCACCCCGGAAAAAGTGAGGTGCATCAACTCGAAAAAGATTTAAACCAAGCTAAGAAGTCTCTTTAGTTTAAACACCTTCTGAAAAAAAACTTTTAACTTTGTCAAAAAAGGTTTTTCTTCGAGGATGATTTTGCGGCGCTTCTAACTCTTCGAATGATTTAAGAAGGGCTTTTTGTTTTTCAGATAATCGCACAGGGGTTTCTACGGAGATTCGGATCATCAAGTCTCCTTGTCCTCGTTTGTGGACATTGGGGAATCCTTGGCCGCTGACACGTAAGATTTTGCCGTTTTGAGTCCCCTCGGGAATTTGAATTTTACAAGATTCTCCAAATGGAGTTGGGACGGTTTTTTGGCTCCCAAGAGCTGCTTCCGTAAATGTGATGGGAAGATCAATGTAAACATCGTCTCCTTCTCGGTGGAACGTTTCGTGAGGTTCTACTTCGATATCAACAAAAAGATCTCCGGGAGATCCTCCCATGATTCCTGCATCGCCATAACCGCTCATCTTGAGACGCATGCCGCTATCTACCCCTGCAGGGATTTTAATGGAGATGCGTTGTTTGTCTTTTGTTCTCCCTGAGCCGTTACATGTAGAGCATGGATCGGAAATTTTCTGGCCGGAACCTTGGCAATGAGGGCATACGCTTGACATGCTGAAAAAGCCACGGCTTTGATAGACTTGCCCTTGTCCTTGACATGTAGGGCATGTTTTAATCGAAGACTTCGATTTTGCGCCAATGCCTTTACAAGCAGAACAGTTTACATAATTGGTGATAGAAACTTCTTTTTCTGTTCCTTTGGCTGCTTCTTCAAACGTGATTTTAATGGTGATTTTTTTGCTCGCCCCTTTTTTTGCATCGGAAGCGCTTTGTTCGAATCCGCCGCCTCCAAAGAAAGAATCGAAAACAGATTCTCCACCATGAGCTCCACCTCCTCCGCCGAAAGCTCCCATGAATGTGCGGAGAGCTTCTTCCATCGAAGAAAATCCTCCATGAAAGCCCCCGCCTCCCATGCCGCCTGCGCCGCGAAGTCCTTCTTCTCCATATTGATCATAGATTTTTCTTTTCTGATCATCGCTGAGTACTTCATACGCTTCGGAGATGCGTTTGAATTTTTCTGCAGCTTTTGGGTCGTTAGGATTTCGGTCAGGATGGCACTCTAAAGCCTTTTTTCGGTAGGCTTTTTTGATTTCATCGGGAGTCGCTCCTCGAGATATGCCAAGGGTTGAGTAAAAGTCTTCCATGGGATGATTTTAATAGCCTTTACGTGATGCAATTTTATTGCGTTTTACAGCTGCTTTTGATTTAAGACGGCTTTTTACGGAAGGTTTGTCATAGAAGCGGTGTGCTTTTGCAGCTTTCATGATGCCTTCTTTATCAAGTTTTTTCTTGAGAGCGCGGAGAGCTTTGTCGATGGGTTCACCCATACGTACCTTAACACTGGACATTTCAATTCACCTTATTTCTGGTTAATAACAACTTCTCATTTTATACTGCAGGACGGTGAGTTTTTCATTTCTTGCTTTGCCGGCATCCTCATCTTTAAAACTGCCTGTATCGTCCATGTGATTTACACATGGACTGCTTCGGCACCGCTTCGCGGCTTTAAATATGAGGCGCCGGCTTTGCCATAAATGAAAATTTACCGTCCCGCAGTATAACCCATCGACCTGCTTTAGATCAAGTTTTGAAAGTTGGAGGGCAGGGCTTCTTCGCATGAAACAGTGCGGATGAGGGATGGATGCGGAGAGAGAATTCTGGATGGCTGAGTGAAGAAAGTTGGGAGTTGTGAGGTGGGGATGGTGATGAGAGGTTCGTATGTAAGCTGATCTTCCTTTTTAAGTCCTCTTAATAGATGAAATCTTTCCATTTTGGCATCCACAATGATTGTAAAAGGTCCGTCTTCTTTGGGTGTGAAGAGTTTGAGGCTGCAAAACATTTTGCAAGGAATTTTCCATCCAAAGGCTAAAGCCTTGCCAAGAGCTGCGCCTACGCGTGCGCCGGTGATGGAGCCGGGACCTTCTCCAATAAGGATTTGGTCGGGGGAAAATGGATGTTCTTTCAGTAAAGAAAAGACGTGAAGAGAAATATTTTTTGAAAGAAAGGGGCCTCCTGTTATGGGAAAAGAAGTCGCTGTGTCTTGATCGATAAGGGCAACGAGTGATTTTTCCGAGGATGTTTCTAAAAGAAGGGTTTTCATGGCAGAGATTCTACCATTTGCTTAGATTTAGTGTGGACTGTTAAAGTGAAGAAAACGTCGTTTGCAGACATATCTGCTATTTGTGTATTCTTAATACTTTTAATTGAAGAGGTGTTCGTTGGATCCGGAGAATCAAGAGCCAGAAGAACTTGAGTTGCCAGAAGAGGCGAAAGAAGAAGATTTGAAGATGGAGCTAAAGCCCGTAGCTTCTCATTTATTGTATCCGGATCAATTGTTCATTTTGCCATTGAATCGACGCCCCTTTTTCCCGGGGATGGCAGCGCCTATTGTGATTGAGCCGGGCGCCTATTACGAAGTCTTAAAAATCGTTGCGAAGACAGAGCATAAGTGTTTAGGTCTTTTTTTAACGCAGCATGAAGATACAAGCATTTATAAGATTGGATTGCCGGATCTTCACAAGGTGGGCGTTGTGGCTCGTATTTTGCGGATTATCCCAATGGAGCAGGGTGGTGCGCAAGTTGTTTTGAATATGGAAAAACGGGTCAAAATTGAGAAGTCCGTAAAAAGTAAATATTTGGCCGCAAAGGTGACGTATCATGATGATCCTCCTCTTGCGAAGCTATCCAAAGAATTAAAAGCGTATTCGATTAGTATTATTACGACGATTAAAGAGCTTTTGAAGTTGAATCCTCTTTTTAAGGAAGAACTTCAAATCTTTTTAGGGCATTCTGATTTTACAGAACCCGGAAGGCTTGCTGATTTTGCCGTTGCATTGACAACGGCAACGAGAGATGAGCTTCAAGAAGTTTTAGAAACATTTGATTTGGAAAAACGAATTGATAAAGCTCTTTTGCTTTTGAAAAAAGAGTTAGACATTAGCCGTCTGCAAAGCTCAATCAATCAAAGAATTGAAGCGACGATTTCCAAAAGTCAAAGAGAGTTTTTTCTTCGCGAGCAATTGAAAGCGATCAAGAAAGAGCTTGGCATGGAGAAGGATGATAAATCTCTGGATGTCGATAAGTTTGAAGATCGGATTAAAAAGCGAAAAATTCCGGATGAAGTCTTGAAGGTGATTCGTGAAGAGATGGAAAAACTTTCCGTCTTGGAGATGCAATCCGCAGAATATGGAGTGTGCCGTAATTATTTAGATTGGCTGACTTCTGTTCCTTGGGGAATGACAAGTGAAGAAACCCATGATCTTAAAAAAGCTGCAAAAGTATTAGAAGAAGATCATTATGGTTTAAAAGATATTAAAGAAAGGATTCTTGAGTTTATTGGAGTTGGAAAGCTCACGAAAGGAGTGAAGGGAAGCATTATTTGTCTTGTAGGACCTCCTGGAGTTGGGAAAACAAGTATTGGGAAAAGCGTTGCCAGAGCACTGAACCGGAAGTTTTATCGATTTTCCGTGGGAGGAATGCGCGATGAAGCAGAAATTAAAGGCCACCGAAGAACGTACATTGGAGCGATGCCAGGAAAGTTGATCCAAGCTTTGAAATATGCAGAAACGATGAATCCTGTCATCATGCTTGATGAAGTGGATAAGATGGGAGCAAGTTTTCATGGAGATCCGGCATCCGCTCTTCTTGAGGTGTTAGATCCTGAGCAAAATAAAGACTTTTTGGATCACTACCTGGATGTTCGCTGTGATTTATCGAATGTTCTTTTCATTGTGACGGCAAACGTATTGGATTCGATTCCAGAGCCTTTAAAAGATAGAATGGAGATTCTTCGTCTTTCCGGGTATATTCAGGCGGAAAAAATTGAAATTGCAAAAAAATATTTGGTGCCTCGGAATCGGACGGCCATGGGAATGAAGGAATCTGAGGTGGTCTTTACAGACGCTGCTTTGGCCCAGATCATTAATGGATATGCTCGAGAAGCCGGTGTTCGTACGTTGGAAAATAATATCAAAAAGATTTTGCGCAAAGTGGCGGTCCATTTGGTGCGTGAGCTTGAAGCAAAAAAACGAAAAAAGAAAACCGTCGTAGACGAGAAGAATTTGGTTTCTTATTTAGGGAAGCCAATTTTCACAACGGATCGTTATTATGATATCAATCCTGTGGGTGTTGCAACGGGTCTTGCTTGGACATCTTTGGGAGGTGCAACTCTTTATATAGAAGTTGTGAAGTATCCTGCGGACAAGACGGAGATGAAATTAACCGGTCAGGCAGGCGATGTGATGAAAGAATCGGCTCAGATTGCTTGGTCTTATGCGCAAGCGCAAGCGGGGAAATATGCTCCAAGCATTCCTTTTTTTGAAAAATCGCAGATCCATATTCATATTCCAGAGGGAGCGACGCCGAAAGACGGGCCCTCTGCCGGGATTACCATGGTCACAGCTCTTTTATCTCTTCTGCTGAATCAGCCCATTTTGCCGAATTTGGGAATGACGGGAGAACTTACTTTGACAGGACAAGTTTTGCCCATTGGCGGACTGAAAGAGAAGTTGATTGCAGCGAGACGATCGAAGTTGAATGTGTTGATCTTCCCGAAAGAAAATTTACGTGATTATGATGAGCTTCCTGAGTATTTAAAGAAAGATTTGGAAGTGCATTTTGTTTCTAATTATGATGAAGTGTTTAAGATTGCATTCCCAAATTTAAAAGAGAAAAGCCATGAAAAAAGACCCGATCTGGTTGCAAAAAAAACTCGTAAATCCAGAGCATCTTGAGAAAAAGATTCGAGAGATTCGAGAGCAGAAAAAAACAATTGCTACGCTGAATGGATCTTTTGATCTTTTACATGCGGGGCATCTTTACATCATTCATCAGGCAAGTTTGCAGGCGGATGTGCTTTTTGTAGCTTTGAATTCTGACGATTCGATCCGAAAATACAAGGGGGAAAATCGTCCGATTGTTTCTTTGGAGCATCGTTTGGAAATGATGGCTGCTCTTGAATTTGTTGATTTTGTGACATGGTTTGAAGAGACAGATCCCAGGAGTTTTCTTTCGAAAGCAGCTCCCGATGTTCATGTCAATGGTGCTGAATATGGCATGGATTGCGTGGAAGCGGCTGTGGTTCGTCAGTGCGGAGGGCGGCTTCATCTTGTGGATCGAATAGCGTCGTTATCCACATCGGCAATTGTTGATAGGATTCGTGCATGCGGTTAATTGGAGTTTTTCATCATCAAAATGAGGCAAATCGTTTTCTTAAGTATTTAAAGCGGCAGGGAATTGATGTAACCTGCGAGCCCTCTTTAGAAATGAAAACGAATGAAATTTTCTATGAATGCTGGGTTCATGATGAAGATCAAATTGAGAAGGCTCAAACTGATTTTCTAAAATTTAAAGAAAATCCGTCGGATCCAACCTTTAATGAACTGCCTAAAGAAGACGAGCCTGTTTTAGAGAGAAAAGACGATCTTTCTTTGAAAAGAGAATCGATGAAAAGGCTAGGATCTCCTTTTACCAGTTTTATTATTGCTCTTTGTTCTTTGATTTTTGTTCTTGATGTGCTTGAGGAGTATTCCCTTCTTCAAGAAGGGGTGTCTCAAAAAACATTTTTTATGACGCCTTTGGAATCCGCCCTTCTTTTTGATTTGCCTCCGGCTATTTCTGAATTTGAAAAAATCATTGAAAAACATCAGATTCCTCCGGATCAAAAAGCGGAGGCGTTATCCAAAGAAATTCAAGAAGAAATTGACGCATTAAATCGGATCCCTTTTTGGAAAGGGGCGTATGAGTGGATTTTATTGAAATTGAAAGGAGAGGATCCTTCTTTAGCAGAAGGCTCTTTATTTATTCGGATTCGGCAAGGAGAGGTATGGCGTCTTTTCTCTCCCGTTTTATTACATGGGAATTTTTTGCATATTTTATTCAATATGGCTTGGGTTTGGATTCTTTGCAGACCCATTGAGCAAAGAATTGGAATTTTGCGTTTAGCTCTCTTTACATTGATTGTGGGAGTGTTATCCAATGTGCTGCAGTATTTGGCAAGCGGCCCTTTTTTCTTAGGGTATTCAGGAATTGTGATGGGGCTTGCCGGTTTTACATGGATGCGTGAAAAAATAGCTCCTTGGGAAGGATATCCTTTGCAGCGCTCTATTTTTCTTTTTTTGATTGTTTTTGTTTTAGGAATGTTTCTTTTGCAATCGATCTCTTTTTTATTTCAGGTTTTCACAACATCGACATTTGAACCGAACATCGCAAATATGGCGCATATTGGAGGGGCTTTGATTGGAGCAATCCTTGGACGTTTTTCATTTTTTGCAGCGAGAATCAAATCATGAGCCTGAGGGAATTGGTTATTTTAGGTTGTTCGAGCCAGCAGCCAACACGTTTTCGCAATCATGGGGCTTATTTACTTCGTTGGAATGAAGAAGGGCTTTTATTTGATCCGGGAGAGGGGACTCAAAGGCAGTTTATTTTTGCAGATATTCCTCCTCCTGTGGTCAATCGTATTTTTATTAGCCATTTTCATGGAGATCATTGCTTAGGGATGGGCTCGATGCTGATGCGGTTGAATTTAGACAAAGTCAAGCATCCAATCCACTGCTATTATCCGGCAAGCGGCAAGAAATTCTTTGATCGATTGCGCTATTCTTGCATGTATCGAGAAGGGATTCATGTGGTTGAACATCCTGTGAAAAAAGAAGGCCTTGTTGAAGATGATGGCAAGTTTCGCATCGAAGCTGTCTTTTTGGATCATGGCATTGAGAATATTGGATGGAGAATCACAGAGCCGGATACGATCAAATTTGATAAAGAAAAGCTAAAAAAATTGAATGTCGAAGGTCCTTTCGTTCGTCTTCTTGAAAAAGAAGGGAGAGTTTGTGTTGGAAATAATTGGGTTCTTTTGGATGAAGTAAGCCATGTTCGTGTTGGTGATAGTTTTGCTTATGTTGTCGATACAAGACCTTGTAAGGGAGCCTTGGATATTGCAAGAGGTGCCAAGATGCTTCTTTGCGAAAGTACTTATGCGGAGAGTGAAAAACATTTGGCTGAAGAATACATGCACATGACGGCAAGTCAAGCTGCAACGATTGCGCGAGATTCGAATGTTCAGATTTTGATTTTAACCCATTTTTCAGCGCGTTATCAGGATCCTGAAGTTCTTGGGAAGGAAGCAAGACTTATTTTCCCAAATACGTTTGTGGCAGAAGATTTAAAGAGATTTCCTTTCCCAAAATGAAAGTAGAAGAGGCTGTATTTCAGTTTTTGCATCATTTGGAGATGGTCAAAGGCGCCTCCTTGCATACACTCCGTGCTTATAGAAAAGATCTCTCTTTTTTTGTGACATTTACATCGGAAGGCTCCGATCTTTTATTTTCTCATGTTTCAAAAAAAAGCATCCGTCGTTTTTTAGCTCATCTTTATGAAAAAAAAGTGAATGTGAAAACAGTTCTTCGCGCACTTTCTTGTCTTCGTAGTTTTTATCGGTACTCGATGCAAAAGAAATGGGTTGAAGAGAGTCCAATGGAAGAGATCGAAAGTCCTAAAAAAGAAAAAAAACTGCCTATTTCCATTTCCTATGAACAGGTTCTTCATTTGTTTGAGCAGCCTGATTTATCGAAGTTTACTGGCTATCGAGATCGAGTGATTATGGAGCTTTTTTATAGCTCTGCTCTTCGATTAAGCGAGCTTGTGGGGTTGAACCGTGAAGATTTGGATGCAGTTCATTTAACATTGAATGTGTTTGGGAAGGGGAAAAAACAAAGACAAGTTCCCATTACAGAAACGGCGAAAAATTGGCTTTGTTCGTATTTGAATCATCCAGAAAGAGAGGAAAAGGACAAGAGAGCGATTTTTTTAAATAAATTGGGTTCTCGTTTGACGCCTCGTTCTGTGGATCGTAAATTTGCCTTTTATTTAAAAAAGAGCGGTCTTTCCGATAAAATCACTCCTCATACCATCCGGCATACAATTGCAACGCATTGGTTGGAGCAAGGGATGGACTTAAAAACGATTCAGTTGTTATTGGGGCATACGTCGCTTTCTACCACGACGATCTATACTCATGTGTCTTCTAAATTGAAAAGAGAAGTTTATGATAAGACACATCCTAGAGCATGATTTTAGAACTTTCTTTTGACAAAAAAAATCTTACCTCTATAAAGTGTCTCTATTTTTCGAAAAAAGGAGTATTTTTATGTCACATACCGTTTCAAATGCATTCAATCAAGTATCACAATTTGTGAAGCCATATTTAACGAAAATGCAACCTCTTGCTAAACCTTTGATTGGGACTACAGGTATTGGTCTTGCAGGAGCAGGTGTTTATGTTCTTGTTAAAGAATTGCCGATGATTCGCAATATTCTTTCGACTGTGGGTAAAGCAACATCTGCTGCAGTTTCTAAACCTTCTTCTCAGCAAGTTTGGAGAACGGTTGTTCGTAGCAGTGCAGCGATCGCATCGATTGTTGCAGGCGCTTTGATTGTGAACCGTCAGTTGCCATTCAATCGTATTGGATCGTCTACTAGAGCATAAGTTCTTTCTTTGGATCTTTTTGGTTCCAAGCGATCAGGGTTTTCTCGGAAATATACCGGGAGAGCCCTAAAGTTTGCTTGTTTTCTTGTTTTTAGTTAAAAAATTTAAGTCTTTTAGAATATAATTGCCGATTATGAAAAAAGTTTCTTTTTTTTCGTTGGTTTTATTGATTGTTGCGGCTATTGATAGTATCCGGAATTTGCCGGCGGCAGCTCTTTTTGGAAGTTCTCTGATCTTTTTTTATCTATTTTCAGCTCTTATTTTTTTATTTCCTGTAGCTCTGATTTCTGCCGAGTTTTCTTCTCGTTATAGCGAAGAGGGGGGGATTTTTTATTGGGTTAAAGCCGCATTTGGTAAAAGATGGGGGGTGCTTGCGATTTGGCTGCAGTGGATCAATACCATGGTTTGGTATCCTACGATTCTTTCTTTTATTGCAGGAACAGCAGCTTATTTTTGGGATCCCGAGCTGGCTCAAAATCGTCTTTTTTTAGCTTCGATGATTCTTGTGGTTTTTTGGGGACTTACTCTTGTGAATCTTAAGGGATTGCATGTTTCTGCGAAAATGAATGAGATCTGTGCCGTTTTTGGTACGTTTTTACCGATGTTTTTTTTAATTCTTCTTGGAGGCATTTGGATTTGTCAAGGAGAGACGATTCAAATTTCTTTTAGAGCATCGGAGCTGCTGCCTTCTTTTCAAAAAGTTGAAAATTGGGTTTCTTTAATTGCAATTGTTGCTTCTTATTTGGGAATGGAGCTGGCCGGCGTTCATGTGAATGATGTTGTAAATCCTCAAAAAAATTTTCCAAGAGCTCTGGCTCTTTCTTCTTTGATTTTGCTTGTGACGATGCTTTTAGGTTCTTTGTCGATTGCTGTTGTGATTCCAGAAAAAGAAATTCGTTTAGTTGATGGAATTATGCAAACGTTTTCTTTCTTTTTAAAAACATTTCATATGGAATTTTTGATCCGTGTGATTCCTTTGTTGATTGTGGTGGGTAGCGTTGGAGGCATGATCAATTGGCTTCTTTCTCCTGCAAAAGGTCTTTTGCAAGCGGCGAGCCATGGTTTTCTACCTCCATTTTTTGCAAAAAAAAATGAAAACGGCGTAGCCGTTCGAATCTTACTTGTCCAAGCAATTTTTGTTTCTATTTTCTGTTTAGTTTTTATCTTTACTCCAAGCATTAATGCATTTTACTGGTTTTTAACGGCTTTAAGTACAGAGCTTTATCTCTTTATGTATGGACTTATGTTTTTGTCAGCATTAAAGCTTGGCCGTCCGAAGCAAGGGAGTGGGGTTTTTTGGATTCCGAAAGGATGGAGAAGTGTTTCTTGCTTTATAGGGCTTTTTGGCTGTCTTTTGACTGTGGTGATTGGTTTTTTCCCACCGTCAGAAATTCAGGTGGGTTTCTTTCGTTATGCAATCTGGATTGCTCTTGGCAATTTGATTGCCGTTCTCCCTGTTGGCCTGCTTTGGCTATATGAAAAAAAATCATCAGAAAAGAGACGTTAGAGTTGCAAAAGAACGACTCTATTTAATGATACCTGAGTTTGGCAAGTTCTGAGAAAAGCTGCCACTTTATGTTGCTCGCCAAGTGCTACATCGCGAATTTGACTCATATTTCTTAAGAATTCCTTTGTTTCTCGATCTTGAAATCGAACAAGTCCTGCGATGGGAACGATGGCTTGGATTCGTCGAGGAGGAGAGGAGTTGTCGAGCATCGGTACAATCATAGAGTTGGAAAGGGATGAAAGAGACGACATAAAAAATCCTTTTTTATTTTGAAAAAGAGAGAGGAAAAGCGATAAGCCGGATTTTGTCGTGAGTCATCATTCTTCTAATGCAGCCAGCTAGAACTTAAAAACAGTGCGGAACACACCTCGTTCGATTCGACCTTGCTTCAGATAGGGTTTGCACGCATCCTTGGTTACCCAAAGAGGATAGACTCTCAAAGCCTAACTTTTCATCCTACTTCCTGAACTTCGTTAGAAGCTTTAGGAACGGTTTAGTTTCTGTTGCACTTTCCGTCACCTTGCGGTGCCCAAGATAAATTGGTATCTTTTCCTCTGAAGTCCGGACTTTCCTCTGTTAAAAAATCAACAGCGATGACTTACTTTTCCTCTCAGAAATTATGAGCTATGAGCGACTCTGCGTCTGCGTTTTTTGGTTGTTTCTTCAACTTCTTCTTCCGCTTGCCAGTAGTGAATGCGGGAGCAGTGTTCACAAAATGCGATCCTTTCTCCTTTTCGAACCACGTTTTCATGTTGAGCGGTGAGAGCGATGTGACATCCGGCGCAGGTTCTGTTTTCAATAGGAACGACGACTTTGTCTTTTTTATTTTTTAAAAGTCTTTCGTAAATGCGTAAAACTTCCGGATCTGCTTTTTTTGCAAGATGATCTCTTGCGCTTTGTAGCTCAATTCCTTCTTGATTGATGACGCGGATATTTTCTTGAATTTCTTTTTCAAGAGTTTGACTGCTTTCTTCAGATTGTCGTAGAGATTCTTTGATTTTTTCTAAAATTTCTTCTTCCAAATTTCGTTTATCGATCATATCGCTCGTGATTTGTTCGGTGGCGACTCGCTCTCTTTCTGAAGAAGACATCTCTTGATTGAGAGCATTAAAATCATCGACTTTTTTGACAGATGCTTGTTTTGCTTCCAGTTTTTTAAGACGTTCTTTGATATCGATAATTTTTGCTTCTTGAACAGCAATTCCTCGATTGAGTTCTGCAATTTCTGTTTCTTTATCAGATTGCTGTTTTTTGAGTTCTTGTCGCAAAGAATCAATATGATCTAACTCGGCAAGACGCATCTTTTTTAAACGCATAAGACGAATCATTTTCATGTCGTATTCTTGAATGTCAAGGATCTCTTTCAGAGAAGGGTGCATGTTCGTTGCCTCTTAAACTTTGAAGGAGATCATAACTTCTTGACAATAAAATCTGCAAGAGAGAACTTTTCTTTTTATTTTCTTTGAAGTAGAGGGGTGTATGTCCTATTTAAAAAGATATTTTGAAAAGGTGGATGAAAAAGATCGTTCTACGGCTGCGATTGCATACATGGCCTCTTTAGACGTTGTGGGCCAAGAAAATCCTGACATTGCAAGAAGTATTATTCAAGAACTTCAAGCGCAAAGATCTCACTTAAAACTGATTGCTTCGGAAAATTTTTCATCCTATGCAGTGCAGCTTGCCATGGGAAATTGGCTGACGGATAAGTATAGCGAAGGATTTGTAGGCCATCGATTCTATGCCGGCTGTGAACACATTGATGCGATTGAGGGAAAGGCAAATAGCCTTGCGAAAGAGCTGTTTGGGGCCGATCATGCGTATGTGCAGCCTCATTCCGGAGCCGATGCGAATTTGGTTGCTTTCTGGGCGATTTTAACGCAAAGGATCCAGTCTAAAGAAATTGAAAAATTGGGTAAAAAAAATTTAGATGAATTGACTGTCGAAGAATATGAGAGAATTAGACAGCTTTTGATCAATCAAAAAATGATGGGAATGGCTCTTGGCTCCGGAGGGCATTTAACGCATGGATATCGGTATAACATTTCTTCAAAAATGATGAAGGCGTCTCATTATGATGTGGATGAGGCAACAGGCTGTATTGATTACATGGCGCTTCAAAAAAAGGTCAAAGAAGAAAAGCCTTTCATTCTTGTCGCCGGCTATTCTGCGTATCCAAGACGGATCGATTTTTCCAAGATGCGGGAGATTGCGGATAGCGTAGGAGCGGTTCTGATGGTGGATATGGCCCATTTTGCAGGTCTTGTTGCCGGTAAAGTTTTTACGGGGCCTTATAATCCGATCCCTTTTGCGCATGTTGTGACTTCAACCACTCATAAGACATTAAGAGGTCCTCGCGGAGGTCTTGTTCTTTGTAAAGAAGAGTTTAGAGAAGCCGTGGATAAAGGCTGTCCGCTTGCTCTAGGAGGACCGCTTCCTCATGTGATGGCTGCAAAAGCCGTGGCCTTTAAAGAAGCTCTGTCGCTTCCATTTCAAAAATATGCGCATCAAGTGGTTGAAAACGCAAAACATCTTGCAGAGTTTTTGATGAAAAAAGGAGTTCGCGTTTTAACAAAAGGTACTGAAAATCACCTTCTTGTTGTGGATGTGACGGCAAGTTTTGGCTGCAATGGCCGTCAGGCGGAAACTCTTTTAAGGGAAGCTCATTTGACAGTGAATCGGAATGCGATTCCTCATGATGTCAATGGAGCTTGGTATACTTCCGGAATTCGTATGGGGACGCCTGCTTTAACGACTTTAGGCATGGGACTTGATGAAATGAAGGAAGTGGCTGAGATGGTAGTTGATCTATTGAAAACAGCAACGGCTGTCTTGGATCCTAAAACACAGGCGCCATCTCGTTCAAAAATGAAAGCGGATGAAAAAGTTCTTCATCGTATTCGTGAAAGAGTGAAGGGGCTTTTGGAAAAATTCCCTCTTTACCCGGATCTAATCATCGACTAAAATTAGTGAAATCTACGAATATGAGAAAAAGGGAGTAAAATAAAATATATGGCGACAGAGCAAGAAGAAAAAACATTTCGATTTACCAGTGATAAAATAGAGCAATCGATTCTTGACAAAAGAAGAGTTTTTCTTTCAGATGCTGTCGATTCCGATAGCGCTAAAGAGATCATTCGAAAACTTTGGTATTTGGATCATGTAGCTCCCGGAAAGCCTATTTTGTTTGTCATCAATTCTCCCGGAGGTTCCGTGGATTCCGGATTTGCAATTTGGGATCAGATTAAAATGATGACTTCTCCTGTAGTGACACTGGTTACAGGGCTTGCTGCATCAATGGGTTCTTTATTGAGTCTTGTTGCCGGAAAAGGGAAAAGACTTGCGACCCCTTATGCCCGAATTATGATCCACCAACCTTTGATTGGCGGGGTGATTCGTGGACAAGCAACCGATCTTGATATTCAAGCAAAAGAGATGTTAAAAACTCGTTCAATTTTAGTTGGAATTTATGCGGAATCTACGGGGAAAACGCCCGAAGCCATTGAAAAGGCCATCAACCGTGATAACTGGATGACTGTTGAAGAGGCTAAAGAATTTGGTCTTCTCGATGAGATTGTTAGCACGAGCAAAGAATTAGACTCTTATTTGCGTTAGCGGTCCTTAAATAAAAATTCTTGAGATCATTTCTAGCGTGAATACTTGCTCGGCGCAATCCCCTCTCTTTTTAGGGAGGGGTTCTTCAAAGCCCGCTGAAATCAAAAGTTATTTATCCTAAGTTGGTGAATGTAAGTAAAGATGCTGAAGAAGATCCATGGAGTGGTTGAGCTTCATGTATTTGTTCTGCTGAAACAGGAAGTACTCTTCTTATACCGAAACAACCTGAAGGATCGGTTTTTGGCAGCGTCGGCTTTTCCTCAAAATTCACATACTCACTCGTGCCTTGCCTCTCGGCAATGGTCACTCGCTCCGCATGAGAATTTTGAGGAGCCTTCTTGCCAAAATCCCGATTCTTCAGGTTGTTTCGGTATACCGCAGTCATGGCTCTTTCATTGGCTTCTTCGGGAGATATTAGACCTCTTGCGTAACTAAGCTTCTGTCGATTTTGGGGTTCTTTTGAGTCGAGTTTTTGATTTTTTTTGTGAGGGGTTGTATCAAACGGGTATACTACCCCCGCAAAAAAAATCAAAAATCGGCCAAAATAATCCCCAAAACTCGACGAAGCCTTAGTTACGCAAGAGGTCTATTGTTGGGCCTTTGCAGATGAGTTTTTTTTGATCCGTCATTTTGTTCAAATAGAGGTTCATTTCCTAAATAAAAAGGATGAATAAAGTAAATGGTGTTTGGATTTATTGGTTTTGTAATAATAGTCTCATTTGTTTTAGTTGATTGTAATGTTTTTTGTGTTTTTTTTAAATATTTAAAAAACAGGGATGACGGTGATGGCGGGATGTATTTTTGCTCTTAAAATTTGTTGGATGGCGGAAAGGGTAGATCCGGTCGCCGAATGACAGGTTGTGCAGGATCCTGCGTAGGCGATAAAGAGTTCGTTGTTTTCTTTGAGCTCGTGAATGGTAACGCCCCCGCTATCGAGTTCAATGTAAGGACGGATATCTTTATGGATGACTTCTTCAATGAGATGTTTTTTTTGTTCTAAAGAAAAGGTATCCCATCCGGGGATTCCATCAGGGTGTGCACTACTATCCCACTCAATGGGAGTCATATCATAACTTTGAGAATTGCATGAAATGTCGCTGCAGCTTTGAGTTGCATGATCGATGGCTGAGAGAAGTTGATTTAAAAGGCCATGAAAGTGACTTGGGAAAACAGTTTCTTCTTGTGAAGTTTTGGCTGTAGATTCGATGAGATCTGCTGTGATTCGGGAGGCTTGTACGTAGTTTTTTCGGATCACAAGTTCTGATAAAATTTCTGCGGCGGCAATGAGCGCAAGGGGACCAAAAGCTTGAAATTTGACATCAGCGATCACACCATCGGTTTCATCGACAAGAAGATAAAAGATGACGTTGTTTTCTTTTCCTTCCACATAGCGCATTCCTTTCATTTTTGCATCGTTTTCAGAAAAAGATCCGACAAAGCGGAGGCTGTGTATTTTTTCTTTGAGCTTTTTATTGAGCGCGATAGGTGCTTTGATGAAAAGTGGCGTTTTAGGAGTGTTTATTGAGATATTTGCGAGAAACTCAAAGGACTCTTTGATGACGTTGATTGCATGAAGTATTTTTTCTTGTGTCATTGTGCGGTCGAAAGAAAAATGAAGAGCGCATTCGGCGAGAGATTCTGAAATGTCCATACCGGTTAAAAGAGGGTAGATGTGCTGCATTTCATTGCCGCCAAGAAGAGGTTTTGTTTTTTTAAAAAGAAGAAGAGAAAATAGAGCTTCTTGATGTGCTTTAGGAAAGGAAATCACTGTTGTATTCGGAAGTCGAAGTCCTTCTTTACAAAGAATTTGAGCGCTTGGGATAAGACGTGTAATTTCTTTTTCAAAAAAATCTCGAAGACGCGCAATTTCTAGGCTCATGGTGTCTAAAAAAAGAGAGGCTTCTTTAGCAGCTTGGCAAAGAGAATTGAAAGAGATAGGATCTATTTTCCCTGCACGAAGAGAGGTCTCTCCTAAAATGAGGGGAACCAAAGGGGCGTCTTTTTTTGCAAAAAGACCTCCGGATGCAAGGTTTGCATGGATCTTATCTCCTGAAAATGTGAGATAGGTTGCTTTGAGCTCTTCAAATGAGATGTAGAATTTTCCAGCAGCGTGTGTTGCATCGAGATGAAGAGGGATCTTTTTTTCTTGGGCAATGGCTCCAATTTCTTCAATAGGTTGGATAACGCCTGTCATCCCTTGCGCAATGGAGATCGAGATGAGTGCCGTACGAGGAGAGATGAGTTCTTTGAGTTTTTGAACATCGATTTCTCCTTGGCTATTGACCGGCGCTATTTTGACAAAGCATCCAAGCTCTTCCAGGCGGTTCATCATTTGAAGAGTTGCCGCATCTTCCAGGTGCGATGTGATGAAGTGGCATTTGCCCGTTTCTCTAGAGACTTTTAAAAAGACCGACCATAACACTTGGTTGATGGCTTCGGCGCCGGAGGATGTAAAGACGAAGCGATTTTCGGAACCGACTCCAAAAAGTTGGTAAATCGACTGAACGTCTAATGTTTCTTTTGAAAGAGAGATCGGTGGTGTCTCTTCATTTGCGCTAAAATTTAAGAAATCTTCTGCCATGAGTCTTTTTCAAATGTGTAAATGACAGGCACGCCTGTTGGAAGTTCTAAATTGACAATCTCTTGTTCGCTCAAATGATCTAAATACATCATGATGGAACGAAGAGAGTTGCCGTGGGCAGAGATCAGTACCGATTTTTGAGATTTTAGGTGAGGTATAATCTTTTCTTCAAAGAATGGAATGGTTCTTTCGGCGGTCATTTTGAGACTCTCTCCTCCGGGAGGAGCTACATCGAAGCTGCGTCTCCAAAGATGAACTTGAGCCTCGCCATATTTTTGAGCGGTCTCTTTTTTGTTGAGTCCTTGCAGATGCCCATACATTCTTTCGTTGAGTTGCCAGGCAGAATAGACTGGGATCATTTCTTTAAGAGTCTCTTCGCTATAGATTTTGTTCCAGTTTTCAAAGTTTTTTTGAAGAAGGTGCTCAAAGATAGGAGTTTTCTTTTGAGAGTGGTGAAGAAGAGCGAGTTGCAGCGTCATGTGAGCGCGCATGAGAGTCGATGTAAAGACAACATCGATCGGAAGATGCGCGATTTTTTTCCCGGCATCATAAGCTTCTTGAATTCCTTGTTCGCTTAAAGGGACATCGACCCATCCGGTAAAGAGATTTTTTTGATTCCAAACAGATTGGCCGTGGCGAAGTAAAATAAGATGTGTTTTCTTCATAGTTGTAGTTTACCAGAAGAGCTTTTTCCTTTATACTATTCTCGCTATGACAAAAAAACGTTTGAGTAAAGCCTTGGCAGGGGCGGGGGTTGCTTCCCGTAGAGCTGCTGAAGAGTTGATTTTTATGGGTCGTGTACAGGTGAATGGAGAAACCGTTCGTGTGCCGCAGACTCTTGTTGATTTTGCCTCCGACCGTATCAGCGTCGATGGTTCTTTGATTTCTAAAGAACAAGAAAAAGTTTATTACATGGTGAATAAACCGAAAGGGATGATTTGTTCCAATGTTCGTGTGGGCCGAAGACCTATTATTCTCGATATGTTCCCTCACTCGAATGAGAGATTATTTACCATTGGGCGTCTGGATCGTGATACAACGGGTCTTTTAATTGTCACAAATGATGGGCACTTTGCTCAACAAGTGATTCATCCATCTTCTAATGTGATTAAAGAATATCTTGTGAAAACTGTCCAAGAAATCGAAGTGAAGCACTTAGAGACGCTCTCTGAAGGTGCTCGTGTCGATGATAAATGGGTAAAGCCTGTTTCTGTGCGTAAAGTGAGACGCGGAACCTTCAAAATCGCTGTGAAAGAAGGTCGTAAGCACGAAGTGCGCATCATTGCAGAAAGAGCGAAGCTAGATGTTGTAGAATTAACTCGTATTCGTATTGGCGGACTTCTTTTAGGATCTTTGGAAGAGGGTTCTTTCCGAGCTTTGACTGAAAACGACAAAAAACAGATCTTTTCTCTTTAAATATGACTGTAAGTGTGAAGTCTTCTATACTCGTTCCAGTTCAAAGTCCCTGAATTCTGCAAGGAAGATCCCTAAATTTGGACCAGGCGTAGCCGGCGCTGA
>DAIDHZ010000003.1 GCA_027451825.1 Chlamydiota bacterium
AAGAGAGTTGCGGCAGCTACCGATCCAAACTATCGAGAGGTTGTTTTAAAAAATTTCTTTTAATGTCCTGTGCCCTGTGAGACTACTGCAGCAACAATTAATCATTTTTGCCATGAAAGACAGGCATATCAATTAGCAAATGGAGTAGATGCTCTCGATCTCCTCATAATTGACACTTTACATACAGCTACTGTAGGTGCGGATGAAAACAGTGCTCAACACATGGGTAAGGTTTTACATTCTTGCCGCTTAGCAATCAACAAGTTGGGTTGCGCCGTGTTACTAGTGCATCATACAAATAAAAGCGGGTTAAGCGAGAGAGGCAGCGTTGCTTTGCGTTGTGGGTCAGACTTCGTAATCAAGATTGAAAAAATACCTGACAATGATACGCATGCAGTGATGTCTTGTGAAAAGTTAAAAGATGGAGAGCGATGGGCAAATCAAAACTTCAGCTTACAGCCTCAATTAGAAAGCGTATACGTATCTTGGAATGATCCTAGTAGTCCAACACAAATCAAGAGGGCAAAGGCGAGTGATAAAGAAAAGCTTAAAGCAGAGATGAAGCGTTATGTGGGCACTCGTCTTACCTGCAAAACTTTAGCAGAAGCAATCGCTAAAACCGAAAATTATACCCGAACGTTATTAAGTGAGATGGAAAATGCAAAGGAATGTCAAAGAGAGCTAAGCGACCCAGGAAAAAAATCAAGCAACCGAAATCCTTGGGTTTATTGGATAGATGCAATCCAAGAAAGGGAGGGTTTGAATGGGTAACTTTCATGCCTGGGTTCATTATTTGTCACATCAAATACCGCTATATCTAAAGAATATAGCGGTATTTGATGTGATGAAATACCGGTATTTGAGAGGTATTCGACAGGTATTTGACGATAAAAATGATCGCAAAACATTCTTAACCATACTTTTAGACTGGTATTTGAACTTATCACTGATCAAATACTGGTATCTGAGCAAAAGGGTGAGGGTATGGATATAAAAGAGCTGGTCGAAGAAATAGGATATTCGCCTCGAAGAAAAGCCTCATGTCATGGAGGTGAGTATTGCTCGCCATGCCCCTTTTGTAAGGATGGTAAGGATCGTTTTCTTATCTGGCTTAACCGACATAACAAGAATGGTGAATATTCAGGGGGACGTTATAGATGTCGAAAATGTGAAAAATGTGGGGATGCAATAACTTTTCTTCGAGAATGGCACGGTCTGAATTACCGAGATGCCTGTGCCCGACTAAAAATAACGCCAAAACCACGCCAATTCGTACAAAGGATACAGGAGCCAGCCAAGCCCCTAATTGCGTCGAATCCTCCTATCATTTGGATTGAGAAAGCTGCAGCGTTCACAGAATGGTGTCATGCTAATTTGATAAAGAACCCTGATGCTTTCAAAAAAATGCAAGAGCGTGGATTCACGGCTGAGTCCATTGAAAAATACAAGATTGGATTCAATCCAGGTGATCCTCAAGGTCGCGACTTTAAACGCAGTCGCCAGGGTTGGGGTTTAGAAGAGCAGATCAAAAGCAATGGGACGCCTCAGCAAATTTGGCTACCCATTGGCTTCACTATCCCCACATTTTCGGACGATGGCCAAGTTGTAAAACTTAAGATCCGCCGTTCAGCTTGGAAAGAAGACGATAAACTGCCTAAATATGTTGAAATTTCGGGGTCAAAATCATCTCCATCGGTATATGGAACCAACCAATTGCCAGTTGCTCTTGTGCTTGAATCTGAATTCGATGGCTTGCTTGTTCAGCAGGAAGTAGGCGATTTAGTCTATTGTGTTGCTCTGGGTGGAAGTACAAAGCCGCTTGATGCTGAAACAGAAAATATTCTGAAAAGAACAACTCATATTCTTTTTGTGCCAGATTTTGATTCTGCTGGTGTAGTTGCATGGATAAAATGGAAAAAGAAATTTTGTAATATTCATCGCATCCTTACTCCACATGGAAAAAGTGTTGGTGATTATTTTCAAGAAGGTGGTGATTTGAGAAAATGGCTTCAAGAAGCTATTCAGAATATGAATAAACAACTAATGCATTAAGGAAATACAAAATATGACAAAAAGTGACACATTGAGCCTCTCAGAGAGGCAGAAACAAGCTCTTCCAATCTTTGCTTCAAATTTGACTATTGAAGAGGCTTGTGAACGTGCAGGTATTTCAAGAAATACATTCTACGAATGGCTTAAAGAACCTCAGTTTAAATCAGAGCTAGACAGGTTACGCAATGAGATTGTCAACGAAGCCGTGAATCATTTGAAGATTACCTCAACCAAAGCAGCAAAAACTCTGGGTAATTTATTAGAACGTGACGACAGTCCGACTGTTCAAAGAGCCGCTGCGAACGACGTTTTAGGACATGTAATGAAATTTATGGAGTTGAAAGAATTAGAAGATCGACTTGCTGATATAGAACGGTATATTGGCGGGCAAAAATAAAGGAGAAATGAACATGCGAATGAAAGAGAGAATTAAACGTATTGAAAAATCCTGTCCTAGTGACTTGATTGCTTTTTTTTCTGTTCCTGCTCGGTATTCTGGGTCAGAACGAGCTAAAATTGAAAAACAACTTTGGAATGAATATCTAGAACAGGGGGGCACTTCAAGAGCACATCCTGTCTTTATTGCTGGCTTGACGGGAGAAAATCTACCTATGTTTCTTTGTGTGAAAAGCAAACGTGAGGTTTTGGCAGAAATAGAAGAGGCTGGAAGACGGAGAATGGCCTCTTTGAAAGGGTAGTATTATTTCTCCTGAAAGGCTTTGTCTACATCATCGACAATGTGTTTCAGATGAGCTCCTTCAATATGCGTATAGCGAGACAGTTGTTGTAGAGTTTGGTGCCCCGTGATAGCTTTTATTTGAAGAATAGATGCACCAGATTGGGCGGCTGTCGTGCAAAATAAATGCCGTAGGTCATGAATATGCAGATCGGCAATACCTGCCAAAGCGATAGCCTTATAAAAGGCTTTGTGTATAGAAACTTTACTGCCGGAATATTTATTCTGAAAAACGAGCCCCTTTCTATCCTGAATAGGAGTGGTGTTTTCTAAAACCGCTCTTGCTTCGTTGCTTAAGGGAACTGAGCGTGGAAGGCCATTCTTAGTATCTCTCAGAAACACTACGTTCTGGCTTAAGTTTACATCTATCCATTCCAGCTTTTGTAATTCGCCGAGCCTCATTCCTGAGCGCATAGCTAAGAAAATCATGGGATAGAGGTTTTTTGATTTACTTTTCTTGCAGGCTTCAAGCAGCTTGTCGATCTCCTCTCTGCTTAATAATCGATTACGTGATGGTCCTTCGTTGAATTTGGAAAGAAGAAGGCAGGGGTTGGTGTGTAACCAACCACATTCTTCGACACCATATGTAAGAGCCGCTGAAAGAGATGCCAGATAGCGGTTTACAGTTTTAGGAGACAGGGGGTTACCATCTCTGTTGGGCTTGTCTAGAAGCAAATCCCTAGTCTGAGAAATGACATCAGAAGATATTTTATTAAGAGGAAGATTACCTAGCTGTGTTTTCCACCAAAGAAGGTGCTGCTGGGTGTTTCGTGCATTTTTTGGCTTTGAAGGGAGGACTTTTGCGATGTAGCGGTCAATGAGCTCATCAAGTTTGTTTTGCTTCGAGGTCATTGTAGGGAAGTACATGCCCTGTCTACGCTTCGTTTCTTCTTGAGCCTTCCAAGCTCTAGCTTCCATTAGAGTAGGGAAGCTTTTTGATTGTGGGGGCAAGCCATCGTTTAACCTAACCTGAGCTCTGTAGCTCTTCGTACCATCTTTATTTGGAATTTTTTGTATACCACGCATGTCAGCACCTTGGGGTTTGCTGCTGCGCACTGTGCTTTTTAGTGAACCTGTGTGCATTGTGTGTGCATCGACAGATTTTTTGTCTTTAATATGATCCACTAAATCACACCTAACTTGTTAAGGGTAAGCATGTTGAGAAAATGGGGCAACCTGGATTTGAACCAGAGACCGACGGGTTATGAGTCCGCTGCTCTAACCGCTGAGCTATTGCCCCTTAACTGTGTCTATAGAGTACTCAAATAAAACTTCTGTTGGCAAGCATTTTTATTCCGATGGCTTGAGGAGTGCATCAAGATAGTCGGAAGCATTGAAAGGAATAAGATCCGCTTCTTTTTCTCCGAGGCCTACCCAAAGAATCGGGATTTTGAGTTCCCTTTGAATGGGGATTGCAATACCTGCTTTAGAAGAACCATCAAGTTTGGTCAGGATAATGCCGGTAATGGGTGTGAATTGGTGAAAGATTCTGGCTTGATCGAGCGCGTTTTGTCCGATGGTGGCATCAAGGACGAGGAGTGTTTCATGGGGGGAGTCAGGGATTTGTTTTTGGCAGGTGCGGCGGATTTTTGAGAGCTCTTGCATGAGGTCGGTTTTCGTTTGCAGTCTTCCTGCGGTGTCGATGAGGACGATATCAGAGTTTCTGGCTTTGGCAGCTGAGAGGGCATCGAAGACAACAGATGAAGGGTCGCTATCGGGTTTTGATTTGATGATGTCGATGTCGATTTTTTGTGCCCAGGTCGAAAGTTGTTCGACGGCTGCAGCACGAAATGTGTCGGCTGCGGCGATGAGGACGTTTTTATTGAGAGATTTGTAGTGAGATGCAAGTTTGGCAATTGAGGTGGTTTTGCCGCTTCCATTCACGCCTACGATGAGAATAATATGAGGATGATGGTCGGTGATTGGAGGAGGAGAGATGAAGGAAGGGAGAAGTTCGGATTTGAGAAACGGGATGATGTTTTCAGGATTTGGGTCTTTACGCATGTGGGTTTTGAGCTTTTCTGTAAGCTCAAGAGCAAGCGCTGGTCCTAAGTCTGCTTCGTAGAGGAGTTGTTCAAGCGCAAGAAAGGTGGTTTCATCGATTTTCTTGGAAAAAAGAGAGAGGATTTTTTGTCCAAGTAGAGATTTGATTTTCGTGAATGGGGAGAAGAGTTTTTTGATAAAGCTAAACATATGGTCGGAGAGTTTAGCAAAGATCTTCTTTTTCTGGGGTGTTAAAGTTTTGGAGGTAAAAAATCTCTTGAATCGGTAAAGTCGTCTTTTTGAGGTTTTTTTGTATGATCGTGATTCCTGGGAGAATTCCCATTATCATTCATCCTTTTTTTTGGGTGCTTGCTCTTTTGATTGGAGTTCTCAATAGTCAATCTTGGATTGGGATTTTGGTTTGGGTGGGTGTCATTGTGGTTTCTGTTTTAGTGCATGAGTTTGGACATGCATTAACAGCTGTTTTTTTTAAACAAAAAGCAAGAGTTCAGTTGATCGCATTTGGAGGCCTCACTTCATATGAAGGTCCTAAATTGTCGTTTGGAAAGCAGTTTTTGATTGTTTTCAACGGGCCTCTTTTTGGTTTTTTTCTCTTTTTAGCGGCTTCTTTTTTACTGAGGTATAATTGGTCGAGTTATCCTGTGATTTTTTTCGGGTTGAAAATCACACAGGTGGCGAATTTGTTTTGGAGTATTGTGAATTTATTGCCGGTGATTCCTTTAGATGGAGGCCAACTTTTACGGATTGCTTTAGAAGCCCGTTTTGGAATTCAAGGATTTAAAGCTTCTTTACTCATTGGATCCGTGATTGCAGTTCTCTTTTCTTTTTACTTTTTTGTGATCCAGGCGTTCCTTGTAGGGGCGATCTTTTTTCTTTTCGCCTATCAGAGCTTTGATTCCTGGAGAAAAAGCCGCATAGCAAGCGATCAAGATCGAAACGAAGAAAATAAAGATCTGTTTTTGAAGGGAGAGACCTTGCTTCATGAAGGAAAAGAAGAAGAGGCAAGACAGATTTTTCAAGAGATATTGGATAAGAATAAAAAAGGCATTCTTGCAATTCAAGCATCTCAATATTTAGCTCTTTTATGTATGAAAGAAGGAAAGAAGAAAGAAGCTTACGAGCTTTTATTGCAATGTAAAGATCATGTGGAGTCAGATTTAAAATGTCTTTTACATCGTTTGAGCTATGAATTTGAAAATTATGCGATTGTAGCAGAGCTTTCTCAAGAATGTTATCAGATCGCGCCAAGCCAAGAAATGGCCCTTCGAAATGCTCGTTCATTTGCTCATTTAAAGCAGGGTCAGTTAGCAGGGGGGTGGCTAAAGGCGGCTGCTTCTTATGAAAAATTGGATCTTTCAACAATTTTAAAAGAATCTCAATTTGAAGCGCTTAAAAATGATCAAGAATTTAAAGAATTTGTGGATAAGTTGAGATGATGAAGATTTTATGGGTTGGAGTTGGGTGTATGATGGCTGGGTGTTCTTTGAATCCCGGCGGATCTTTACTTTCTTCTGGAGTTGTTGTTGAGAAAGTGCATTTAAGTAAGCAAAGACAAAAAATTGCATATTTACAAAAGAAATTAGCTCAAGCAGAAAAAGAACAAAAAAAAGTGGATGATGAAGTCGATCGCCTTAGTGAGGAGCTTCATATAGCTCAGCTTTTTTTGATTCGAACTCAGGTAAGTGCTTTTGAGACAGAATTAAATCGTTTGAAAGAAGATGCAAAAGAAGGTACCTTCTTTCTTACTGTCGATCGAGAAAATCTTTTTTTAAAAGAAAGAGATATGCTTCAAAATATGATGGAAAATGGATCGCCCTCTTCTGCCTTTGAAGCTCAGGTAGTGTTAGATCGTATTTTGCGCATTATTACAACGCTCAAAGATGGAAGCGAGCGCTATTAACCTGAATAATGGGTTTAATGGATTGAGGAAGAACAAGATAAAGTAAAATTTTGATGAAAAAAGATCTCTACTTGGTGTAAACCGTTTTGTTGCAACACAAACCGTTAACCAAGAGAGATCAAAATGTCAGACCTAACAACCTTATTTTGCAGCGTAGATGATTTTTGGAAACAGTTTCGAAGTGAATGGGAACAACATCTCATTGGTCCTGGGAGAACAAAAAGAGGACCGGAACCAGAGTTGTCAATTTCAGAAATGATGACCATTGTCATTTTATTCCATCAATCAAACTTCAGAACTTTTAAACATTTCTATGGGTATATTTGCGATTATTTTAAACCATTTTTTCCCAAACTCATCAGCTATGAGCGCTTTGTAGAAATCAAAAAGTCCCTGTTCATCCCTCTGTTTGCTTACTTACTCTTCCTCAAAGGGAAAATCACCGGAATCGCTTTTATCGATTCTACATCGATAGCAGTTTGCCATAACAAACGCATTCGTAGAAACAAAGTTTTTAGAAATTTGGCCAAGAGAGGGAAAACAACTTCTGGCTGGTTCTATGGGTTTAAATTGCATTTGATTATCAATGACAAAGGGGAAATTTTAGCTTTTCAACTGACTCAAGGAAATGTTTCTGATGTTTCGATGGTTGAGACGCTTTCCAAAGGCATTTTTGGCAAGTTATTCGGAGATAAAGGGTATATTTCAGCAGAAATCGGACAGAAGTTGTTTGAACGAGGATTGCAATTATTTACGACAATAAAATCAAATATGAAGCAAAAATTAATGTCGTTAAAAGATAGATTGCTTTTGAGAAAAAGATCTTTAATTGAAACTGTTAACGATCAACTCAAAAACATTTCACAGATCGAACATACACGTCATAGGAGTCCACAAAACTTCTTGATCAATCTACTTTCTGGACTTGCAGCCTATAGTCTTCAACCCAAAAAACCTTCTTTAAATTTAGATGGGTTGGACAATGCGTTGACGCTCACCTGAAAAACCCATTATTCAGGTTGATAGCGATTGGGAAAAAGCAAAATGCCCAAAAAAACAACCAGAATCGAGAACTAGATTTGGGATAGCGAATACGAAATCTTTCTTGCATTTCCAATCCTAGTGTTTAATGACAAAAGTCCGCGAGCTTATTTTGCTCAGATTTTTCTGACTGACAACTGCATAGCGCCAGGTAGACTTGAATACGTCACTCTGGCGCTATGCAGGCCGTCAGGCTGGAAAAGATGAGTAAAATAAGCCAGCGGACTTTTGTCCTTAGACACTAGCTTAGCTTGATTGTATAGTAACGCTGATAATTTTGATGTCTTACGATCAGGATAATATGTTTTTTATCGCCGAATTCTTTCAGAGATTCTTCAAATTCGGTTGTATTTCTGATCTTCTTTTGGTTTGTTAAGTTGAGAGCGACTCCCGTAATAATGAAAGACGGTCGAAGTCCTGCATTGGCCGCAGGAGATCCTGGTTTGACCTTGGTGATGACGATCCCTTCTACGTCGGCATTATATCCATATTTAGAGGCTGTTTCCGGAGTTAGGTTCTCAATTTCAATCCCCATTTTTTGGGTGATTTCGGTAGAAACTTCCGTGTCGCTTTGAGTGCCGAGTGTTGCAGTGATGGACATGGGTTTATTATTTCGGAGAACTCGAAGAGATATTTCATGTCCCGGTATCATCATGGCAATATCATTGCGGAATTTGTTCAAATTTTTGACAGGTTTCCCATCGTATTGAGTGATGATGTCTCCATCTTTTAGGCCGGCTTTCGCTGCGGGAGAATCTTTCATCACTTCTGAGATGAGAATCCCTTCTTGTTTTTCTAAAGAGAGAGCATCAGAGAGTTCTTTATCGACAGGTTGCAGCATAACGCCAAGATAGGCTCTTTTTACATTGCCATCACCCATCAATTGAGTAATCACATGCTGCGCCATTTTACTAGGGATGGAAAGTCCGATTCCCATATAGCCACCGCTTCGACTAAAAATGGCTGTATTGATTCCTACGACTTCGCCCTGTAAGTTCAGTAGAGGTCCCCCTGAATTTCCTGGATTGATCGCTGCATCTGTTTGAATAAAATCTTCGTAGGATGCAAGTCCGATATCTTGTCGTCCTTTAGCGCTGACAACACCGACAGTAAGAGTTGCCTCTAATCCAAAAGGATTGCCTGTAGCGACGACCCATTCTCCGATTTTGAGAGTATCAGAATCTCCGAAAGCAAGATATGGGAGGTCTTTTTCTTCGATTTTGATCAGAGCTAGATCGGTGCGAGGATCTTTCCCTTTGACGGTTGCTGTGTATTCTCTTTCATCATTGAGAATGACTGTAATTTGTGTTGCGTCTTTAATGACATGATGGTTTGTTACAATATAGCCGTCAGAGCTAATGATAAATCCTGATCCGCCAGCGACTTGAGGTTGAGGCTGTTGATTTTGAAAAGGTTGTCCAAAAAACTTCTGAAAAAAATCATCGCCAAACATATCAAAAGGAGATGTGTAATTCGTTGACGGTTGGTTGATTTGCACTTTGATAAAGACGGTGGCCGGCATTGCTTTATCGGCAATATGGGTGAATGTTTCTGAAGTCTGTTCCAGAAGACTTTTATTAAGTATTGTTGGCTTGTTTTCAATGGAGAACCCAGAGATAAGTGTTGCGATGAGTAATAAAGTAATTTTCCTATTCATTGAATCCCTCAAAAAAAAGAGGACTTTATCAAAAAATCGATCTATTTTCAAGAGTCAATTGCAAGACGAAAATCAATATTGCAGGACAGGTTAAGAGCAAGCAATCTTGCGTAGCTTCGCTTCGACTACCTCAGGGGTGTAAGGAAATGCATTGAAATACCCTAGAAGGGTAAATGAGTTTTTTGGGTTCATCCGGCTCAAGAGAGGATTGTAAAACCACTCTGTAATGAAGTTTCTTCTTTTCGATACAGATTTTCCCCTAAAAACGAAACGACGGAACTTACTTGAGGTATGAGCAATTCTTCGATCGCATCTTGAATTTCTTTCTTTTCTGCGAAAAGAATTTTTTGACGAAATAAATCTCGATCTTTGTAGCTTCTTTGAGCTCTTTTCCAGCAATATGCGGTCATTGCTCGATTTCCGGGAGGAACCGGGGCGTCTAGAGTTTGTATCACGCTGAATTTGGCATCTTCTAAATCATCCAAAGAAAATTTTCCTGCAGCGATGGTTTGTAAAGATTTTTGAAAGTGGTTGAGCGTGCTGGCGAGATGTGGATCTCTATAGCTATAAAAATGGAAATTTCCGGAATGAGGTGAGTAAGAAGCTCCAGATCCATAGGCGCCTCCTTTTTCACGGATTTCTTTATGCAGATAGCAATTGTCAAAAAGCTCTGCGGCAAGGAGAAGCAAGGCAGATCTTGGATCTTTACAGTTAATGGTCCTCATCCCTTTAGAAGTGAATGCGACAGGAGATGAAATAAAATGAGCAGAGTATTGAGGCGATTTTTGTTTTGGAAAACAACTCCAAGAATGTTCAATGGGTGTCGTTGGAATGGCGCTGAGTCCAAAAAAATCTTTATTTTCCAATTGATCGAATACTTTTTGTTCGCAAGTAAGAACTAGGTTGGGAGATCCTTTGGCTAAAATGAGTCTTTGAATGCGACTTAATTCATCCGATAGAACTTTTGGATTTTTTATCCAATTTAAAGCTGCTGTGTAATATCCAAATCCATGCCATTCGTTATGGATGAAGGATGCGCTTGAAAATCCTTTGAGAGCGAGTTGAATTGCATAATTTAAAGCGTTTTTTACAAGATGATTTTGGATTTGATTGACGTGTTGCAAAAGAAGTTCTTGAACTCTATTTTTATCGTCCGTTTTGACCCCTTTGACCATGTCTGTAAATAAGGTAAAGAGCTTTTCACCGTTATGAGAAAGAGCTTTAGCCCGGATCGAAAGAGAAGGATGGAAAATGTCCGGAGTATTTTGAGGAACATGAAGAGATAAAGAGGCATTGCATCCTCCGGTATATGCTTGCTGGTACGCTAGATTTTCCGCATAATCTCGAGGACCGCATCCGAGTTCGGTCATGAAGTGAGAGTATAGGGCAATTAGAGGAAGATCTGGCAAGGCAACATCCGGAAGATCATAGACAAGATCTGCATAGATGATCCGATTCGTAAAGCAATCATGATGAAAAATAGAGAGGTTGTTTTTTTTGAGATCCGTGAGATGAAAATCTCTTGAGTGAGGTGGAATATCATGAAGTCCTAAACGAGGAAGACATTCGAGTGATTGATGCTCTTGAGCTTCTTGGTATTGATTCAATTCTTTGGATTGGGAAAGAATCATCTTTTCATCGACATGGCTTCTTAAATGAGAGAGTCTTTCTTGTTCTTCTTTCCTTTCTTTTTCAGATAATGTGGGATCAGGCAAGAATGTTAACTCGACAAAATGGGGGTTGTTGATCAAATACTTATGAATCAGTTGTGAAAGAAAATTGTCATTTAGATGTTTTCTTAAATGTTCAAAAAGAGAATGGATCAGAAGAGCATTTTCTGGTTTTCCGCCATGTTGCTTGATGAGGCCTGAGCGGAAAAAAAGAGAAAGTCCAAAAGGGACCCCTTCTGCTCGAATTTCTGTTCTTTCAAATTCGAGTTGATGAAGACATGCTTCTATTTGTTCTTTGGAAAACGTCGCGTTCTTTAGAGTGTGGAAGATGATTTTTTTAAGTTCGCTAGCATCTTTAGGTTCGCATCCTTTGCAGACAATAGAAAAAGGAATCTCGCTCATTTCTATATCGATGGAGGAATCGATAGAAAGACATAAATTGGATTTTAAAAGAGCTTTTTTGAGGAGTGATGCGTCAGTATCCATTAAAAGAAGCTCAAGAAGACACAGAGCTAAAACGTCTTCCTGATTGGAGATGTGTGCCGTGAGCCAAGAGAAAGCAATCCAAGTCTTTTTGTCGACAGTCTCTGTAGGAGATATAGGATAGAATTCGGAGACAGAGACGGGAGCAGAAAATCTTGGTTGTAAAGGGATGGGAGGTAGTTGTGGTTGTTTTGAGACATGTTGCAGCGTTTTGTCTAATAAGAAATCAAGGTGTTTTGTTAGCGGGATATTTCCATAGAAAAAGAAAAGACATCGAGAGGGGTGATAAAAGGTTGTGTGAAATTCTTTGAGTTCTTGGAATGTTAGAAGCGGGATTTCTTTGGGATCTCCTCCGGAATTGAGAGCATAGGGAAGATCCGGAGTTAAATATTTCAGGATGCATTCCCAAAGCCTTGTTTCCGGAGAAGAAAGCGCTCCTTTCATTTCATTATAAACAACGCCTTGGAATTGAAGGGGGGTTTTTGGGTTTTGCGCTTCCAAAAATTCAAGACGATGACCTTCTTGTAAGAAGCTCATTTTCTTGAGTTCCGGATGAAAGACTGCATCAAGATAGACTTCGAGGATGTTATAAAAATCTTTTTCTACGGTAGAGCTAGCCGGGTAGCATGTAAAATCTTGGCCCGTGAGTGCATTCATATATGTATTAAGACTATGCCTTGCCATGGAGAAGAAAGGATCTTTAATTGGGAATTTTTGGGAGCCGCAAAGAACAATATGTTCTAAAATGTGCGCGACGCCACTGGATGTTTTAGGCCTTGTTTGAAAAGAGAGGCTGAATAGATTTTCTTCGTCGTCCGTGGCGATATGGAGCACTTGAGCTCCCGTTGGTTCGTGAACAACTTCAATGAGAGTACTTCGCAATTCTTCCAAAGGTAGATAGCGGGTTACTACGAAAGAATGATACGTTTGTCCTTTAGCATTTAACAAGAGCTCACCTCATTTTTCAGTCTATGAGAATGATGCGATTTGTGCAAGGAGAGTTATTTTTTTGCTTTAGAGGCAAGTCTTGAGCATTCCAAGGTCATATAATTACACTCTCCCAAGAGAAGTAAAAGTTGGGTTCTATCTTGTAATAAGATTTGAGGATCTTCGTTGTTTTGAATGTCTGTTTTTAATTTTTTCCAAGCCCCATTCACTTGTTTTTGTAATTTTTTATAGATATCCCATTGTGCTTTTCGGTTGGCTAGAAGAGCTTCTTTGTCAGAAGTGATCATTTTGGACATGGCTTTGCTTTTGCTGGTGATTTTAGCTGCAATTCTTTTCTCTTTTGCTTTTATGGGTGTTTTTTTCTTTTTAGCGGGAGCCATGTTAGTTCCTCTTAGTTCTTATATTTTACATGTTATTTAATTATTTTAATTAATTCAATGATTTCCTTTTTTGTTTGATTTGGAATGGGTTATGCCGAAAAAATTCAAGAATCGGTTTTGGGCGGGGAGTCTTAACATTTGAATCTGTTCGACGAGCACTTAAATTTATTTTGTCAAAAAAGATTTTTTTTTGTAAACTTCTTTTTTTAAGAAAATGTTAAAATCTTTTTAGACAATATTAATAATGAAAAGGAGATTACAATGAGAAAAATGATTTTTGCAGTAGTTGCTTCTACAGCTTGCGTAGCGGCATTTGCTCAAGATGTTGACTCTTTGAATGATGTCACGATCGACATCGAAAATACAACTGATAAGGATAAGGATTTAGATGTAAGTTCTTCTGATGTCGATGTATCTGCTGATGTAAGTTCTTCTGATGTCGATGTATCTGCTGATGTAAGTTCTTCTGATGTGGATGTGTCTGCTGATGTAAGTTCTTCTGATGTGGATGTGTCTGCTGATGTAAGTTCTTCTGATGTGGATGTGTCTGCTGATGTAAGTTCTTCTGATGTGTCTGTTGATACTCAAGAAGCATCGGTTTCTGCAGAAGATTCTTCAGATCTCTAAAAACTTCCTCTCTTATGATAGAGAGGAGTTCTTTAAATCCCCTTTTAGAGAAAGGGGATGATTCATAGATTTACCAAGTAAGGCTGGAAGAGGACTGATATTCAGTGACTCTTGTTTCGAAAAAGTTCTTCTCTTTTGCAAGGTCAATCGTTTCTGACATCCATGGGAATGGATTTTTAGAGCGATAGATTGCAGGAAGACCAATTCTTTCAAATCTGCGGTCAGCGATATGCTGAACGTAATCTTTGAACATAGGGGCGGTGAGTCCTAAAATGCCTTTTGGCAAGCAATCTTGAGCATAGAGAATTTCTAGCTCGACAGCTTCTTGGATTTTTTGAACAATATGAGCTTTAAACTCTTCTGTCCAAATTTCCGGATTTTCTTCTTTAATTCCGTTAATTAGATCAATTCCAAAATTTAAGTGAATTGTTTCGTCGCGCAAAATATATTGAAACTGCTCTCCGATTCCCACCATTTTATTTTGACGTAAAAAGGAAAGAATCATGACAAAACCGCTATAGAAGAAGATCCCTTCCATAATGATGTAGTACCCGATGAGATTTTCTACAAATTTTTGAATCCCTTCTTTGGTTGCAGTCGAGAAATCGGGTTTTAGAATCTCTTCTGTAAGACGCATTTCAAATTTGTCTTTATTATGGATCGCGTTGACTTCATTATACATATTGAACACTTCGCCTTGATCTAAAGCTAAAGATTCAACGATGTATAAGAATGTGTGGGTGTGGATGGCTTCTTCAAAACTTTGTCTTAAAAGGTATTGACGAGCTTCCGGGTTTGTAATATGCCGGAAGATGGCAAGCACAATGTTATTGGCAACAAGGCTCTCTGCAGTTGCAAAGAACCCAAGGTTGCGCATAATCACTCGTCTTTCATCTTCTGAAAGTTTGTCTGATTTCCAAAGTTCAATGTCTTTGCTCATCGGAACTTCACTGGGCATCCAGTGATTGGCGCATCCATTGAGGTAGTGTTCCCAGGCCCAATGATATTTAAGAGGCATCAATTGGTTGACGTCAACGGCATTGCAGTTAATGAGCCTTTTCTGAGAGACGTCCACACGTTTTTGCGTTTTTGCATTTTGTTCTTTTGATTGCATAGCTTTCCTTTAAATTATTGGCAGCTTTCGCAGCCTTCGCCTAAATTACATACTTTGGGTGTTTCGCTTTCGCGTACGACATTTACGTTGCTTGAAGCTGATTTATTCTTCATCCAGCGCGGTTGTAATCCTCGTTTATTGATATCCACGCTTGATTTTTCAATTTGGGTAGCTCCAAGCGTTCTGAGGTAGTACAAGGTTTTAAGGCCTTTTTCCCAGGCAAGCATGTACATTTGGTGTAATTTTTTTCCGCTTGGTTCTGAGAGATAAAGGTTTAAAGATTGTCCCATGTCGATCCATTTTTGTCTTCTTGCTCCGCATTCGATCATCCATTCAGGATCAATTTCAAATGCGTTGAGGAACAACTGTTTTATTTCCAATGGAATCCTTTCAATTTCTTGAATCGATCCATCAAAGTATTTAAGGTCATCGATCATTTCGGCATCCCAGAGATGATTCTCTTTGAGCTTATCGACTAAATATGGATTGACGACCGTGAATTCTCCGGAAAGATTGGATTTGACGAAAAGATGTTTGTAAATAGGTTCATTGGAAGGAATGACCCCGGTGATATTCCCAATGGTTGCAGTCGGAGCGATCGCCATTGTATTGGAGTTTCTCATTCCATATTTTTGAATGGATTCGCGAACAACAGCCCAATTCATGCGCGAGCTGCGATCAATATCGACTTTGCTTTGTCTTTCTTTTTCCAAAAGATCGATCGTGTCGATAGGAAGCAATCCTCGGTCCCATTTTGAACCTTTGTAGCTAATGTAGGTTCCTTTTTCTTTGGCAAGTTCTGAAGATGCTAAAAGAGCATAATAAGAAATCATTTCCATGCTCAGATCGGCAAATACGACGGCTTCATGGCTGGCGTAGCTGATATTTTGGATGTAAAGAGCGTCTTGGAATCCCATGAAACCAAGGCCGATTGGCCGATGTTTTTCATTGGATGTTTTGGCTTCTATCGTTGGATAGAAGTTGATGTCGATGACGTTATCGAGCATGCGAATGGCTGTCCGTACTGTTTTGGAAAGCAGTTCTTCATCGAGTCCTTGAGCGGTTGTGTGTTTGGCTAAATTGATTGATCCTAAGTTGCATACGGCTGTTTCATCTTTAGATGTGTTGAGTAAGATTTCTGTGCAAAGATTGGATGAGTGGACAACTCCAGCATGATCTTGAGGGGATCGAATGTTTGATGGATCTTTGAAAGTGATCCAAGGATGTCCTGTTTCAAAGAGCATGCTGAGCATTTTGCGCCAAAGTTGAATGGCTTCAATCCGCTTAAAGAGCTTGATTTTTCCTTCTTCTGCCATCTTTTCATATTCGGCATACCGTTTTTCAAAGGCCTGTCCATAAAGATCATGAAGATCCGGGGTGTCGCTTGGACTGAAGAGGGTCCAATTTCCTCCGTCTCTGACTCGTTTCATGAAGAGATCAGGGATCCAGTTTGCAGTATTCATGTCGTGAGTGCGGCGTCTTTCGTCTCCTGTGTTTTTGCGAAGCTCTAAAAAGTCTTCGATATCAAGATGCCATGTTTCTAGATAGGCGCACATGGCTCCTTTACGTTTTCCACCATTATGTGCCAGTCCTGCTGTTGTCATGTACGATTCATCGCCTTCTACTTTGAAATCGCATACGAATGGAGCCTCTTTTATTGATTGTACAGATTTAACTCGGCTAAAAACAAAACCGTTCTTATGGATCCAGTTTGCTTTTGTAATCGACTGACACCCCATTTTTTCAGAAAGTTCTTTAAAAGCAGGAATGCGCAAATCATACTCATGAGTTGTTGCTTTAATATGACTATGACTTCCATCAGTTCTTTGAGCGATGTGATCTGATTTGCGAATTCGGAGATTTCCGCTTGTAGGGACTCCAAAACGGAGGAGTTGGTAGCGAACTCCTTCGATAAGATCTAAAGATGTGTTGGTGAAGACGATTTCTTTCCCCCTAGAAATATGGCCGTCTGTTTCTAAAAGACCTTGTATAAGAGCCAATGCTTGCGATCGAGGAAGATGAGCAAAATGAGGCGCTATATGTTTCTTTTTTTCATGATTGTATAGGTCGTTATATTCAAATGGCATTGTGGGAGAAGAACTTCCGGTAATGCGTCCTGTTGTTGCATCGCGTACGACTCCTCTTCCTGAAGACCATCGGATTTGGATATAGTTTGGGTTTCTTCCTGATTCCCAAAAATGAATGCCTCTTTTCGATAGGTACTCTCGTACAAATTCTAGGTGGGTATCTTTTTGTGGATTTCCGGAGACCCCCCATTCAGACTCATCTTGAGTCATGTGACCATCTCCTAAAAGAATTCCGTAGAGTCTTGCATCTTCTTCATCAAAATTGGGAATGACAATTGTTTCTTGAGGAATGACTTGAGCAATGTAGTCTCCTTTTTGGAGTTTGCCGGCATCGACCCACTCACATTTGACCTTTCCTTTTGCAAGCCAATCGAGAGTTCTTTGCGCTGCTTGTTCCATGGGAACTCCTTTGATTGCATAGAAAGGATGCCCGGAAGTGACTTTGATAGGTTCTAAAGAGTGTTTGACATCGATCTCCACCATGGAATCTTTTTGATCATAGGTGAATTTGTGGGTGACTTCGCGATATTTGCCGCTGATCCCAAGAACCAGATCTTTTACGTTGACATTTGCAATTGGAAGAACTCCTCTTTGAGTGAAAACTCTTGTGTCCGGATCGAAGCATTGATTCACTGCGACAGCTGTATCGTTGGCGACTTTTAAGAATGGGATGACTCCTTGAGAAGTTCCATTGGTGCCTTTAATACGAGATCCTGTCGCTCGAACGTTAGTCCAGTCGTTTCCAATGCCGCCGGCCCATTTTGAAAGCTGTGCATCATCGGCGACCACTTTAAAAATGTGATGAAGATCATCCATGATTGTTGAGAGATAGCAGGAGCTGAGCTGAGAATGAAGAGTTCCTGAATTGAAAAGCGTGGGAGTGCTGGAACAGAAATAAAACTGAGATAACACATCGTAGAATTCGATGGCCTTTTTGTTTTTTTCTTCACCTTCGTTGATGGCAAGGCCCATTGCGACTCGCATCCAGAAGATTTGCGGAGTTTCTAGGCGCTTTTGATCTTGGTGGATAAAGTATCGATCATATAATGTTTGCAATCCAAGATAAGAAAACAGATCATCCCTTTTGAGATCGAGAGCTTTCCCTAAAATATCGAGATCAAAGTTTAAAAGAGTTGGGGAGAGTCTTTCTAAAGAGATGGCTTCTTTGATGTATTTTTTAAAATAGCTGATGTGCGCTTTGTTTAATGCAGGATCAGAGGCTGGTCTTCCAAGAGTTTCTCTATAGATCACATCGAGAAGAAGTCGAGATGCTACTTGAGAGTATGCAGGATCTTTCTCGATTTTCGATTTGGCAGCAAAAATGTTCGCCAAATCGACTTCATGTTCTTTCATTCCTCCATAATATTGAGAAAAGGCTGTATCCACGAGCTCTCCCAAGGAGACTTGATTTTCTAGTCCTCGGCAAGCAAAGCTTAATTTATTGCGCAGCATGTTTTCGTTGATGACCATTTTGCTTTGGTCGAGGGTAGAGACCTCAAATTGGCGGATTTGAATTGTTTCATCCAAGGCGCTCATCGAAGATTCAAGAGATTTATTTTTTTCGGCCCTGTAGAGAATATAGTGTTTTGCTACATCGAAGATTTTCTCATTCATGAGCTCTCTTTCAATGCGATCTTCGATCATTTCAATATAAAGAAGCTCTCCTTTGGCTGATAATTCAATCATTTCTTGGACAATTTTCTGTGTCAGTATATTCACAATCGAAATGATGTCATCCGGCATTTGTTCGTTGAAGTTTTTGGCTCTTCGAAATGCTTTTTCAATGGAAGATGCGATTTTCATAGGATTGAAGCGAGTTGAGGTTGTTTTGTCGCTTCGATAAATTTTCAGCTGCTCTACGGTTTCTCTTTTGGTTTTGCGCGTGTTTCGGTAAATGATGTAGTCGCGAGCCACATCATGATGATTGTTTTTCATGAGTGTTACCTCAACAACGTCTTGAATCCCCTCTACTGTTAAAGACGCACCCTTGGAAGCTAAATGAAGGACTTGTTTGACGACTAAATCGGTGATTTGCTCGATGCTTTTTTGAAGATCTGAATCTAAAGATTCCGGAAGAGGTGTTTTTTTTGTATCGCGAAATGCAGATTCGATCGCTTTTAAAATTCTACTTCTGCTGAAAGGAACTAATGTGCCGTTTCGTTTAACGACCGAGTAAGCCGTTTCTTTGAGAGGATCTTTTTTACGAGTTGTTTTGAGATTTAACTCATCTAAAAAAGAGGTTGTAGATTCACCATTTTTTTTCATAAAACTTCGCTCTTGAAGGGTTGTATATTGTTTTCCGGTTCTACTACATGTTGTAGGAACCAGCGTCCTTGGTACACTGTATATTGTAGTTTCTGTTTTCGAGTCCAGTAAAAAAAGAAGCTTTCTTTTTTGTCCTTAGACTGAAACGAGATAGAGATTTTTATCTTACGAAAAATGAAGAAAAAAAACAGCTTTAAATGATTTCGGAAGCGACGGTGTCGTAGAAAAGAAGACCTTTTTCTGAAAGATAAATGCGAGAATTATTTTTGCATAAAAATCCTAGATTCGAGAGATTCTCCATTGCATTGAGCGTGTCTTTGGGCAGTAAAGAGAGGAAGTTCAGATCAATTCCATCTAATAATCTGAGTCGTACCGCGAGTTCTTCTTTGATGTTTTGAGGGAACGTCAATTTTTCTCGAAAAGAAACGGGGGATTTTTTTTCTTTGAGCGCTTTTGCATATCTTTGGATATTGGCTACGTTTTGGTATCGTTCATTGTCCCAAAAACTAAATGCGGAAGGACCAAATCCTAAAAAGGGGCGGTATGTCCAATAGCCTAAATTGTGATGAGATGCGTATCCTTCCTGGCAAAAGGCGGAAATTTCATAGCGTTTCCATTGCATTTCTTTCATCGTTTGAATGGCAGAAAATAGGTATTGGATGCTCTCTTCTGGCTTAGGAAGTTGGAGCTCATTTTTTCTTTTAAAAAATGAGGTGTGAGGTTCGATCGTGAGATTATATAATGAGAGATGTTGAATAGGAAGAGATCGGATGCGGGATAATGTATAATCCCAGCTGGCTTTTGTTTGATCGGGGATATCATACATGAGATCAATGCTGATATTTTTAAACCCGGTCTGATTTGCATTGAAAATGGCAAGTTCTGCTTTTTTTGCAGAGTGAGTTCTTTCTAGGGTTTGTAAGGATCGGTCATCTAAAGATTGAATCCCTAAGCTGAGCCTGTTAATGCCCATTTCTAAAAGCTGGTGAAGGAGTGAAATTTCAAGTTCTTCAGGATTTGCTTCAAGGGTGATTTCGCAAGAACTTGCAAGCTCTATTTGGCTTTTTTTAATTCTTTCTAAGATATTTTTGATGCCGCTTGGGGCGAAAAGGGAAGGAGTTCCTCCTCCGAAGTAGATGGATGTGATGATTTTGTCTTCAAGAAGAGGTAAATAAAGATCCCATTCTTTAGCAAAGCTTTCATCCAGAAGTGCATGAAAGCTTTGTTGGTTGGGGATCACATAGAAATGGCAGTATGGACATTTCTTTGTGCAAAAGGGGATATGAAAATAAAGAGAGATCGAAGTCTTCACCAGTTATCAGCATCGGGATCTTCAAGAACCCCGCGTTTCCAGCGATTTCGATCTGAAAAAGGATCTTCGTCGTCTTCTTCTTCTTCCATTACGGTTCCCTCTTCTTCGGCAAGGGAAGCTCCGGTTTCGGTCTCCTCTTCAGATGTCGTTTCTATGTCATAAGCCTCTGTTTCCATATCGAGACCCGCATCCGTTAAGTGATCTCCCATTTCCATGTCCGGCAGTGTGTGAGGTTCTGCATAGGCTTGTCTTGCAGAAGATTTTTTAGGTGTGACGTATTCTTCCAGCTCTCCGTTTTCTTTCATGAATCGGAGCCTTTCTTTTTCTTCTTCAATCTTTTGGTGAAGAGCTTTGATTTCTTCTTTGTGCTTGTCGACATCTTTTTTAGGGACAAGTCCTAGATTCATCCACTGCTCTAAGTCTTCGAGTTCAGTTTCTAATTTTTTTAGTCGTTCACTCTTGATATTCATTGTTTTAGGTTCTTTAATGGGTTTCTTTAAGTTTTAAAGTTTTTATATAACAAATCTGGCAATAATACCAAATATGAAAGTTATATAGTGTATTTTGGCTTTTTTTTGCGATTCGCCAGATTTTTATCGCGATTTGCCTTTTTCGTCAATTCTTCTCTCTCAAAGAGCGGTAAAGCATTTATTTTTTACCAGAGAGACGGCGGATCTTTTATACCGAAACAGCCTGAAGAATCGGTTTCTGACTGCGTCGGCTGTCTCTGAATTTGAGACCCGCCTGCATCGCTCAACTTGCTTAAGTTGAGCTGCTTCGGCGTCAGCTTCGCTTGGCTCAAATTCAGGATAGCCTTCTTGTCATATTCCCGATTCTTCAAGTTGTTTCGGTATAGAGATTTTTGTTATTCATCATTGCATGTGAATATGTTGAGTTATTATTTTTTTAATTTATTGAAAATAAATTTTATTATTGTTAATTTGATTTTAGATGATTGTTAATTGTTGGTGTTGTGATGAAGCGTTTTAATTTAAGAGAAAATCTTCCATACATGGAAAGCTTTGCGCGCAAGTATGTGGTTGAAGTGTTGACTATGGTTGCTATTGTGGTGGCTGCTTTTTCAGCTTGGGCTCATTTATTTTGGGGAACTGTGGGTTGGTCTTTACTCTTTTTAGTGATCGGTGCTGCCGCTGGCTTGTTCTGGTCTAAAGGGATAGATCAGTGGATGAAAAAGGTTTATTCTTTTTCTGCAGCAAGCAAAGTGATGATGATAGGGGCTGGAAGTGTTAAGATCTTAATCGCTCTTTTTGTCCCTTTTATTTATTTTGCTTTTTTAGGGGCGATGGCAGGGACCGCTTATCAGTATTATCTAAACTTCATGCATTCCGAGTCTTCTAAAGGAAGCAAAGCTGCTTAAGTTTTCTTTTCTTCTTAAAGTTGTTCTAATGGATGGCGCAATGCCATCCATTTGTCATTGATAAATTTTGTCTTCCTTTCTTATACTTCTTGTATGTTTTTTTCTTTTGTTTTAGCTTTTTTTGGTGTTTTATTGGTTTTCTTGGAGTTTTTTCTCCCCGGCATGATTATGGCTATCGGGGGAGGCATTCTTCTTTTAGCGAGTCTTTTCGTGTTTCATATGCAGCACCCGAGCTCTGTTTTGTTTTTAATGTATTTTTGTCTGTTAGCTGCCGTTGTTTGGGGGACAATTTATTTGGCTCTTTGGATGATTCGAGATTCTGCGAAGAAAGGGACTCTTTGTTTGAATGCGGATCAAAAGGGTTTCAAAGCTACTTTTTTTGATCAGGATTTAGTGGGAAAGAAGGGGAAGGCCGTCACCGACTTAAGACCTTCCGGACATATCATTGTTGACGGATCTCTTCGTCAGGCTGTTTCTAAAACAGGGTATATAGAGAAGGAGTCTGCGGTCATTGTTGATGGCGGCAATGGTGGTCATTTAGTTGTCAAGACTTGTGGCAATGAGGCCATGAAAGAAAATCATTCTTGGGAGTAGAAAATGGAAATGCTGATTGTTTTAACATCTGTCGTATTCGTTCTTTGTTTGATTGTTATGTGGAGCTACATCAGCCTATGGTTTCAGGCGATTGTCTCTGGAACTCCGATAACTTTAACGAATATTATGGGGATGAGTTTGAGAAAAATCCCTCCTCGCTTGATCGTGATGGCTCGCATTAATCTTTTTAAAGCCGGGTTAAAACATATTTCTGTGAACGATTTAGAGACGCATTTTATGGCCGGAGGCCATGTGCATGAAGTGGTTCGCGCCATGATTGCGGCAGATAAGGCGAATATTTCTTTAGACTGGAGACAAGCTACAGCCATTGATTTAGCGGGAAGAGCGATTTTTGATGCCGTCAAAACTTCTGTACACCCAAAAGTGATTGATTGTCCGGATAAAGGACATTATATTTTGGCCGTGGCTAAAAACGGGGTGGAGCTTAAAGTTCGTGCTCGAGTGACTGTTCGAACGAACATTCAACAGCTTGTTGGCGGTGCTACTGAAGATACAGTGATTGCTCGGGTTGGAGAAGGGATTGTGAGTGCAATTGGTGCATCTCAAGATCATCAGGAAGTATTGGCGGCTCCTTATAAAATATCAGAACTTGTTTTGAGTAAAGGGCTTGATGCTCAGACGGCGTTTGAAATTATTTCGATCGATATTGCAGATATTACCATCGGAGAAAATATCGGAGCTCGGTTGAAAGTGGATCAGGCAGAATCCGATATGCGAGTTGCTCGAGCTACGGCAGAAAAAAGACGGGCGATGGCGGTTGCTTTAAAAGAAGAAAATGAAGCAAAAATTAAAGAATGCGAAGCTCAGGTTCCTCAAGCCATTGCTACAGCACTTTTGAAAGGTCATTTGGGAGTTTTGGATTATCAAAAGTACCAAAATGTAAGAGCAGATACTTTAATGCGAGAGGCGATTGCAAAGGGCGATGAAGTCAGTAGTAGTTAAAGAAAAAGAAAAGAAGAAGAAAAATAATGTAAGGGATTTTTTGAAAAAGATTCGAACTCAGAAGGAGCTTTTCATAATCTCTGAAATTTTGCGAAAAAAGGATGATGTATAATGGGAAATTCTCCGAAACTTTGTCCTTGCGGCAGCGGCTTATCTTATGAAAATTGCTGTCAGCCATTTCATGAAGGGACGCTAGCTTCTAATGCGCTAGAGCTGATGCGTTCTCGCTATAGTGCTTATGCACTGAATCTGCCCAATTATATTATTCAAACAACACATCCGGCAAGCCCGCATTATCAGATTGATCGGAAGAAATGGCTGCAGCAGATTGCAGAGTTTTCATTGAAATCTCGTTTTTTAGGATTAGAGGTTCTCTCTTTTCATGAAACCCCGGCCATTGCTGTTGTTGTTTTTGTTGTAAAATTAGTCCAAAACAAGCAAGACGTGACATTTACTGAAAAGAGTTATTTTGAAAAATTTAAAGGACGCTGGTTGTATCGTAGCGGGCATCTCGAAGAGGGCCATGCTCCGAATTTGATGACGGTTTCACAGCCAAGACTTTTACCTTTAGCTTATTATGGAGATCCTATTTTAAGACGCAAAGCGGATCCGATTGTTGAAATTTCTTCAGATATTCGAACGCTGGTGAGTGAGATGATTGAGACGATGGATGCATGCGATGGGGTTGGCCTTGCGGCGCCTCAGGTACATCATTCGATTCGCCTTTTTGTGGTTCGGAAGATTTCTGATTCTTCGGATGATCGTGGAGATCTCGGAGTGGTTGAAGTTTTTATGAATCCTGTTTTGTTAGAGACAAAAGAAAAGACATGGAAAGCTCAAGAAGGATGCTTATCAATTCCAGGCATTCATGGAGATGTAGAACGTCCTGAAGAAATTGTTGTAGAATATCTCAACTTAGAAGGTCAAAAGATTAAAAAACACCTCTCTGGATGGAATGCAAAAGTCTTTTTGCACGAATACGATCATATTAACGGTGTCCTTTTCATTGATTTATTGAGCGGTGAAGAAAAAAAGGCGTTAGAGCCGATTTTGCAAAAGATGCATTATCGCATCCATGACGGTACTGAATTGTAGGGGAACTTTTTATGATTACATCTATATTTTCTAAATCGGTTCATGTTTTAGAGGGAATTTCGTCGATGCATAGAGTCCCTTCTAGAATTTTAGCAGCAGGTCTTTTTGCTCTTCGTGCAAATTCTAAGACATCATCTCTACCGCATGTTCAGAAATTAGAATTAGATGATCATTGTCAGACAAGTTGGCCATCTCAACATATGGGAGTGCTGACTCTTGTCAATGGGAAACGATATAGAGTCCATTTTTTCGGGCCTCAGATTGTTCCTCTCATTGATGCTTTAGGGTCTCGATTGATCACTTCTTTGCCCAAGCAGCATTTTGTAGATTGTTGTAGCGCTACAGGATGGTCTTTGAAATCTCTTGAAGATGTAGAAACGATGATCAATACTCGCATCCGTCCTATTCATGAGATCGATAGCGAGGGCAATTTCATTTCACAGAAATAAATGGACTCTCTAAGAAGATTCTTTTTCGGGAGAGACTTCGGCACTGAAGTTCTCCAAACGCTTGATTTCTAGATGGGATTCTGCAAGAAGGATTTTTTTATTTTCGACTTGCACTAGATACAGCATGGTTTTTGTGCTGATCATTTTTTTTTCTAAAACTTGAATGGAGGGGATTCCAACTCCTCTTTGAAGTCTTAGTTGAATGAGTTTTCGGATCATCCAATAAGTGAAAAATAGAAGAGCAATTAACGCCCCGAATGTAAGAAGCATTTTTACAAAAGCTGCTCCTATATCAGGGGTTGGGGTAGAGGTTGCGTTTTCTAGGTCTGTGTTGATTGCTTGAGCTAAGATATTAAACATGACATTATACCGCTCGTGATATCCAAGAATCGGTTCTGGCTGCGTCGGACAGCCACGGCATTTGAATCGCCTGCATCACCCAACTTACTTAAGTTGGGTTGCTTCGGCACTGGCTCCGCCTGATTCAAATGGCGGGCGCCTCCTTGCCATATTCCGATTTTTGATTCACTCTCGGTATTACTGTATCTCAATAATTGATTTTTCTTCTACAATAGCTGTCGTTATGCAGGTAGATATCGAGTTAAAACAGACAATTCGTGCGATTGATTTGGCACTGAGCGCAGGAAGAAAAAGACAAAGCGCTAAAACGGGATTTGTCCATGGATTTGCAACGGATGATTTTGCTTTGGATACGATCCCTGTCTATGAAAATTTTTGCTTTGCATTTGCTTTGTTTCGTCAAAAAACGGCTGAGTCGATTCAAGAAGGAAAGCAAATTTTAGAAAGACTTTTTGCTTTTCAAACAGAAGCGGGTGATTTTCCTACATATTTACATGAATTTCCAAAGTGCTTCGATTTTCATCTTTCTTTAAAAATCGCCCCCATTCTGATTCATATTTTGAATGATTTTGGATTCGTTTTAAAAGAAGAGTTTAAGTCTCAAATAAAGAAGTGTTTAGAAAAAGCAATAAAGCCTCCGCAAAGCCCTTTATGGGAACATCGCTATTTAGCTTGCCGAGGCATTCGATCGGTGATTGATTTTAAAAGCTTGCAATCAGCTAGAGACTGGTTCGAGGCGATTGTCTCTTTAGAGCTTCTGGGAGAAAGAGATTTTCCGATTCCTTATCATGAAAAGCTTCAGGTGTTTTTGGGAGATCACTTTGTTCAGGAAAAAGACAATTTACAACCCATTGCACTGGAATATGTTCTTGCAGAAAAAGAAGGGTTTAGTTCACGACTTCTTCAGGATCATCTGCATCAGCTGCATAGCGCTGTTCTACTTCCATTCACATCGACTCAAAAAGGAATGTCTGACATTGCTTTGAAAGAGAATCCTCCGAGTATTTTTTGGAATTCCAATGAGCATTTAAATAGTCTTTGTTTCCCTTTTGGGAAGTGGGAGGGGGAAAACCGAATTATTTTTGAGATTGTAAAGCCTTTTGAAATGGGAAGAAATGATATTTTTGAAGCATCTATTTATTGCAATGCTTCTTCTGATTTACGTTTTCAAGTGAATGGTGAGAAGGGGACTGTGTTTTATGTAGGCGATGTCATTTCAATTCTTTCATCAGAGGCCAAATTTGATCTTTCTTTTGAAATTTTAGAGGGAAATGGCGATTTTTGCGGTCATCTTTTTTTAAGTAATAGGCCAGGACAAATTTCTTGTAAAGGATCCGATAGTTATAAAGCGTTTGATCAGTGCATCGGACTTCGAACATTGAGAAGAGATGATGCTTTGAAAATAGGGGTGAATGTGACATGGAAATCTTGAAGTCTATCTTTCAAATTTTAGAGCATCATCTTGAGAGTTTTATCAATGCGATTCCTCTCATTTTTTTAAGCGTTGTGATTTTGCTCATTGCTTTTGGATTTTCAAAGCTAGCCTCTTCGATGACTCGTGCCCTAATGAAACGTAAGTTTCAAAAATCGCTTTTGATTGATGTTGTTGCAAGAACTGTCGGCACCGTCATTTTTCTTTTGGGAGTGTATCTGATTTTTGAAATGGCCAATTTAACAGGCATTGCTTTGACGATTATTAGCGGAACAGGTCTTTTTGGAATTATTTTGGGGATTGCATTTCGAGATATCGCAGAGAACTTTTTGGCAAGTATTTTACTAAGCATCCATCACCCATTTCAAAATGGAGATCTTGTTGAAATCGTAGGAATTACCGGCTATGTGCAAGGCATCTCAATGAGAGTGACTTTTTTGACAACTTTGGAAGGTCATCTTGTTCAGATTCCGAATGCAACTGTTTATAAAAGTCAGGTTCGAAATTATTCCACAAATCCGCATCGAAGAGAAGAGTTTACTATCATTCTTCGCTATGACGAGACCTTTTTAAGAGCTCAAGAAGTGATTTTAAACGTGTTAAAAGAGCACAGCTCCATTTTAAAATATCCGGAGCCCTCTGTTTTGATTGATAGCATAGATAAGTCAAACGCTTTCATTAAAGTCTGTTTTTGGGTCGATTCTAATTTGTATCAATGGTTAGAAGTGAAATCTTCGGTGATTTATTTAGTGAAAAAAGCGCTCAATAGCGCAAACATTGCAATCCCGGATAGTTCGTATAAAATCATTTGTCCAGAGGGGGTTAAGGTTCTGATGCAGTGAACTGTTCAGTTCTCACTGACACACTCAATCCTCTTCACATGCCCAGTCGAAACCGATAAATAGTATGTGGTTGTCAGAATTTTTAAATGTATCATGGCCGATAACCATAGGAGAGACGTTTATATCACGTAAACCCTTAGCAGCAACAGCTGCTTGAGCTGCTGCAGATTGAGAAGTAGCCGCATTAAGAGCCATTCCCTGTCTCTCGACATGTTGAGTATTTCGATCTTTCAAAGACAGAAACCCATAAAACACAACTGTTAATGCAATAATAGGAAGTACATGATTCTGAATCATAGGTACTATCGGACTTATGAATTTTTTTGATTTTTCGAAGGTCGCTACGACTTGAGGTCTTAATAATTGTATCAACAAAACAAACACTCCAACTTTATTATTAATAAGATAATTAATTATAGATTATTATAAATTAATCAACAACTTAAAGAATTTTCTTTATTAAAAGATATTTGCATAGCTTGTTTCGGCATAATAACAAGCGACTTAATCGCAATATATACCGCTCGTGAGTCAAGAATCGGTTCTGGCGGCGTCGGACTGCCTCGGCATTTGAATCTGCTTGGCAATCACCCAGCTTACTTAAGTTGGGTTGCTTCGGCATCGGCTTCGCCTGATTCAAATGACGGGCGCCTCCTTGCCATATTCCGATTCTTGATTCACTCCCGGTATATGCGGAAAGCTCTGTACAAGGCAAAACGTTATTAGCACTTGAACGCCTGCTCGGGCGCAATCTCATTCTCCTTCAGGGTGGGTGAGTCGAGCTATAACAGGGTGCCGTAGAGCGCGCCTTCGGTTGAAGCGAAGGAGACTCCCCTCTTTTTCGAGGAGGGGGCTTCAATTGTAATTAAATAATTTATTTTTGTTTTTTAAATAGTCCCAAGCATTCTTTGATATTCTTGCTCTTTTTCATCCATTTCGATCTTTTTGATGGAGGACAAAGTTTCATTGTTGGTTTCTTTTTTGGAGACGAGGAAGTGATCGGTTGCAAAGCGGGCAACTTGGGTAAAGTGGGTGATGCAGATCACCTGTTTATGAAGGGCGATTTCCTTCAGTTTTTCTCCTAGGATGGTGGCCGTTTGACCTCCGACGTTGCTATCGATTTCATCGAAGATAAGACAGGCTGCTTGTGCTTTTTGAGCGAGTACTTTTTTAATGGAGAAAAGAAGCCTTGATAGCTCTCCGCCGCTTGCTGCAGTTTTAAGCTCTTTTAAAGGGCTTCCTAGATTGGCTGCAAAAAGAAAGCGAATTTCATCTTTCCCATGTTTATTGAGCTCTTGAGAGGTGATCGAGATTTCAAAGTTTGCATTTTGTAAGTTTAAAACGCCGAGTTCTTTAAGAGTTAAAGAAGCAAGTTGAGGGGCTGCATTTTTTCGAAGAGCGCTTAATGTTTCTGCGATTTCTTCTGTTTCTTTTTGTTTTGTTTTTACAATGTCTTCGAGCTCTTTGATTTTTTCATCGATGAGATTTAAATTTTCGATTTGAGAGATGATTTTTTCTTTGCTGGCTTGCATTTCCGCATGGGTTTGCCCAAATCGTTTTTTGAGTTGTTCAATTTTTGCCATTCTTTCTTCGATGATGGAGAGCTGATTTGGATTGCTGTCGAGACGATCAAGATAGGAAATGAGGTTCCGTTCGATCTCACTCATCTCGATTTGGATGCTTTTTGAATCGGAGGCTAAAGAGCTTAAGGTTTCATCAATTCTTGAACACCCCTCTAAAAGAAGATGGACTTGCTTGAATTTGTTATTCTCGAGAATGGTCAGGATATTCTCTATTTTTTGCGTCAGTTCTTGAGAATGGACGAGTCTTTTATGTTCTTGATAAAGAGAGGTCTCTTCTTCTTCTTTCCAATTGACATCTTCGAGAATGGCTAAATCTTCTTCTAAGATTGCAAGATCTCGAGATTTGGTGGCAGATTGGAGTTTTTTCTCTTGAAGTTCTTTTTGTAACTTTTGTGTTTCTAGATAGCTTTCTGTGTAACATTTGGCAATTTCTTTTGTGTTAGCAAATGTATCTAAAATATCTCTTTGCTCATCGATTTCAAAAAGAGAAAGAGAGCTTGATTGATCGACTCTTTCGATAAGAGGAGAGATGATGCTTTTTAAAGAGGAAAGAGGCGTGATTTGTCCATTGAGAAAACATTTATTTTTCCCTGATTTGTCAAGCTCTCTTCGGATGGTAATTCCATTTTGAAAGGTTGCTTCTACAGTGGCAAAATTCGAGTGTTTTCCAATGAGGTGGATGTCTGTACGATCTCCCATGATGAGCCCGATGGCGGCTAAGATCGCTGATTTCCCGGCGCCCGTTTCTCCGGTTAAGACGTTGAAATGTTCTCCAAAATGGATTTCTGTTTCTTTAACGAGGATTAAATTTTGAATTTTAAGAGTTTTTAACATCGTTTGTTGTTTTAAAATGGGTCTTGGTTGTTTTTGTCAGAACTTCGATTCCAAATTTTAAGACAAGTTCTTTCGCGACTTGAACCACTTGTTTAGAGGCTCCTTTGGGAATCGAGATGTTGTACTCTTGACTTAATTTTTCTATGCCATCTAAAAAGGCAGCTCTGGCAAGGATGGAGGCAGCAGCGACAACGATGTCTTGTTCACCTTTGGTTCTTTGTTCTAAATCGATGTCTAACTTTTTTTGACGGACAAAACTTTCAACAACATGTTTGTCTGCAAATTGGTCTAGGATTGCTTTTTTACAGCCTGTTTTTTGACTTAAATCGCTGAGGGCTGCGACATGGACCCATCCAAGGAGTCGGTTTAAATTTTTGAATTTTTGATAGAGTTCATTATATTTTGCTGGGAAAAGCCGGATGATCGTGTGAGGACAGAGATTGCGGATTTTGGGAGCTAGTTTGAGAATGGAGCTATCGGAAAATTGTTTACTGTCTTTAACTCCCATTTGAGAGAGCTCTTTGATCTTCGCTTCATCGGCATAGACGCCTGCGATGCAAAGAGGTCCAAAAAAATCACCTTTGCCAGCTTCATCAAGCCCGATGCGAGGGTTAAGATCGAGATGCGCTTCAGGGTTCGAATAATGAAAATTTTTTAAGATTTCAGGCTCTAAATAGAATTCAATGAATTCTTGCATCTCTTTCCCTTGAACTGTGAGGCTCCCTGATTCATAAAGAGTGCAGGAAAGTCCTTTTTTCTTGGCGGAAAAAAGAGTATAGGGAGGCTTTGAAATTTCAAAACCTTGGGATTCTAAATCATTTTGTAGCTTTTCTTTGAGAGAGAGATCAATTTTTGTAGAAAAACAAGCTGGTTTATTCATTTTTATTTAAATCGGCGATCAGTCCCTCATTGTAGAGTTTTAAAGAGTCGGAAAGACTCTGGACGGAGCGCATTAAATGTTGAAATTGTCTTTTAAAGTCATCATTTTCTACGATTTTTTGCCGTTCTTGTCCAGCATAATCCAAAAGTTCTGTTAAACGACCAAGAGAAGTGGTGATCGAATCAACCTCTCCTTCAAAATAACAGCGAAAATCTTTAGCCGTGTCTAGCGACTTTAAAAGATTGGCTTTTTTGGTTCTGCTTCTTTGCCAGTGTTTATCATATTGAAAGAGAAGCCCGTAGTGATTTACATCGTTCATCAAAGCATCTGCTTTGCTTAAAATAGAGTTGAGTCGAAGATAAAAATCATCTTGGGTAATGAATCTGCCAAGAGTTCCGACTCCATTGGAAAGATCGCTTGAAATTTGCTGCATATTTTGAAGCATTTGAGGAGCTTCTCGATTGAAAGAGTCGACAGCGCGATCGATATTGCTGACAAGATAGGAAAATTTGCTGAGGAGTTGATCATCAGCCAAACTCATTTGGATCTGACGTAAATTGTCATTGAGAAGCTCTGTTGATTCGCGTAAAGAAGGGACGAGGTTGGTGTCGATGGCGGAGGAGATCAGAGTGTCTGAGCGATTGAGCACTTGATTGAGTGAGGCGATAGAATCTGACAAATTCTGACTATTGGAAACAAACCAATGATCGAGATGATCTAAAGATGTTTCCATTTTTTGAGACACTTTGGCGATTTGATTGAATGTATTTTCCAAAGGATCAATGGAACTTGCCGTAATCACTTGATTGGTAATGAGCTGTGCTGTTTTCCCTTTGGGGGGGATTTTGGGAAGAATGGCGATTGATTTTTCTCCCATAAGACCTGTTGTTCGAATGGCGACTTCATCGCAGGTATAGACATGAACGCCGGAATCAATTTTTAAAGTGAGTTCATAGAAATAAACTTTCCCGGATTCATCGGAAGGAAGCTCTCTTGCATGAGGGAGCTCTTGAATGGAAATGACTTCGCCGACAGGTTTTCCTGCAAAAGTAACGCGTGTGCCTACGGTAATTCCTGCAATGTTTGCAAAGCGGACGTGGAGAGTTTCTTTACCATCTCCTATACGAGGCTCTAAAAAAAGGATCATTGCGATCATGACCGTGATCGCAGAGGCCACAAAGAGGCCAATTAAGATATTTTTAATTTTGTCGGTCATTGAAAGGCTCCTTCTTAATTCCGGTATAGCAATGTTCTCTTAAAAAATGAATGATAGGGTCGTCGATTTGCATGAACGTCTCTACATTTCCTATATGAGCGATTTGTCCATCTTTGTGCAATGCTAATCGATCGGCGATGAAAAAAGCAGAATTGATATCGTGAGTCACAACAATGCTCGTTCCTTTGAGTTCTTTTTGAATTTGAACGATCAGTTCATTGATTTGTTGTGCAGTGATGGGATCCAGCCCTGTTGTAGGCTCATCATAGAGTAAGATGGAGGGTCTATATACAATGAGTCGAGCAAGAGCGGCCCGTTTTCTCATTCCTCCGGATAGATCCGAGGGCATTTTCTTTTCTGTTCCCTCTAAGCCTACCATTTCAAGGGCTTCTTTGACCTTTTTTTGAATCACATGAGATGGGTATGGTTTTTTTGTGATCGGATCTCCGTGTTGAAGGAGTGAAAATGCGGTATTTTGTTCAATATTCATTGAATCGAAAAGGGCGGCCCCCTGAAAGAGCATCCCCATGTTTTTAACCGCTTGATAAAGAGCATTGCCTCTGCAAGAAGTGATATCAAATCCATCCACAAGGATTTGCCCCTCATCCGGTTTTTCAATTCCGATGATGTGACGAAGGAGTACGCTTTTTCCGGCTCCGGATCTTCCTAAAATGACAAGGACTTCACTTTTTTTGACTTCTAAATTGAGTCCTTTAAGAACCGGAATGGATTGATAGCGTTTCCAAAGATTTTTTACTATAATCATTGATATCGCATTTGTTGGTGGATCATGTTCAGAGCCATGGTGAGAAAGAAGTCGGAAAGAAGAATCAAAATATAGCTTGTGACAACGCTTTGAGTCGATGCTTTTCCAACTCCTGCAGCCCCTCCTGAAGTTTTCATCCCTTTGTAGCAGCAAACTGTCACAAGAAGGACTCCGAAAATGAACGATTTAATAGATCCTGTTGCTAAATCAAAAAGAGTAATGTGCACTTGCATGGGTTCAAAGTAGGTATTCGATGACATATGAAATAAAGAAACAGAAATCAAAAATCCCCCTAAAATACCCATTAAAGCGCTAAATAAAGTCAGCAGAGGGATCATGAAGATACCTGCAAAAAAACGAGGGGCGATGAGATAAGAATAGGGATTTACAGCCATCGATTTGAGAGCATCGATTTGCTCTGTTACTTTCATGGTTCCAAGCTCTGCGCACATGGAGGATCCAACCCTTCCTGTGACCATGAATGCTGTCAAAATGGGGCCGAGTTCTGTGATCATGGCTTTCCCAACTAACACTCCCGTTACAGCGGAAAGCCCTTTTTCTCCTAGCTGATACACTGATTGAGCCGCAAGCACAAATCCTGTTGTAAAGCCGGTAATGGCAACAACAGATAAAGACATCACGCCAATGTGATAGAGCTGTTCTCGAAAAAGGCTCCAAGAGGGTGCTTTTTGGATACATGCACTGAAAATTTCAAAAACTAAAGAGACGCACTCGCCGATCATTTCGAGGATGCGTAAAGTATGTGTTCGAACAAGAGTGAGCATTTTCCCTAAGAATTGCAATCTTACCACTATATACCTCAATGGAGGTTTATTGCATATAACTTAGGAAAAGAGGGAGTTTGAGAACTCCCTCTGAAAAGGGTTGTTTTACAGTTTATTCTGAGATTCTTTGAGAAAAATCTGTTTGAAGCGCTTCTGTAGCTTGTGCAACAAAAGAGCCAACACTTGTTGCGCCTTCAATGAATTGATTTTTACATGCTTGTGCAAAAGACTCAAGATTTGTCACGGCTGTATTGAAAAGATCTTCTGTTGTTGATTCTTCAAGCGCTTTCGTAGTTTGTGCAACAAAAGAGCCAACACTTGTTGCGCCTTCAATGAATTGATCTTTACATGCCTTTGCAAGATTTGTCGCTGCTGCAATGAAATCATTTTTTGTTGTCGCTGCATTGGATTCTTCTTGAATGTGCGGGAAGGATGCTGTTGTGAGTATTTCGAGCTTATCGGTGTATTGTTTCCCAATGTTTCTATAATGAGAGTAAAGAAAGCTCTCTTTATAAGCATTTCTTGTTGATGATGGCATTTGATCGGAAATTGTTGTTGAAATAGGCGCTAGAGTCATAGAGAGTTCGTTAACAGCATCAGAAATGGCCGGTGTCTGTGTTAGAGTCTTGCTGTCACTTGTTTGAGATGGTTTAAAGAAGTTGGTCACTGTTTCAGACAAACGGTTGAATGTTTCTGGATTTTTGTAACACCATCCGCAAGCAGCAGCGGAAGCGGTTCCAATGGTGATTGCTTTTACAGGATTCTTTTGACACCATTGCCATGTTTTTTTCGTGACAGAGCAGGTCTCTCGTATAATTCTAGGCAATGTTGCAACTCCAACAGCTCCTAATCCTAATATTAAGTATTGTTGTTGGGAAGGAAGCCCTCTATATGTTTTGATTGCGTTGTTACAAATCGAAGAAAAATTTTCTAACATAAAAACCCTTTTTTTTTTAATTCTGCGTTAATAATACATTGGATATTTGATGATATCAATGTTAATTAATTTGTATTATGCCGAAAAAGATTCGAGAATCGGGAAATGGATGGCGAAGCTTTGCTTCGCCTAAAATAGCGAGTTTCTTATTTTAGCAAGAATAGTTCTTAAAATTTTTATAACAATAGATCTTGAGAAAATTATCTGCTGGCGCTTTTTTCAGCTTCGTTCACTAAGCGGAACAATTCCAAAAGAGAAGATTTCATCTCTGTATCAGATTGCTTTTGTAGAGAAGAGGTGATCTCGGAAATACGAACTTGTTGCTGAGCTTGTAAAGAGGCTTCTTCTGCTTGTAGATGCGTTGGATAAAGGTTCCCAAAAGATGGAATCTGAGAGGAAATAACTTGCGTGAGCGGGGTCCATTTTTGGTCAAAAAAGAATTGAGAGGAGGTGGCTAAGATAGATGCTCCGGAAATCCATGGAGCGGCATTCCCAATGCGGATATGAAGGTTGTGAAGATCGGAAGTGGCTTTGCGATAGGTGGCTTTGAGATAGCTTGTACTTTCTCGATCTCTTTCTGACATTTTTGAGACAACGTCTAAAATTTTAACGACGAGCTCAGAGATACGATGTCTTACATTTCTTTGAACTTCGTGGCAGATTGGGGTTGATATTTTTGATGTGAGAGTTGTTATCATTTTTTTACCTTCTATTCATTCACTACATTACTGATGCTAATTGCATCTTTCAGAATGTCTGCAATGTCTTGCGTTGTTCTGATCATATTTTGGCTTTCTTTATTTTCTTGTTGGATCGATTGGTAGAGTTCTTGTATTTTGTCTTTTTTCTCTTGAATGGAAGCTTCCAACACGGCTGTTTTTCTTTTTAAAAATCCAATACGAAGATCGATAAATCCTTTTCCAACGCTAGCGCCAAGCCCAACGGATGCCGCTATTTTTCGGACAGTTTCTAAGGTTTCTTGGCTTGCAAACGCTTGAGTTTGATAGCTTAAAATTCCACCTGCAAGGCCGAGTCCGAAAGAAAGCATAAAAAATCCCATTTCAATGCGAGAGGCAATTTTTTCACGCATTTCTTGTGATTTTGTAAACCAGGAAGCCATGCTGTCAAAGGCTCCAGAATCATGAAGGGCTTTGCTCGAAAGGCCAACAACGCCCGAAGCGATCAAAAGAGATCCAATGGCAGCTCCTCCGCCAGAAGCGATCGAAGCAATACCAAATGCAATTGAGGATCCCGCCATGATATACTGAGCCACTGAAGAGAGAGCTCCCCAAGTGGACTGACTTGCTTGGAATTTTGCGCTTTCGCGGATTTTTTCATCTTTTTCTTTTTCAAATCGTTCGATTTCAGCAAGATCCATCTTGATTTGATTTTCAAAAAGAGAGGTTTGTTTTCCTGAAATTGTTTCGAGTTTTTGATGCGCTCGAATTAAAGAGAGCATGTAGTGTTGTTGTTTTGGTTTTTCTAGCTTGGGAGCCAAGTTAACAGGTCTTGGTTCTCTATGAGCTGCCGGAGCGATGGTCGAAACTTCTTGAGAAGAGAAAGAAGCCGCATTGCTGATCGGTGCGATCGGAGCTATGGGAAGTGTTGGTTGAATGTATTGATTGTCATCGAGATCGACTTTTAAGCTCACTTATAAGCTCCATTGTTGTTTAATCAGATCGATTTGTTCGTTCAGAGGGTCTTCTTTCTCTGTACGTAAGGTTGTTTCTTTCAACGCAAAGAGGGCATCTTTTAGGTTTTTGACGGATAAGTAGCATTCGGCGGCATGAAAATGAGGCATGGGATCTTTAGGACTTAACATCGCTGCAATTGCCCATGCTCTTAAGGATTCTTCATACTGGCCCGCTTGTTGAAGGCTTGCTCCTAAGGCAAACCAAAACCTGGAAACTGTAGGATGGTTCGTACAGAGAATCCGAAAAACTTCGATGGCTTCTTTGTAGTTTCCGCCTTCATATTGAGAAAACCCATAGGTATAAAAATGCTCTGTCTCTTCATTGTTCATGGATAAAGAAGAAACTGGCACTTTCATATTTTTCCTTTAAGTTATGAAGGTCTCATATTTTTTAAGATAGAGCGCATGAATTGTGTAAACTCGGAAATGATTTTCTTCCCGGAGTCATTCACTGACATCATATCTTGAATCATGGTTTGCATTTTTGTGAACATTTGCTGAACTTGCGTGCGAGATTGATCGATACGCGCTCCGATTGTCGACTTGAGTTCTAGCCATTCTTCTTTAGAAAGAGACGTTTTAGTTTCGTCGAGAAGATGAATCCCTTTCGCTTCGAGATCTTTTAAAATTTCATTAATTTTTTCATTAAATTCAATTTTATCATTTTTAGAAAGAGAACTAATTTCTTGAGAAAGATCTATGAGTTGTTCAGTAATTGTCAGTATTTTTCTCGTTGTCTCTTCTGCTTTTTGAAGAAGAGAGATGGCTCTTGCTTGAAATTCTAAGACAAGATTTGTTGCTTCAGAAGCGGGATTTACTTCCACACGACTTGGGTTTAAAGAGGCGGTAGCAGATGGATCTACTGTTTCTGTCCCTTGAATTGCTTTTTGAGCGATTCGACTTACAATTTGATCCATTGGGATTGAATCAGATGAAGGGTTGTTTATGGTGGAACAAGTAGTTCCAATGATCGCGGAAGAAACGCCCAGGTCTAATGGTTGCATACCCATAAAATAAACTCTCTTTTTAAATGATTTATATTGCTATTTTGCCTCAAAGTGTAATGGAAAATCGAATTACGGTCAAAGAAGAGTTTTCGTGTATACCGCTCGTGAATCAAGAATCGGTTCTGGCTGCGTCGGACAGCCACGACATTTGAATCTGCTTGGCAATCACCCAACTTATTCAAGTTGGGTTGCTTCGGCAACGGCTCCGCCTGATTCAAATGACGGGCGTCTTCTTGCCGTATTCTGATTCTTGATCCACTCCCGGTATATGCTGTTGTAATACAGTAAATTTTAATTATTATGTTTAATCGTTATTTTAAAAATCGTGTGAAATCGTGTTGAAAATCCCACAATTATCTGATATAATCTTCGTAAAAAAAACAAAGGGCTTTGCAATGATAGTACAAAATACTACAAAAAATTGTATTACTCATCCAGTTTCTGAGCCTCCAAGTTTTGATCAAAGGGTTTCGCAATACGTCAAGTCAGCTTTACAATATGTTGGTGGAGGTGTCGCGTACGCATTAATTGCTCATAGAGGAGGCATCGAACCTGCCATTAGAGCTGGAATCGATATTTATCCCGTAATGCCAGATTTGGTTTACTATTATGCAGCCGGTATCTCTCGCGCTCGTGATTTTTTACTAAGATTGCCAACATTAGAACAAGAGACGCTCGTTACCCCTCTTTTTGAAGAGGCTGTGTTTAGATTTGGACTCCAGGAAATGCTTCTAAAACGATTTCCGACCGCAATTATTCAACGAGTTTCACCTTCCCATTTATGGGTTGTGGATTGTAAGGCAGCGAAAGTTGCTAGAGTATTGATAGCAAATACAGCATTTACATTAGCTCACGCGACGCATCCTGACTACGGTAGATCGAATGGTTCAATGATACGTTTCATTCAAGCATTTGCTCTCGGTATAATTCTAAGTACAATTCAAGAAAAAACAGGATCTACGATGTCAGCAATAGCATTCCATAGCGGATACAATGTTCCTTTTGCATTTTTGAGAGATGCGCTTGGAGTATCTCTTCGTTATCTGCCAGCAATCCCCCACACACGACAAAGTTAAAACATGATATCCCATCTCTCAAGGGCATCTCTCACTTCAAGTCGTCAAAAATTTGGAATGAGAACTTGAATTTCGGGCTGATTTTCAATACGTGTGTCCCCATCGAATGGTGAATTTCCCTTGTTCTTGAATTTGGTCGCTTTCTAAAAGAAATGAAAAACCTCCGGAGCCTTCAATTTCAATTTTGATGTTTGTACTGCTATCCTCAGCTCCTTGCGCGTAAGAGACCAAGACTCCTTCTGTTACGTATTTTCCAACTTGGATGGCGATGGTATCTTCACCCTCTTTGGTTTTGCTTGGAACTGTAAGAATGGAGATCTGATCGATGCCTAAAGATTTACGCGTTGATTCGAGGATGTTGGGTCCTTCTCCGGCAAGTGTTGCAAGAGAGTTGGCAAGTTGCAGGGCTTGGAAACTATTGATTTCAGCAAGGTCCTGACCGAACAAGAGATAGGACATAATGGTTCCCATTGGAAGCGGGGGAGAGGATTGAAAAGTGACTTGAGGGTTGTTGATGGGACCTTTGAGATATGCAGTAATTTCTACATCTTTGATGTTGATCGTTGCTGCCAAACTGAGATAAGGATCATTATGTTCTTTGCCTGAAAAAAGAAGAGATCCTTCTTTGAGTTTAAATTCTCTACCGGAAAAGAGGAATGATCCTTTGATGAGCTCGATTTTTCCAAGGGTTTCAATCGCTGTTTGAGTTCCTTTGACTTGAAAATTTCCTTTCCATTCTGATTCTAAACCTCTTCCTGAAATAAAAATACCATCCGGCGCATCGACTTGAAGGTCGAGATGAAGGGGATAGATTGTTTGGATTTGAGAAGGTAAGTTTTGCGGGACAATCGCATTTTTATAAACGACTTGAAGTTCCGGCAGAGCTCTTGCAAGCCTTGGAGGGATTGAGATATCGGTTTCTATAATATTTACATTGCCAAGGGCTATTGCTTCTTTTAGATTTCCTTTAATTTTTAAAGAGCCTTGTGCTTCTGAAGTGATGAGATCTTGAGATGCCCAATTAAAACGATCAAAGCTCACAGCATATTCAAAAGGGAAATGTTCTTCTAAATTGAGATAAAAAATACCTTCTGCCAAAAATTGTCCTTTATCTTGCGCATCGGTGGCCGTGAGGGAATTTAAAGAAATTGCATTTTGGTGAAAGCTAAAACGAGCTTCCATATTTTTGAGTTCTGTTCCTGTAAAATAATTTTGATAATACCCCTTGTCAAGATGGCAATACCCTTGCATTAAGGGATGCCGGAGTGTATTTCCAACTGTTAATTGACCTTGGCACATCCCTTCCAGACGATGGGTTCCTAAGTCAAAAAAATCGAGCCAATTTTCAATGTGTCCGGAAAGAGAGATATTGCCTTTGAGCGGGTTGTCTAAAAGAGGAGAGATTTGAAGGGGATTCATTTGAAGATTCATAGGAAGTTTGACATCGAATTGAAAAAAAGGAGTGTTTTCAAAGAAAAAATCTCCGTTTAAAGAGAGCGTATCTTGATCTAAAATGCCAAAGAGGGTTCCGTTTGCATTGACAGATGGAGTATTTTCTTGGAGAGGAATGCTGATGTTTTGCAAAGAGCTTTTTAAGTGACCTGATAACTGATGATTTGGTCCTTCGATAGAGGCATCGAGATTTAAGATCCCATTGATAGGTAGATCTAAAGGATTTAAAGAGAAAATGTCCAAGGGAACATTTTGAATAGAGAGTTTTCCATTTGTTTCATTTTCATCACTTTTATAAGAGCCTAAGATCGTTCCTTCTGCGATCTGAAAAGAAAATTGGGGAATGATGAATTGTTTAGGAAGATATTGAATCTCAATAACATCTTGTGCTGAAAAAGGATGCTTAAAAAAAGATCCGGTCATTTGTTTTAAAACAAGAGATGTTGGATTCCATTCCCCTGATAGGTTGATCTCTAAAGGATGTTTCCAATCACCGATGAGCATGCATTGAAAAGGCCAAGTGCTTTCGGTTTTTGTGCTGTCTATATGAGCTGTATGAATTGTAAGAGTTTTCCAAGCTCCATTGTTCAGATTTAAAGAAAGTGTTGTTATAGGATTTAAATCATCGAAAAAGAGTTCTGCTTTTTCAGCTTTTAAATCTTGATAATAGAGATTGCTAGCTCTTAACTCTGCGTGAATTTTTTGAGTTTCATTTTGGTTTTTAAATAAGATTTCCCCTGAAATCTGTGCATAAATATGGGGTGTAAACTCTTGGATTTGCAAAAGTTCTAAAGAGGTTTTCCCGGAAACAACATGATGCGACGAAAGATTCAAGTCAGCACTGAGTTTAAGAGGTGCTGATTGAACATTGATGTTGGAAAAAGAAAAAGATCCATCTCTAAAACCTTCAATAGACGCTGACGCTGTCATGGGACCAAAAGGAAACTCTAAAGAGCTTTCAAGACTTCCTTCAAGTTTTTGCGTGATCCAACCGTTGAAATGGCCTTGCACATTTTTGATTTCATATGAGCCAATTGAAAAACTGCTTTGCCCGGGAAAATCGATGATTTCGGGGCCAGTTAAGAGGGCAAGCAAGCTTGCCCGATTCACTTCGACGAACCCAACCCCTGGTGAGTTGGGTAAGGAGAGTGAACTTAAATGGCCACAAAAGGGCGATTTTAACGGGGAAATGAGTTTTGCAATTGGCTCATAAGAATCTAGGGTTACAGAAGGGATTCTAAAGCTTGCTTTCGTTTGGATTTTTTCATTTTCTTTTTGCAAATTGACTTCCGCTAAAAATCGTCCTTTAGCGGAATATAGAGAAATAGGTTCGGATTGGATGAAGAAATGACCTGATAAAAGCTCTCCAGAGGGAAGTAGCTCTGCAGATCCTTTGGCGCTGATTCCATCATATCCGATGAGAATGTCGGGCAAGATCCAATTTTCGCCAAAATTTTTCGTCCCGTTTAAAGAAAAAGAAATGGGTGTGTCATATAAAATAGATCCGTTCATCTGGATGGATTCATTGCCTTTTCGATTTCTTTTGAATTTAAGATTTCCTTGGATGTCAATATGGACATTTTCCGAAATTTCTACATCTTTGAGTTCTACATTTTTTAAATTGAGTTTGAAAGGCGTCGAAGAGAGAGATGCCATGAGTGATGAGTTTTCTTTGCTCTCTTTTATTTTCCAGCGGATATGTTCTGCATACACTTTGGTAAAAGAGATCTCTTTTTTTAAGAATTGAAAAAGGGAAAGTTCAGCGGATAGATTGCCGCATTCAATTGTGAAATCAGGGGAGTTGATAGAGACGTTTTCTAGTTGAAAAGAGGGGAAAAAATGGATGATTTTTCCAATTTGAATTTGGATGTCTGATTCTTGAAGCGTTTTTGCGAGGTAGTTTTCAATTTTTTGTTTAACATATGAGCTATGTAAAAGAGCATTCATAACTCCTAAAAGAAAAAATAAAGAGACGATAAAAATGATTGTTTTTTTCATTAAAATGCCTGCCCAATGGATGCATAAAATTCAAATTTGTGATCGATCTCTTCTCTTCGGTCCAAAGGAAATGCGATATCGAGTCGAAGAGGTCCAAAAAATGCAAAATAGCGAACGCCGACACCCACGGATTTAAACCATTTTGCATCAAGTTTCGGAAGTTCATGAAAGGTAACAGTTCCAAAATCCATAAAAGGGACGACTCCCACATTTTTCATCATGCGAATTCGAAGTTCAACGGTTGAAAAAATGGCCGATCTACCGCCAAGAGGTTTATGGCCGATCGTGGGGCTGACCGATTTATAGCGATACCCTCGAAGTTCATCCTCAGATCCTCCTAAAAACAATTTGGGAAGAGGAATGTTTTCTCTTTTTGTTCCGGCAATGGAGCCGCATTGAAGCCGCATTGCTAAGACCCATCTTTCCGAAGGCGTAAGTGGGATGTATCCGGTGAGTGTGAGTCTTTGTTTAACGAAGTGAACATTGGACGTTTGTAAACTTTGATAGGGGGTTGCTGAATATGTGATGGAATATCCTTGTGTTGGATTTAGAGCATCATTTGAATGATCGTATTTGGCAAAAAGAGGAAGTCCAATGAGAAAATAGGTTCCATTTGATGCGCTACGAGTGACATCGATGTGATCAATTTTAAGACCCAAAGAAATGTTTTTTTTAGGTCCGATCGGTCGTTCAATATAATTGGCAAAGCGATACATAAAAGACGTGTAGGGGAAAATTTTCTCTTGAGATATTTCTCCAAGAGCGCGATAGGTTTGATCAAACTCTAAAAAGTCCGGCTTTTTATAGGTCATCAACCCTGCGTAATATTTTTGAGAGATGTCTGCTTTTAAAGAGAGGATCTCTCCCATGCCTCGAAGATTGCGATGCGTCCAGGAAATCGTACCTCCAAAGCCATCCACTGTTCCATAGAAGGCTCCAAGATTGATTTTTTTGTGTTTTGCTTCAGTCACTCGCATTTTGATGGGAAGAGCGCCTTTTTCATCAAGCTCATCTCCATGAGAAATCATGACAGAGCTAAAAAGTTCTGTTTTTAAAAGCCTTTTTTGAGTCTCTGTGATTAAATCAGAGTCATAGATTTCGCCTTCTTTCCAAGAGATTTTTTGTTCAATAAAATCAGGTCTGATTTCTTTGATTCCAAAGAGAGAAAGGGGGCCGAAAGAAGAAAGAGGCCCTTCTTTAACGCAGCATGCGGCGTTGACAGAAAAATCAGCCATATCCACTTCGACTTTTCGTTTTTCAACTTGAGCCAAAGGATATCCGCATCTGGCAAGCTCTGAAAGGACTTTGAGTTCTGCATTGATGATTTCTCTAGAAAGCGCGGGGCTATCGATTTGGAGCCCCAGTTGTTCTTCTGAGAGAGGACAGCACCCGGCAATTGTGGCAAGGAGTTCACAATTTTTCCCGTGATATACTTCATAAGATTTGAGTTTGAATTGCTCTCCGGGAGTAATGATGATATCGACTCGAAATTCATGATCTAAAGTCTCTATTTCGGAAGTAATGGATGCATTATAATACGCATGTGCGTGAAGAGCTTTGATGAGATTGGGAATATCGGCTGCAATTCGATAGCGCAGTCCGTTAATGGATGCAGGAGGCCGATGTTGCAATGAGACTAATTGCGACGTATCGACCAGGGATTGAAGTGCTGCTGTATCGCTAAGACCAATAAAGCGCACATCATAAGAAATGGCAGAGGCAAATGTTGGCGTTAAAAAAAAGAAAGCGAGAGAGAAAACTGTAAATCTTTTTTTTGCCATGCAATTTCAATGTAATTTATCATGGCATTTATTTATACCGCGAACCGTCAGGTTTGGTGAATTTGGACTTGCTGCGACTTCGTCAAATCGATCCTCCTTCTCACCCTGCCCGCTTGGGGCCGGGCTTCGTCGGTCGGCACGCAAAGCTTCGATTTGGTTTTTGTCTCGCCGAGTCCAAATTCACCAAACCTGATGGTTTGCGGTATATACCGAAACAACTTGAAGAATCGGGAATATGACAAGAAGGCTATCCTGAATTTGAGCCAAGCGAAGCTGACGCCGAAGCAGCTCAACTTAAGCAAGTTGAGCGATGCAGGCGGGTCTCAAATTCAGAGACAGCCGACGCAGTCAGAAACCGATTCTTCAGGCTGTTTCGGTATACCATTTGGTTATGTATAACAGTACTCCATGTCCTCATTTTTTTTAGGGCCGATAATTCTCCAATTGAGTCGAATACTATGTTGGTCCCAAGGAATTGTCGCCAGATACACATCTTCTTCACAGAGATGGGAATCGACAGAAGCGAGAAGATGGTTCCCGGTGGGAGTTAAGTGGAAAAGAAAGACCGGTTGATCAGGGCCAAAACGCAAATGTTCTAAAGAAATCACCCCTGCGCTTTGGTCCAATGTCCAACGAAAGATATTACTGAAGCTAATGTCTTTATCTAATTTTACTTGCCAAGAGCCTCTTTCATGAAAAATGAGTACATTGTCAGTGGGATTGCTGACAAGGACAGCTCCTTTTCCTTTTCCGTTCCATCCATTTTCATCTTTGGACTTTGCAATGCGAATGAATTGTTTTACACTTTTCAGCCTTTCCCAGAAAGAGAGCAAAATAGACGCTTCAAATCGTCCTTCAAAAATCTCTTGCTGAACCAATGAATAAAGTTTTTTATCTTGAGGCGAGAGTAATGTATATGTTTTTTTTAGAAGTTGTTCTAGCTCGCTCAATAAAGGATATGTTGGATTCAACTGATAGAGTTTTGTTTTGCCCTCACAGTAACTGATCACAATTTTTCCTTTTTCCAATCGAGCTAAAGCATTTTGAAGAGACGTTAAAGGCGTTTTTAAAAGCCTTTGTAGTTGAGCACCATAACATTTGTTATTCACAAAAAGAAAAAGAAGAATTTTTTGTATATTTTTGCTCCCGCAAAGGCCTTCTAACATTTAAATTCACCTAATTTTTAGTTTTTAAGAGGGGCTGTTTTTGTTGAAATATGAGGTTTTTTTACCTATTTTTCAGGTTTTATAAACGGGTTTTTAGTTTATGCGATGGAAGTTTTTATTGAAAGAAGAAGTTGAAGGTTTTTACAATGCAAAGCCAATTTGAGGTAAAAGAATGAGCAGATGCGATTGGACGAAAGAAGAAATAAAAAACATCTATCAGACTCCTTTATTAGAACTGATTTATCAAGCTGCATCCATTCATCGAAAGTACCATGCTGCAGATCAAATTCAGGTTTGTTCTTTAATTTCGATAAAAACAGGAGGATGTCCTGAAGATTGTAAATACTGCCCTCAAGCGGCTCGTTATCAAACGAATGTAGAAGCAACTGCTTTGATGCGGGAAGAAGAAATTTTAAGTTCAGCAAAAAAAGCCATTGCAAATGGAGCTACAAGGGTGTGTTTAGGAGCTGCTTGGCGTTCTGTTAGAGACAGTGCTCAATTTGATCGGATTTTAGAAGTTGTCAAAGAAATTACTGAGATGGGTGTAGAGGTCTGTTGCACTCTTGGAATGCTCAACGAATCTCAAGCTGAAAGACTGAAAGCGGCAGGTCTTCATGCGTATAATCACAATTTGGATACATCTAAAGAATTTTATTCTTCGATCATCACCTCTCGTCGATATGAAGATCGGTTGAATACGTTGGATGCCGTTGAAAAAGCAGGGGTGCACGTTTGCTCAGGTGGGATTATTGGAATGGGAGAAAGTGTAGAAGATCGCATTGGGCTTCTTTACATGTTAGCATCTCGCAATCCTCACCCAGAATCAGTTCCGATCAATTTATTAGTTCCGGTTCCAGGAACTCCTTTAGAAGAGAAAAAGCCAGTGCCTATTTGGGATTTAATACGAATGATTGCAACGGCGCGGATGATCATGCCAAAAGCAATGATTCGTCTTTCTGCCGGACGACTTGGACGCTCTTTAGAAGAACAGGCTCTTTGCTTTTTAGCAGGAGCAAATTCTATTTTTTCCGGAGAAAAGCTTTTGACTCGTCCCAATCCTGATTTTGATGAAGATCGAGAAATGATGCATCTATTTGGATTAAAGATTCGTCCTGCTTTTGCGGTAAATTCATGAGTCTTTATTTTTTAGAAGAGCGTATTCAAAAAAGAAAGAATGAAGGGATTTTTAGGTCTCTTCCCGAGATGAAGAATCTTGTTGATCTTACTTCGAATGATTACTTTGGGTTTGCTCGTTCGTTAGGTTTAGAGAAAATGTCTAAAGAAGTCGATTGCATAGGGGCTACCGGATCCCGTCTTTTAACCGGAAATCATCCATTGCATGGAGAGTTAGAGGAAAAAATTGCGCATTTTTATCAAAGTGAATGTTTGCTTTTTAATTCTGGATATACGGCGAATTTAGGTCTTATCTCTGCATTAGGTACGCAAGAGGTGACTTTTTTATATGATCTAGAAATTCATGCTTCCATGATCGATGGAATGCGTCTTTCTAGAGCAAAAAGTGTCCCATTTAGGCATAACGATCTGAATTCTTTGGAAAGAAGGTTGAAAGAAGCTTCTTTTCCTGTCTTTGTATTGATTGAATCCATCTATTCAATCAGCGGGGATTTTGCCCCTTTGAAAGAAATGATGGCTCTTTCATTGCAATATGGAGCTCATTTGATTGTGGATGAGGCTCATGCAACCGGGGTTTGTGGTCTAGGTGGCAGAGGGTATGTTGCTGAGTGTGGATTAGAGTCTCAAGTCTTTGCTCGAATTCATACTTTTAGTAAAGCACTTGGCAGTTATGGCGCCTGCATTCTTGGGAGCAAAAGTCTTAAAGAGTATCTTATCAATTTTTCAAGATCTTTTATTTATACAACAGCACTACCGCCTTTGGTGCTTTTTTTGATTGAAGCAGGTTACGAAAAGCTTCAAAAAGAGGGGAAAGAGCATCAAAGACGTTTAAAGGATTTGATTTTTTATTTTCAGAAGAAATTGGATATCCATAAAGATCCAACTCCGATTCAATCCATTCCTATTTCTGGAATTGAAAGAGTGCGACATTTTTCCAAAATGTTGATGGAGTGCGGTCTTGATGTTCGAGCCATTGTTCCTCCGACTACAAAACGAGGCAAGGAGTGCTTGCGTGTGGTCTTGCATAGTTTCAATAAAGAAGAGGAGATCGATCAACTTGCAGAGATTTTAAAATGAATGAGGGAAAACGGATTGTTATAGCGGGTATCAATACGGATGTTGGGAAGACAGTCGTTGCAGCGATTTTGATGGAAGCTTTGGAAGGTTATTATTGGAAACCGGTGCAGTGCGGAAAGCCCTGTGATCGAGATTGGGTCTCTAGAAAGATTTCTTTCAAAAATCGGTGTTATCCAAGTGTTGATTTAAGTGCTCCTTGCTCTCCTCATCTAGCTGCAAAAAAAGAGGGAATTCGCATTGATGCAAAACGTTTAATTCCTCCTTCTTGTCCTTCTTATCTGATCATTGAAGGGACGGGTGGGCTTCTTTCTCCTTTAAACGACATTGAGAGTTGGGCTGATGCTGCAGCTCTTTGGGAGGCTCATTGGATTTTAGTTCATCGTCATTATTTGGGGAGTTTGAACCATTTTTTTTTGACTGTTGAAGCGATGAAACATAGAAACCTATCTCTTTTAGGAGTTGTGTTTAATGGAGATGGTGACTTTGAAACAGAAGAAATGCTTTTAAAAAAAACAAACACACAATGTTTAGGGAGGCTATTGTGGCAACAGAGGCTCACAAAAGCAGTTGTAAAAAATCTTGCACAAAAATGGAAAAAAGCGATTCATGCAGCTCTTTTGTTAAAAGAGATCTAGATTGTATATGGCACCCATTTACTCAAGCACAAATAGCAAAGCCTCCTACTGCAATTGTAAAAGGCAAGGGGGCCTATCTTTATTCTGACACAGGAGATGTTTATTTGGATGGGATTTCATCATGGTGGGTGAATTTGCATGGGCATGCGCATCCTTACATTGCAGAAAAAATTGCAAAGCAAGCGCAAGAATTAGAACATGTCATTTTTGCAGGATATACGCATCCTCAGGCCATTTTGTTAGCAGAACGGTTGCTTTCTTTGTTTTCAGGCCATTTTTCTCATGTTTTCTATTCTGATAATGGATCGACATCTGTCGAAGTTGCTTTGAAAATGGCTTTTCAAGTGAAAGGCGGAAAAAAACGGCTGCTTTCATTTCAAAATGCGTATCATGGAGACACTTTTGGAGCAATGGCATCTGCAGGGAAATCTCATTACAATCAACCTTTTTGGCCTTATTTGTTTGAAGTTCATTCAATACCACCTCCTATTTTCGGCAAGGAAGATGAATCATTCAAAGCGTTTGAAAGAGTGATTGCTACAGGAGAAGTAGGTGCTTTTATTTTTGAGCCGTTGATTCAAGGATCGGGAGGGATGATTCCTCATTGCGGTCAATCTTTAAACCGAATGATTCAAAGATGCAAGAAAGAGGGGGTTATCACGATTGCTGATGAGGTAATGACCGGTTTTGGCAGGACCGGTTCTCTTTTTGCTTCAAAGAGCTTCGAAGATTATCCGGATTTGATGTGCCTTTCAAAAGGAATCACGGGAGGTTTCTTACCGCTAGGCGCGACTTTAGTTAAAAAGTATATTTTTGAATCTTTTCTTTCTCAAAATCCTGCCCGAGCATTTCTTCATGGGCATTCGTATACCGCAAATCCTTTAGCTTGTGCTGCAGCAAATGCAAATTTAGACCTGTTATTACAGCCTGAATGTCATGAAGCCAGAAAAAGGATTGAATTAGAACATCTTCAGTTCCAAAAACAATGGAAAAATCATCCAAAACTGATTCGTTGCGATGTTGTGGGGACAATTTTAGCAATTGAATATAAAACGGAAAATGCTTCCTACCATCATCCATTGAAAGAGCGTCTGATTGATTTTTTTAAAGAAGAAGGCGTTCTTATACGTCCTCTTGGGAACGTGCTCTATTTAATTCCTCCCTACTGTATTCGCCCTGAAGAACTACAGAAAATTTATTCCTTAATTATAATTACTTTGGAGAAATGGCAATGATTAAAGGCTTTATTTCCTTTGAGAAAGAAATTCAAGAACTGATTCATCCGATTGTGAAAGATCCTGTTTTACATGGACTTTGGATCAATACTCTTTCTTATCTTGAAAATTGCGGCGCGCGTAAGATTGCGGCTTGTGAACATCCAACAGCAGTGAAAGAAGAAATGCTAAAACATGCATCCGAAGAGTTTCGGCATGCTTTTTATCTTAAAAAGCAACTTTCTCGAATTGATCAATATTATGAAGATTATCGGAAGACTTCTCTTTTAGGAGGGTGGGCAGCCTATCATTATTTGAATGTTTTGGACTTAAGAACCTCTCGTTATCTCAAAATGTTAGGAAAAAATCGATTCGAGATTCAGAAGTTAGCTTATCTTTTAGTGACGTATGCGATTGAATTGCGAGCACAAGAGCTATATCCTCTTTATCACAAAGCTCTTAAGCAATGTCATTCGAAAATACAAGTGCAATCAATTCTTCTTGAAGAGAAAGAGCATTTACAAGAAATGGAAAACGAATTGAGTCGGATTCAAAATGCCTCAATCTACATTGAGAATATCTGTCAGATAGAAGCCGATTTATTTAAGAAATGGCTTAAAGAAGTAAAAGAGAGGGGTTTTCTAGATATTTTTGGATCGATTTTAAAAATTGAGCCGCTTCCGCTCCATCGATCACGCGATGATCTGCGGAAAGAGTGAGTGTCATTTTTTTTGAAGGTTCTACATTGCCATTTTTCATTCTTACACAATCTTCGATACCCCCGACAGCTAAAATGGCTGCTTGGGGTGGGTTGATAATTGCAGAAAATGCACTAATACCAAACATTCCAAGGTTGGAGATGGTAAAGGATCCGCCTTGGTATTCTTCAGGCTTCAGTTTGTTTAATTTTGCGCGAGCAGCAAGGTCTTTCACCTCAAGAGAGATTTCTCCTAAATTTTTATAGTCGGCGTGACGCACAATCGGTGTAATAAGACCACCCTCTACAGTGACCGCTACAGAAATATCGATTGTTTTGAAAAGGATGATCGATTGAGATGCCGAGTTAAATCCACTATTGCAGTTCGGGTGTTCTTTAAGAGAGAACGCCGAAGCTTTGATGATAAAGTCATTGATAGAGACTTTTAAATTGCCGCCTTTGAGCTGTTCTCTTACGGAAACAAGAGCGGAAGCATTCACTTCTTGTTGGAGATAAATATGAGGGATCGATTGTTTGGCTTGTTGAAGTCTTTCTGCAATGACACGTCTCATCGGGGAAGGCGAAATTTCTTCAAAAGTACCGGGGGCGATTGTTGGTTTCTCTCGTCTGCCAAAGGTGACGATTTGATCCGGTGCGCCTAAATTGAGATCTCGGCTGGTGACACGTCCTTGAGGTCCAGATCCTTTGACGGTGGAAAGATCGATTCCTTTTTCTTTGGCGAGTTTTTTGGCTAAAGGAGAGGCTGAAATTCTTTCTTCGGCAGCGTGTGTTGGAAATGGAAATTCATAATTTTCTAAGGGAGGAGCTGGAGTAAATGCCGGTTGAGGAATGGAAGTCGCTGAAGGAGCGGGAGTTATCTCTTTTTTAGAGGGAAGAGTCTCTTTTTTTGTTTCCGTCTCTTTTTTGGGGGAGATTTGTTGAAGATACGCGTCGATATTTTCATCCGGTTTTGCTGAAAAAATGGCAATTGGATCATTGATGTTGGCAGAGCTTCCTTCTGCAATGATAATTTTTCTTAAAAACCCATCATCGAGTGCGTTGTATTCGACAGTTGCTTTGTCTGTTGACACTTCAACAAGAAGATCTCCTGCTTCAACCTTGTCTCCTACTTTTTTATGCCATTTTGCGATCGTTCCTTCTTGCATTGTGGGAGATAATTTAGGCATAGTCACAGTAAAAGGCATAAGAAAAACCCTGGGTCTTTTTTTGCTAGTATGAAGGATTTGAAGAAGATAAATCCAGAAAAATTTTAATCAGGACATTTGCGTCTTTGCGTTAAGAAACTGCATGACTCGGTATAATCCAAGGACTTGCATTCATTTTTAACGCAAAGGCGCGAAGGCGCAAAGAGAAAAACGTTCTGTGCTATACTGCGCGCGGTTAGGTTTTGAAGATTTGGACTGGCTGCGACCTTGCCAAATCGATCTTCGTCGTCGCCCTTCCCAATTTGGGAATGGTGCTCCTCCTGCAGACTGCGAGCAATGCTCGCTTCGATTTGGCTTTGTCTCGAGAGAGTCCAAATCTTTAAAACCTAACCGCACGCAGTATGAATATGCTGTTTTCTTTTTATCGTTTTTGTTTATTTATAATGTTGACTTGTAATTAATATTAAACTATAAATTAAATTAATAAAGCAGTTTATTTTGGGTGAGGTTTCATGCATAAGGAACTTCCTTTTGAGCCTTGTCCTTTTCTTTCTGATCCTCATCAACAAACGATTATTTCTTCTTTTTTTAACTGGTTAAGCGAACCTGTTTCCGAGCAAAAAACGATCCGACTCCCTGATGGAGATCAAATCTCTTTAGAGATTACAACGCCTAAAAATTGGAAAGAGACTGATTTAACAGTATTTATGGTTCATGGTCTTTGTGGTTCCCATCAATCTCCTTATTTGGTCCGATTGACGAAACGGCTTGAGGAACTTGGCATTCGAGCCATTCGTTTTAACATGCGCAATTGCGGGTCCGGAAGGGGAATGGCTCGAAATATTTATCATAGCGGCCGTAGTGAAGATGTGTTTCATGCGATCAAAGCGATCCATCGAGAACATCCTTTATCTCCTATGATCCTTATTGGATTTTCTTTAGGAGGGAACATTGTCTTAAAATTGGCAGGAGAGCTTCATCATTTAGCGGATCGATTTATCCATAAAGTGTTTGCTGTCAGTCCTCCGGTAGATCTATTGTCAAGCTCTCAAATGATCGGACTCGAAAAAAATGCTGTTTACGAGAAGTATTTTTATCGTCTTTTAAGAAATGAAATTCTTTATATTCACAAAAAATTTAAAGAATTGCCGCCGATTCAGCTTCCTAAGGAGCTCAAGTTATATGAGTTTGATCAATTATATACGGTTCCTCGCTGCGGTTTTTCGAATATTCATGATTATTATGAAAAATGCAGCAGCATGCATGTCGTCTCAGATATTACCGTTCCTTGTCGGATTCTTCTTTCTGAAGATGATCCGATTGTTTCCTGCACATCATTGGACAGTCAATTCTTGCCTTCCAATGTAGAACTCTATAAAACAAAGAAAGGCGGGCATATGGGATACTTAGGGAATCCTGCTCATTCAAAAGGATTTTATTGGCTAGATTCTTTGTTAATTGAGTGGATTTTGGAAGAATGAAAAGAGTTCTTGTCTGTGCGTCTTTTCTTATTTGTTCTGTTGTTTTTGGAGATTCTGAGGAGAGTCAAGAGGAGGAGAAAATCCCATCGAATTGTCCTCGTCCTTGGTTTACGGGGCCTCTTTTAACATCTTCTGCAGATGTGGTTGATTTTGGACATGTGAATTTTCAGCCTTATATGAACGTATTAACGACTGTTGGAGATTATGATCCCAATTGGCATCTTCATCGGAGAGCCAATTTTTATACTCTCCAATCGAGAAATGTCTTAAAATTCGGGATTTATCATTCTTTGGAAGTGCAAGTCATTCCTCAATTTTTATATAAAGAAACTGAAGGGAAACGTTTTTCCGGGCTTGGAGATACTTTTGTTGCATTGGGAGTTCAGCTTTTGCGAGGAGGTCTTGATATTCCATGGCCTTTTATTAAGATTTCTTTTGTTGCCGATATTCCAAACGGACATTATCAACATTTGAATCCATGGAAAAAAAAGACGGATGCTATGGGGGCGGGCTGCTGGTTTCCCGGATCTGTTCTTTATCTTTCAAAGACATGGCATATTGCAAAGCATCACTATTTGAATTTAAGAACTCTTTTTGATTATCGATTTGGGGTTCCTGTACGAGTGAGAGGTTTTAATGCATATGGAGGCGATCGCAGTACGAGGGGAACTCAGTATCCGGGCAATTATTGGCATGCCAATGTAGCGCTTCAATATAGTTTGACGCAAAGGTGGGTGCTTGCTTGCGATGGCGTCTATTTACATCGAAATCGAAATCGTTTTTCCGGGAAAACAAAAGAACAAATGACTTTCCCGTCTAGAGATGTGTACAGTTTAGCTCCTGCGATAGAATATAACTTTGGCCCCAATGTAGGAATGATTGGCGGAGTTTGGTTTTCAGTTGTCGGAAGAAACACTGAAAAATTCATTACGGCAATGCTCTCTTTAAATGCGCATTTCTAATTTTTTTAAAAGTTTATTAGGGAAGTGTTGCAGGATTATAGATAAGAAAACTGTTTCTGATCTCAATTTTGGGGACAAGCCCGAAAGTATTGTCAGAGTGTTCCCATGGAGATAGCCCCGCCTCGCTGACTAGTTGTCCATCCCTTTCTGTCCATTGTGGAATGAGTTCATCTGGATCTCTAAAAAATAAACATTTTGTCCACGTTATAATGGCTAAAGGAATTTGCAGACGGTCGGCTTCTTTTTGAGCTGATTTATAAAGTTCTTTAGCGAAATAAGGGGTTTTCCCTTCGAGCAGGGTGTGAAAATAAGGATCATCCAAGAAAAGAATCGGTTGATCCTTTAAAAATAGAAGCCTTAAAACAGCTCTTCCTATAATGGTCCCATCTTTATTTTTAATGGCGATCAAATGGTTTTGTCCGTTCAGAAGAAGTCCCAGAAGTCCGATGTTGTTTCCTGAAGGGCTATAGATTGCAAGACAAGACGGAGTTTCGGTAGTCGCCAAAAGTAAGTCCTCAAAACGATCCGTAACCGTTATCTTATAAGGTGTATCAGGAATGTCTATTGGATCTTGAAGTCTTTGCCATTGATTCAGTAATTCTGGGTGATTTTTTGAGATGCGGCTGAGATGAGGATTGCGATTTGGGTCGTAACGGAAACTTGCATATTCTCCTTCAAGCGCTGCATAGAGACACTCTCCGAGTCTTTCAGAGCAAGTTTGATCAAATCGTCGATTCTTTCTCAGAGTTGCAAGATAGATGAAAATCGCACCGGGATTTCTGGGCAATAATTTTTCGCATTTTTCAGAAAGATCATCGACCGGTTTTGGTAAAAAAAGGAGTTCCATAGAGATCCTCCTTACGGCTGTATCCAAAGTTTCGCTTGGCCTAACCTGAGAAACTAGATCCCATTTTGTGAGCAGCCAAAGATTTTTGATTCGATCTTTTTTTAATAGCAGCCTGCCATCCCCTCTTTGCAGGTTAGGTGTGAAGATTTCTTCAAGAAGCCGCGATTTTTCATGCACGGGTAAGGAAGAAGTCAAAAGTCCGAGCAGCGCTTCTAAAGTTAAATTAAAATGAGGCCCATCTTTTAAATAGTTATTCTGGTCGAGAAACAATTTTTGCAAGAAATCCTCAGGACTTTTACATCCGTGCACCTCGATTTCTTGCTTTGCGCAAGCTTTCAAGACTAATCTCATGAGGTGAGGTTGATTTTTTCGATCGATTTCAGTGAGATCCGTATCTTCTGGCGAAAGAGAATGGAGAATCGGTATGATGAGATCCGGGCGTTTTAATGAAATCAGTTCTTGTAGGATTTGAATCCCATGAGAGGAATGAGATGCGGGTTGCTTCTGTTTGAGGATTAAGATGACTTCTGGATCCAGGAGTTTTGAGAGCATTGCAAGAAGATGTTCAGGGTGACGAATTTGCTCAAGCGAGGTCCATATTTTTTCACAATCCATATCTGATATCTTGAGCTCCGCACAAACCATTGAGAAAATCTTTTTAGCCTCTATCATGAAGCTATCCATTTCAAAGGTTTGTGAAGAGATCTGTTGCCACTTTGATAACAGCTTCGTCAACTTTCCAGGAACTAGCAGATCTGGATGAAGGAGGATTTTCTGGATTGCCAGGACCTGCTGGTTGAACTGAAGCCATAAGATCCTACCTTGACGTTCTTTTCGGTTGATAGCAGAGCTCAATTTTTTATGCAAATAGCTCGAACTGATTGAGGAACTCTCCTTAAGGTTAAAGAAGTGCCTTGGATCTGGACACTGATTCATTAACCCTTCAAAACCAAAGAAGGACGGAGTCTTGCTACTTTTTTGGCTAAAGCAGCCTCTTCAACAGCATCAACAACGATATCCACTTCTTTGTAAGCATCCGGCATTTCTTCTGCAATCGTTCTATAGGAGTGTGCAATCACTTGCACTCCTTGCTCTCTCATATATTCTTTAGCTTCTTTGTCTTTCCAGGTGGCCATTGATTGAACACGACTTTTCGCTCTGCCGGCTCCGTGGCAAGCGCTGCACCAGGTGAGGGGATTTCCAAGCCCTACCATTAAATGGCTTGCTCTTCCCATGTCTCCGGGCACAAGAACGGGTTGGCCTGTTTTTCGGAAAATGGGGGCAAGTTCTTCTGCATTTTCCCCGAAGGCGCGAGTGGCTCCTTTTCTATGGACGCAGAGCTTGGTTGGAATTCCATTGACTGGGTGGGTTTCCATTTTTGCAATGTTATGACATACATCGTAAAGAAGGCGAATGTCTTTGGGATTGATATTGCAAACTTCCTGAAACGCTCTTCTGACTCCATGTAAAATGAATTGGCGGTTGTTGAATGCAAAATTGGCAGCTGTTGCCATTGCGGCCCAATATCTTTGTCCATCAAGACTTTTGATGGGGGCTGCAACGAGTTGTTTATCGGGAAGATTTTTAGCATACCCTAATTGAATGAATTCATTTAGGAAATCTTGACAGATTTGATGTCCAAATCCTCGAGATCCTGTATGGATAAGAACGTAAGTTTGGCCTTGTTCTACTTTCCAATGTTTTGCAGTTTCCGGATCAAAGATGGTTTCTACAGCTCCAATTTCTACAAAATGATTCCCGCTTCCAATGGATCCTAATTGATCTTTGCCTCTAGCCAGAGCTTCTTTAGAAACAGATTGAAGATCTGCATCTTCAAGAACACCCAGACTTTCAATGTGTTCTAAATCCTCATAAAAACCAAAGCCTTGTTCAATCGCCCATTGAACTCCAAGCTTTGCAATTTTTTTATAGTCATCTTCTTTTAAAGCGGCATGGGTCCCGGTAGATCCACGTCCTGTCCCTGCGGGAATCAGACGAAAGATTTGATTGAGAAGAGTCTCTCTCATCGATTCTTTAAGATCTTTATAGGCAATGGGAATGAGAGCGATTCTTACCCCACAATTGATATCATAGCCAACGCCTCCGGGACTGATTACACCCGTTTCTATATCCATTGCTGCAACGCCGCCAATTGGGAATCCATATCCCCAATGAACATCCGGCATGGCAATGCTGTAGCCTACAATTCCAGGCAAGCAAGCGACATTTCGTACTTGTTCCAGAGGTTTTTCAAGACTCTCACTTTCTATGTCCAATTGTTTTTCAGAGGCAATGATCAGACCTCGTGTGCGCATGGCTCCTTCTTGAGGAAGTTCATAGGTGGCGGGTTTGATTTGAATGAGTTTAGATATCAACGATCATCTCCCATTGTAATAAGTTATTTTGAAAAGGTTGTATTTCACCGTGAAAAGAAACGGCTTTCAAAGAACATCCCTCATTTTGATCGGTGATTGAGATGATTCGATTGAGTGCAATGATTATCTCATCCAAGCTGGCCACAGGTTGTTTTTGAAGGTAGGCAATCAATCTAGGATGTTTAAAAGCAATCGCCGTGAAAGCGTTGTAATAAAGCTCTTGAAGATCTTTGCCGAAAATGTGAAAGGCAATATCTGCCATATGAGGGATCTCTACAAAAGGAGGCAGCAAAGGATATTCATAAAGAGATTGATAGTTGGATGATCCTAGACTTTCATAAAGATGGATCGCTTTTGCAAAGCAGGGGAGAGGCTGAAAATCGTCCCTCCAGCCTTGAACATCAAACGGAGATCTTGCAATCGTCACATGAGAAAGCCATGGACGATCGCTGCATTTTATTTGAAGTTCTTGTACCCGGTCACAGAGAGTTTCTTGGTAATGAAGGAGGTCTGAGTTAAACCACTCGACCTCCCAAGCAACAACTCTCGGGGAGTTTTTAGGAAGGAAAAGAATCTTACTGAAATACCCCGAAGATCCGATTTGTAGAGGCGTCGAGGCAATCTCCGATATAATTTGTGGTATCAACAAAGATGGAGTAGATCCTAGAAAGACCAACGTCGTATGTCGAAGTTCTTCCTTGATCAACCTTCCTTGCGGCAGTGTCGTTTGCCAGGGGGCTTGCATTTGAATGGCTAGAAAAAGACGCTTTGACGTTGGATCCATTTGTTTCATTAGTATACAACTTTATTGAATAATAGTGTCGTGAACTTCCAAATTTTTCTACAGTACGTATTCTTTGCATTCCTAATTTTTCAATGATTTTGATCATTGGCGCGTTCTCTATTTTTGTTGTGGCAGTGATTTCTTCTAAAGGCTTTCCGTCAAGAAGGTATCCTTTTTGAACAGTTGCCGAAGCATAATCTTTTAAAGCGGAACAAACCTCTTTTCCGTAGCCTTTGTTCCAGGCTTCTTTATGGAGGAGAATAGCGGCTTCGGATTGTCCCGGCTTGTCTCCATGACCTAAAACGGCATGTCCAATAAAAGCACCCTCTTTGGAGAAGACTGCAAGCGCACTATAAGGATCATTCTTTTTCCATCGCTCAATCCACATGTTCACACGATTTGCAACTTTATTTGCTGCTAGAGGCTCTCCAGAGGCGAAGAGACGAATGACTTCTTTATCTCCATAAAGCTTTGTATACGCACCCACATCTTGTGGTGTAATCGATTTTAATACGAGTCTTGCTGTGTCAATGCGTACAGACAATCCATTCTTGGATTCTGTGAAATTGATGGATGCAGGTTTGCATCGTAAAAATGAGAAAAAGGAACGTATTGTATTCATTTGAACCTCAGATTTTAGCAAAGAATTTTTAAAACTTTGTTTTTTTGAGGGGGGAATCTTAAGTAAACTGTTTTTACTTGTAAATATTTTTTTGTTGGAATGAAAATTTGTTTTTTTTGTTTTAAATTTGGGAGCGAAAAAGATATGCCCAGCACCGGAGCGTTCTCGAATCTTATTCGATTGCCTGTCTCAATTTTTCTACAGTTTCACGTATTTCCTCTGGTGACATTGGCTGTTTAGCATTGGCTATGTACATTTTTATAATGAATTGAATCGTAGAGTCGTCGCCTGCTTTTCGAGGTACGTAATGAAAATGGACATGAGGAACTGATTGCCCAACTTCAAGACCATTTTTTTGAAGAAGAAGATAGGAAGAGGTCCCAAATACCTTCATTACTGCTTGGTTCACTTTTTTGATGACCCTGCCTATTTGTGCGATTTCGTCATCTGTTAGCATTTCAAAGCGTTCTGCATGCTTTTTTGAAATAATCAAGCAATGGCCAGGCAAAATAGGTTTATGGGTGTATAGTGCGAGAACAAGATCATCCTCGTAAAATTTTTGATTGTTTAAGATGGCTGGATCGCAAAATGCACAAGAGTCATTCAAAGAAGAATGGGAAAATGGCTTTATGAAAAGGAAATAGGTTCCTCCCATTAGGCAGACAAGTACAATCGTGAGTAGGGACAATTTTTTACGCATATTGCTCTAAGTAGAAAATGAAAAATGTGGAGACATTGTCATTTCTGAAAATGTCTCCGGAGATGTGCCCAGGACAGGACTCGAACCTGCACTACCTTACGGCCCCAGAACCTAAATCTGGTGTGTCTACCAGTTTCACCACCTGGGCAATGAATGAGAGATTTTATACAGAGTGCCTGTTCTTCGCAATGAACTTTTTTGGATTATTTTTTTGAGTTTTCCTCAAGAGGCTCATAGATTGGATAAGCGTTAAATCCGAGCTCTCGAACTCCGAAGATCACTTGAGCAATGGGTTCCCAAGAGGCTTTTTTATCGATGTGAAGCAAAATCTCTGTTTGCGATTTATCTTTGGCGAGGGCTCCTATTTGGTATTGGCGAACGAGCTCTTCTTGAATAGAGGCAACGCTTTCCATTGGGTGTTCTTGAAATTCCGTCATCCATTTATAGCTGCCTGCGGCATCGATGCTGATATTGATTTGCTGAATATTTTTTGAATTCTCAACGGGTTTGTCGCTAGGCTGCGGTTTTAAAGAGGTGAGTTGAATATTTGTATCATAAAGAGCCACTCTTGAGAGTGCTAAAGTCGCAAATAAAGAAAGCATGAGGAAAAGAAAGTCGATCATGGGGGCAAAGTTAAAATGAGAAGAGGGTTTTAGTTCGTCGTGAGGAATGAGATCCATATTAATTGCCTGGGTTTTGAATCATTAAAGAACTCATAACGAGAGATTCATTTTCAACAAGGCTTAATGCTTTCACGAGGCGATACTTTAATGTGGTTGAAAAAATCATGGCCAAAATAGCAACGATGAGTCCTGCAACCGTAGTTCCCACCGCAATGCCCAATCCATCAAATAAAGTATTGATACTTTCTACAGAACGGTTGATGTCATAAAAAGCATAAAACATACCAATGACTGTTCCTAAAAGACCAACCATGGGAGAGATAATTGCAATGTCATTTAAGAAAGAAAGTCTTTGCCAGAGTGGAGTTGCCATTCGTTTCCCTTCGGATTTCATGGCGTCGATCATGATGTTGGCCCCTAAATCTTTGGTTGTCAGCCCTACGTTCATTAAAGAGGCGAAAAGGTTCTTGTTTTTTTGGCAGAGCTGTTTGGCTGTTGAATAGTCTTTTGCGCTCAAAAGAGATTTGATCTCCAAGCAAAATGTTTGAGGGATGATTTCTTTATTGCGAATCGTGATGAGACTATAAATCCAAATCGCAAGCGATGAGATCGACATTAAAGAAAGCATGGAATAAATCAAAGGAGATGAGAAAAATACTTTTTTAAAATCGATGAGTGTTTGAGTAGACTCTGTAATGGTATCTCCAAATATAGGAGCCGTAAAAAAGAAAATCGATCCAATCGTCAGTATTTTGAAGAATTTCATGACAACACCTCTCTTGGAAATGATATACACTCTTAAGGAACAATTGTGCAATCTAAATCCGAAAGAGCTATACTGTCTTCTCTATGCAAGAAACTCATGGTTTAAGAATTCCTTTTGCTTGGTCGGATCGGCATCCCGTTTTTTTGGGGCGATTTTTGTATATCCCCGGAGTTTATGATCATCATATCTGGAAAAGGATTCCTTGGTCCGATTCCCGTTTTTTTGGAAACGACCATCCGGTCCATATTGAATTTTGCAGTGGAAATGGATTTTGGCTTTCTGAAAAAGCCAAAAAGCATCCAGAGATCAATTGGGTTGCTGTAGAAAAAAGATTTGATAGGGCTAGTAAGGCGTGGAGTTTAGCTCAAAGAGAAAAACTTGATAATGTTTTTGTCGTTTGTTCGGAAGCTGTTTTGTTCTGTCGTTATTATGCTCCTTTAGATTCCGTTTCTGAAGCGTATGTGAATTTTCCGGATCCCTGGCCTAAGCGTAAAGACGCCAAGCATCGTCTCATTCGAAAGGAATTTTTAGAGATTCTTCAAACGATTTTAAAAAAAGGATCTTGTGTTACTTTAGCTACCGATGATCGCCCTTACGCAGATCGGATGATTCGAGAATTTTTCAACAACCCTTCTTGGAAATCGACATTTCCCGATCCTTATTTTATTTGCGATTTTCCTGATTTTGGGATTTCCTTTTTTTCTGATCTCTGGCAGAGAAAAGGTCTTTCTATTCATTATTTACAATTTAAATTGGATCTATGATTCGTTTACCTTCAAAACCAAGCGATTCTTTACAGTGGGATTTATCGTCTATTCCTGAAGCGGGGCCTCTTTTTTGGCATTTTGATTTAGGTCTCGAAGATCCTTTTTTTCCTTTAGACGATGAAATGCGTTTTCAGACTCTTTCTTTAGCGCTGACTCAATTTAAAGAAAAAGTTTGGCCTCTTTTTCAGGAGAGGACTCAGGGCATCGTTTTGTATAAGGGGAGTGCCGATTTTCTTCAGTTTTTTCTATGGAGTCAAAAACAAAAGGCCAATTGGCTTAGCTGGCAAGAAATGGGACTTAAAGTGGATGATGTGCAAGCGAAAAGGCTTTTTTGTGCCGACGCTTTTGTCTATTATTTTCAGATGCTCAGTTATTTTCTTCCTGATGAAGTTCCTATCTATTTATTTTTAGATGCGTCGGAAATCTCATCGCTTGCGTATAGACATCAGCTGATTTCCAAGGAGCGATTTGAGCATTTTCAGATTGTTGTGAAGGGACTCTCTGAATTCAACGGTCTTCATTGGGTGGATGATCAAATATTGGAAAATCCTTTATCTACTCAGGCTGTTTGTTTTCCTTTGCAAAAAGAATGTCATGAAAACATTCTTGCCGAAATAGAAAAAATATTTGTCTCCTTTCAGACGCCTTTCAGAGTGATTTCGGAAGCTTTTTTAACGGAGGACTGGGAAGGTGTTGAGATCTTGCATGTCTTGAAAAAAGGTTTAAGTTCTTTTGGAGAAAGGAAACTCAAAGGTTTTGAAGCTGCAGGAGGGAAAATCGTTTACTACTGAGAGAATTCGGGGCGGAGGGATTTGAACCCCCGACCTACTGGTCCCAAACCAGCCGCGCTAGCCAAACTGCGCTACGCCCCGTTGCAAAAACAGAAGAAAATGTAACGAAATTGAAGATTTTCTTCAATTTCTTTGTTTTGATTTTGTATAAAAGGGCTTATATGCGACTTCCAAGCCCATGCATTCCTCAGGATCTTCCTCTCAAATCATTAAGGAAAGATCGGTTTTTGGATTTGCTTCCCAAGGCCTATCAGGTTTTAGATTGTTTTAATTGGATCTCGCTTGTCTCTTTTGAAAAGCTCAAAAAAACAATGTTTTCAGAGGAGCTTAAATGTTCTTCCCGCCTACCTAAAGAAGCTCTCGACTTTTTATTGGAAAAACATCCTATTTCTTTAAGATTGCTTCCAAGATTGCATCGATATGTTCAAAGACCTAGTAAAGTCGTCTCTTTGCAAGATATTGGCAAGATCCGGAATCGACAAAATTGGATTGGCCCGGAAGGTCGGGGAGAGGCGGAGGCTTATTTTTATCCTCCCAATCTTACTGATTTGAAAAAAGGACTTAAAAATCTTCAAGAATATTTTCGAAGAAATGATGAAGATCCTCTTGTTCAAGCCGCGATTTATTTTGCCCAGTTTTTAATTTTACATCCTTTTATGGATGGAAACGGGAGAGTTGCCCGTTTACTCATCCCCCTCTTTTTATATGAAAAGAAAGTGATTTTTGAGCCTCTTTTTTTGATGAGTCATTATTTTAAAAAGAGAAGAGTTGATTATTTTCATAAGTTATATGAAATCTCCTCTAAGCAAAAATGGGAAGAATGGATTCGGTTTTTTCTCAAAGGAATAATCTATGAAGGGAAAAGGATGATTGAATCATTCGAATAGAGAGTGATCAAATCTCAGAGCACTCTCTATTGTGTCGCTTTAAGAACAGCTTTTGCAGCCGCCAGTTCCGCTTTTTTTCATCTTTTTCTTTAAAGATGATGTTTTTGTTTTTTTAACTGTTTTGCTTTTTGTTGCTTTTTTTGCTTTAGCCATACAATTTCCTTTTAAGTAATCGAGATATTTATTCGATATCTCTTTAATTTGCACGTTGACAGTTTAAAAATTTTCCTTCAATCTAAAATTTAAAAAAACCTTGAGGAATTTTATGTTTTCGCAAATGAAATCAGTGCTGAAGCTCAAAAAATTGGCAGAAAATCCTGTGGATTTAACAGATGCTAAGGTATTTAATTCAGAGCGAATTCATGAAATGGTGATCAAGGGCGTTGGATTTCAACTTTTATATGCAGCAGAAAGGGTAAGCCAAGATGTCTTAAATGCCCTATATGATCTTGCCAAAGAAGCGAAGGCGAAAGAAAAAATGATGGCCATGCAAGCGGGGGCGATCATGAATAAAATCCATGGATTTGAAAGTGAAAATAGATCTGTTCTTCATACAGCGATGAGAGATTTTTTTGAAAATCCTCAGAGAGAGCCTGAAGCAGCTAAGGCAACCGAAAAAGCAAGAGTCGAATTTAAAAAGTTAGAGCGCTTTTTAGAAAAAATCGAAGGGAAATTTTCCGATTTGATTCAAATTGGAATCGGAGGCTCTGATTTAGGTCCAAGGGCTCTTTATATTGCGATGCAAGCATTTCAAAGACCGGATCGAAAAGTTCACTTTATTTCGAATGTGGATCCTGATGATGCAAATAGCATTTTGAATCAGGTGGATCTTAAAAAAACGCTCGTTGTGGTTGTGTCAAAATCTGGGACCACATTGGAAACTTTGACCAATGAAGAATTTGTAAGACAGAGAATGTTAAAAATGGGCTTAAACCCGAAAGAGCATTTTGTCGCTGTAACGGGAGAAAAAAGTCCCATGGACGATCCTTCCAAATATTTAGCCTCTTTTTATATGTGGGACTACGTAGGAGGACGTTATTCAGCAACGTCGATGGTGGGAGGCGTGACTTTAGCTTTTGCTCTAGGAATTTCTGGATTTTTAGAGATTTTAAAAGGCGCTCATGACATGGATCATCACGCTTTGACTGCGGATATTCCAACAAATCTTCCTTTAGTCTCTGCTTTGCTTGGAATTTGGAATCGAAATTTTCTTCATTTACCAACAGTTGCCGTGATCCCTTATTCGCAAGCGCTCCTTCGTTTCCCTGCCCATTTACAGCAGCTTGATATGGAATCAAACGGAAAAAGAATCGATCAAACAGGAACTGTTGTTGATTTTTCAACAGGACCTGTGATTTGGGGGGAGCCGGGAACCAATGGTCAGCATTCTTTTTATCAACTCATCCATCAGGGAACCGATATCGTTCCTTTGGAGTTTGTCGGATTTAAAAAGAGTCAATATATCCAAGATCTTGAAATTGAGAAAACGCTGTCTCAAGAAAAACTTCTCTCCAATCTCTTTGCTCAATCGGTTGCATTAGCGACCGGCAAAAAGAATGCAAATCCAAATAAGACCTTTCTTGGAAATCGTCCGAATCGAATTCTTTTAGGAGAGCGTTTAGATCCTTATTCTTTAGGCGCTTTACTTTCATTCTATGAACATAAAGTAGCGTACCAAGGATTTATCTGGGGGATTAACTCATTTGATCAAGAAGGCGTGCAGCTTGGGAAAGTGTTAGCAAGCAAATTCGTTTCTCTTTTTCAAGCAAAACGACAAAAAGTAGAAGCCCCTTCTTTCATAGGAGACGCTTACTTAGATTTTATTTTTAAAAAGTAAAAGGATAAGCCCTATATAAATTCACTTCATTGAGAGCTTTGCGGCATTGCTGCCATTCTGAATATGTTTTTTCAAGAAATCTTAAATACGCGAATTCTTTGGATTTAACACGCGAGGTCTCTTGATAAAGATCGAACAATTCTTTTTCTTTTTGGTTCAGATACTGATTGAAAAGATTTTTATCGGTTACAATTGCCATGATCATTGTCATATTTAATGAGAGTTCGGATATTTTTTATAAATCTCAAGAAGTTGGTTTTCAATTTTCAAGTCGAGATTTTTTTTTCGTTGCTGATGTTGATCCAGAGCCAATTTTGCAGCGTTTAATCCATGAATCTCTTTTTTTTCCCATTTTTTATCATACCAATTTTGAAGTCTTTTTTCTTCTTCCACAATGTCTTGATATTTTTGATCAAAATTCTTTTTGTCTATTAAATTATATTTCATAATCTCTTCTAGGGAGTATTGATTCAAAATGGTTTCGAGATCCACTCGAAGAAGTCTTTGTCTTTCTCTTTCTAAATGTTCAGGATCTGAAAATGGGTCAATTGCATAACCGGGACTACATGCTCCCATTAAAAGGCATATGGGGGCAATGGTTGTTAAGGCTCCTCCTACAATGAAAGGTAGTGTCCAAAGACCTACAGTCATCAAAGAATGAATCAAAATCACATTAAAGGTATCAAAGTAGGGACGCGATAGGCTAGCATTAAAAGCAAAATAACTTTTACAAATAGCAATCCCAGCCACAACTGAAATCGCAGCTAAAGCAACAAGGCCGACTCTTGTCCAAAGAACTTTGTTTTGATACCACTCACTTTTTTGATTCGCTTGTATGTCCATCAAAGTTTGATTGATGGGTTCATTTTTTATTTGTACTGGAATTGCCATAAAAATTAATCCCTAGGTTATTGAGCCAATTGCAAAACTCATTTCCCCGTTAAAATCGCCCTTTTGTGGCCATTTAAGTTCACTCTCCTTACCCAACCCACCAGGGGTTGGGTTCGTCGAAGTGAATCGGGCAAGCTTGCTTGCCCTCTTAACTGGCCCCAAAATCATCGATTTTCCCGGGCAAAGCAGTTTTGCAATTGGCTCTATTGATACCGCTCGTGAATCAAGAAACCGATTCTTGAATCATTTTGTATAATTCACTCTCGGTGAAATTGCTAATAAGTATATTGATTTTATGTTATTTTTAAATAAAAATAATTGAATTTATTTTCCAGTAGGCAGCTTTTTCTTTATTATAAAAAAACTTAGGAGAAGAAGGCTTAATAAAGCCATAGATAGAGGCAATATTTTAAAAGAAAGTGTAAATCGATAGAGAAAGACGAAACAAAGAGAGCTTATGAGAAAAACTGTGATACGGTAAGCCCATTTTTTTCTTTGCAGAAAAAAATAGGCAGTTCCTAAAAGAGGTATTCCGAAACTAAGAGAAGAAGCCAAAGAGGCAATACTTGCTGTTTTATAATATCCAAAAATGCCGAGAGATATGAGAAGCAGGCTATAGACAATCGTGATCCAGAAAAGAGTTAGGGGTTTAAAATACATAGGCTCATACTAGCTCCTAGTAAATAAAAAATCCACATAAAACAAGGAATGAGAAGGCTTGCTGATATTTTTTTCTTTTTGTAGAAAAGCAAGATACATAAAAGAGAGTTGCTGACTAAAAAAAGATTTACAAAAAGAGAAAGAAGATTTTGCTCTAGAATGAAAAAGCAGAAAAAAAAGAGGACTTGAAGAAGAAATTGGGTGATAAAAAGAGAGAGTTCAATCTTTAATTTTAAAAGCGAAATCCGGCGCCAAAGAGTCCACATTGAAATGGCAAATAAAAGGTGATAAACACCCCAGGCAGAAAGAGTCCACCAATTTTTTAAATTCCAAGGATTTTTCGTTGCAGAAAGCGATGCGTTCAAAATCCAATCATTAAAGAATAAGACACTCAAAGAGAACAAAATAAAGATAAAAAGGCCGACAATTTGTTCGGGTAGCGTTCGATGGCTTGGTTTTAAATAGGCCAAAAGAGACGAAAGAAATGGATTCTGTGGATTGGAGCTCATAAAAAGATGTTTTACCTGATTTCTTTCTTTTTTGAATAGTCAAAAAGGGAAGTGAAAAGCAATACTATTTATCGATGGAAACCCAAATTATTTCCCTTCAAAAAATTCAAGAAGCGATTGTCTGTCTTCAAGGGGGCATTCCTGTGGCTTTCCCTACAGAGACTGTTTATGGACTTGGAGCAAGCGTATTTTCTAAAGAAGCAATCCAAAAAATTTTTTCCATTAAGGGCCGTCCTCAAGATAATCCTTTGATCATTCATGTTGCTACAATGGATCAAGTCTTTTTAGTGGCCAAAGACCTCCCATCCTCCTTTTTTAAATTAGCCGAGAAATTTTGGCCGGGACCCTTAGCTTTAGTGGTTCCTAAAAAAGAAGAGGTTCCTCTTGTCGTTTCGGCGAATCTTCCGACGGTTGCAATCCGTATGCCTTCTCATCCAATAGCTCTGGATTTAATTCGCGCTGCAGGACCTCTTGCAGCTCCCTCTGCGAATCTTTCGGGGAAACCAAGTCCTACTTCGGCGTTTGACGTATGGGAAGATTTACAAGGGAAAATCCCTTTAATTCTCGATGGAGGAAATTGTTCCATCGGGATTGAGTCAACAGTTCTCTTTCTTTCTCAGGATCGTTTAGAACTTCTTAGACCCGGTTCGATCTCAAAAGAAGAGTTAGAATCATTCTTAGGTCAAAAAATTAAAGACCCCTCTTCTTCAACAACACCTTTATCACCGGGGATGAAATATCGACACTATTCTCCAAAAGCAAAGGTGAGTCTTGTATTTGATCCAAAAGATTTTAAAGGGTCTTATATTTTATCGCCTCGTTCTTCTTTTGCTAGGCCTTTAGATCAAAAAACATTATATGCAGAGTTTCGAAAAGCGGATCGAGCTCAGATTCAAGAGATTGAAATTGATTGTACGGATCTTTCTTTGATTGATGCTGCTTTAATGAATCGCCTTATAAAAGCTTCTCAATAAATTCATGATTTCTTAGTATGCAAATTATGAAAAGATTATTGCATATTATTGCCTCTCCTAGAGAGGATGAATCTCGGACTCTACAAATCAGTAAAGTCTTTTTGGACGCTTTTACAAAATCACATTCGGACTGGATTATCGATGAGTGTGATTTAATGAATGAACATTTGCCGCCTTTAAGTCAAAAGAGCGTGAGTGGAAAATATGTCCTTTTAGGGGGAAATGAACTATTTGGAAGCTTGAAAGAGTCTTGGCAAGAAATTATCCAACACATTGAACGATTTAAAAATGCAGATTTCTTTTTGGTCAGTGCCCCTATGTGGAATTTTGGTATTCCTTATATGCTGAAGCATTACATCGATTTGATTGTTCAGCCGCAATATCTTTTTCGTTATACCGAAGAAGGAAACGAAGAAGGGCTTGTCAAGGGCAAGCGGATGGTGATCATTACAAGTCGTGGCGGTGAATATGGCGGAGAGACCAAACATTTAGATTTTCATATTCCTTATTTACGGACCGTTTTTGGTTTTGTAGGAATTACAGATATTGATGTGATCATTGCAGAGCCTATGGATATGGGACGTGAAATACGTGAGCAAAAATTGGAAGACGCGAAAAAAAGAGCCTCCGAGATAGGATTCAATGCCTAGAGATTTACCCATTGGAAATGGCAATATTTTAGTTGCGTTCGATCAACATGCGCTTCTTAGAGAGTTTTATTTTCCTCACGTTGGTGAAGAAAGCCATACAAAGGGGGATGTATTTCGTTTCGGGATTTGGGTAGATGATCATTTCAGTTGGATCGGTGATGATTGGGAAATCACTAAAACTTATGTTGAAGATTCTTTAGTTACGGATGTCGTTTTCCAGGGTGATGGTTTAAAGATCCAAGTCAATGATTTTGTAGATTTTGAAGAAAATATCTATGTTCGTAAAATGACGGTGAAAAACCTTTTGGATCGACAAAGAGAGATTCGTCTTTTTTTATGTTTCGATTTCCATATTTATGGACATGAAATTGGGGATACGGCGGCATTTAGACCTGAAAATTTGAGTTTAATTCATTACAAGGGACGCCGTTATTTTTTAATCAATGTTTTTTCAAATCATAAAGTGGGAATTGATCTTTATGCGACAGGACATAAAGAAACAGATTCGGAAATCGGTACTTGGAAAGATGCTGAAGATGGAATTTTAAGTCAAAATCCGATTGCTCAAGGGTCTGTCGATTCTGTGGTTGGAATTCCTTTGACTGTAGAGCCTTTGAAAGAAGAAGTTTGTTATTCATGGATTGCAGTTGGGAAAAATTGGGATGAAGTGAAGGCTTTGAATGATTTTGTCAAAAGACAAGGCCCTGAACGTCTTCTGGAAAGGACTTTGAATTATTGGAAGTTGTGGGTGAATAAAGATTCTCTTGATTTACACCACCTTCCCTCTAAAGTTTCTTGGCTTTATAAACGAAGTCTTCTCATTTGCCGTACGCAAATCAACAATTGCGGCAGTATTATTGCTGCCAATGATTCTGATGTCATTTATTTTAATCGAGATACCTATAGCTACATGTGGCCGCGAGATGGAGCATTGATTGCTTATAGCCTGGATTTAGCAGGGTATGAAACCTCGAGGGCTTTTTATCGTTTTTGCGCGAAAATTTTAGAAAAAGATGGGTATTTTCTTCATAAATACACACCCTCAGGTTCTTTAGCAAGTTCTTGGCATCCGTGGGTCAAAGAAAATAAAGCGCAACTTCCTATTCAAGAAGATGAAACAGCTTTGGTTCTTTGGGCTTTATGGAATCATTATACGATTTTTAAAGATTTAGAATTTATCCGCTCTTTATATCATCCACTGATTAAAAAATGTGCTGAATTTTTGATGAGTTATCGAGATTCTAAAACAAACCTTCCTCTTTCTAGCTTTGATTTATGGGAGGAAAGAGAAGGGGTTTTAACGTTTACCGTTTCTGCAGTATTCGGAGGTTTGATGGCAGCTTCCAATTTTATTGAGCTTTTTGGTGAGAAAAGTTTGGCGGAAGAAATCAGACAAGGAGCGCAAAAAATGAGAGAGGCAATGGATCGTTTTCTTTATTTAGAAAAAGAAAAACGGTTCGCCAGAATGATTGTTTTTAAAAAAGATGGCTCTATCGAAGTTGATTCAACCATTGACGCAAGCCTTTATGGAATTTTTGCTTTTGGAGCTTATTCTGCCCAAGACCCAAAGGTGCAAAATACAATGAATCAAGTGATTGAAAAACTAAGCAGCGGAGGGGGTATTTCTCGTTATGAAAATGATCCCTTTTATAGACAAAAAGAGAAGAGCAATCCCTGGTTTATTTGCACACTTTGGGTGGCAGAGTATTACATTGCAAACAATGAGCTTGAAAAAGCTTTGTCTCTTTTAAGTTGGGTTGCAGATCATGCTCTATCTAGCGGTGTTCTTGCAGAGCAAATCGATCCGGAAAATGGAGCTCCGCTTTCCGTTTCTCCTCTGACTTGGAGTCATGGCTCTTACATTATTGCCGTACAAGAATATCTAAAAAAGGTATCATCTACTCGAAAAGAATGAGACTAAAAGAGATGAAACATAAAGCAATTGAGCCATCGGAAATCATTACAGAACTGCACAGACATAAAGGGAAAAAGCAACAGCTCTCTCAGCCTTTTATCCGTTTTTTAGCCAGGTTTTTCGATTATTCTCTGCTTCTTCTTTGTCTATTAGGAGTTCGCCATTTTTTAGGAAGATATTTTCCTTCTTCTCTTTTTGAGTATGTCATTCCTTTTGAGTTTTTTATTTGGATTCCAATCGAATCTTTATTTTTAAGTTGTTTAGGAACAACGCCCGGAAAATTTTTTTTGAAAGTGAAATTACATCAGGGAAGAAAGCCCAAGTTGAATTTTACGTCAGCCATACGAAGAAGTTTTTATGTCTGGTTTCGAGGCATTGGAATGGGAATTCCTATTTTGAATTTGTTTTGCATGGCAGTCGCGGCTCAGCGTTTAAAAATGCTTGGACAAACGAGCTGGGATCGAGAAGATAATATCTCTGTAGTGCATGAATCTGTGCATCGATGGCGAATTATTGTAAGTTTTTTACTTGTGATTAGTGTCTTTTTTATTTATTACAGCAAATAAGAACCTATTCTAGGATATTTGCATGACCCAAGATTCTTTTGACCCGTCGATGGATTTTTTACATCGACGTTATCAGCAGTTAGACTCGATTTTTCAACCCAAGACAATTGCGGTGATTGGCGCAACGGAAGCTCCTAATAGTGTGGGGCTTACGTTGATGAAAAATTTGCTAGCAACTTCTTTTGGGGGAGAAGTCATCCCTGTAAATCCTAAAAGAGACTCTATTTTAGGAATCAAAGCCTATCCGGATGTAAAAAGCATTCCTAAAGAAGTTGAATTAGCTGTGATTGTAACGCCTGCCAAAGTTGTCCCTTCCGTGATTGCCTCGTGCGTTGAAAAAAAAGTGCCGGCCGCGGTGATTATTTCTGCGGGATTTAAAGAGATAGGGCCTCCCGGAATTGCTTTAGAAAAGGAAATTTTGGAGCTTGCGAAACGGGGGAAAATGCGCATTATTGGCCCGAACTGTTTAGGGGTTATGAATCCAAATACAGGTTTAAATGCGACGTTTGCAGCCGACATGGCTTTAAAAGGAAATATTGCATTCATCTCTCAATCTGGAGCTTTATGTACGGCTGTTTTAGATTGGAGCTTGAGAGAAAAAGTAGGTTTTAGTGCGTTTGTCTCTATTGGGTCGATGATTGATATAAATTGGGGGGATTTAATCAATTATTTTGGAAAAGATCCTCAGACGGAGAGCATTTTAATTTATATGGAAGGTATTGGAGATCCAAGATCTTTTCTTTCTGCGGCAAAAGCTGTTGCCCTTACGAAACCCATTATTTTAATTAAAGCAGGAAGATCGGAAGAATCGGCGAAAGCAGCGGCTTCTCATACAGGATCTCTTGCGGGAAGCGATGATGCTTTTAGCGCGGCGCTCAGACGGGTAGGTGTTTTGCGTGTAGATACGATTGCCGATCTTTTTTCGATGGCAGAAGTGCTTGGTAAACAACCCAAGCCAAAAGGTCCTCATTTAACCGTTGTCACCAATGCGGGAGGTCCCGGCGTGATTGCTACCGATGCTCTCGTAATGAATGGTGGAAAATTAGCATCGATGAGTTCTGAGTCGATGCAAGCGTATAATGCAATTCTTCCGGCTCCTTGGAGTCATAACAATCCCATCGATATTTTAGGGGATGCAAGCCCTGATATTTATGCAAAAGCTGTCGAGATCGCACTCAAAGATCCGAATACGGAAGGACTTCTTGTGATTTTAACGCCCCAATATATGACAGATCCAACAGCTACCGCTGAGAAACTCTCTTCCTTTGCGCATATCGATAAACCAATCCTTGCGAGCTGGATGGGAGCATCGACTGTAGAAAAAGGGGATCAAATTTTAGCACAAGCCGGGATTCCAACGTTTGAATATCCCGATATGGCGTGCAAAACATTCGCTTCTATGTGGATGCAAAGTTATGACTTAAAAGCTCTTTATGAGGTTCCGACATTGGTTCATGATGTTCAGGTCAAAGCTGACGTTGCCAACCAAATCATTTCACTTGCTAAAAAAGAGAAAAGAACCATTTTAGACGAAGTTGAATCGAAACTCGTACTAGAAGCTTATAATATTCCGATTGTTCCAACGCGTGTTGCCAAAAGTGCAAAAGAAGCGGTTGAGCTTGCTGAAAAAATGAGTTATCCCATCGTTTTAAAATTGTATTCTCGAACGATTACTCATAAAACGGATGTGGGAGGAGTTAAGCTTAATTTACAAACGCCGGATGCTGTTCAAAAAGCCTATGAAGAAATCCATGCATCCGTCAAAAAACTGGCCAAAGAAAGTGATTTTTTAGGGGTTACAGTACAACCTATGATCAAGCTGGAAGGCTATGAACTCATTTTGGGAAGTACAATTGATTCTGAATTTGGTCCTGTGCTTCTTTTTGGCTCCGGCGGACAACTTGTCGAAGTCTATCAAGATCGATCCCTTGCTTTGCCGCCACTCACAACAACGTTGGCTAGAAGAATGATGGAAACAACAAAGATCTATCATGCATTACAAGGCGTAAGAGGGCGTAAAGCGATCGATCTTCATCAATTAGAGCGTATTTTAGTGCAATTTAGCCGTTTGGTTGTTGAACAAAAATGGATTAAAGAATGCGATATTAACCCTTTACTTGCTTCACCTGAGCGTTTGATTGCTCTGGATGCAAGAATCATTCTTCACGATCTTGAGATGAAAGAAAGTGAAATCCCGTCTCCTGCAATTCGTCCTTATCCCATTCAATATGAAGAAAAGTGGAAATTGAAAGACAATACAGACGTTTTATTAAGACCGATTCGACCGGAAGATGAACCTAAAATGATTCAGTTTCATAAAGATCTTTCTGAAGAAACTGTGCGGCAAAGATATTTAAAAGTAGTCCATTATGCAGAAAGGGTAGCAAGAGAGCGGCTTAGAAGTATTTGCTTTGGCGATTATGATCGAGATATTGCGATCATTGCAGAAGACAAAGGGGAAATTTTAGGAATTATCCGCTTATCTAGAGTCCCGGGGACAGAAGAGGCAACGTTTGCAATGACAATCAAAGATAAATGGCAAAATAAAGGACTTGGGACCAAATTAATGGATCAGATTTTATTCATCGCAAGAACGGAAAATATCCATCATATTGCAGCTCAAATGCTCGATGAAAATTTTCAAATGCAGAAATTAGTCAAACGTGTCGGCTTTTCTTTAAGAAAAGAAAAACATATCGTTTTTGCGGATTTGTATTTGTAATGCACCTGAGAAGACATCAAACTTTTTATCTTACGATGGCAAGCATTCTGCCTGCGATCGTTATTTGGATGTTTCCTAAACCGGAAGCTGTTTCTTTCAATGCATGGCATTTATTTGCCATTTTTGCATTTTTGATCAGTGGCGTTATTTTAAAACCATTTCCAATGGGAATTATGGCTCTTTTTGCATTATGCATAGCCACACTTTCTCAAACACTTTCCTTTGAGGAGGCTTTTAGCGGATTTGGCAATGAAATCGTTTGGTTGGTTGTTTTTGCTTTTTTTATTTCTCGGGGAGTTTCTGCAACGGGATTGGGGAGTCGTCTTGCATACAAAATCATGAGTCTTTTTGGGATACATACTTTGGGCCTTGGGTATGCACTCATTGCAACTGATTTGATTTTAGCGCCTACCGTGCCGAGCGTTACGGCTCGTATTGGCGGCATTGTTTACCCCATTTTAAAATCCATTCTCGATCTTTTTGAGAGAAATAAAACGTCCAAGTTAGGAGCTTTTTTAACACAAACGACGTTTCAGGGATCGACGATCACAAGCGCCATGTTTTTAACAGCAATGGCAGGCAATCCTTTGATTGTGGAACTCGCAAGAGGTCAAAACATTCATATTTCCTGGGTGCAGTGGATGATGGCTGCTATTTTGCCTGGCCTTTTAAGTCTTTGCATTGTCCCTTATGTTTTATTTCGGTTTTTCAAATTGGATAATCAAAAAATGGATGCTGTTCAAGGCGCTTTGAAAATTCAGTTAGAAAAACAAGGAAAAATGAGACCCAAAGAATGGGTCATGTGCGCCACTTTTGTTCTTTTAATGATTCTTTGGATTTTAGGTCCCTGGATTCAAGTGAAGGCAACAGTTGCTGCTCTTTTAGGTCTTGCGATTCTTTTTCTGACCAAAATCCTTGATTGGAAACATATTTTGGAAGAGACAGCTGCCTGGGATACTTTTATTTGGTTTGCTACATTTATCAGCTTTGCATCGTATTTAAGTAAACTTGGATTCACCAGTTGGTTTGGAGATGTGGTTGTTCAACATGTAAACAACATGCAATGGCATTTAGGCTTTTTAGTGATTGGGCTCCTTTATTTTTATTCTCATTACTTTTTTGCAAGCTGCGTTGCTCATATCGGAGCTTTGTATATTCCTTTTTTAGTGGTTGCCATTGCTATAGGGACTCCACCCGTACTCGCAGCTCTTGTTTTAGCTTTTTTTAGTAATTTAATGGGGAGTTTAACTCATTATGGAGCTGGACAAGCGCCCATTCTTTTTAGCGCCGGTCATGTAAGCATTGTTGAGTGGTGGAAAGCAGGCTTTCTCATCAGCATCATCAATATCATCATCTGGGTTTTCATTGGAGGCTTCTGGTGGAAATGTCTCGGGTTTTGGTAAAATTTTGTGATTTTTCTATTCTTTATCATTAAAGATCAGTAGAATCGATACCTTGTAATGGGCTAGCTTTATGACTGAAATTGAGAAAAAAGACGAAACTACAAGTAAAGATTTTATTCGACGCATAATTGAAGAGGACGTTGCGATTGGTAAAAATAAAGGCAAGGTCATCACTCGCTTTCCTCCTGAACCGAACGGTTTTTTGCATATTGGTCACGCAAAGTCTATTTGTTTGAATTTTGGGATTGCAAACGAATATAACAGTGTTTGCCATCTTCGTTTTGATGATACGGATCCGACAAAAGAAGATGTGATTTATGAAAAAGCCATTCAAGAGGATGTCCATTGGCTAGGATTTGATTGGCAAGGGAAGTTATTTCACGCGTCCGATTATTTCGAAAAAATGTACGAATACGCCGTTCAACTCATTCAAAATGGCAAAGCTTATGTGTGTTCTTTAAATGAAGAAGAAATACGACGCTATCGAGGAACAGTAACGACTCCGGGCGCTGTAAGCCCCTTTGCAACACGTTCTGTAGAGGAGAATTTAGATCTCTTTCGACGCATGCGAAATAAAGAATTTCCAGATGGAGCTCATGTTTTAAGAGCAAGAATCGATATGGCCTCTCCAAACATGAAAATGAGAGATCCTCTTTTATATCGAATTCGACATGCCCACCATTATAAAGCAGGGGATCGATGGTGTATTTATCCAATGTATGATTATGCACATCCCATTTCCGATGCAATCGAAGGAATTACCCATTCAATTTGTACTTTAGAATTTGAAAATAACCGAGAGCTCTATGATTGGGTTTTAGACAACATCAAGGCCAATTTCCCATCAAGACCTCATCAATATGAATTTGCAAGACTAGACCTTCAACATACGGTGATGAGCAAGAGAAAATTACTTCAACTTGTTGAAAATAAATACGTAGATGGATGGGATGATCCGAGGTTGCCAACGATTGCAGGTTTAAGACGAAGAGGGTGTACTCCGGAAGCGATTCGTAAATTTTGTGAAATGGTTGGTATTGCAAAATCAAATAGCTCTGTCGAAATGGGTCAGTTTGAATTTTGTGTACGTGACGACTTAAATACAAAAGCACCTAGAGTGATGGCCGTTTTAAAACCTTTAAAAGTGGTGATCGATAATTACCCTGAAGAAGAAACAGAATGGCTCGATGCTTCCTATTGGCCTCATGACATTCCTAAAACAGGATCGAGAAAAATTCCATTCACTCGAGAACTCTATATTGAAAAAGATGATTTTTTAGAAAATCCACCTAAAGATTTTTATCGACTAGGCCCGGGTAAAGAAGTCCGGTTGCGATATGGGTATTGCATTACATGCACACATGTAGAGAAAGATCCGAAAACTCAAGAAGTTACGGTTGTTCATTGTACCTATGATCCAGCAACCAAAAGCGGAAACGCGCCAATAGGTCGTAAGGTCAAAGGGACCATTCATTGGGTTTCTTCACAAGCCATTCCCGGAGAGGTTCGTTTATTGAGTTCGCTTTTAAATGACACCGTCTCTTCGGATGATTTTTTATCACAGGTCAATCTTCATTCAAGAGAGATTGTTCAGGCTCTATTAGAGCCTTCTTTAAGAGACGCAAAAGCCGGAGATCGATACCAATTTGAGCGGTTGGGGTATTTCTTTGTAGATCCTCAATTTTTCCAAGAAGGGAAACTTGTGTTTAATCGGATCGTTTCTTTAAAAGACTCCTGGAAGAAGAAGGAATAAAACCCTATTTGAGCCTCTTTAAAATTTGAGACAGAACTTCTTCTTTAGATAAGTTGCCATCGACTTCAAACAAGTTTTTCTGTTTTCGATAATGTTCTATAACAGGTTCTGTCTCTTGAACATAGATCTCGAGTCTTTTTTGGAAAACTTCTTTTGTATCATCGCTTCTTTGATATAAAACTCCATGACAAGAGTTGCATTCATTTTCTTTTTGAGGAAGATCGTATGTTTTATTGTATGACTTCCCACATTTACAAGAGAGGCGCCCGGAAATTCGTTCGATAAGAGTAGAGGAAGAAACATTCAATTGAATCACTAAGAGTCTATGAGTTTCTTGTATTTTATGATCAAGGGCTTGCGCTTGAGCAGAAGTTCTAGGAAATCCATCCAATAGCACTCCATTTTGACAATCTTGCATAAAAATTCTTTGAAAAACCATCTCTGAGACAATGTGATCTGGTACAAGTTTGCCATGATCAATCAGGCTTTTTACTTGTTTTCCAATATCTGTTTGTCTTCGAGTATGATCTCGGAAAAGATCTCCTGTAGAAATATGGGGAATCTGTAGATAAGCACTTAAATGAGGAGAGTGGGTTCCTTTACCGGCTCCCGGAGGCCCCATTAGAATGAGGGCCAAAGGAAGGGTGTTTAAAGAGGTGCTTTTTTCGGGCGCGCTCCGCTCATCAGAAATGATCATAAGAACCTTAATTGCAAAAAACTTAAGATTTTACGCGATCACCCATCAAAATGAAAGCAATTTCTTTCTTTTTAAGAGACGTGAATGTTGAATGTTTTTCCCGATTTAATGGAATTGCTAACAGCGCAATCTTTGATAGCCGCCTCTAAAAGGCTTTTTATTTTTTCAGGATTAGAGGAGCCGCTTACATGAAAGGTCATATTGATCTGAGTCATCCCAAAAGAAACTTCTCCCGGAATTTTATCGACCGTTAACGTAGCTTTGCCTTGAATCTCTTGGAATGTCTGTTTGGCTTTTTCACAATACACTTTAAATGTGGCAATCACACAGTTTACGACAGACAAAGCAAATAGATCTTCCGGAGAATAACCTCCGCCGGGACCGGAAAATTCCGGAGGGATGGCTGTTGGAATCGGAGGGAGTAGATCTGTTTGCGAGCTCCAGCGAGAATCGATGCCGCCTGAGGCGGTTGCTTGCACTTCAAATTTCATTGGAAATTTCAACATAAATATCCTTCCTCTTTAATGTTGGATTTTGAATAGTATTCTATTAAATTGCAAGTTTTGGAAAATGGAAAATCGAAGACTGATTTGTGTGGAAAAAGGAAATGAGAGAAAAGACATCTCCATTTCTGAATTCGAAAAAATGACTCGAATTCCTTTTATTTCTTCTATAGAGTTTGAGAGAGAAAAAGACTTAAAAAAAATCAACAAAATGATTGAAAAACTCCATAAAAAAGGAGCTCTTCCCAAAGAGCAACTTTGGCTTGGTAGTTTTTATAAAAAAGAGATGTTGTCCCAATTCATTCCTAAAATCGTTCTCCGTTATATTGATCCGGAAATTGGGTGGGGGGTATTTGCAGATCAAGATTTTAAAAAAGGGGATTTTATTGCTGAATATTCAGGAGTTGTTCGAAAACGAAAATGGAGAGATCGTAAAAATGCTTACTGTTTTGAATATCTTTTGGCCTCCGGAGTTTCTAGTTCTTTTTTAATCGATGCCGAAGAGCGGGGAGGGCTTGCTCGTTACGTAAATCATAGTCAGAATCCAAATCTTACTTGTGTCTTAGTCACTTTTGATTTTTTGACGCATGTTGTTTTGATTGCAGAGAAGCCCATTTTAAAAGGCTCTCAACTTTGTTATGATTATGGTTCTAGTTATTGGGCTCACAGAGGATCTCCTAAAGAACTTTAATATTTTCGGTATCTACCGAAACAACCTGAGGAATCGGTTTTCAGCGTCGTCGGCTTTCCCTTAAAATTCGAATTCTCACTCATGCCTTGCCCTAGGGCAATGGTCATTCGCTCCGAATGCGAATTTTGAGGAGCCTCCTTGCCGAAATCCCGATTCTTCAAGTTGTTTCGGTATAGTTCTTGACGAAATTACTAAAAAATGGAAATGATTATTTTTATTACTAAGAGGTAGGATGGAACCCATACAGATAGATTGGATCGTTGTTTTTTTAGCTGCTGTTGTGAATATGTTGATTGGATTTGTGTGGTATTCTAGATGGCTTTTTGGACCTCTATGCACAGATGTCAAAATACCTAAAAAAATGTCCAAAGCTATATTGCAAGGTGTGTATGGACTTCTAGTCTCTCTGGTGATTGCCTTCTTTTTTTCTTTTTTTGAAGCATTCCTTGGAGTTACCAATGTAACAGACGGTATGTTTGTAGGTGTCTGTTTTTGGCTTGGCTTTGTTGCCACAACTCAAATTTCTTCAGTCATTTGGGAAGGTAAACCGATCTCTATGTTTTTCCTTCATTCAGGATGTAAGCTTTTATCTTTTATCGTCATCGGCGGTCTTCTTGGCGCTTAAGAACGTTCATGCAGGTTAATATCATATGAATTCTTCGACAGAACTTTCACGTCCTTTGAAACTTTTAATCATTACATCTTCCGGAGGAGGGGGATTGTTGCAAGCTGCGATTGCCAAAGAGCAACAAGCAAAAGTTGATAATCCTCATATTGACATCATTAAAAAAGATGTTTTAAAAGATTGGGTAGGAAAAAGATTTGGTCAATTTTGTACTTCTTCTTATAACAAAGCTCAGCAAAAAGGGGATGTAAAGTCCATTACATTTTATTGTCAGTCGCAACGAATTTTTGATGTGATGTGCTGGCCTTTGATTTTCGTTCAAACATTGAATGTTTTATTTCGAGAAAATATCGATCAAGTGATTGATACTCAAAATCTTTGTACCTCGGCAATCTTAAAAGCGATCCGTTTTTTTAATTATAAAAAGTCAAAAAAAATTGTTCTCGAAAAAATCATCGTCGATTTGCCTACGAATAAAGCGACCCATTTTTTTGCTCCTATTAAAAGACTCTCCAAAAAAGATAAGACGGTTTTACGCCTAAAGACGATCCCTCCTCTTTTGGAGGATCATCAGACGCTGGATCATTTTTGGCAGGAAAACTGTGGTTTATCCAATCACGAAATTCATTACGAAGATTTTAACGTCCGTCAGTCATTTAAGAAATTACAATCAAAACCAAGACAGGCAACGGATCAAATCATTTCCTTACATTGCAAAGATCGCTTAGAGATGGAAGCAATCTTAACCGCAAGTCAAAAAGGAAACATGACTGCAGAAATGAAAGATTTGACTCTTTGTTTTACGATTCCTAAAAATATGAAAGTGATCACAATTCTATTGGGATCTCAACCCGCAAATTCTGCAACGGTCAATTATGTGAAAGGATTTATTGAATTGGCAAAAAATCATAAAAAAGAACCGATTTCTCTTTTTGTTTTTTGCAAAGAATTTAATCTTCACAAGAATTCTTTATTCAAAAGAGTGCTGCAGTGTGTACAGGACGAAAAAGAATACCCATCTTCTTTTTCGGTCATCCCTTTTTCATTTCAAAGTGATGATGTGATCGCTACATTATTTCATAGAAGCTGTTTAACATGCTCTCGATCAGGAGGGCAAACAGCTATGGAATTAATGGCCGTAAGCACCGGAGAAATCTGGGTTCACTCAGAAGCAAAAGGGAAGCATCCCTCGCAAAAAGAGCTCTTGGCAGGAATTCCAAATTGGGAATCTGAAAGTGCAGTCTATCTACAAAAAATGATGGGAGCTAAAATTGTAACTCCCGATACGTTCCTACCCCATGCAGAAAAAGCATTGTTTAAGAACCCATAACATTCAATGGGTTTTGTACAAACTCGTTAGTTAAAGAAAAATCGAACGAGTCCTTCCCAATCTTGTTTACGGAAAAAAGGCTCCACATCTTCTTTTTTCACTTTTACTTCTTCAGCAAAATCATTGACGTACATTGCTAATTTTCCTCTTTCAGCTTCTCGTGAAAGAGAGGGGCCGATACCGTCCATAAAGCCGTTTCTTTTGAAATAATCATCGAAAATATCAACAAGGCATTCTCTTAATCGAGGGTTCGTAACAATCGTTGAAAGAAACTTTAAAGGATGAACGTGATTGATTTGACTTCCCAAACCTTTAAGATGGCTTTGTTTTAATAATAATGAGAGTTTCCCATGTTCTGCTAAAGTGGTGATGATTTCGTAAATAGTCGTCTTGTCTTGCTCTGTACAGACCAAATCTTGATAAGAATCCGTTTTTTTATCTGTAGGAATTTTGATGATCGTAGCAATAGATTCAACATAATGAACAATGGATACAGGAAAATCAAACATAAAGCCTCTAAAAATCTTCAATAGAGGCATACCATATCATAAAAATTTCAATATCACAAGATTTTTCCTTGATCAACATGTAGGAAATGAGCGCTTGGAAAATCGATAGGTTGGGTCGGTGTTGTCATAAATACCTGACCCATGAATTGAAGAGCATCTTTTAAATATTTCTGTCGATTGAGATCCAGCATGCCGCAAAAATCATCAAGCCCCATAAAAGGTTTGTCATCCATTTGTAGAGAGAGATGTTTCCATTCGGCAAATCGAAGAGCTGTAATGAGCGTCTTTTTTTGTCCTTCGCTGGCAAAAAATCTGGCCGGTTTTGATTGAATGAAAAAAAGAAGATCATCTCGATGAGGTCCATGAAGAGTCACTCCCAAATCTCGTTCCTTGAGACGCATTTTTTTTAAAGCTTCTAAATATAAAGGGGCAGATGAGGGATAGCTCGATTGAAGTTTGATTTCTGCAAGCTCTTCATTTTGAGTGAGATTATAATGTTCCTTTTGAAGAGGCTCTTGAAGTTTTTGAATGAAGCTTTGCCTTTCTTTAGAAATGTGCTCAGCCGATTCTGCCATCGCATGTTCCCAGCATTCGATGCTTTCCAACTGTTTCGACTTAAGAAGTAGATTCCTCTGTTTCATGGCATGCCAAAAGCGAGAGAAATGATGAACATACAACGGTTTACTTTGGGCCAAGTGAAGATTTAAAAAGCGCCTTCTTATCGCAGGTGCATCGGTTGTTAGATTCATATCTTCCGGGGTTGATAAGACTAAAGGAAAAGAACCTAACAGAGGGGAGAGTGTTGTATATTCATTGGCATTCAATTGGAGTTTCTTGGCGGTACCATCAAACGTTATTTGTACTTTTTGAGAAACCCCATCGCGAATGATTTCTGCTTCTATGTAAAAGAAAGAAGCTCCATCGCGGATGATTTCATTGAATTTTTGTGTGCGAAAAGATCTTCCTATGGAAACTAAAGAAATGGCTTCCAAAAGATTTGTTTTTCCTTGTGCATTCGATCCAAAAATGACATTGAAAGAAGGTCCAAACAAAACTTCCGCCTCTGTATAGTTGCGAAAGTTTTTAAGGTATAGAGATTTAAGAAACAGAAGCTTCCTCTTTCTTTTCTGCGATTTCGGAAATTCTCATCGGCATGATCACAAATAAGGCATTGGTTGAATCGGTAATGAGCCCCGGGTTATGAGAATCGATAAGACCAAGCTTTATTGTTTCATCTTTACTATGACGCAAAATGTCGATAAAAAAATGAGGATTAAATGCGATATCCATTCTTTCTCCGGCATAATCTACTGGCATGCTGACTTTTCCTTCTCCAATTTCAGCACTTGAGGCAGAAAGATGTAATTGTCCATTTTCGAAACTAAAGCGAGCAGAGTGACTTGTATCTGAAGTAAACAGGGAGATTTGTCTTAAAAGGAGCATGAGTTCTTCTCGATGCACAGAAAATTGATGAGAGAGTTTTGATGGGATGACTCGTTCTACATCCGGATATTGGCCTGCCAATAATTTTGCAATTAAGAGAGTTGAGCCATTTTCAACAGAAATTTTATCTTGAGATAAAGAAATCTGTATTTGAGCATCGCTGTCATCGAGCATTTTTATAATTTCTTCAACAGATTTTAGAGAAATCACATAATTGCCTTGCAAAGACGGATCGATTTCAATAGGGGTGACGACTTTCGCCAATCGCTTTCCATCTGTTCCAATGAAGATGGCTTTTTGTTTAGAAATTTGAAGCTGAACCCCATTTAAAGTGTATCGATTGTCTTCTCGAGCTGCTGCAAAAACAGATTTAGAAAGGGCTTCTTTTAAAAGGCGATGCGATATTGTAAAAGAAACAGGCCCTTTGGCCTCAGGAAAATGAGGAAATTCAGCTTTGTTCATCCCATGGATTTTAAAGACAGAGCTTCCTGTTGTAATTTCTGCGCTTTCACTCGTTTGGCTATTGATTTTGATTTGAGCGGTTGTAATTTCTCGAACAAGTTGAAAAAAACGCCTTGCCGGCAGTGCAATCGAGCCCTCTTCTACAATCGTTGCAGCAATAAGACAGCGCATGCTGACTGATAAATCGGTAGCACTGATGATGAGTTGATCATCAATTGCTTCAAGAAGAACAGTGGATAAAACAGGAGAGGATGGTTTGGCAGGTACAATGCTTTGAATTTTCGTGATAATGCTGATAAGATCTGTTTTCGATACAACCACTTTCATAAAACTTCCTCCAAAATTTTTTTCACTGTGAGCCATTCCCGATGTGAATTCTTCGATGGAATTTGCCCCCAAAATTCTCGAAGGCCCCGAAGAGGCGCAGCGGGAATAGCTCAATATACGATAATCTCTATTCTCTATCAAGAGCTCTGGCTATACTTCTTTTACTTTCTTTTTCTTTTAAAGAAGCTCGCTTATCGTAGGATTTTTTACCTTTTGCAATCGCAATTTTGACTTTAGCAATCCCTTTTTTTAAATACATAGAAAGAGGAATAAGCGCATATCCTTTTTCAATGATAGTACGTCTAATTTTATCCATTTCCCGCTTATGCATTAAAAGTTTCCGAGGCCGCCTTTCTTCGTGATTGCGAATATTTCCAAAAGCATAAGGAGCAATGCTTGCATTCATGAGCCAAAAACCTTCTTTTGCTCGAACATCAACAAAAGAATCTTGCAAAGATCCTCCATGATTTCGAAGGGATTTGATCTCTGTGCCTAAAAGAATAATTCCCGCTTCAAATGTTTCTAAGATTTCATAATCAAAACCCGCTTTTCGATTGGAAACGAGTTCCTGCGTATTTTCAGATTTAGCCATATTGTTTCCTATCTTTCACAAAACCAAGACCAAAAAGCAATATCAGAATCACCCAAAAAATAGAAATTACAACGATTTCCGAATGAAAAAAAATTTCAAATCCAAGTTTTAAACCAACCCATCCGATGATTAAATGTGCCTGTCTTTCTATTTTGGGAAATTGATGAATCAAAGAACTAAACCAATGTGCAGCATAACGAGTCGCCAAAATACCAATGACGCCTCCCAAATAAACAATCCATATTTTTGAGAATAAAAACGCACCTTTTGCAAATCCTATAAAAGCGACTCCAGACAAAATAGAATCAATAGCACATAATAAATCAAAAATTTCAATGAGAATCACAATCAACCAAAAATGACTTGTTTTACTCCTTACATTTTTTTTCTTTTTTTCTTTAAAAAAATAAGAAGCAGATAAATAAATTAAGTAAAGGGCTCCTATCACTTGAACCCATCGATATTGAACGATGAATGCAACTCCAAGAAGAGCTAATGCTCTAACAAATAATGCTGAAATAAATCCGATATAAAGAGCTTTTGCTCTCAAATTTGCAGATAAACGAGAAGACAAAAACCCTAAGACGACAGTATTATCAGCTGAAAGTATAATCTCTATAAAGCTAAGAAAAAATACTTTAGGAATGTCGCTCAAGGCAAAGGTTTGATCGAAAATCATCGTTTTTATTCTTCAAACAAAAATCTGCCGAAAGAAGTAACGCAAAAACAAGCTCTTTCTTCGCAAATTCCTGGGACTACAATACCTAGTTCAAACAACCATTGTAGCACTATTTTTTGAATAAAAGCTTCATCTTCCTTTTCAAAATGTGGAATCGTATATTTCCAATGACCTACACGCCGCAATTTGATTTCTTGGCTCTCATTGAAAGCAACAGTGACTCCTTTGATAAATTCATCAAAAAAGACCCAATCTCCATGAACGACCCTTTTAATGGATTTTTCCGCTTCTCTAGTTTTTCGATCGATTTCGATATCTTTTGTGAAAAATGCATTGTTTGGATAACGGATGGAATTGCCTTCCGTATCTAAGAATTGATTTAAAGGATGTCGATATAAGTAGAGTGCTTGATTTTGTGAATTCATATTGAGCCACTCTGTAGATGTATTGGTTAAGATGAGTCGATTTTCTTCTAGACGAACAAGCTGTATGAGGAGGATTTTTTCAATACATTGTTTACAATAGCTTTCGGAGTTTGATTCAAGTTGAAGAAGGGGGGTCAGTTGTTTCGATAAAGAGGGGAGGTCGTTCAAGAAAAGAGGTTCTTTTTTTGCAAGGGTAAGGATTTTAGATAAATCTTCTACAAAAGCAAAATCATTCTCTCTTTTACGAATGATTTTTTTGGACGATGGAATGGGGAGACATTTTGTGTCTCTTAAAAAGAGTAAATATTGATGCCACTCATAGAATGGAGTAACAAATTCTTCCCATGAATCATGTTCTTCATTTCTAACGTACGTCAAGCAAGCTACGAAATGAAACTCAAGCAAGAGCATAATTTCTTCAAATGCATAGCGGTCTAAGTTATATTTTATGATGAGATCGTTGGAGCTTATTTTAAAATCATCTGTTTGAAAAAGGTCTTGAATGATGCTTCGGATTTTAGGGTCAGTGAAAGAGAGATCTTCAAGATAACGTTGAAAGATGTGAGGGGTCAGCAGGTATTTTTCAATAATCGAATCGAAAATATTATTCGAAGTTCTTGGAATTGCATACCATGAAGTTAAAAGATGAATTGGAACTTTCCGTAAGATTCCTTGTAAAAACTCCATATCAGGTTTGAATTCCGGCTCAAAGCGTTTCATATGAAATTCAAAATACTTTCTAACTTCTTTATCGACAGTGACAATGTCATTTTGGACAAAAAGAAGACGAGCTTTTGAGAGTTTTTCTAAGACTTCATGAATCTCTTTTTCTTCACAATCCAGATCTCGCATGAGTTTTTTTAAAGGAAACTTCAAAGGGCTAAAAAAGATTTCTTGAAGGATTTGATGTTCAACAGAAGAAAAATCAGCGATCAACATTCGATATTGGATGTCTTGCTCAAAATTATAATCAGCAAGATTTATTTTATTTTTTCGAATAGAGCCGAGTTCCAACATACAGATTTACCTAATTTAAAAGAAATGAACGAAGGTCCATAAATATATAGCATTCTGTTTTATGTTTCGAGGATATTCTGAATGATTGGCTTAAGGCGCATGTGAGCGAGTCAGGTTATGTATGCAGATTTAAGTGCGAATACCCTTTTCTTTAATCTTGCTTGACAGAAGAAGTTTCGGTGCAGTATGTGAAAATTAGACATGCAAAAATACGCGATACCCTTTTTAATGCTTTTGACCGGTTGCCTATCTAATAATGGGCTTGGAAGCGCTGCGACCGCCCATGAAAATATTTATGGCTTAGCTCAAGTCCAAGTAGGGATGACAGAAGCCGAAGTTCTCAAGATTATGAGTCAACCTTACAAACAAAAAAGTCTTGAGTATGAGGGGAATGAATACGATTTTTGGTTTTATATAACCAGACCAGTTGGGTTGGGGCAAGCTCATTTAGTAAGACAAAATTTGACCCCGCTTACCTTTGAAAATGGGATTTTAATTGGCTTAGGGTTTGATCATTACGATTACGTGATCGCAGAGACTCGAAAGCCTAAAGAAGAGAAAATTACACCAAAGGCAACGGAAGAGCATAAAGAAACTGAAAGTAAGAGTATTGAAAAAGCCCTAAAATCGATGAAAGAAACAGGGGAAAAACCCCCTTCAGAATCTCCTTCTTTGAGAAAAGCTTTTGATCCAAGAAAGCATCCTCCGATTCCTCAGTCTTCAATTAGCATGTCCGCCAAGCCATCCGTCGCTCCAAAAGAAGAGGAAGCAGAAGAGTCATCTCCATTAGATGACGAAGACCGAAAAATGCTAGAGGAAGAAAACGAACAAAACTTTGATTTTTGGTAGAAGTTTTAGCGAAATGTATTTTCACGAATCCATTTCACTCCGATCCATTTTTCTCCTTGTATCACGGGAGCTCCTCCATGGAGACTTTGAGGATCGTCTTTTCCATCTACTGTTACGTTATAAAAAAGAACAGCAGTCCCTTTTTTAGGTCGGACAGAAACTTTTGCTAAAGGAAAGATTGTCTCTCCCCCAGATTCAGTTGTATTGAGATAGAGAATCATTGTGGCAACTCTTTGACCCCCTCGACGCAGCGTTTCAGCGCCTCCCGGGTGAGACGCTGTAAAATAATCATAATGAGGCTGATACTCTCCGCCGATTCCATATTTTAGTATTTGAAGGCCTTCTCCGTTTTCAATGGGTAATTTCGTAATTTCGGCAATGTTTTTTTCTATTTTTCTTAAAATAGGATCAGGGGAGTTTTGAGGGAAAAACATACCCTGACTTGTTCGTCTGGAATCTATGGCTCCATCTTGACTGGCATCTAATACAGTCGATCGTTTTAGCGCTGATGTCGATTTTTCGATTAAATATTCACACTCTTTTTCTTGTAAAAAGTCCTCGATGTAATAAATGCGAGGGGTCTGACTCAATGTCTTTATTTCATAAGCGTGAGCTAAAGAGATCCAACACATTCCTAAACAGAGCCATTGTTTGATTGATTTTTTCATAGTTCCCTTTGAAAAAGAGGCATTTTATAGCTCATGGAAAATTCGATGCAATTAAAAATTTGAGCCAATATGAAGAAAGAGACGGAAACAGCCAAGCATAATTAATGATCACTTATGCATTAAACATCCAAGTGGGGATTTCTTTTTTATAGCTTGGACAATCTCGTAAGGTCTGATAATACATGTTATGTTGAGCATGGGGGGAAGAAAAAGCCCCGAATCATGGGTCTGACGCACGCTCTCTCAACCTTGTTTATCAAGGTGGGCTCATCCCTGAAGAGAAGAATTTCCAAGCACGCAGGCTTCATTCCTAGTCTTCAGCCTTCTGATCCCTAAAGTATCTTATAGTTGAGGGGCTCTGTAACAGTCAGGTATCCGATGTTCAGGGTGCTGCCATTTTAAATAGAATTCAGATTTATGGGTAGGATTTTAATGTGAAAATTTTTTACAATACAAAAAACTGAAGATTCAAGGGTTTATGCGTATTATTCATTCAATGGGCCATCTCTTAGGAGGCTCTTTATTAATTGCTGGAACAACCATTGGAGTTGGCATGCTTGCAATGCCGGTTGCCACAGCTCCTGCTGGATTTGTCCCGTCGGCTTTTATTTATATTCTTTGCTGGCTCTTTATGTTGGCTACAGGACTTCTTATTTTTGAAGCAAATCTTTGGATGCCGAAAGATACAAGTTTTATTTCTATGGCCAGTAAAATTTTGGGAAGACCTGGAAAAGTGATCTTTTGGCTAATGTATTTGTTTTTGTTTTTGACACTCATGGTGGCTCACTTAGATGGAGGCGCTAATATCATTCACTCCATAATAGGCCTTCCAATCTCTCATTTCACTTCTGCCATCATCTATGCCATTGTTTTTGCACCCGTTGTCTATTTAGGTGCCCATTCCGTCGACCGATTAAATATGATACTCATTAGTGGAGTTATTCTTTGTTATCTTACCTTTATTGGTGTTTCTGTAGGATCTATCAATACAAAGCTTCTGTCTTATGCAAAATGGACACAAGCATGGTATGCACTTCCCATTTTATTTACAGCCTTTAGTTATCAAGTGATCATACCGACTCTTGTCACCTATATGAAAAGAAACATACCCAAGATTCGCCTAGCTCTTTTTTGGGGAACGTTAATTCCTTTTGTCATTTATTTAATTTGGGAATTTCTCATTTTAGGGATTATTCCTGTAGAAGGAACCAATGGACTTATCGAAGCTGGAAAATTGGGGAAAAATGCAGTAGAGCCTCTTCGACATTACGTCCAGAGTCCCATTATTTTTGATATCGGAAAGTATTTTGCATTTTTTGCATTAACCACTTCTTTTATTCCTCTTGCTCTTGCATTTTTTGATTTTTTGGCAGATGGATTAAAATGGCATAAAAAAGGAACGAAAAGACTCATTCTCTGCCTTTGTGTTTTTGGAATTCCTTTAGTCATTGCGTTAAAGTACCCCCAGATCTTTATTGTAGCTCTTGGATATGCAGGCGGAATTAGTTGCGCTTTTCTTTTCGGTCTCATGCCCCCTCTCCTTGTTTGGGTTGGTCGTTACATTAAAAAACTCCCGGAAGCCTCCCCTCAATTACCCGGTGGGAAAGCAATGCTTCTTTTATTGATCGCGTTTTCTTTCATTGTCTTAATTGGAGAAATTTTACAACAGGTCGCTTAAAAACATGAAAAAAGATCCTCAATTTATACAGGCTCAAAATACGGTTCTAGATAATCTTAGGATTCTAGAAACAACCCTAGATCGATGCGTGGATGAGGGAATGATCGATTTACAAAGTGAATACCATAATCGATTAGAGGATCTTTTGGATGGCGCAGACATTGCAAAAACATGGGATGATCTCATCGAAGTCATCACTATTGCAAAAACATTAGAAGAAGATGTGGATACCTGGCTCGCTTTTCAGGGACGAACCACGATAGAACTCATTTGGCCTAAAAAACCTTAGGTATGATCAAATATTGCGTACGAGTTATTGTTGGAAAATCTCTTAATTTCTTTGCGCTGAAATCGCATATAAGAGAACGGCTGTTGCTTGAGCCACATTTAAAGATTGCAACTTGCCTTGCATTGGAATGTAAATAGAATGATCCGCTCTTTTTTGAATTAAAGGCTGAATCCCCTCTCCTTCCGATCCCATAATTAACAGTGTTTTTTTCGAAAAACGAAAATCATTGAGTTTATGAGAGTTCGGATTTAAAACTGTGGCCACAGCTTCAAAACCTGCTTCTTGACACTGAGTCACAGCTTCGGCCAAGTTCGACAATCGAATTAAAGGAATCAATTCCGACGCCCCGCAACTTGTTTTACTTACAATCGACGTGATATCAGATCCCCGATTTTTTGAAAAAATGACAGCATCCACCCCGAAACATTCACAATTTCGTAAAATAGCTCCTAAATTTTGTGGATCAAAAATTTGATCCAGCATCAATAGAGTAACTTCATCTTTATCTTCTACATCCTTCAAAAAGTCTTTTAATAAGACAAAATCCCTAGGCTTTATATGAGCTAGAAAAGACTGATGAGAATCTGTTCCCGCCATCTCAGTTAAACGATCAAAAGAAGTCCAAACAAGAGGGATTTTTTTCTCCTCGCAAAGACTTGCTATTTTTGATTTGCGTCCCCTTTCTTTTGTTTCTACCGCAAAAACTTTTAAAATTTTATGAGGAGCATGCAAAAGGAGTTCTTCTAAAGCATGGATACCAATTGAAATTTGATCTTTTGGGATGGATCCTTTCTTAAGGGGATGATGCATAAAATTCCTTTGCTCAAAAGTATATACTCGTTCCAGTTCAAAGTCCCTGTTTCTGCAGCGTCGGATTTACCCTAAATTTTGTCCCGCTTCCATCACTTAAGCTTTTCAAGTTGAGTTTCTTCAGCGCCGGCTACGCTTAGGTCCAAATTTAGGGATCTTCCTTGCAGAATTCAGGGACTTTGAACTGGAACGAGTATATACGAAATCCGTCAAAGTTGAAAATGCTTTTCATGTAAAAAATATTTTTAACTATACCGAAAAAGACTCAAGAATCGGTTTTTGGCAGCGTCGGCTTTTCTTCAAAATTCGCATTCTCACTCGCGCCTTGCCCTTGGGCAATGGTCGCTCGCTCTGTATGCAAATTTTGAAGAGCCTTCTTGCCAAATTCCCGATTCTTGAATCATTTTCGGTATAAAAAAATTCTTTAACTAACAAAATAATAATAGAAATGATAAAATGACACTTAAAAAACACATAAGCATGTCATTACAAACAATCCCACCTAATGATAATCCAGAGCATCGAAATCTTCTCAAGCAAATTGCTTTCGGTATGGCAACCGGTGAATATTTAATGTATGTCATGACGGGAGGATCTCCTCAAACCCCAAGCTCTGGAGGAGGCAAACGGCAACAAGCAAAAAAGATACGTGAATGGAGAAGATACTTACATAACCAGGGAAACCCGAATGTAGATCTTTCATCTACAGAAGCCGATATGGCAGCACGTGAAATTGCCAACCAAATAACAAAATTGTATCCATTTCCGTTTCCTTTCCCAGCACCAGAAAAAATGAGCCTAACTCATAGACACCTTCAACGAATGGAAGAAGAAAATAGAGTTTTTCAAGTAGTCAGTCAGCGTATTCAAACCGCACTTGAACAACTAAATGGACATCCATATGCAGACGACTTTTTAATGCCACGCGCATCTAGAAGACCCTTCTCGATGTGAATTTTTAGACTTCTTGAGCATCCTCACTTTTCTCTTTTTGCATTGGAAGGGTGAGAAAAAACTCAGTCCAGAACTGAGAGATGAATCGTCCTCTTGCTAAATCTTCGAAGAAAGCACTCCTATCTTTCTGACAACTGATAAAGTCTGATTTTGGAGTAAATACTTGAACTGATGACGGTAGCCGGACTCGAACCAGCGACAAACGGATTATGATCCCGCTGCTCTACCAACTGAGCTATACCGCCGAAGTGTTGTTTTGAAAAAAATTAGCGGGGGTAGGACTCGAACCTACGGCCTTTGGGTTATGAGCCCAACGAGCTAACCACTGCTCCACCCCGCGATAAGAAAACAAAATCTTAGCACTTCTTTGATTTTTCTCCTAATTTTTTTTCAAAAATTGTTGAATTTTTTGAAATGTTGCCTCTGTACTCCCTCTTGTTTTTAAGACGAGGCTCTTTGTTTTTTGAAGAAACTGAGAGTGATTTTTCAAAATGGTCTCAATCCCCTCTTTGAGATTTTCTAAAGACATTTGGAGCCCTGCATTTTCCTCTAAAACTTTTTGAACCAATTCTTTTTGAGAAAACATGTGCGGACCAAAAAGAACAGGACATTCATAAAGACAAGGCTCGAAAATGTTATGGCCACCTACATGGGAGACAAAACTTCCGCAAACAATGGCGAGTTTGCTCTTACTATAACAAAAAGGAAGATCTCCCATAGTATCCACCAAGATCACCCTCTCATCCCCTTTTCTCTTTGAAAAGGCGCTCAATCGAATAAAAGAAATGGTTTCTTTTTCTAAAAGACGGGCAACTTCAGAAAAACGCTCTGGATGTCTCGGGGCTAAAAAAAAGAAATAAGGCTCTTTTTTTAAAAGCGTAAGAAGCAACGCTTCTTCAGGTGCATGTGTGCAGCTTAACGTTATATAAATAGTATCAGAAGAAGTTCTTTGGATCGATTTCGATTCAGCATCAAATTTTAGATTCCCTGTAACATGTATCATTTTAGGGTTTTGGATCAATCTGCGAAATAAAGCAGCGTAATCTTCCGTTTGCGCACAAATAAGATCAAACTGATTAAAAATATTTTGAGAAATCGACGGGGAAAAACTCCACCTTTGAAAAGAGCGTTTTGACATTTTACCATTCGCAAGGACAATTTTTGCCCCATGGTTTTTGACAACTTTTAAAAGATTTGGCCAAATATCGCTTTCAATCAAGATGAGAAGATGCGGCTTTATTCTATGAACAAACCGATTCACTGAAAAATGAAAATCCAAAGGAAGATAATAAACACGATCTCCGCCTGATTTTATCGCTTCTTGATAGCCGGTTGTGGTCGTGGTTGTAATCACTAAAAAAATATCTTCTTTTTTACAACGTTGAATGAGGGCTTTGGCGGCTTTCATCTCCCCAAGAGAGACGGCATGAAACCAAACCACTTGCTTTGTTGTCTGAATCGGATTCACCCATCCCAAGCGCTGTAGTAAATTGGGATGTCTTTTTCCTTTGAGTCTCTCCCAAAAAAGTTTGGGAGAGAGAATCAAAAAATAAAAAAAGAGTAAAAAATCGTAAAAAATCAAAGCTTCAAAACAATATTAACAAGTTTATTTGGAACATATACCGTTTTCACGATTTCTCCCGTAATAAACTTACTGATCTCTGGATGCTCTTGAATATATTTCAGCAATGTTTCTTGAGATTGATCTTTCGGCATTTCAAATTTACCACGGAGTTTACCGTTGATTTGCACGACATAAGTGACCGTCTCATCTTCTAAATATTTAGGGTCCACAACTGGAATCGGAGCAAAAGTAAGAAGTTGTGAGTCTCCAAGCACCTCCCACAGCTCTTCTGTGATATGCGGAGCAAAAGGATAGAGCATTTGAACGGCAGATTTAAGACAAGACCTTGGATAAGTATTTAACGGAGTAAATGCATTTATAAATTCCATCATCCTAGCAATTGCAGTGTTGAATTGCATCGCTTCAATGTCGTTTGTTACAAAATGGACAAGTCGATGAGTGAGTTTTAAAGCTTCCAAACTTTCTGTATCCGTAACCTTATCGCTCATCACCATGTCATAGAAACGATTTAAAAACCTGCGACATCCACTCACTGCATTTGTATTCCATACCTTTTCTCGATCAAATGGACCCATGAACATTTCATAAAGGCGAAGACTATCTGCACCAAATTCTTCAATCATCTCATCCGGAGAAATCCCATTGAGTTTTGATTTCGACATTTTATCGATTTGAGAAACCAGCTCTTGTCCTGTTTGTGAAAAAAATCCCCCCTCTTTTTCAACAACTTCCTCCGGAGAAAGATATCCTCCTCCCGGCAATTTATAAGAACGAGCTGTGACAAGGCCTTGATTACGAAGCGTCATGAAAGGCTCTAATGTATGGACTAAGCCGCAATCATAAAGTACTTTATGCCAAAATCTTGCATACAAAAGATGGAGCACCGCATGTTCAATGCCGCCCACATAAAGATCGACCGGCATCCAGTACTTTTCCGCCTCTTCACTCCAGGCGCTTTTCACATTTTTAGGATCGCAAAAACGAAGATAATACCAGCAAGAGCCTGCCCATTGCGGCATCGTATTTGTTTCTCGAAGCGCTTTTTTCTTTGTTTTTGGGTCGATTATTTCAACCCACTGTCTCACTTTAGAGAGAGGGCTTTCTCCGGAAGCTGCTGGCTTATAATCATCAAGGCTTGGAGGCATTAATGGAAGCTCATCCAAATCTAAAGCACGCATTGTTTGATCTTCAAAATGAAGAATCGGAATGGGCTCTCCCCAATATCTTTGCCTGGAAAAAAGCCAATCTCGAAGCTTATAATGGACCGATTTTTTGCCCTTTTGATGTTTTTCTAACCAGGCAATCACCTTTTGTTTAGACTCTTCAGAATAAAGACCGTCAATGGATAAATCTTTGAAAGAACTTTGAATAGACGGCCCATCCCCTGTCCAGCATTGATTTCCTGCAAATACCTCTTCTGCAATTTCCTGAGACTCAGGCCTTTTTACAACAATGATGGGAAGGTGATACTTTTTCGCAAAAGTAAAATCTCTCTCATCGTGCGCCGGGACTCCCATCACAATTGCAGTTCCATATCCCATCAATACATAATCGGCGACCCAAATTGGGATTTTCGCACCGTTGACCGGATTGATCGCATAAGATCCTGTCCAAACTCCAGTCTTATCTTTTGCTAAGTCAGTTCGATCCAAATCCGTTTTTTGAGCAGTTAGATTCAAATAGGCATCCACTTCCTTTTTTTGCGAAGAAGTCACTATATTTTGAACCAAAGGATGTTCCGGAGCGATCGCAAGAAACGTAACGCCAAATAACGTATCGGGACATGTCGTAAAGACAGGCATCTCTTCTTTTGTAGATTCTTCTACAAAAGAGACCAAAGAGCCTTCGCTTTTACCAATCCAATTGATCTGCAGTCTTTTTAAATGATCCGGCCAATCCAAAAGATCTAAATCCTGAATCAATCGATCTGCATACGCTGTAATTTTTAAAATCCACTGCTTTAAAGGTCTTCTTTCAACGGGATATCCCCCTTCTTTGGAGACTCCATTTTCAACCTCTTCATTGGCTAAAACCGTTCCCAAAACAGGACAAAAGTTCACATTCATTTCCGCTTCATAGGCAAGACCCTTTTCAAAGAGCTTGGTAAAGATCCACTGAGTCCATTTATAATAAGAAGCGTCGCTCGTTGCAATCTCTCGACTCCAATCATAGCTAAACCCTAAAGACTCTAATTGTTTTCGATATGTAGAAATATTGGCTTTCGTAGTGACTGCCGGATGGGTCCCTGTTCGAATGGCATATTGCTCCGCAGGAAGACCAAAACTATCCCACCCCATTGGATGCAAAACATTGAATCCCTTTTGTCTTTTGTAGCGCGCTAAGATATCCGTTCCCGTATATCCTGTGACATGGCCCACATGAAGACCTGCCCCCGAAGGATAAGGGAACATGTCCAAGACATAATATTTCGGTTTATTCCAATCAATTTCCGATTTAAAAATCTGCTTTTCTTTCCAAATGGCTTGCCATTTTTTTTCAATGGCTCTAGGATCGTATTTTTTTTTCATAAGAAACCATTTTAAAAGAAGAAAACTTTTTACTCTATAGAATCTTTTTGTTATGCAAAAAATTAATATGTCAAAATTTATAAATCCACACTTTTCTCGTGTATATCCAACAGTTTTGGATTTTTTACGTTGGAAATTGGGTTTTTGCAAATCGTCTAAAGAAGAATTACACCCGCCTTCTCATTTTTCTTATCCGGCAGAAGCTCCTCATTTTATAGATCATTCATCCTACGGTGTTTGGATAGGGCATTCTTCATTTTTGATCGCTTCGCAAAACATCCATTTTTTAACAGATCCTGTATGGAGCTCTCATTGCAGTCCAATTCCTATCCCTGTTTTTAAAAGAAAAAGAGAACCCCCTACCCCATTAACAAATTTACCACGCATCGATGCCGTTTTCATTTCACACAATCATTACGATCACCTCGATGCAAAGACCATCTTAAAACTTCATGAATTAGACCCTGATATTCAGTGGATTGTCCCTAAACAATTGTCTTCATGGTTTTATAAAAGAAAAATCTACAATGTCATTGAATTAGGTTGGTGGGAATCTTTTAATGATCTTAGATTTCGAGTCACTGCAGTTCCTGCGCAACATTTTTCAGGAAGAACCCTTTGGGACAAAAACAAAACTCATTGGAATGGATATGTCGTAGAAGTTGGACATAAAAAATTCTACTTTGTTGGAGATACGGGATATAACACCCATGATTTTAAAGAGATTGGCAATCGATGGGAGGCAATGGATTTAAGTTTAATTCCTATCGGCGTTTATGTCCCAAAGACATTTATGGCTCCTGTTCATATAAGTCCTTATGAAGCAGTCCAAATTCATGAAGATGTACATTCTCGACTTTCCATAGGAATGCACTGGAAAACATTTTATTTATCTGAAGAGTCTTTTGAAAGACCCCCTTACGATCTTTATCTCGCCATGAAAGAAAAAAAACTTCCATTCAACTCCTTTCTTCCTTTAGATATTGGCTGTTACTTCAATTGGTGATTGAAAATTTTAAATCGCAAGGGTAACGTGGATCTATGCTTAAAATTGCAATTATCTGCGGCGGCCCTTCTCTAGAGCGTGGGATCTCTTTAAATTCCGCGAGATCTTTAATGGATCATCTTCCTTCTCACCACTTTGAAATCTTTCCTTTTTATGTAGATTCAAATCGTCAATTTTATCAGATCTCCCCTTCTCAGCTCTATTCAAATACTCCTTCGGATTTTGACTTTAAGCTCGCACAAATTGCAACAAAGCTGAAACTTGAAACACTAGAATCTCTTTTAAAACATGTAGATCTTGTATTCCCTGTCATTCATGGCCCTTTTGGTGAAGATGGAGAACTTCAAGAGATGTTAGAAAAAATGAACGTCCCCTTTATTGGCTGCGACAGTCAAACATGCAAAGAGATTTTCTTGAAACATAAAGCCAATCAAAAGCTAAAACGTTTAGGATTCAATGTTCAAAAATCCACCGTCATCACTCCAAAAACAAAAAAGATCCCAGACATTCATCAAAGAACCATCATCAAGCCATCTTCAGGAGGATCCTCAATCGGGGTCTATTCTGTAACAAACAAGCAAGAAGCGATTGAAAAAATCAATCTTCTTTTTTCTTTATTTGAAGATAAACACGTCCTTTTAGAGCCTTTTTGCCAAGGTAAAGAATTCACTGTTGTTGTGGTGGATCATCCCGTCAAAGGACCGATTGCATTCACGCCTACGGAAATTGAAACCTCTTACGAGAATCATCAAATTTTTGATTATCGAAAAAAATACCTTCCCACCAACCAAACATATTATCATACACCGCCTCGTTTTGAACAAACCATCATTGATCAAATTCAATCTCAAGCGAAAGAGTTATTTATTAAATTCAATGTCAAAGACATGATTCGAATGGATGGTTGGCTGATGCCGAACGGCGATCTTTATTTTTCCGATTTTAATGTCGCTTGCGGCTTAGAGCAAAATAGCTTTTTATTTCGACAAGCAGCCGTTGCTGGCTTTAGTCATGAAGAAATCCTTCTACTTGTCATTGAAAATGCATGCAAAAGATACAAAATCCCATTTACAAATCAAAAAACCAATCTCTTCAAAGAAAAACAAAAAGTCTTTGTTCTTTTTGGTGGACATAATGCGGAAAGGCAGGTCTCTTTAATGAGCGGGACAAACGTATGGCTAAAACTCCTGCGTTCTGAAAAATATGAGCCCATCCCTTTCTATTTAGATCCGACTGAATCTGTTTGGAAGCTTCCCTATCCATTTGCACTCAATCACACAGTCGAAGAAATTCTTGCAAACTGTTTAAAAAGTCAAATCTCTTCAATGCCTCTCTCCGAATGGATCTCCTTTGCTAAAAAAGAAAACGCTTTCATATTCATTGCTCTTCATGGAGGAATCGGAGAAAATGGAATTCTTCAACAAAAACTCGAAGAGGCAAACCTTCCCTTCAATGGCTCTCATTCAGAAACGTCTTTCCTTTGTATGGATAAGCAATTGACCGGAGAAACAATTCAAGCAGCAAAAATCCCAGATATTCTTTCTCTTCCTAAAGAAGTCATTTCTTTTTCAAATGAGCCAATTGCAAAACTGCTTTACCCGGAAAACTTTTTCGATAAAATCAAAGAAAAATTTCATGCAAAAAGACTGATCATCAAACCCAAAGAAGATGGATGTTCGGCAGGGATTGTTCTTTTAGAAAGTCAAGATGACTTCGAAAGGTACGCCTCTTTTGTAAAAAATAAAAAAGGACAAATTCCCGCCTTTTCATTTGCAAGACAATTTCTTCCCATCGAGATGCCATCATGTTCACAAGAATTTCTTTTAGAGCCTTATATCGAAACGGACCTTATCATGCTTCAAAAAGGCGAGCTTCGCATTGCCACAAAAACAGGCTGGATAGAACTCACTGTCGGGGTTATGGAAGAAAGTGGCAAATATCGATCGCTCAATCCAAGTATTACTGTTGCTGAAGGCTGCGTGTTAAGTTTAGAAGAAAAATTTCAAGGAGGCACCGGAATTAATATCACTCCGCCTCCGGAAAATATCATCTCATCTTCTCTTCTAAAAAAACTCAAAACTCTCATCGAACAGACAGCTCAAATTTTAAAGATTCGAGGATATGCCAGACTCGATGTGTTTTTTCATCGATTCACAGCTCAAATGATTGTGATTGAAGCCAACACATTGCCGGCACTGACACCATCGACCGTGATCTATCATCAAGCTCTGACAGAAAATCCCCCTCTTTCCCCAAGAGAATTTTTAGAAAAAATCATCCATCGAGGTTTAAATGTTAACTGAACAAGAACTCACTCTTATGGACGCTTATTGGAGAGCTGCCAATTATATTTCAGTAGGTCAAGTATACCTTCTTGACAATCCTCTCTTAAAAGAACCTCTGAAGCTAGAACACATCAAACCTCGTCTTCTTGGGCATTTTGGGACAACGCCGGGATTAAATCTTGTCTATGTCCATATGAACCGAGCCATTAAAAAATTCGACTTAAACGCCATCTTCATTACAGGCCCAGGTCATGGTGGCCCTGCTTTAGTTGCAAATGCCTATTTGGAAGGATCATACTGCGAATTTTATCCCCACATCACACAAGATGAGGAAGGATTAAAACATCTTTTTAAGCAATTTTCATTTCCGGGAGGCATCCCAAGCCATGCAGCTGCCGATACTCCGGGATCCATTCATGAAGGAGGCGAATTAGGCTACTCTTTATGTCATGCATTTGGAGCTGCTTTTGACAATCCCGATCTTTTTGTCTGTTGTGTAGTTGGAGATGGAGAAGCTGAAACGGGAGCACTTGCAACAAGCTGGCATTCAAATAAGTTCTTAAATCCAAAAACCGATGGAGCAGTTCTTCCGATCTTGCACTTAAATGGATATAAAATTGCAAATCCCACAGTGCTTGCAAGAATCAGTCACAAAGAATTAGAAGAACTCATGAAAGGCTATGGATATAAGCCTTATTTTGTAGAAGGAGACGATCCTAAAAAGGTGCACGTTTCTTTCAGTGCAACACTTGATATCGTCATTCAAGAGATCAAAGAAATCCAAAGAAAAGCAAGAATGCTAAAAGAGATCGAAAGACCTCTATGGCCGATGATCATTTTAAAAACTCCCAAAGGTTGGACGGGTCCTAAAATAATCGATGGGCTCCAAATTGAAAATAGCTGGAGATCGCACCAAGTTCCGATCACTGATTTTAAAGAAAAAAAAGAACACATTCAAGAACTCGAAAAATGGCTTAAAAGCTACCGCCCCGAAGAGCTTTTCGATAAAAATGGAAAAATCAAAGAAGAGATTCAAAAGCTCTCTCCCTTAAAAGAAAAAAGAATGGGAGCATCCCCTTATGCCAATGGAGGGCTTCTTTTAAAACCTTTAAAAACACCAGAACTCAAAGAATTTGCCATAAAAATCAAAAGTCCCGGCAAAGAATTGGCTGAGTCGACACGCATCTTAGGGAACTTTTTAAAAAAAACAATCCTACTCAATCAAGATCTCAATCATTTTCGCATCTTTGGTCCTGATGAGACAGCATCCAATCGACTGAGCGCTCTTTTTGACGTCACAAATCGTGTATTTTGGGGCAATATTTTACCTACAGACGATCACGAAGCTCATTCAGGGCGCGTGATGGAAGTCTTGAGCGAACATCTTTGCCAAGGCTGGTTAGAAGGGTATCTTTTAACAGGTCGCCATGGATTTTTCTCTTGCTACGAAGCGTTTATCCATATTATCGACTCCATGTTCAATCAGCATGCGAAATGGCTCAAAGCATCTGCATCCATTCCCTGGAGAAAACCGATCGCCTCTTTAAACTATCTCCTCACTTCCCATGTGTGGAGACAAGATCATAATGGATTTTCTCATCAAGATCCTGGATTTATCGATCACGTTTGCAATAAAAAAGCATCCATTGTCCGCGTCTATCTTCCTCCTGATGCCAATACTCTTCTATCAGTGGCGGATCATTGTTTAAAATCACGAAATTACGTCAATGTGATCGTGGCAGGGAAACAACCTGAGCTTCAATATCTTAACATTGATGATGCAATCCTTCATTGTAAAAGAGGAGTTGGCATTTGGCAATGGGCGAGCAATTGTCAAAATGAAGAGCCTGATCTTGTCATGGCATGCTGCGGAGACGTCCCCACCCTTGAAACACTGGCAGCGGTTGATATTTTAAGAAAACAAGTTCCCTCTTTAAAGGTTCGAGTCGTCAATGTCGTCGATTTAATGGTCTTAGAGCCTCCGAAATTTCATCCACATGGACTTTCATCCGATGAATTCGATGCGCTATTTACCAAAGACAAGCCCATCCTTTTTGCCTTCCATGGATATCCCAACTTAATCCATCGTCTGACCTATCGATGCACCAATCATCAAAATCTGCATGTCAATGGATATCGAGAAGAAGGAACAACCACAACACCCTTTGATATGGTCGTCTTAAATAGATTAGACCGCTTCACTCTTGTGAAAGATGCTTTAAAGCACACACATGTTGATCCAAAAATCCAACAAAAAATCACCGAAGAAATGGATCAAAAACTCAAAATGCATAAAGAATACATTCAGCAAAGGGGCGAAGATCTCCCCGAGGTACAAAATTGGGTATGGGATTGAAGTTATTTTTAGCGATTAATGAGGGCAGCTCTTCTTTAAAAATGTCCCTATTTGGGAAAAAAGAAAAAACTCTTGAACTCATTTTAAATGCTCATGCGGATTTAGAAAATATTCAAATCAAAACATCTCAATTTGAACTCACTTACCCGCATCAAGAAAAAACAAGCGATCGAATCCTTCTTTTTTTAATTGAAAAGCTCAAAAACGAACTTCATTTTGATTTTTCAAATCTTTCGGCAATTGGGCATCGTTTTATTCATGGATCGAATGAATATACCAAAACCACTCGCATTACCCCTCAAGTGCTTAAAAATCTAGAAAAATTCAATGACTTGGATCCCTTACACAATCCCGGCTGTATCCGTCTCATTAAAGAAAGCTTCAAACTTTTCGATCCTAAAATCCCTCAATTTGCCGTCTTTGATACCGCGTTTCATCACACACTCCCTCTTCATGCCAAAGAATATGCAATCCCTCGAAAACTGGCTGAAAAATATCATATCAGAAAATATGGCTTTCACGGGATTTCACACGCTTACCTTGCAAAAAGACTCATCGAACACACCAAAAATAAAAAGCAAAAAATCATCTCTTTGCACTTAGGCAGCGGTTGCTCGATCACGGCCATCCGAAATGGCATTTCTATTGACACCTCCATGGGATTTAGTCCATGCAGCGGGCTTGTCATGGGAACAAGAGTCGGAGATATCGATTTTACTGTATTGGAATATCTTTCTAAAAAAACAAAAAAAGGGATCCAAGAACTCACTCATCTTCTCAACTTTGAGTCAGGTCTTTTAGGCCTTAGCTCTGAAAGCGCAGACTTTCGAACCATTCTCTCTAAAGCCCCGCACAATTCTCATTGCCGTTTAGCCTTGGATCTTTTTTGTTATCGTATCCTTCACTACATCGGAGCCTATCATGCAATCCTTCAAGGAGTCGATTCCATCATCTTTGCAGGCGGTATCGGAGAAAATGCAGCTACCTTACGCTCTCAAGTCTGTTCTCAGTTAGAATTTTTAGGCGTTAAATTAAGTCTCGATCTCAATGAAAAAGCAATCCATCTAGCTTTGGGTGAAATAAGAGAAATCTCTCACGCTTCTTCCAAAATTAATGTTTATGTGATTGCAACCGACGAAAATCGCTTAATCGCTGAGGAAGCTCTTTTTCATCTATCATAACAATCATTTCCGTAGGATAAAGAATGATCTGGAAAAGAAAACCAACCCATCTACATCTGCACCTGAGCAAACTTGCCGATCATTACTCAACTTACCCTGCTCAAAAGTTCTTTTAATGGTGTCATCATCGCATGCACAGAGCTGCCGTTAACACACGCAAATGCTCCAATCACACAGGACCAGTCTATCATCGATACAATCCAGGTTTTAGCTCAACGTTTGGTTGCCATGGCTCGTTAAAAAACGGCACCCGCACAATCTTTTAAATTGAAAGAATATAATTAAAAATATTTTTTGCATTGACAGATTAAAATAAATATTTAAAATATCCTCTCTTTATAATTTTCCACTCAAAGGAGAGACACTATGTCTAGTGAAGTAAGTTCTGTTAGTTCCGATAACTATGATTCATATGATACTTGGACGCGTTCAGAACCTGATTCAGATCTTTCAAATCTTCGCAAAGCAATCTTTTCTTCCACAGGCGATCTTTATTCTAAACCCGCCCTCTCTCGCTTCCGCACAGAGAAGTCTTCAATAACTACAATCAAAACAATGGGGATACACAATCAAAGCGGGATTTCTTCTGGGAAAAGTGGAGGAAGTGGTGAAATTGGAATAGACATAGGTTGGGGTGGAAAAAACGGCATTGACTTCAGTGGACATGCAAAAGGAGAAATTCATGACGACAGAGGAAATTATGCCGAGATAAAAGCTGAACAAAATAATGATGGAACAGGCAAAGTGAGCATTTCCGCAGGACATAAAGAAGATTCTCGATGAAGATAAATAGAATTTTTTCTTTTTTTCGTAGATGCCTTTTGACTTGCTTTCTAATCCTGTCAACTTCATCTTGTGTCCTAACACGGAAACAAAACAATCCTCAAGCAACGCGATTAGAAAATACAGCCTATTTTGTTTCCGTCCCCATTTTTAAATTTTCATCCACCCGGGCTCCTTGTTTACAGGTACAAATAGATGATAAAACCTTTTCGATGGAACTTGATTTAGGTTTGCGAGGAGATTTAAGCATTACAAGCTCATTCATCAATCAAATTTTATCCAAAACATTCATTTCTACCCAGCCTATGTATGGGTTTAAGGGGAAAGAATACCCAACCAACTTGTACCGAATCCCTAAAATCAAAATCGGTGCAATGGCCTTCATTCAACCTATTCTACAGGAAAATACTGAACAATCCCGAAAAGATTCCGTCATCGTTCAAAATGGAAGTAAGCCCTCTCCTCGAGAACCTGGACGAATTGGATGGGAGCTTTTCCATAACGTGAATTTGCTGCTAGATGTAAAAAATTCTAAGATCGCTTTTTGCGATAGCTTGCCTACTCTAGAAGATCATGGATATAAAATTACAGATTTTATAAAAGTCCCCTTACTTTTAGAGCGCGGTCTCATTGAATTTGAAACAGACACTCCGGACGGGCATTTACGTTGTATGCTAGATACAGGCGCTACATGGAATGTACTGAACTCAAAAATTGAAGAAGAAAACTCTATCGAACAAGTCATTCAAGACCCATCCAATATTTTGGAGTATTCCTCTTTTCAGATTGGTACAGAAGAATTCGGCCCCGTAGCGTTTCATCGGATACCGATTAAACTTCCTATTCACATTGAAGCTATCCTAGGGATGGAATTTATTGAAGACCACCTTGTTTTTTTGGACTTTGCTGAAAAATACGTCTATTTTTCAAAAGACCATAATCCAGGAAACAGATGAACTCGTCAAAAAGATTCTTAAGATATCGTCAAAGAGACTCATCGAGAATATCTCTGCAAAGCATGTTCTTGCATTCTGTATTCTGCCTCTGTCAAGGTTTCTTTAAGCACAGTTGTAACCTGTACCGGGTTCAAATCATAAATTTCATATCGACAAATCCCATTACGACAACTGACCACATTCACTACGCTGGAAGGGGTATCCCCTTTCGAATCCTCAATAAAAATTACAATTTCTATTCTTTCAGAACCAAATGGATACGATGCTAAATAAGGATGAATGCGCTCATCTCGATTGATGGCATCAATAAATTCATGAACGGCTGTAAGAAGCAAATCCCTCCCTTCTTCCATGGTGATCGGTTTACGATACTGAAAACTTAATGCAAGCATCTCAATTTGATCGATGCCCCCGCCTCCGGAACCCCACGGGATTAAACCTTTTTCTTTCATGAGTTTGCGTGCCACATGAGAACGTATTTCTTGCGCTAATTTAACTTTCTCAGATATCTGCTCCCTTCCATTCGGAATATCTTGCATTCCACATCCGCATAATAAACACAAAATAAACACAAAATAAATACGCATCACTCTACCTTCAGTGATTGCAAATAGCTCTCCAAATGATACAAAATCGTCTTTGCAAACGTTGGACTTTCAAAATCATGATCTATTCCGGTTGCCCCGTCATGAGGCTCCAATAATATCAAGTGCTCGATATTTTCCAAGGCCTGTTTGCCAAGTTCCAAATCACACAAACTTTTACACATCATCTCAGCTAAATACACTTTATCCAGTTTACTTGCATAATTAAACGATCTATAACATAAGTCATCAGTAATGATCGCTGCAGGAGCAATCGCTACTACAATAACACGCTGTCGGATCTCTCTAGGCAGACTTTTTAAAGTATTTTGGATATGAACAGCTCCCTGACTATGACAATATTGCAAATACTTTGCCTCTGGATTGTCCCGATTTGCCTCATGAAATGCAACCCATTGTTCACGTTCTAAATTTTTCGTATTTGGAGAGGTGCCAGAAAAATTGAGTGCACATTCACCAAGATCAACAAGAACTCCATTAGAATGGTTATGTATCCAAGTGACACTCAACCCATTTGCAAATTGCGCTAAATATTCCGCGTGACGAATGCTTTCGTAAAGAGATATGTTGATTCCATTAATCCCGCCAACGGCAAAATCCCTTCTCTGAGTCCCTTCTGTTCGGAAGACTTGAGATGTAGCATTTTCCAAAACAGGTAAAGGAGACGTCATCTCAAATTCGTTTTCTGAGAGTCCCCAATCGATCATTTTACACACCCAAGCAAATTTATCTGTTACAGAAGGATAATTCTTGGAAGAAAAAACAGGGATTTCTTGAAAAGACTTGCATGGGATTGTCTCTTCTATCGTCAGAATTTTCACTTTGTGTTTTTGCCAAAACATCTTCAGCGATTTGAAAAAGTTTCCAGGAATCACTACCTCATTTTGCAAGGTCTGTAATGCTGCATTTTCGATCAATACGTCATTGAGATCATTCTGATTGGCATCAATCACTCGTTCCTTCCAAAGGCCTGCCTCTAGCGCACAGTCGATGGAATCCATCGTAGAATCGCCGGTTGCAATAGATTCGATTGTCATGCTACCTCTATAAAATCTACAGTACGTTCAAAAAGGCCAGGGACAATAGTTTTTTGCTATTTTTTATGCAATACCCAAGGACTCTTAAACCAGGGCGTTTTCATAAAAAAGATTTTATACCTCTAAAACCTTGAATAGGTACTCATCATTCCATCCTGCTCGATCTCTCTTTTTAGGAATGCTCTTTTTAATGCTCTTTTCATTCTTAAGCAT
>DAIDHZ010000004.1 GCA_027451825.1 Chlamydiota bacterium
CTCTTATTTCTGAGACAATGGGTTTTTAAATTTCTCTTTTTTCCACCTGCCGACGAAGGAGGTAGGTGAACATCTACGCAAGATATGCAGGATTTGCAGGATAAAATGAAAAGGATTGTGTTTTTGAGAATCTAAAGAAACAAGATATGCAGGGTAAAATGAAATATTCTGAGTTAACGGAAAAAATTCTATGTTGTTGTTTTGAAGTGATGAAAGAGCTTGGGCCAGGCTTTTTAGAGAGCGTCTATAAGAATGCTCTTTTGATTGTTATGAGACAGGCAGGACTGCAGGTTGAAACTGAAAGGCATTTTGAGGTGATATTTAGAGGCCAAATGATTGGTCGCTATAGTGCAGATTTGGTTGTGGAAAATTTGATAATTATTGAATTAAAATCTTGTGAATATTTGCTTCGAGAGCATCAAGCTCAATTGATCAATTATTTACAAGTATCTCAATGTCCGATTGGACTGCTGATCAATTTTCAACGTCGAAAATTGGAGTATAAACGATTATATCGTCCAGAAGAATATGGACAGATTGCAGAAGAGAAAGAAACACAGCTCTTGTAATTTTTCATCCTGCCTATCTTGTTTTTTTTTAAGATTCTCAAAAACACAATCCTTTTATTTTATCCTGCAAATCCTGCATATCCTGCCTATCTTGTTTTTCTAGATTCACAGAAATATAGCTCTTGTAATTTTTTATCCTGCCTATCTTGTTTCTTTAGATTCACAGAAATATAGCTCTTGTAATTTTTCATCCTGCCTATCTTGTTTTCTGATTGAGCAGGATTGCAGCTCTTTAAATGTCGATGATTTTAAGAGCCCAGGTTTCGCCAAGAGAAACAAGCTCTGCAGAGCCAATTTTTTTGCCATTGATGGCAAGAGAAACTCTTTGTTCTGCATGAGGCGGAAGTTCAATGACATTTCCTGCTTTGAGTTTGAGGATGTCTCCAAGAGGCATTGTTAGACGAGAAAGTTCTATAGAGACTTCCAGGGGCAGTTCTTTGATGGAGACTGTGTCTTCTGCTTCGGATAAAATGTCTTCTTGCATAATGTTTTCCTTGGGATGTGAGATGAAATCGATGATTTCTAGATGGTTTTTTAAGATTTTTGTTTGAATGAGAGAGAGGTTATTTAAGGTCAGGATTCCGCTTGTATCTTCAGATTCCGGAGTATAGGTGAGAGAATCCGGGATGAGAATATCTAAGGGTTTTAATTTTTTGATCTGCTGCGGTGTGAGTGTGACTGAGCCAATGTTGAGAGCGAGTTTCAGCTCGATGGGTTTTGATTCTGCTTTGGGTCCGTATTCCAAGGGAAAGGCCGAGAAGTGTTGAATCCAGTGTTTTCGAAATGAATCGGGAATGATGAGTCTTCCCCAGCAGGATGTATGTGCAAGTGCGATTTCGATATCGATACAAAATGCAATTTCTTCGGGCAGGGTTTCATCATTTAAGAGATGTAAACTCATCTGTCGGATTGGATCGAGATTTTGGAAGATGTTCAGTGTTTCTAAGATCAGATATCGGAAATAGCCATCTTCAAGAGAGGATGAAGAAAAAATCTTTTTTTGTGATTGTAAAGATCCGATTTCTTGAACGATCTTGGATTTGTCATTTTTAGAGATCGCAAAATGGATGGGAACTGGAATTGGAGAGATGTTAAGGGAGATGATGGTCGGTTTTGGTCCAAGTCCTTTTAAAAAATGGGAAGCTTCCTTGAAGTCTCTTTCTCGAATATGACATTGGAGATCTTCGTAATGCAGTTTTTCTTTAAGCTGCGTTGAAAAGAGGTCGAGATCGAATTCTTCAGCATTGCCAAAAAGAGGGATGTCTTTGTGGGTTTGAAGGTGTTTTAAAACGGAAAGAGTCATCGTGAAGATCCTTTATTTTGATCAAAGCCGCCGCCCAAATCTTTTCCTTTTCCGGGCTCTTTTCTTTGGAAGATGGGTTTTTCTGTTGTGTATTCAGCTTCGATTCTGCCGATGCGAAAAGCAAATTTGCCATTTTGAAATGCGGCATAGAGATTGGGAATGTTTTGATTGAAAAGAGTGACCGCTTCATTGGTTCCCGTAAGACGGATATTGAATGAGTTGGGATCGGTGTCATACTTTTCTAAAATGATTTTAGCTCCAAAAAATCGAGAGTTGGCAAGCGCTGGACTATTTAATAGGATTTCAGTTGTGCTGATGCCGGCATTTCTTTGCATATAGATGGCGCTAACCATATTGAAATAAAGAGCTGTCGTTTGTTCAGTGAGATAGTGAGATGCTTGAGTGGTTGCCGTTTGTGCAAATTGGATGGCATCTTGAGGAAGTCTCTGAGATTCCATTGGCGTAGGCGTTTCAATGACTGTTGGAGCTTCTCTGGATAGGCTCTCTTTTTTTGATGGGGGTGTTTTGGGATGCTCTCTTTCATGCATCGCAGGAAGCGGTGCTTGCTTTTCTGTTTTTAAAGTCTCTTTTTCTTTCGATGGCTTTTTTTCTTCTTTTAAAGAGATCTCTTTTTCTTTCGGAGGCTGATAGATAGTGGTTGTTGGAGTTGTTTTTTTTCTTTTTTCTTCTTCTTCGATCTTTTTTTGCTCTATTTTTTTTTGTGCTTGTAGAGCGATCTCTTTTTCTTTGTTTAGAATGGGCTTTTTGATGAGGGGTTCTTTGATTTCATGTTCAGGTTTTTTTGAAAAGGATGGAGTTCTTTCTTTTTGTGTTGGCGTCGGGTTAGAGGGTCCTTGAAAAAAGGAGGATGAAGATGGAAGATCGGATTCTGTGTGTTCGTGAGAAAGCGGCTCCGGGGGTGTTTGAGAGAGATTCGGCGCCGGTGTATAGGAGGGGGATGGCACAACTTGATTTTCAAGATCGATCAGTTCAGGAGATGTTGTTGGCGGGGGTGTAAAGAGATTTGGAGATGCTGCGAGATTTTTTGTATGAAATGAAGGTTCGAAGGGAGAGGGGCCCTTTTTAGGCGCTTCCTCTTCTTTCATTCCCATAGCTTCGTCAAATTTTCTTTTGCGCGCCCTTTGATCGGGATCCGTTTCACTGAGTTTTTCAATACGTTCAATTTTTTTTTGCTGCTGGGCTAAAATTCGTTTTTGTTCTTCACCTGAAGATTCCGATGGTCCTCCAACTTTTCCTGTCATGGCATCCCCTTATTTTTCTTTGAAGAATGTTTTTTCTTTCTTGCAAGCGCATTTCTTTTCATAATTTCATACGTTGCGGCTCCTTGTTCATCATGCTCGATCTCTTCTTTTCTTTCCATATGAAGACGAGCTTCTTTCATCCATTCCGCTTTATGAAGTTCTAATTTTTCCAATTCTTTCTTCTTTTGAAAGAGATGATCGGTTGCGATGTCCACTTGTTTTTGTGCTTCATCGACGACCTTTTGTTGCGCAATCACTTTTTTTTTCTTTTCTACGAGCTGTTGATCCACGATTTTGAGATATGCTTTCATCTGTTCCATTTTGGCGACGATGGGCTCTTCGTCCATCACTTTTCTTAATTGATCGAGTTTTTCTGTTTTGTGAGTGAGTGTTTTATTATAATCTTCGTTGAGATCGTAAAGAGTTTCGTAAGCTTTTTCTAAAATCTGTTTTTTTTCCTCTAAAGTTTTTACAGCTTGATCAAAATGTCTTTTTTTAATTTCCATGAGTTGTTGAAGAGGATAAGAAGGTAAATGGCTCATACGATTTTTATACTTGAATAGCTCAGTTTATAACAAATAGAAATTATATTGCTTTTTTTTAGGAAAGTGTGAATAATCGCTTCTCTAATTTATAGGAATTTATGTCGCCAATCGCTTCAGTATTTTCTCCTCAAATTCAAAAAATCTGTGTGAGCAATCAAAATCTTCGAATCTCACAACATCTTGCGAAAAAAACGGCGGCTGTGTTTTTTGCTGTAAGTAGCCTTGTGCAAGAGAAGCAAAAACAAGGGCTTCTGAGTGCAACGGATTATGAGTTATTAGATTTGGCTAAAGATGAGATGGAGCTTCAAGAAAATATCGTCTATCAAAAGACGTATGATCTTGGTAAAAAATTATTGCAGTTTGTGAAACAGGGTGGAAAATTAGAAGATTTGGCTCAAGCCTTTTATCCAAACAGTCCCATAGAAAAGAGAGAAGAATATTTACAGCGGTTGAGAGCTCATATAGAAAGTATTAACAATGGGGATGCGCAAGCTCTGTATCCAGGCTATACCAAAGAAGAGAGTGAAAAATATTTTGAAGAGTTGAAAGAGCGTTTAAAAATTTAACTAAAGAGGGCTTTGAGCTGGCGAAGCGTCTCTTCAAAGGTTGTTTTTTCGTTCACTTGTTGCTTTAAAAAGCGATTGACCTTGTCGATATATTTTAAGGCAAAATCGGCATTTTTATCAGAACCTGCTTTGTATTCGCCGATTCGAATGAGAAGTTCGTTTTTTTTGTAATTGGAGAGGACTTCTCTTAAGGTGCTGATGAGTTGTAGATGGTTTTGATCTGTAATCAGGGGGAGAACCCTGCTGATAGACGCGAGTACATCGATCGCCGGATAGTGATGTTGTCTTGCAAGTTCTGAAGAAAGGACAATATGACCGTCTAAGATAGAGCGTACTTCGTCTGCAACAGGTTCATTCAGATCGTCTCCGGCGACTAAGATGGTATAGAAAGCGGTGATGGATCCTTTATCGGAATTTCCGGATCTTTCGAGAAGTCTAGGAAGGGTTGCAAATACGGAAGGAGTGTAGCCTGCTCTTGCGGGAGGCTCTCCTGCAGCAAGACCGATTTCTCGAAGAGCTCTTGCAAAACGGGTCACTGAATCCATCATGAGGATGACCGATTTTCCTTGGTCGCGGAAATATTCAGCAATAGCGGTTCCCACGTAGGCGGCGTTGAGCCGAAGTTGAGGCGCTTGGTCTGAAGTGGAGACGATCACAACGGAGCGCTTGAGCCCTTCTTCGCCTAGATCATTGATGATGAATTCTCTCAGCTCTCGGCCTCTTTCTCCAATGAGAGAAATAACGTTCACATCGGCTTTTGCATTTTTGGCAATCATGCCAAGGAGTGTTGATTTACCGACGCCCGCTGCAGCGAAAATGCCGACTCTTTGACCTCTGCCGCAAGATAAGACTCCATCAATCGAGCGAATGCCAACGGAAATTGGTTCTTTAATGAGAGCTCTTTTGAGAGGGTCCGGGGGAGGATTGATGATGGGGTATAATTCATCGACATCAAGAGGTCCTTTGATATCTTCGTCGATGGGTTGTCCTAAGCCGTTTAAAACTCTACCAAGAAGATGAGGTCCTACTTTGATATGCATCGGCATGCGAAGGGGGATGACTTCGGAAGAAGGTCCGATCCCTTGCATGTCTCCTAAAGGAGATAAAATCACTTCATCTTTAGTAAAACCGACCACTTCTGCGGCGAGCGGTTCTCCCGGTCGCTTAATGAGACATACTTCTCCCATTTTGACTTGAGGAATGACGGCGCGGATGAGCATCCCTACGATCTCTGTAATGCGTCCGTGAACGGTGGTGAGTTCCACTTCTTCGAGATGGTTGAGGAGTTTGTCGAATGAGGGATTTTCCATGTTATAGCTGAATGTTCATGAGTTGTTTCATGGATTCGATCACTTTGGAAAGAAGAGTTGCCGAATATTCGATTTCTTGCTGTGCGAGATTCATTTTGACAGTGACAGTGAGCATTTCTGCAGCATTGAGCTGTTGTCCTTTGGAAGACATTTCTTTGAGTTTTTGCTGAACTTCAATGAGTTGGTTTTGTCCGTCATTGATATAGGCGAGGAATCGGCCGACAGGAGAAGTTCCGCTGGGAATATTTAATGGAGGTGATTCAACACCGACTTTGGAGGCAGCTTGTCGAATATAGCTTTGCGCTTCGGTGAGTTTGTTTTTGAGTAGGTGAGATTGAGATCTTCTGAGTTTGAGGTTTTTGGTTTTGAGTTGCTGAGCCACGGTTCCTAAATTATCTTGCATGGCTCTTGCAGAAGCTTGAATCGAAGCAAGTGAGGGCGGAGCTGAGGCGTTTGGTGCTACGCTGGCAGGTCCCGGAGGTCCTTGGACGGTTTGAGGAGTCATGCCCCCCGGTTTCGATGGCGTTTCCATACTGCCTCGAAAATCTTTGGCGGGAGCCTGTGGAGTGGTTGCTGCAGGCTCTAAGGGCTTACTTCCAAAAATTTTATCAGGGCTTTTATCAGGTGGATTTACGGTCATTATTTACTTTTTCCTACAGGTCCAGGTGTTTTTTTTACAAATTTCTCTACAAAATTGATGGCTGAATCAGAGAGTTGCTTAATGAGAGAATCTTTGGATTTGCATGTTTGTGCGAGAATTTTTTCTCCTTTTTCCACTTGATTAGGAGATAGACTCATACATAATCCAAGAAGTGCTTTTGCCATTTCATTTTTAGGCTCTTGTTTTAAAACTTCTTCAAAAATTTGAACGGCTTGTGTGAGTTCCAATTTATGAAGATGTAAATATCCAAAGCCTACTTTAGGGAGTGTATTTTCTGGATCTAAAAGATGAGCTGCTTTGAAAAGTTTTAAAGCGCTGTCTTCGTCTGCTTGATTGACAGCAATAAATCCAGCTTCCAAAAAAAGGATGTAATCTTGTTTGTATTTTTTGATAGACATGACTTCTCTTTTCTCCTAATTATTGAGTTCTTTGGCTTTGTACTGCGTGGTTAATCACGGAATTGACTTGGGCAATTACGTTGGAAATTGATTCGCCGATTTGCGTGATCTGGCTCATTTGGAATTGGAGCAAGATGAAGGAGCCAGGTGTTGCCGTACATAAATTCTTAGAAAGATTTTTTACTTGGCCCACCAATTGCGATTGCAATTTTTTATATTGGCTGATGAGAGATGAAAAAGAGAGTGTAAGTCCGGGCATTTTCATGATTTTTTCCTATGGGTTTATGGTTTAATTCTCTTTAGTACTTTTTGTAAAGAAGCGTAGCCGTGTAAAAGGATTCCTAGTTGATCGAAATCTTTTTCAGAAGCTCCTTTTCTTAAAAGTTCTTTAATTTCGAGAGTTCTTTTTTCTGCAAGTTCAACGAGTTCTTTGCTTTTTTTTGGATGCTCTTTAATTTCTTTTTCAAGATCAAAAGCAAATCGTTTGCCTTCTTCTTTTTCTTTTTCTAAACCGTACATACCTCTCCTTACTGGGTAAAATATACTGTAGGGTGGTGAATTTTTTCATTTATGGTAAAGCTGGCGTTTCATGTTTGAAGCAGTGAAGCGGCGCCGCAGCAGGTCATGTGTAAAATCACATGGCCGATACAGGCGGCTTCAAAGATGAGATGCCGGCGTAGCAAGAAATGAAAAAATTCACCATCCTGCAGTATAATTCGGAGTATATTCTATTTTGTATTTAACACCATCTTTTTCGAGAAGAACAGATGTTTTCTCAATGTGAATGATTTGCATGCCATTAATAGAATCTCCACGATTATAAATAATACCGTTTAATATGACGTTATATCCTATATCATCATGCCAAGATGTGCCGCTCACCCGATATTGATTGGAGATGTTAATGGCAGGGATTTGCGAGGTGGGAAGGGCAAAATTTTGAACGGATGTAATGCCTTGCATTGCTTTGAGTTCTTTGAGTAAAGAGTCGTATTGGTCTTGCAAGTTGCTATCGTAAACACCGCTTAGCATAATCGAGCCTTGCGTCAATTGAAATGTCACCGCGCTAAATCCGGATGAGTAAAGAAGCGTTTGGATTTTTGTGTTTAAAGCCTCTTCGGAAGCAATTTTGTTTTCTAGGCGATCTGTATAGGGAAAATTGAGCATTAGATATTCTTGAGCTGTTGCCATTTCTGCGTTTGTTTGCAAATAGCCGGTCGCGATGAATTTCCCGGGCTGAACGGCGCGCACTGAAATTCCTTTGAGATCCATGTTGGAACTTAAGACATCGTTGATGGATTTACAAACACCTTCATCGATGACGACATTGTCTTCAACGCTTGTGATAAAAGGAAGAGTATCCACTTGATAGCGCATTTCGAGATAATCGATTGTTGTGAGTACGTGACCTACTAAAAAGAGTTTTCCGCTCGTAGGGTTGAAAGAAAATTGAACATCTTCGAATTTTTTCAAGGCTTCTTCTATATGAGCTACAGGATGTTTTTCTTGAGTTGAGACTTCTTCTGACTTGAAAAGGGAGAAGAAGGTAAAGAAAATCACAAGAAATACAGAAAGGATCGAGCCTCCGATGACAAGATACCGAGTTGGGATTGGCTCTTCTTTCCAGCTTTTGATCTTTTTTTCTTCAGTCGGGACGATTTTTTCTTCTTCTTCAACGGGTGCTTTGACTGTTGGAAGGATCGGAGAGTAGATCGTTTCTTGCGGCGCTTCTCGATCGATGATTAAGAATAAAGATGTCCCCATACCGATGACATCTTGAGGCGTTACGATTTTTTGATCGACAATGGGCATCCCGTTGACTGTCGTTCCATTTTTAGATCCAAGATCTTCAATGTCGAGAGTGCCGTCTGAATGGATGGAGAGTTTGGCATGAGATCTTGAAACGGAAAAGTCTTGGAAAATGATGTCGGATGTCTTGGAGTCGGTTCCTATAATATAGGTCTTTCCTTTTTCAAGGCCGATTTCAGCTCCGCTATTGGGACCTGCAATGACCTTTAAAAGAAAGGGCGTATCTTGAGAAAGAGGGAATGGAAGTTCGGGTAGATTTTCAACATCCTCAAAGATGGTATCGTACGCAGAAGGTTCTTTGCTTGTCTTTTCTTGAGGAGTTGGTGTTTCTTCAGAAAGAGATTTTTCCGTATCCGATGAAAGACCTTCAAAGATGTCATCGTAGCTTGTCTTTTTAGCGCTTCTTTTTTTTGATTTTCTTTCTGAAAATACAAAAGAGCTGTCTCCGATAAGAAGAGAGTCTCCCTCTTTTAAGAGGGTCTCTTCAACAATTTTTTCCCCATTGAGTTGTGTAAGAGGTGTTTTTTCTAAAGGGGTAACAAAAATTTCGCCCTCTTTTTTTTGAAAGAGGAGCTGTTTTTTATGAATTTTTGGATCATCTAGGACAAAATCGGAGCTAATGGGGTCATGTCCTAAGATCCACTCGGATCCTTTGTCGAATGAGAATGTCAGATCCTTAAAAGGACCGCTTGTGGCAATCAGGAAAGCTGGCATCGTTTACATGACCATTTGTTTTTGTTCAAATTTTTCTATTTCTTCTTTCCAGTAAACCAAATAGTTTACAAAGTCTTCGAACTTTTCTTTGAACAACGAATAATTCATTTCATACGGCAATCCTAAAGAGAGTGTCAAGTATTTCTCTTCAGGATCGAGTCCGATATGACATTCTCCGGTCCCTTGTCCGAGGAGATTGGCACGCATAATGAAGATGAAAAGATCTTCTCTTTTTTGTTTCATGCATGTGGTAATAGGGGCTTTCATCGCAACTCCCGGATGTAAATCAAAGAGCCGAACTGTGATTGTATTGCTAAAAACGATGGGATAAAAGGCTTCCTTGGTGACTTGCGGCACTGCAATGGATAAGTCCTTACAAAGTTTTTCTAGCAATTCTTCAAACATGAAATTCTCGGGATATATTGCGCACGAAATTCCCGCGCCCCGCCCTCATTATTCTGAATTAGCGATAAAAATTACAAGAGGGAATGTTTCAAATAAATTGGATGCGAGGTAGAAGGCTTAGAAAGAATTCTCTGGACCATACGTCTAATTCTGTTGGGGTGGAAATGAAACGGTAAAGATCCTCTTTGGCAGAAGCGACATTGAGTCCGAATATTTTTTTTTCAAGCATGTTATAGAATGTTTGATCGGATAATGGTTTTTTTTCTTTATAATGACCAGATTGCCTCATTCGATTTTCTAAATGAGACAAATTTAAGCGAAATCCTTTCGCAACATACCAAATGAAATCGTACCAATCACGCCCTTTGACGCGTACTTTATAGGGCCTACAGAGTAATGCGTGCATTTTCCCTGCGAATAAATCTTCAGGAACGTAGGTGCGAACAGAGAAGGGGATCGGTTTTAATAGATATTTTATCTCTGTCTGAAACCCAAGAGGGGGATCAATGTCTACTTCGAGTTTGATTTTGATGAGTTCATTGGATTGGGTGTGTTTTTTTAGTGGCTCGTCAAGACCAATGCGGATGAATGTTTCTAAGGTGTTCGTTTTTAAGAATGCAGAACGAGTCGATTCTTCGGGATGTTTGATTTTGTGCTCTACAGTGACTTTCAGCCCGGAAATGGCCAATTCCTCTTCGATCGTTTTTAAAAACGGATGAAGATCGAATGTTGGATTTGGAGTTAAAAGAGAAAAATCGAGATCTTCGCTAAAACGATTCAATCCATAGAGAATTCGTAAAGATGTACCGCCATAAAAGGCTGCGTGTTCGAAAAATTTCGCCCGCCACAGACCTAAAAGAGCGATTTCTTGCATGATTTCATGAATTGCATTCTCATATTCTTTTTTGGTTTTTAGAGGATAATTCGTGAGTAGACTTTCAATTGTTGCTGTCATAATTTGCTTAACATTGTAACACTGTGTTTTTTATAAATTTTAGCGATCTCTCCGATTCTCTGAAAATCGAATTGCTGAAATTGCGATTCATCGACTCTCATTTCTTCAAAAAGAAAATGTTTGAGTTGTTCTGGAGTTCGGATTCCAGAAGTGCGATAAACGAGGTCGCAGAGTGCCTTTTCCCTTGAGGCGATGAAATATCCCCCCTCTTTTCCTAAATCGCGATATTCAATTCCAATCTGAAACTTGTCTTTTGAGGTTGCTTGGTATTCAAATTGTCCGAAGGGGGTGTTGAATCGTTTTGAGTCGCCCATTGTCAGAGAAGTAATGATTTCGGTGCGTTCCGCTATAAGACCATAGTGATTCAAGGCATATTCGAAGGAAACGCAAGAAGGACCATAAAGGAGGTTGGCGATTATTTCTAAATTGATAGGTCCTTTGCGCCAGTTTTCTCCAAAAATATAAAGTCCTTTTTTTAATCGAACAATCTTGCCTTCATTGACAAGCAGAGATACTTTGTCTCTTTTTTTCTTAAGCGGTAGATATTGCGCAAGTAACTGATAGTCAAAAATATCTATCGTAACCTCTTTTCTGAAGAGCTCAAAGAAATTCATAAGCTTTATTTTGCATATTTTCCTCAATATGTCCAGAAAAAGTGGACATATTGAGGAAAATCTGCGTTATTTTAGCAACCATTTCCAGATGGGAAGAATGCGAATTCGCATTGTTAGATTCTCTTCAAGAATTTCTTCTTCCCCTTCTTCTTCCATTGTAAGAATGAATCCTTCGCTACCGTGATAGAGGCGCATGGCTTCAAGAAGACCTCGATATTCCCGTTTTTTGATATCAGGATCTTTGAGTGTTTCGGTGACTTGTATGGCCTGTGCAATTTTTAAGTCACTTTTAATGATGAAGTCGCATTCATATTTTTGTTTATGAAAATAGATTTCTTTTTGTCTGCGCTTTAACTCATTGTGAACCATCGTCTCTAAGATTCTTCCTCGGTCTTCTGAAAATCGAAAAGAAATGGCATTGGCAAGTCCTGTGTCAGCGATGTATATTTTCTTGTCGCTTCCTATTTGATTCTTTAAGGAATAATCAAATTTATAGAGTTCGCTAAAAAGAAAGATCTCATAGAAATAAGAGCAGTAATCGATGATGGTTTGAGGATGCATGCCCAATGCAGATGCACAACCTCGGTAGCTAAAATATTTTGCGCTATTGGTTGCCAGGTAGATTCCTAATTCTTTAATTTTCATTAAATTGACTTCATGTCTTGACGCTATGTCCTTGTAGATAAAATCTTCGAAGTAGTGAATGAGTAATTCTTTTTGCAAGACAGCTCGTAAAACAACCGCAGGGAAGGATCCTGTTTCAAGATATTGTTTAAAGTGGTTTTTGATAAGAGCTTCATTTTTTGATGAAAGAGGTGTTTTTTTGATCGATTTAAAATCTAAATATTCTTCGAAAGACAATGGATAGACGTTGATGATGATGTTTCTTCCGGTGAGTACTGTTGCAAATTCCTTTTTAATGAAAGAGGAATTGGATCCGCTGATCCAGATTTGAGGAATCTCTTTTCGATCATATGCCTTTCGGATAAATGGGATCCAATCTTTGCAATTTTGAATCTCATCAATGAATAGATTGCGTAAAGAGTAGGCTTCTTGATAGGCGGCGATAATTTCTTGAAGCGTGTACTTTTTTAGAATTTCATCTTCTTTAGTAAGAAATTTTTAGAAAAAGCCCCATTTCCTTTGAAGGGAAATGGGGTGGTTTTGGGGAAAAGATGCTTTTAAGCAACGATTTGCTGATAGCTTCCAATTTGCTCTTGCAAAGAGAGGGCGGTTTGGAGAGATCCATCTGCTTGTTGAGAGTAAGATCCTTTAACCTCGTCGAGCTGTTGCTCCAATACTCTTAGAGCATTTGCACGCGTATCGTTCTCTTTTGATGCTACATCATCACTTGCACGTTGCTTTGTGTACTGAGCTTTGGCAAGAGAAGATCCCGCTCCAGAAGCTCCACCCAGCGTTTGAGTTGCTTGGGTTGCTCTGTCGGCTCTTTGTTTAGAGTCTATTTCTTTGAGTCTTGTGATTCTTTTTTCTACATTTGCTTGAATTATGTCATTATCATTAGGACGTATTTTGAGGGAATTTATCGCAGCCTTGTTTAGGTCGTAGTTAGCCCCTTTGTAGTTGTAGATAGTATCTTCATCAGCATCTTTCCACTTTTGAACTTGCTCGGCTTGAGCTTTTAATTCTTCTGGGGTGGGGGTGAATCTTTCTTTACGATTTGCAACGAATAGGAGTGCGTTCTTGTTCTTGTCCTTAGCTAGCTTTAAATGGTCTTGGAATTCTTCTGTATCCTTGAGTTCGTCACTCTTACACATATTGAAACGTCCACCAAACATGCCATACGCTGTAGCGCCTACGGAGACGACCGAAGTTCCAACCCCAAGCCATCCTCCAATTTCTTCGCCTGTGGCTTCTGCTTCAAGACCTTGTTGAGCCTTTGTAGCGCTGTTTTCCATTGATTCTACAGTGTGTTCAATGGTCTCTTTTGACGTGGTCGCCATTTCAGATTGTAACTGCCTTTGCATTTGAGAGATTTTTTGTAATTCCTTTGCTGCTTTAGAAAGACCTTCGAAAGAAGCTCCTGCTGCGATGTTTGCTATGCCTGTGTTATTCATATTTTTTCCCTTATTATTGATTCATTTTTATACTGCCTGTGACATCAACACTTCGACGCCGGTTTTGTCTCCGTCGAACATGTGAGCTGATAAGGCGCTAATTTGTTTATTTTCTGCTTTTTGTAAAGCGATATAGTGGTTTACTTCTTTGGATGCATCTTGGTGAATCTGCTTCCATAATGAGTGAAGAAGCTCAGAGACCGCAGTGCTCATTTGAAGTCCTGTTGTTGCATCCGCCTGTAATTCATCCACGTGGCTCATTGCAAGTGAGGAGCCCGCTTGGATGGATTGATTGACGGTAAAGCCTATTGCTTGTGCGTTTAATAAGATCGTAGATCCAGATCCTTCGCCCATGCATGAGCCCATAATGCTGACCATTGGTATGACTTGAGCAAGTGTTTTCCCTGTTTCTGAAGATTCTTTCCCGAAGAGTCCTGGCATAAAGTTGGAAATTGTGACGCTGTCGAATGTCATTGCAAGAAGCACTCGTTTGAGACCTTTTTCCCAAACCTTTCCTAAAACTTGTCCTGTATCGGAAGCTTTTACGTCATCGAGCCAGTCTTTTTTCCCGAAGAGATCAAAGATTTTTGAAAGAGAAAGAATACTACCTTCTTCTTTGATAGCTCCTTGAACGGCTTTCATTGCAATTTTATTTATCTCTGTTTCAACGGGTACATTAGCGATTCCTTTTTCCATGACATCTTTTACAAGGTTTTTTGAAAGGTTCGCAGCTTCCTCGGCGGCTTTAGATGCAGCTTCTTCAATCGATTTTTCAAGTTCTTGTTTTAAAGTTCCTCTGAATCCCATTTCCAAGAGAGCAGAGATCGATTTATTAGAGAATTTTGAGATTGTAAGTTCGATCGCTTTTTTTGCTGCCTTTTCAGCAGTATCCATTGCGGCATCCGTTGCTTCATACACTCGTGTTTGAGGAATGTAGAGAGGGAGTTTCCCGGCTCCAGGATTTTGAATCTCTTGCTTCGCATCAGCGACTGTTTTTTGGATGGATTGCGCAGCGCCTTGAACTGCAGCATCGGCTGCCTCTTCAACAGATTTTGCGATGATTCTTTCTGCAGCGAAATCCATGGTTTTATCGAGAATGGCTCCACCACCGATTCCAATGAGTATAGAAGATGCAAGTACGATCCATTTTGCGCCCACTTGGCTATGAATTTGATCCCCAAGCCAATTTGTGAGTTTATCCATGTCGCCTTTTGCTTGGAGACCCGTTAACGTTGCCATAATGATTGCGCCGCCAATGCTTCCCATGAAGCAGCAAAGAACGCCTCCAATGATTGTTGTGGCAAGTTTCATTTGATCAAGAGCACTTTCTTCTTGAAGAGCTTGAGCTAAAATCTGGCTATCCGCTTGAGATCTTTGAATTGTGTCTTGAGAAGCTTGTACGTTCGCTGTTGCGATCTCTTTTTCGTTTTTCGCTTTTTGGTTTTGAATGGTTGATTGGATCATTGTGATGATTTGGAGAGCAAACATCGTGAGTGCAAGAATTTCCGTTGCTTTTGTGGCGTTAGAGAGCTTTGGATTTTCGATGATTTTTTGAATCTTTTTTAGGATCTCATCCAAATCATTTTGCAGTGTTGCAAGCTGTTCTGAGGTTGAGTGTGCAATGGCATTTCCAAGAGAACCGAGTTCTTGGTTGATGGCTGCTCTTACACCTTTAGCGTTTTGAGCGGCAAGTTCTGCGTGATATTTTGTCTGATCGTCAAGTCCAATCAAATTTCCCATTTCAGTTGCTTTGGCAGCATCTATGTTTCCCTGGTCTTTTTGGCTGAGATAGAAAGATCTGTCATTTAACATTTCTGTTTCTAGACTTGAAAGGGTTGTGTTTTCTCCGTTGATATCGCTGTCCATCTGTAATCGATAATGGATGATTTCTTGAGCAATTTCAGAATGATTCCTTTCATTTGTTTGCATACTTGCTTGGATTTTTTGTTCATTTTTATTGGCTTTTAATTGGTCTTGTAAAGCAACAAAAAGAGATGTAAGATACGTTGTCATTAAATTTGCATCGCTCTTATTATTATTGTTGGCAAGGAATGCTGCGACGTTATCATTTGTACTAACATTGAAAGAGGATGGGATGAAGATACCGGATGTTTGATTGACTAGTTGGAGTACAACTTGAGCGCCTGGATCTATTTTTTCAATCGCTTGCTCATAGGATTTAGCTTGAGCTCCAAAATATCCTTCAATGTCATTTTTATAGATGTTGTTTGCATTATCATAGTCTGTTTGGTTGTAGTATCCGGTGTACGTATAGCTGTTGGGGTCAGCTCCCCAGCTTGCGTGGTAATGATAGCTTTTATAACGTTTGCCCGAATTGCTGTATGGATTTAGTTCGCTATTAGTTCCTATAGGAGCTTCCCAGCTTAATCCTGAATGATGGCCTAGTCCTTGATTCAGATCTCGATCCAATGTACTTAAACCGCGACCGGAATTATCTTTGCCATGTTCAATAAGGCTATCGAGCTGGTTTAGCTCGCTGAGCGCTTGCTGATACTCAGCATTAATATTTTGAATAGCCTGAGCTAAGTAGTTTTGAGCCGTTTCTGGATTCATAATTTTCTTGTTTGTTATTTTTTTGTTAGGGTTTTTATGTAAATCTATTTGCCCTATAACATTATTTTAACATTATTTAATTAATATTTCAATGTTATCTTTAAGTTTTCTTTACAATTATGTGCGTAACTTGTTTGTTTTTAAGTGGTTTGGTTTTGTGAAATTTAAATTTGTTTTGCGGGTATTTAATGAAATAATGGGTGTTTTTTGTGATTTTTATCTTAAACTGTTTAGAATGAATATCTTGAAAATGCTGTATAGCGTTTAAATGTTCGGCACCCACCCTCGAAGGGTGGAATTGCGCCGAGCAGGCGTTTAAAGAAAAGAGCCTTTTTCAAGGCCCTTTAGGATTTAGTATGAAGAGTTTAAGATGCTGAGAGTCTGGCTATTGACCTGGTTGATGTTGGATCCAATTTGAGAGATCGTGCTCGTTGCTCCTGAATTTTGCTGGAGGCTGCTTGAGAGGTTTCTTGAGATTGTTTGGTAAGGCGTTTCTTCATTCGTTGCATCTGCGTTGACAATAGAGAGAAACGATGTGAGGGCGTTCATTTGAAGTGGGCTATCAGATCCGGAGCTTGTATCCCAAACCGTGCCGAGTTTCGCAATGGCTTGAATGACGAGTGCGCTCGAGAAATTTGACATGTCTGACGTGGTAGAATCGATGTAGTCTTTGATGAAGGTCTCCATGTCTCCAGAGCTTGTAATGCTGTTTTGTATAAAATCGTAAGCATTCTCATCTTGGCCTTGAGCGTTTGTTGGTGCACCTGATGGAGCTGTTGCATTTTCATGAAGGTCGGATGTCCATTCATAGGTGAGATTCTTTAGGTCTTCATTTGTAATGTTTGACGAATTTACCTGTGTTTCTAAAGTTAAGTTGTTCGCGGTAAGCGCGTTACAAGTGACTTTAAGGCATGATTCGATGTTATTTTGGTATTCTATGGCGGGTGTCTTAGGCATAATTTTCTCTTTTGTTTAGAATTTTTGTTTTAATAATTGTGTTATATTGCTTTCAAGGCTGTTTACAGGGCTTTCAAGATTATATACGGTTTGCATCGATTTCCCTTCTCTTTGCAGTTGAGCCTCAAGGTTTTGAATTTGCGTTTCAAGACTGCTTGTTTCTTGATTCATCGTGCTCGAATCTTCGTTATATTGAGCGTGTGCTGCCGCTGCGGTTGCAGCCTCCCCGGGATTGCTCGGGGATACTGCCATGGTGGCTTCGAAGCATTGAGACTCATCTGTATTTAATTTGGTAGACCAGCCATTTGATAATTGACAGTAGGCAGATGTATCATTGATTGCTTGGTCGCAGGTGGTGAACTGGAGTTTCTCATTGAGACTTCCTGCTCCCTCGATTCCTTGTGCTAGAAGTATCATTCCATTACTCATGATTAACCTCTTGTTTGGTTTTGAATAGCAACGCTATTGATGCTTGATAGCCCGTGGCCTATGTCAGAAGCAAACGACTGAATTGTGTTGATCGCGTTTTTGATTTGGCCAAGCCACACGTTGACTTGAGCTTGAACGCTGGATAGCAGAGAGGTGTTTGTTCCGAAATTTTGTGTAATTTCTGTGTCTGCGCCGCTTGCAAGTTCTTGAGATGCTGTTCCTTGTTTAGCTGCATCTGCATGCATTTGAGCAAAGCTGGTGAGTAACGATGGTGTGAATGTTGTTGAAGAGGTGTTGAAATAAGTCCCTGAACCTGGCGTGTTTACGGCTGATGATCCGGATCCCGTTGTTGTGATGGGTGGATCTCCGGGAACGGTTCCTCCCGTATATACCATGTTTCTTAAAGTTTGGAAGTTTTCTGCAAGAGAGCCTGTAGCTCCTGATCCTAAGATATTCTCTAAAGGAGACGGTGATGTTGAAGAGCCGCATAAGGCGAGCATAGTGTTAACGTCTGTAGCAAATGTGTTAAGAAGTGTTTTCCCGCCGCCGTTATTTCCGGCTGTCTCTGTTGTGTCGTTTGTCATTCCTAAAAGATCGGTGTTGCATTTATTGACATCGACCTCTACTTGTAGCTGAGCGCCTCTGATTCCCATTTGGTCGGAAAGAACTTCAGACCCTTGAGACATTAAAAGAGCTAGTAACTCATAGAGTAATATGGCCGGATTCTTTTTGGAGTCGGCAGAGATCTTTTGGAGTTGGCTTAGAAAGGTTGCGTCATCTTGCTCCGACTGCTGTACAATTGTTGAATATTTTGCAATGTCAGCAGACAAAGCAGCGCTGTCATTGTTAAATGCTTGAATGTTTGGGTTGGGCATAATTATGAAGTCCTTTTTGTATTATTTTTTATTTCTTCTAGTTTGCTCCACTGCTCGGATGTGAAATTTTTCGGATTGTTAAAGTATTCGAGGAGCATGTCCTTATTAATACCTAGAGAAGCTGTAACCTTATTAAAAGAGGTGAGGAGTTGGTCTCGTTTTGCAATAAACTCTTTTGTATATTCAGAATCCCCTATGTGAGAGTCTCTTTTTTCATAGATTCTTGTAAAAGCTTCTAAATCAGCAATTAAGGCTTTAAAGCCTGGGGGAAGTTCTCCCTCTTTTGCTTGTTTTAATGCTTCTTTCATTGTTTGTGAGTTCATCTTATATAAACCTATTTATCCTTCAAATTAATCTTAACATTTACCAATTAATTTTTCAATATAACCTTAATATTATTTTAATAAATCGATATCTATTTAATTGATTATTATGTGTTTGTGTTTATGTTATTGTTTATTTAGATTTGTCTTTTTATTGTTTATTATCTGTTTTTATTTTACAAACTATTGATTTTTAGGCGTTTATGTTTGTGTTTATTTTTAAGTTACTTGAGCTAAGCGTGTTATGTTTTGTTTACTAATTTTAAATAATGTGTTAACATTAATTTAAATAAGTTTAATAAGGTTTGTAATTATTATGTCTCCAGCAGTACCTCCTTCATTAGCAGTACCAGCAGCACCAGCAGCAGGGCCTCCGGCAGCAGCATCTCCGGCACTAGCAGCAGGGCCTTCAGCTTCAGTGAATCGTTCGATGGTTCAGGGGAGGGCCACTGGGCCTGCTCCTTCGGCTCCTTTATATATATCGACGCTGGGCAGACGGCTGATTCCTGTAGAAACACCTTCAGATCTAGATCAAAGGATTCGGAAGTTGGCGGACGATATAAATGCGAAGCTGCAAGAAGGGAAGCCTACTTCTTGGGATACTGATTTGGAGATCAATTTTACGAATAAGATTGTTTCGTATACTGATCAACAAGGAAAACGGATTAGTGTGGCGATGGGTCGTTCTGATGTTGAGAATAAGCCTCAATATAAAGATATTGCAGAAGATCTTGAGGCAGTGTCACGAGATCTTCATAGAGTGTTTACGGCGATTCATCCTAGATCTGAAAATGAATTGAGTAACCGAGATGGGGTGGATGGATCTTTTTCAAGTGCGCGCTCCGGCAGGTTTAAAAACTGGTTAAGGAAGAAGGATAGACCTGTCGATTGGGGGAGGCTGCAACAAGCTCTGGGTAATAATGGCGGTTCTTCATTGAATGTTTATAGTATTAATGATCGGATTAATGACATGGAGAAGGATGTTCAGAAGTGGCAAAGTTGCATCGAATCTTCGATAGCAAAAGAAGATGGGAAGACGAAGGAGTTGAAGGCGCGATTGAAAGAATTGAATCGGTTGAAAAAAGAATTGGAAGAAGTGAATTGGAAGATGGTGAGCGTGGCAATTGCCTTTGGTATGAAGTTTGATTGTGTAAATCATCCACAAAATAGAGAAAAATGTGCAGAAGCGATTCAGGACTATATGCGAAAAGAGATGGCGGAGTACGCGGATGGAGAGTGGAAAAGAATGCGTCAAATTTTACCTGGGATGGCAGATCCAATTGCAGCCGATGAGATAGAAGTTTTGGCCTTGGAGTCGGGGGATTTGATTTTCTCGGATCGAGCAGAAGTGTATCAAAGAATGATGGGAGATCGAGAGAAAAACCCTGAGATGGAAGGTCGGACATTCAAAAAGTCTAGCGTAGAAGAATTGTTGGTCTTTTTAGCTCTTAATCCTTCTCTAGATTCAAAGGGTAAGAAGGCTGCGTTTATTGATCGTGGATTTGGTTTTGGATGCAAGACGGTTATTCATTGTCGCGATATTCCGGGTCTTGAAAATTTTCATGAAGAAGACATTCGAGATGGGGCTAATGTATATCCTTGTGCGGAAGCTTACTTTCAAAGTAGAAAATTTGCAGAGCCATCTATTCAACAACGTTTTACTAGACAAGAGTTGGAAAAATACATAAAACAAAGGATAGCAGGTAATCCGGTAACTGCGCAACCGAAGGATCTATTTGGTGCGGCAGCAATGGATTGTGCTCAAGAATTAATAAACGCAGGAAATTCTCTAGATTCAAATTGGATATCTGGAGGAGGTAATGTTCGAGCGATGGAAGAGACTCTTCAGAAGAAATTTGATCAGAATCCTTCCTTAAAGCAAAAATTAATGGCTACAGGGGATGCTCAATTGATTGTATCGTCTCAAGATTCTTTCTGGGGTATGGGGACGGATGGTCAAGGACAAAACAAGTTGGGTACTCTTCTTATGGAATTGCGTAGAAGCTATCAGGGGTCGTCTTTCTCTGATACTTTAGATGCAATCGTGAGTTAGTGAGGATGCTGGCATCGGCCTTTTCTCGATAGTCTTCTTAATTTTTTCGTTTCCGATTCTTGGATGCGTATAAATCGTTGGGTTTAGCTCTTTATGTCGTGGTTTTTGCCTGTTTTCTTAGAAGAATTTTGGATTATGTTGAAGAAAAACCAAAAGAACTTCTATAATCTGGAACCTTTAGTGCGGGCGTAGCTCAGTGGTAGAGCATCACGTTGCCAACGTGAGGGTCGTGAGTTCGAGCCTCATCGCCCGCTATCTTTTCTAAATCCCTTTCAAACTTGGAGTTTTCTCATGCAATTAGCTCAAAATCAAATGGAAGAAATGGTCGGCGACGGAGTTCGTGTATCGGTTCAAAGAAAACCTTATTGTCAGATTGAGATGCAAGTGACCGCTTCTAAAGAAGTTATTGATAGAGCTCGGAAGAATGCGGTGAAGGCTGTAGGACGGGAAGTGGCTTTGCCTGGATTTAGAAAGGGGAAGGCTCCCGATGAGTTTATTCAGCGTAAGTTCCCTCAAGACATTGCGAAAGCTCTTTATCAGTGCGTGGCTGATATTGCGTTCCCGGAAGCTCAGAAACTTGCCAAGGTTGTTCTTTTGAATGGAAATTCTCGTGTGGTCTTTGATGTGAAGTCCGAGACGGCTGAGTCGATGGATCTTATTTTCCGGTTTGAGACGGAACCGACTGTTCCTAGCGTAGATCCTTCTCTTTTTAAGGCGGAGCCGGTAGAGAAGGTCGCTGTTGAAGAAAAGCATATCGATGAGGCAATTCGTCAAATGTCCTTTTTCTACGCTGAGTGGGAAAATATCGAAGATCGTCCTGTGCAAGAAAAAGATTTTATTATCATTGATTTAGATACGATTGATGGCGATAAGGTGGAAAAAGTGTTCCATCAGGTTCGATTTGAAGTGGTTCCTGAGAGAATGGCAAATTGGATGCGTGTCTTGGTGTTGAATGCGAAAGCAGGCGATGTTGTCGAAGGAATGAGCGAGCCGGATGAGACTGCAACAGATGCTGAGAAGGCTGAATTTAAGCCGAAGAAGGTCAGAGTTCATCTTTGTAAGGTTGAGCGGGCCATTTTGCCGGAAATGAATGATGAGTTTGCAAAGCAAGTGGGAGCTCCTGATGTTGCAGGAATGAGACAGTTGGTTGCTGATGTGCTTCGCCGCCAGGTAGAAGAAAAAGAAGAAAAGCAGCTGAAAGAGCAAATCAATCGATTTTTGGTAAGCCAGTATGACTTTGAATTGCCCGCTTCTTTACTTCAGGCGGAAGTGGAGCATCGTAAAGCGCAAATTTTTGAAAATCCAAGAGCGAAAACCAATTGGGAAATGCTGTCTTCCGAAGAGAAAAAGAAAAAAGAGGAAGATCTCCTTGAAGATACAAGAAGATCTTTGAAGCTTTTTTATTTGGCAAGACAAGTCATTCGTGATGAGAAAATTTCTGTCACACAAAAAGAAGTGCAAGATAGAGCGATTTCTCAACATCAAATGATGAATCCCGGATCTGAAGAAATTACGAAAGAAGAATATGCAGCGGCATTTTCGAATATGTTATTGACAAAAGCTCAAGATTTTATTTTGTCAAAGCAAAAAGCTTGACCAGAGGACAGGGTTTCTATAAATACTGGTAGATGATAAGGAGAATTGGAATATGTCACTTACCCCCTATGTTATAGAAGATACGGGGCGCGGAGAGCGCTCCATGGATATTTTTTCTCGACTGTTAAAAGATCGCATTATTTTCATTGGAACGGACATTACAGATCAGGTGGCTAACGTCGTTGTCGCTCAAATGCTGTTTCTTAAAATGGAAGATCCGAAGAAAGACATCAATTTGTACATCAATTCCGCAGGAGGCCATATCACAGCAGGTCTTGCGATTTTAGATACGATGCTCTTTTTGGGCTGTGACATTAACACCTATTGCATTGGCCAGGCAGTTTCTATGGCGGCTCTTCTTTTGGCGGCAGGAACGAAGGGAAAGCGTTATGCATTGCCTCATAGCCGTATCATGATCCATCAGCCTTATGGCGGTGTCATGGGTACATCTGAAGATATTGCTCTGCAAGCGAAAGAAATTTTAGAATTAAAGAAAATCACGGCAAATTTAATGTCTCGTTTTACGGGGAAATCCATTGAAAGAGTCACAGAAGATTCTGAGCGTGATTTTTACATGAGTCCGGAAGAAGCATTGAAGTACGGACTTGTTGACCAAATTGCCCGGCCTCCTTCGGCGGAGAGTCGACCTTCTGAACTCCAAACAGCTGATCGATGACAAAAAAAAACGAAATTCCTAGTTGTTCTTTCTGTGGGCGGCCTGAAGATACTGTAGAAAAGTTGATTTCAGGTCCGAGTGCATACATTTGTGATAAGTGTGTTCATCTTTGTGTAGATATTGTTCAAAAAAAGCCTGTCTCTTATGAGATGAAGCTTTTGAAGCCAAAAGAGATTAAAGAGCATTTGGATGAATACATTATCGGTCAGGAATCTGCAAAAAAAACGATTTCGGTGGCTGTTTATAACCACTATAAAAGGATTCGCTCTCTTTCTAGGGAATCGGAAGTGGAATATAGTAAATCGAATGTGATGTTGATTGGTCCGACAGGATCGGGGAAAACGCTTCTTGCTCGTACATTGGCAATGATTTTGGATGTTCCCTTTGCCATTTCCGATGCCACGACGCTTACGGAAGCAGGTTACGTGGGAGAAGATGTTGAAAATATCATTCTTCGCTTGGTTCAGGCAGCCGATTATGATGTTGCAAAAGCAGAGCATGGAATCATCTATGTTGATGAGATTGATAAAATTCGAAAAACAACATCGAATGTATCGATCACACGCGATGTGTCCGGAGAAGGCGTACAGCAGGCTCTTTTAAAAATTGTTGAAGGAACTGTGGCAAACGTTCCTCCAAAAGGTGGAAGAAAGCATCCCAATCAAGAATATATTAAAGTGAATACCCAAAATATCTTGTTCATTGTGGGTGGCGCTTTTGTTCATTTGGATAAGATGATTGCAAAGAGACTTGGTAAAAGTACGATTGGATTTGATGCAGCGACCAAACGTTCTTTGGATATGCATGATACAAATTTCCTTTTATCAAAAGTAGAATCAGAAGATCTTGTTTCTTTTGGCATGATTCCTGAGTTTGTTGGAAGATTTAATAGCATTGCAAATTGTAATGAATTGACTGTGGATGATCTTGCCGATATTTTGGTGCGTCCTAAAAATGCGATTATAAAGCAGTATATAGCTCTTTTTCGAGAAGAAAATGTAAAATTAGAGTTTACGGAAGATGCTTTAAAAGCGATGGCAGAGAAAGCAAAAGAGACAGGAACCGGCGCAAGAGCTCTTCGTATGATTACGGAAGGGATTTTAAGAGATTTGATGTTTGAAGTTCCTTCAGATCCAACCATTCGAGAAGTTCTTGTTGAAAAAGAGTGTGTAACGAATGGCAAGCCTCCAACGGTCGTTCGGAGTCGTTCTGCATAGGTTGTAATTCTTGAGTTTTGGATGCGTTTAACGAAAGAAGAAATTGAGGCGATTAAATCGGTCATTTTAGCAAAAGATCCAAAGGCTCGGATTTATCTTTTTGGCTCTAGAGTCGAGAAAGATGCGAAAGGAGGGGATATCGACCTTTTGATCTTGTCAAAACAATTGACGCAAAAAGATGTCAGGTCTATTAAAACAGCCATCTTTACTCAATTAGAAGAGCAAAAAATGGACATCATTGTTGCTTTGAATGATGAGGATCCATTTGTAAAAATCGCTTTAAGAACAGGAATTCTTTTGTGAAAGACCTTCATTTAGAACTTTTGAAAAATGAATTAACTCTTTTGGAAGACTCGGCTAAGATTTTGAGTCGATCTTTTCAACGATGTCAGGACATAGGTCATAAAAAGGAATACAGCTTGGAAGAGCTTGATCATTTTGAAGGTCTCACGAGTCGTTTTGCAAGACTCAGCGATATTCTCATTCAAAAGACTTTTCGTCTCATTGAAATTTTGGATCTCGATCTTCCAGGAACTGTGCGAGATAGAATCAATCGAGCAGAGAAGAAAGACTTGATTCGTTCTGCGCAATTATTTGTTGAGATACGCGATCTTAGAAATGATATCGCTCATGAATATCTCTCTAAGAAATTCATAGATATTTATCAAAAAGTCATGGAATGGACGCCTGTTCTTTTGGAAACAGTTCAAAATGTGAAAAAATATTGTGAGAGGTACATCAAATGAATTGTTGCGCTTCATTATCTGACTGTGTAGCGCCAACGGGTAGACCCGTTCAGCCTCCTCCTCCTTTACCGGTACTCTCAACTTCTACTCCGGCTCGAAGGATCTTTGTTGTGCTGACTCATCAAGATACGGCAAAGCATCCGTTTATGAGAGATCTTCATCGGAGCGTACCTTTTGCTTTAGGATCTTTGGATTTTTTTAGGCCTAATTCTTTTTCAGGCACTTATACGAAAAAAGATGTTCGTACTCCGGTTGAAGTGGTGGTTTGTCCTCTTTCTTTTGCTGAAAAAGAGCTCAATGCTCAAGATTATGTTCTGGGAGTTGCAACTCAAGAACAAAGATCTGTTTTGACGGATCAATTGCAAGCAAGAATTCTCCCTTCTTTAGCGTCGGGAGTTTGCGAAATTCGTACTCTTCCTCTATCTGGGTATCGCTTTCTTCCAGAAGGCATGGTCTATTTCTCAGAAAGACCTACATTCGAACAAACCTTAATCACTCTTTTCCGTCAATGGCTACCTTCGACATGAGCCGACTTTATGATTTGAGCAGGGCTACGGTTTCAACATGGGATGTTTGAGGGAACATGTCGTAGGGTTGGATTTCTTTGAGTTTGTAATTGAAAGAATGAAGAATCGCTAGGTCTCGTGCAAGGGTTGCCGGATCACAAGAAATGTAGATCACTTTTTCGGGCTTGAGTCTTGCAATTTCTTTGAGAACTGTAGCGTCGCATCCTTTTCTCGGAGGATTGAGGAGGACGGTGTCGACTGCTTTTAGAGTGGGAATGAATGTTTCTACTTTAGCAACTTGAAATAAAACATTTTGAATTCGATTCAACGTTGCATTTTTTTGGGCATTTTCAATCGCTTGAAGCACGACTTCGATACCGATGACTTTTTTTGCATGTTTTGCAAAAAGAAGAGAAAGTGTGCCGACGCCGCAATAGGCATCAAGAATGATATCCGTTGGCTTGGGATCTGCGTATTCGATGGCTTTTCGATAAAGATTTTCTGCTTGCAGTGGATTTACTTGGAAGAAAGAGGCTGCAGAAATATGAAAGGTGAGATCTAAAAGAGTTTCTTGGATGCTTTCTTCTCCTTCCAGTACTTCATAGGATTGCCCTAAGATGGTGTTTGATTCTTTGGATTGGATATTGTGGATCACTCCGTGGATGAGAGGCGAGCTTTGGATGATTTTTTTGGCAAGCTCTTGAAGAGGTTTTGATTTTTTTGTTTTTGTGACCAAAACAATCAGGACTTTTTTTGCATGAATGGCGCTTTTAATGATGAGATGTTTTAGATCCCCTTTTCCAGTTTGAGGATCGTAGGGTTCTATTGTGGATTCTTTAAAGATCTTTTGAATGTTTTTGTAGATACTTTCCCCGATCTCGCAATGGATCAGACAGTGATCGATTTGAATAAAATCATGAGAAGAATGGGCATAAAACCCTGAGACAATGGCATTTTTTTCAAGTCTTACGGGCAGCTGTACTTTATTGCGGTAATGCAATGGCAGAGGAGAGCTGATGCAAGGAAGGACTGAGGAAGCGTCGATTTTCCCAATCCTTTGAAGCGCATCGATCACTTTTTGCTGTTTATAGAGAAGTTGCTTTTCGTAAGGAAGGTGCTGAATTTGACATCCTCCGCAAAGGTGGAAATAGGGACAGGGTGGTTTTATGCGATCAGGGGATGTTTTGAGTATTTTTAGAAGTTTTGCATGAGCATATGTTTTATGACATTCTGTAAGACGTACGAGCGCTTCTTCTTGAGGAAGAGCTCCCATGACAAAGATTTTATATCCGTTATACGATCCGATCCCTTCGCCGAAACTTCCGAGGCCTCGGATTTCAATTTGAATTTCATCGTTTACAGAGATCATCGAGTTTTAGAGTGATTTCTTGAATTTGTGTTTGAGCTGCCGTCAGAGCGTTTTGAAGATTTTGGACGATTTCTTTGGGTGCTTTTGCACAAAATTCTGGATTTTTGAGTTTGTTTTGAGTTTGCTCGATTTGCTTTTCTAATTTTTCTTTTTCTTTGAAAAGTCTTTGTTTTTCTTTTTCTTTAAAGCTTTCCGGGATTGGAATGAATAAGGAGATTGATCCTACCATTGCTTCAGAGCCAAAGGTATTCGGTTTATCTTCGTTCCAATAAATTTCTATTGTCGGCGTCAGAGAAAGGAGAATGTGTGGATACTTTTGGACTTTTTGAAATTCGGGATTGTTCAAATTTCCGATGATGTGAAGCGGGGTTTTTTCAGAAGGAGGAATTTGCATTTGCATTCGGATATTGCGAACTTGGCGAACAAGTTCATTCATAAAGGCAAAGTCTTCTTCGATGAGATGGCTCATATCTGAAGAGCGAATGACTTTTGGAAATGGTGCTACAATGCAAGCGGAAGAGAGGAGAGCCGTTAAGAGTTCTTCAGTATAAGGATCGCTTATTTTTTGAAAGATGAGAGGAAATTGGGCTTTGATTGTTTGGAAAATTTCTTCTGTAATGAATGGAGCTATTGGATGAAGAAGTCTGATTGCATTGACAAGAACAATCAAAAGAAGTTTTTGTTTTTGAATTTTGTCTTCAATTGTACCGACTTTCCCAAAAAGAACCGGTTTTGAGAGTTCGACAAAAATGGAGCAAAAATCGTTCCAGAAAAATTCATAGGCGCGAGAGGAGAGTTTATCAAACGCATAATGATCAAAGGCGTCATTGATCTCTTCAATGGTTTTATTGAGGATGGAAAGAATCCATTTGTCTTCGAGTTGAAGGGTTTCAAAGGCAAGAGGCTTCATGAGATCTGATTCTGAAAGATCTTCCACATTCATCATCACAAATCGAAACCCGTTCCAAATTTTATTGGCGAAATTTTTAAATTCTTCAAAACGTCTTAAGTCGAGATCGATTTGTCTTGCATGGGTTGTGCTAAAGCAAAGGGTAAAACGAAGGGCATCTGTTCCGTAAGAGTCGATCATGGAAAGAGGATCGATGACGTTGCCTTTTGTTTTGGACATTTTTTCCCATTTTGACTCGATATTTGAGGGAATTGGCTTCCCAAGATCGTACTCTTTTTTTTCTTCTTCTTGAATGTAGATTGCAGATCCGTCAGGAGCTGTTTTCCAATACGATTTTCCATAAATGAGACCGTGCAAAAAGACTTCATTGAACGGAGGTTTCCCTGTGATGTACTCTCCCATCATGATCATTCGAGCGACCCAGAAAAAAAGAATATCATGCGCAGTTACAAGCGTGGATGTGGGGTAAAATTTTTGAAAATCTTCAGTTTTATTAGGCCATCCTAAGGTGCTGAGCGGCCAAAGAGCCGAAGAAAACCAGGTGTCGAGAACATCGGGATCTTGGATCCATGAGGTTGGCTCTTTTTCTACTTCCGGAGGAAGTCCTTTTCCATCATAGCAAATCAGTCTGTTTGAATCTTTGACATGGTACCAAATGGGAATTTGATGACCCCACCAAAGCTGACGGGAAATGCACCAATCGCGAAGATTTTCAATCCAGTGAGTATACGTTGCTTCCCAATGAGGGGGTGTAAGAAGCACATCTTGTGTTTGAATTGCTTCCAAAAGAGTTTTTTTAAAAAGACTCATTTTGACAAACCATTGCTTCGAGAGGTAGGGCTGTACAATGGCTTTGGAGCGATATGATCTTCCGATGCGAAGAGAATGAGGCTCGATTTTTTCTAAAAATGCATGTTTTTGGAGCTCTTCAACAACCTTTTCTCTTGCTTTTTCCATGGAGAGGTTTGCAAATTTCCCCCCATTTTCATTCATGCGTCCATCCGGCGTCATGATGTTGATGAAGGGCAGCTCGTGTCTATGACCTACTTCAAAGTCATTGAAATCATGGGCTGGAGTGATTTTAACAGCCCCGCTTCCAAAAGAAGGATCTACAAATGGATCTGCAATAATAGGAATGAGTCTATCCGTAAGAGGGAGACGGATTTTTTGACCGATCAACGATTTGTAGCGTTCATCTTCAGGGTGAACAGCAACTGCTGTATCTCCGAGCATGGTCTCAGGTCTTGTTGTGGCAACAATGACAGAGCCTTGTCCATTTTCTAAAGGATATCGGATATGCCAAAGAGAGGATTGGATATCTTCGTGCTCCACTTCATCATCGGAGAGCGCCGTTTGTGTGGCCGGATCCCAGTTGACGAGATAGTCGCCGCGATAGATCAGTTTTTCATCAAACATTTTCTTAAAGCACGTGCGAACCGCTAGATTGCACTGCTCATTCATGGTAAATTGAAGCCTGGACCAATCGCAGGAACAGCCAAGGCGGCGGATTTGGCCTAAGATTTTCTCTTCGCTTTCTTCCTTCCAACTCCAAGCATGCTTTAAAAATTCTTCTCTTTGAAAATCTTTGCGTCTTTTGCCCGTTTTTGCAAAGAGCATCTTTTCGACGACTCCTTGGGTTGCAATCCCTGCGTGGTCGGTCCCCGGAATCCAAAGAGCTTCAAATTTTTGCATTCTTTTCCGACGAATGAGAGCGTCTTGAATCGTATCCACGAGAGCATGTCCCATATGAAGGACGCCTGTGACATTGGGAGGAGGGATTACGATGCAGTAAGAGGGCTTTTGAGACGTTGCATCGGCTGTAAAAAAGCCTCCTTTTTCCCAAAAGGCATACCATTTGGATTCAATCTGTTTTGGATCGTAAGTTTTAGCAAGATTCGACATAATGATGAGCGATTATAACTAAAGGAGATTACTCCAGATAGAGAAATTTTAAGCCGTAAAAATAAGCAGGGCAGCGGGGCGGAACATTGGAATATACTCGTTCCAGTTCAAAAAAGGTTTTAATGGTCAGCGCCCTCTTTTTATTTGCGCGTATCTTGTTTGTTTTTGATGGATTTGCCACAATGAGTGGTTGTTTCGGTATAATCATTTTAAAAAGGGTGGGATATGATTAGAAGCGTAGTGAATACAGCGTTTGTTTGTGCTGCTGGATGGGGAATGGCCAAACTATACAGAAAATGTTTTCCAAGGTACTCTCTTCAGACCCAATTTTATCCATCTGCATCGGAACATTCTTTTGAGTCTCCTGTAACTTTAGCGCATTCGGATGATTCAAAGTTGAGTCATGACTGGGAAAAAACAGCAATTCGGATCAGTGATTATCGGAGAGCTGGTACGATTCTTATTGAAGTTCAAGCTTATCCTATTGGTGGGCGAAAGGGAGTGTATTACATGCAGAAAGCGTCTTTGGATCGAGGTGTCTTTCCTGGACAACTCAAACGATATCATCAATGCATGGAAAAGATCACTCATTCTACTTTGAATGAAGGGGTGGATGAGTGTATGAAACGTGCGGGTTTTTCAAAGATATCTTCTTGGGTGACGAGTTTGCCTTGCATCAAGAATTAAAACTCACAAATGGAAGGGTCTTTATTTGTCTCGAGCTTTTGTTGGGGTCGCAAAATGAAAGACGGGATTGTCCGGGTCGTTTCGTTTTGCATGATAGTAGGCTTCTCTGTGATCTCCGTTTGAAAGAGGGTTGTGAGTGAAAAACATCGCGCGTCTAGGTTTGGTGCTATGATTGGGTTCTGAATAGTGGGGAATGTAGGAGGTGAAGAAGATGACATCTCCTGCTTTGGCCTCAAGCGGCGTCCAAGTGAGTTTGTCCGAGATTTCGGTTTTGATTGCGCCGTGTTTTGGACTTCCTATTGTATAGGGAAGGATCGCCATTCCTTGAGCAAGAAGCTGTTGATCGATTTCAGGGCAATTGGAGAGTTCATCTTGCCAATTGCTTGCGATGTGAAGACATCCATTTTCAAGCGTTGCGGGATCAATGCAGACCATCGCTGTGATATGAGTTCGAGGCGCAAAGCATTCGTAAGCAGGGAAGTCTTGGTGAGGAGAAAATGCTCCGCCGCCGGGCCATTTAAAGTTGGTTTTGTCTTTAAAGAGCGCGTAGGGTTCATTCATGAGTGTGCTTAAGTAGGACGTAATGGTGCCGGAAATGAATCGATGAAACTCCGGGTAGCAAGAGAGCATGTCTTCGACTCTGCATACTTTTGTCGGATCTTTCGCTTCTGGAACAACAATGAGAGTGCCGGGAAGGTTTTTTGCGAGCATCTGTAGAGAAAATGGAGAGCTTTGAGAGAGGGTCAAGAGGTTTTGTGCTGCTTGAGCCATGATCTCTGTCCAGCGTCTTAGCATGTCGATTTGTGTTTCGGAGAAAAACCCTCGCACCCATAAAAACCCATGGTTTTGTAAGAAAGCTCTTTGACCTTCTATACTGTGCGCGGTTAGGTTTTGAAGATTTGGACTGGCTGCGACCTTGCCAAATCGATCTTCGTCGTCGCCCTTCCCAATTTGGGAATGGTGCTCCTCCTGCAGACTGCGAGCAATGCTCGCTTCGATTTGGCTTTGTCTCGCAGAGTCCAAATCTTCAAAACCTAACCACGCGCAGTATAATGAAGATTCTTCATTGGCTTTGAGGACGGAAAATGAGAAAAGAAAAAGAAAAAAGAATCGGCGCATTTAAAAGTCTCCATCGAGGTGTCTTTGGATGATTCTTTGGATAATATTTGTTGTGGAGATGCCTTTTGTATAAGGAACAGTGCGGAAAATGCCTCTTTTAAGAGAAGCTCCATATTGGTCTTCTAAAAGATCTTTGTTAAAATCGTCTCCATGTACGACGTAATCGATTTTAAGCTCATCGATCATTTCCTCTGTAAGTCTTAAAGGAGGCGCGACAATCACTTCATCGACATATTTGCAGGCTTCGATCACTTTGGCTCTGTCCTCTAAAGAAATTACAGGTCTTCTTTTATATTCTTCGACAACATCATCTGCCAGGACTCCGACAATGAGATAGTCGCCAAAGGATTTTGCTTTCTTGAAAAATTCTACATGACCTGCATGGAACATGTCTCCTACGATATCTACATAGACACGAATTGGTTTTTCTTCGGCATTGATTGTGCAAAGCAGTCCCAAGAGGATGAGAGATAAATATCTTTTCATGGATTGTCTCATTTTAAAAAGGAAGAAGATTGCCATTTCTTCGCATTGTAGTCAATATTTTACTGAGAGTTTAAAATTATTTTTTGATATTTATTTTTTATTTTTTTTGTTGTATAATGGTTGAAATATTTTATAGGTGTTTTGTGACTACTAATGAAGTCGGAAGAGAAATGATGGCGCATCGGATTTACAATTCCGGCCCTGCTCATGCTGTTCGATGGGTAACGAATCTTCCGAGTCGTGTTTCTGCGTATGTTCAAGATTATTTGAAAAGATTGATCGTTGCTCCTTAAAAGTTTTCTGATGTATAGAAAGAAGTATGGAGCTTCCGCTTATTATTTCTTTTTATACGAAGAATACTATTTATGAAAAAGAAGTGGCTGAGCTCATCGAATCATGCCAGATGCTTCAATTAGATTTTGTGATTGAAGAGAAAGAAGATCTTGGTCATTGGCAGTCAAATTGCCGAGCAAAGCCTCTTTTTATTTATGAATCTCTGAAAAAATATCAAAGGCCTCTTTTTTGGGTCGATGCGGATGCAATCATTTTAAAAAAGCCAAATTGTTTTATGGACTCTGATGTGGGGTTTTATTTTAACAATTGGGAAGAAAGAAATGCGAGAGCCGGCACTATTTTTTCTTTACCCACAAAAAGAGCTCTTTCTTTCTTTTTACTTTGGCATGAAAAATGTCAGAAAATGCCCGATTCTCCTCATGGAGATCAGCATTTTTTACCTGAAGTTTTTCAAGAAACTTCTTCCGATTTAAGGATTGAAAATCTCCCCGTGTCTTATGTACAGGTTTTTGATCGCGATCCAACTCCCTTATCTGAAACGCATATTCTGCATACGCAAGCTTCTCGTACGGCGAGGATGGAAGGTCTTTTATGGAAACACCTTTCAGGAAGAGATTTAAAAAGAGCTCGGATGTTGGAAGCCCATTTTCGAGCTTCACATTGTCGAGAGTTTTTCGATGACGTGAGCTTCTAGATCTTTTGGGTTTTGGATTTTTTTAGGAAGAAGGAATGTGTGTGTGGTTGTTTCTTTTCCTTTTTGTTTTTCGGCTGTGAAAGAGAGATCCTTAAATTTTAATAAAGAGATTTGACGTTCTGCAGCAAAGACGCGGATGCGAGAGAGATGATAAAGCCAGAGGACAGGTTCAGGCGGTTTCCCAAAACGATCTTTGAGTTCATGAAAAATAGCATCCACATCGGCAAAGGAAGAGGCTTCTCCGAGACGATGATAGAGCTCCATGCGTAAAGAAACTTCGTTCACATAGAAATCCGGAAGAGAGGCTGTAAAGGGAGATTCTATTTTTGTTTCGGTAAATGAAATCGGTTTTTTGAGTTTTAGGGAATCGATGGCTCTTTTTAAGAGTTTACAGTAGAGATGAAATCCGATGGCTGAAACTTGTCCTGATTGCTCGACTCCTAAAATATCTCCGGCTCCTCGAATTTCAAGATCTCTCATGGCGATTTTCATGCCGCCTCCATAGCCGCCAGCTTCTACAAGAGCATTGAGTCTTTTTTGGGCAACTTCTGAAAGCTGGCGGTGTTTGGGGATGAGAAAGTAGGTGTAGGCAGCTCGATTCCATCTGCCGACTCTTCCTCTCAGTTGATAGAGATCGGCAAGCCCATAGGTATCTGCACGATCGATGAGCATTGTGTTGGCATTGGGAATGTCGATTCCACTTTCGATGATGGTTGTGGCAAACAGAAGATCGGTTTCGCCTTGTTTGAATTTGTGGAAGATGAGATCGATTTCATCCGTATCCATTTGACCATGGACGACGGCAATGCGAGCAGAGGGAACGAGTTTATGGATTTCTTCTGCTCGAGAATGGATGGTCTCGACGCGATTGTGAATAAAAAAGGCTTGGCCGCCTCTTGCAAATTCTCGAAGAAGCGCATTTTGAATGAGTTCAAAATCGGCCTCTGCAATGATTGTTTTAATGGGGAGTCTGTCTTGCGGAGGCGTATTGATCACAGACATGTCTCGAATGTGGATGAGCGACATGTAAAGAGTTCGAGGAATCGGAGTTGCCGATAGAGTTAAACACCCTGCATTGACTTTTAGTTTTTTAAGATGCTCTTTGGAGCGGACTCCAAATTTTTGCTCTTCATCAATGATGATGAGTCCTAAGTCTTTGAATTTGATATCCTTTGAAAGAAGTCTATGAGTGCCGATGAGAATATCGATCGATCCTTCTTCTACTTTTTTTAAAATTTCTTTCGATTCCTTTGCAGTTTGAAACCGTGAGATGACAGCAACTTTGATGGGAAATCCTTTCATCCGTTCGGCAAATGTTTCAAAATGCTGCATGGCAAGTACTGTAGTGGGGACGAGGATTGCGACTTGTTTTTCCCCATTTGCAACGGCTTTAAAAGCAGCTCTCATGGCAACTTCTGTTTTCCCATAACCGACATCTCCGCAAACAAGGCGATCCATGAGTTTTCCTGAAATCATTTCTTGTTTGATCTCTGAGATTGCTTTGAGTTGATCTTCTGTTTCCGTGTATGGAAAATCGGCTTCAAATTCCTCCATGAGATCGTCATCTTCTTTATAGATGCAGCCTCCTTGAACGACTCTTTCCGCTTGTCTTTGTAAGAGATCGTTTGCGTATCCTACGATCTGTGTTTGCGCAGAATGAATGACTTTTTGCCAGCGTTTTGTTCCAAGAGTGCTCAGGTGAGGGACTTCTTCTTTGGAACCGATGTAGCGAGAAACGAGATAGCTTTGAGATAAAGGAACAAAGAGTTTGCTATTTTCCGCATATTGTAAAACTAAAAATTCTGTCTCTTGGCCTAAGTGATTTTTTTGTTTTTCCATGCCGATAAATTTTCCAATTCCGCTATGGAAATGAACGACTAAATCACCGGGTGAAAGCGCATGAAATTCGGAAGATGGCGTATGGTGTGTGCTTCTCCATTTTTGTCTTCGGACATAAGAGCGCTTGGAAAGATCCTGACTTGCAATGAGAGCCGTTTTTGCATCTGGAATGATAAAGCCTGAGCTTAAATAGCCTTTGGAAAATGTTTGATGTTTTAAAGTCAGCGGTGCGATTTGTTTTTTGATTTCTTCTTCTTCGGTGGAGGTGGTGCTTACAAAATGAAAAGAAAAAGAAGGATCGATTTCGGAAATGTCTTCTACTTTTTGAAAAGGGTGAAAAAATCTTTTTGCATGAAATTTGTGATGGAACATCTCAAAAGAAATCGGCTGGATGTGTTTTGTTCTTTCTTTGGAGAGAGAAACTTCACTTAAAAGTTCGATGTTTTGAGAGGTGTAAAAAAAGCATTTTTCAAATCGAGGAAGTATTTTTTCAAGGGATTCAAAAAAAGGCGATTTGGCGCCCGGCATGTTTTTGAGATTCACATACGTTTCTTCAAGGTTTAAAAGATCATCGAAGAAGATGATGGGATCATGAAGATAATCAATAATGGATGAGAGCGTTTTACTTTTTTGTAGGATGGAGAGCTCTGTTGCAGGGGGAAGAAAAAATGCCTCTATTTTTTGAATCGATTTTTGTCCTACGGGATCAAAGGATCTGATTTCTTCGATTTCATTTTCAAAAAATTCGATTCGATAAGGATCTGGAGATGATGTCGGGAAAAGATCAACGATTCCTCCTCGAATGGCAAATTGACCTTTATCGGAGACAACAGCGTGTCTTTGATAGCCAAGAGAGGTGAGGATTTCAGGTAAAGAGTCGAAGTTGAGAGTCATCTTCTTTCGAAATGTGTGGAGTAAAGGTTTTAGTTCGGAAGGAGGAATGATCTTTTGTAAAAGGGATTGAAGAGGGCAAAGAACGATCGAGGGCGTTTTTTTATGAATGAGAGTATGGAGAGCTTCAAAGCGTTTTCCTAAAATATCGGGACTTGGAAGGATTTCTTCTCCAGGAAGCGTTTCCCAGGCAGGAAATTCAATCGGAAGCGTTGGATCGAAGTAGGAAATGTCTTCAAAGAGGCGATCTTCGCTCGTTCCTTTGGTGACGAGAAGGAGCGATTTTTGAGAGCTTTGGGTGATAAAGGCGGCTAAAAGAGCTTTGGCGGAGCTGGGTAAATTTTCCAAAAGCCAAGAATCTTTGGATTCAATGGCTCTTGCAAATTCTTTGAACTGGGGGGATTGTTCGAAAAGTTTAAGCTCTAAGTTTTTCATCAATAGTACCCAGTATTGGATCGAAGCCATTCGTTGATTTTAGAAATGATATCGGTAATCTTTTCGGGTAGAGAAGCTGCATGTTCTGTACGTAGGCTTCTAAGATACTCATTCCAAAAATTTTGCATTCGAAAGATTTCATCTTCTGTAAAAAGGATGGGTAATGCCAGTTTGGTTTTTCGGTGTTCAAAGACCTGACGGATAATTGAATCGAGATTGGGAAAAGCCGAAAAAGTTGGTGATGTTATCATAGAATAAAGATCGTGAAAATCTTTCATTCGGCTATTAAACGATCCTCGATAAATAATTGTCTCTAATTTTTCAGCAAAAATAAATTCTTTAGGATAACAAGAGAGATTGACATTTTGCTCAAAGAGATCTCCCTTGGAAGAAGTTGTGAGGGGAAGTGCGTATTTAATTGGATCAACGACATCTCCAAATCCAATATCAATGGTTACCTTAAATCTCATTTTACCAAAATAAGCCATCATAGATACCTCTACTCCAGGATATCCCATGTGAGGATGAGCAAGTTCATTCACTTTAGCATCCCGAAAAGAAAAGCCATCGTGAAGATCAATATTGGCAATCGTCTCAAAGACGATTTTTAGCTTGTTGATTTCGTTGCTTATTTTTTGAGCCAAAAAATCTAAGTCGTTTGTTTCTCTATTAATTTCAATGTATTTTGATAGGAGAATGCCTCCCTTGAGGATAAAGTGCTTTGAATATTCCGATTTCGCGAGGCGGACGAGAAAGCGCTCTAAGGTAAGACTTTGCCAAAGGTCTGCTGGATCGCGATTTTTTTCTTTGGCGATAGCGCGGAGTTTTGTTTTAAAGGATTTTTCTGCGTCTGAGGTCATGTGGTACAGGATAAAATATAAGGGGTTATGTTTACGCGTAATTTTTTTGCATATGCGCCTAATTTTTTTGGATCCGGTTTCGCTGTTTTGCTTTGAAAATATCTTTGCAGCGCTTTGATTGCGATTTCTTTGCTTAGATAACGAAAGGCATCAATAATGCAGCGCTCTCTATCGAAAATCTGTACATGGTATTCTCCAAGAGTAATGGCAGTCTTTCCAAGATCTATGTTTCTCATCCTAACGATTCTAGTATTTGGCCGTTTAGGGGGGTGAGATTTATGGGGAACTGCAAGCCAAATTTCTCTCATGACTTGATCCGTCAAATCATAGAAGACAAGCGCGGAAATTAAACAGATTACGCTTTCAGGAACACTCGATGTGATGAGGCCTAAATTCTCCCACTGAAATTCAACCTTTGGTTCGTATTCGTGAAAGCGATATGCTCCGGGATAAATCCTTTCCAAGTCTCCTCTTTTTTCCAAATAGGCCAGAGCATGCTTAGGGATTCCCTGTCTAGCCGCTTCTTCAATAGTAAAGAAAGGAACTTTAAGGAATGGCTCTAAATGGCTTAAATACTTGAGCTTTCTCATAAGTATATTCTACAAAATATACACATTTAGTTCAAGTGGGTAGGTTTTGGAGAGAATATTTCACTTTATCAAAGGCTTTTTTGATGCCTGTTGGGTCTTTTCCTCCGGCTTGAGCAAGCGTTGGCTTTCCTCCGCCGCCTCCCTGGATCAGTGGTGCGATTTCTTTGATGAGTTGGTTCGCTGTCACGGTTTTCGTTAGATCTGAACTGACTCCAATGAGAACTTGGCATTTGCCTTCTTGCTTACTTGCAAGAACAACCACAGAGGATCCCATTTGATGGAGAAGCTCTTCTGTTAAAGGCGCCATTTCTTCTGGCGCAATGGATGTCTCTTGTGCAATGAAAGAGATCACTCCAATTTTTTCTTGAGAAGAAAGGCACTCTTCTTTGAATGCTTTTATTTCTATTTTTTTATACGTTTTGATCTTTTGCGCCATCTCCTTATTTTCATCGAGGAGCGCTGTCATTTTTTCTAAAAGATTTGTTTTTGATCCTTTGACAAGAGAGGCGATTGTCTCTATGAGATCTTCTTCTTCTTGGACGTATTTTTCTGCGTAGATGCCGGAAACTGCTTCAATACGGCGCACTCCTGCAGCAATGCTGCTTTCTTTGGTGATTTTAAAAAAGCCAATCGATCCAACAGATGGTGCGTGAGTTCCTCCACAGAGCTCTTTGGAAAAATCAATGTCGACCACTCTGACTTTGGATCCGTATTTTTCTCCAAAAAACTGTTTGATCTCTTTATTTTTTTGAGCATCCTCGTAGCTGATTTCATACGTTTTGACAGCAAGGCCTGATCGGATTTTTTCATTGACCATTTCTTCGATCTTTCGAAGCTCTTGAGGCGTGAGAGGTTTATGGTGGCTAAAGTCAAAACGAAGTCTTGTATCTTCGACGAGAGACCCGGCTTGCTTGATGTGAGAGCCTAGCTCTTTTTGCAAAGCAAAATGAAGAAGGTGAGTTGCTGTGTGGTTATTTTGGATATTTTTTCTTCTTGTCTCATCGATGTGCGCGTGGACTTTATCGCCTTTTTTCAGAGAGCCTTTTTTGATTTCTCCAAGATGGGCAATGACGCCGGGAAAAGGAGATGTGGTGTCGTAGACGATGAATTCATTTTCTCCATGGAAGATTGTGCCTGTGTCGCCGACTTGGCCTCCCATTTCTGCATAAAAAGGCGTTTTATCAAGAAGAATGATCGCCTTTTGTCCTTCTTTGATTTTATCCGTGAATTTGCCATCAAAAACAAGGCCTAAAATTTTCGCATCTAAAGAAGTTTCTTTGTAGTCGAATTGGCAAGGCGCATGTGTTTTTGTAAAATCGGAAAAGAAGTTGATGTCGAATTCTTGCACTGTTTTTTTGTGCGCTTTTTTCGATTTTTCTTTGGCTTCTTCTTCTAAGCTATTGTATTTTGCAAGATCCACCGCGAGGTTTTCATCTTTAGCAATTAAAAGAATTTCCTCGATCGGAAAGCCGTAAGTGTCTTTGAGTTTAAAGGCATCAATGCCTGAAATTTGTTTTTCTGTTTTAGAATTTTCGATGACTTCTTTTAAAATATTTCCGCCTCTTTGAAGAGTTCGGATAAAGGCTTCCTCTTCTAAGGTGAGAATTTCTGAAATGCGAGATGTTGCTGTGACAAGCTCCGGGAAATCTTCTCCCATAGAGCTTTTAAGTCTTGGAAAGACTTCGCTTAAAAAAGGTTTTTGAAGCCCAAGCATCCTTCCATAGCGAACGGCTCTTCTTAAAATTTTTCGAAGGACATATCCTCGATCGGTATTGCTTGGCTGCACGCCATCTGCAATGGCAAAAGAAAGACTTCTGATGTGATCGGCAATCACATGGAAGGCAGGAGCGAGCGCGTGATTTTCAGGATCGTATTTGATTTTGGAAATGTTTTCGACTTCGGCAATGAGCGAGCGGAGCACATCCGTTTGGAAGACGGAATTGACACCGAGTTTTAAAGAAAGAATCCTCTCAAGCCCTGAGCCTGTATCGATTGATTTTTTAGGAAGAGGATGCATTTTCCCATGGCTATCTTTTTCAAACTGCATGAAAACAAGATTCCAAAATTCTAAAAATCTTTCTCCGGTTGCATCTTCATAGGGATTTTTTGCAGCTCCATAAGTTTCTCCTCGGTCATAGAGAAGCTCTGAGCAAGGACCGCAGGGACCTGTATCTCCCATGGCCCAAAAATTTTCTTTCTCGCCAAACCGGACAATGCGCTTTTCAGAGATATGAGATTTCCAAAGTTCAAAGGCTTCATCATCATCTTTGTAGACAGAAACCCAGATTTTTTCCGGATCAAATCCAAAGACATGAGTGGTGACATCCCAAGCATAGGCAATGGCTTCTTTTTTAAAATAGTCGCCAAAAGAGAAGTTTCCAAGCATTTCAAAGAAGGTGAGGTGGCGAGATGTATGCCCTACGTTGTCGAGATCGTTGTGTTTTCCTCCGACGCGGATGCATTTTTGTGTGGTTGTCGCTCTTGTGTAGTCTCGTTTGGATTTGCCTAAAAAAACATCTTTAAATTGATTCATCCCTGCGTTGATGAAAAGAAGGGTCGGATCATCGTGAGGAATGACAGGCGATGAGGGGACAATAGTATGCCCTTGTGTTTGGAAATATTTTAAAAATGATCTTCGGGTATCTTGTGACAACATAGGGATTTTGTTTCCTTAAAAGGGATCAATTATTGAAGATTGATGATCAAAAATCCACTTAAATCGCAAATCGACAGGATTGTTTGTCTATTTCTTCCACTCACTCATATTTTGTGTTTAAAAATTCTAGAATGCAGTGACTTGTGGTGTCTAGATGCTCGTTTGTGTGGGCGCTGGATATAAACCAGGCTTCTTCAGCAGATGGGGGGATGTAGATGCCTCTTTCAAAGAGATAGCGGAAGAATTGATTGAATTTGTTTCGATCCAATGATTTGAGATCTTCTTTGGATTTTACCTTTTTAACGCCAAAAAAAATGGAGAACATAGAGCCGCATTGTTGGAGAGCGATATTGAGATTTTGCTTTTGGATGAAATCGAGAATAGGTTTTGTAAGGCGGTTTGCTTTTTCTTGAAGCTCTTTGTAAAAATGGGGTTTTTCGATGAGAGAGAGAGTCGTAAAGCCTGCTTGCATGGCAACTGGATTTCCGGACAGGGTCCCTGCTTGATACACCTCACCTAGAGGAGCAAGACAGTCCATGATCTTTTGCTTTCCGCCGACAGCAGCCGCTGGAAATCCGCCGCCGACAACTTTGCCAAGACAGGTTAGATCAGGTGTGATGCGATAGAGTCCTTGAGCTCCTTGAAGACCGACTCGAAAACCGGTAATGACTTCATCAAAAATCAAAAGAGCGCCTACTTGCTTTGTTAGATTTTGAAGAAGTTCTAAAAAGCTCTCTTCAGGTAAGACAACGCCCATGTTGCCGGTAATGGGCTCTAAAATGACGGCGGCCACGTCTTCTCGTCTAGGATCGGTGGTAAAGAAGGAGCGGAGGGTTAAAGAATCATTAAATGGAAGGCAAATCGTATCGGCGATGACACTCGAAGTTACTCCTTTGGAAGTGGATGTAGGGTTGATGTTTGTTACCCCGGAGCCTGCTTGAATTAAGAATGCGTCTGAATGCCCGTGATAATGACCTGCAAGCTTAATGATCTTTGATTTCCCTGTATATCCTCTGGCCAGTCGGATAGCGGTCATGGTGGCTTCTGTTCCGGAGGAGACAAAACGCACTTTTTCGATATTTGGCATGAGAGATGTGACTTTTTCAGCCATTTTTTGTTCGATGGCGGTTGCGATGCCAAACGTTGAGCCTTTTTCGATTTGTTTTTGCGCAGCTTCTACAACGGCTTCATGGGCATGTCCTAAAATGAGGGCTCCCCAACTACAGCAGTAATCGATGTAGGTGTTTCCATCGACATCAAAAATGGAATCTCCTTTGCCAGACTCGACAATGAGAGGTGGAGTGATATCAACGCCTCTAAACGATCTTGCAGGAGAGTTGACTCCTCCCGGAATCGCCTTGCAGCTTTGAGAAAAAATATCGAAAGACTTTGGACGCATGAGAAGGCTTCCTTTTTAAAGGAGAAATTCTATGAGCTGTTGCGTTTTTTGTAAACTGTTTGTTTTAAATCGTTTTTTGTATATGGATTAAATAGAACTAAAATGAGGCTTTTAATGCCGTTAATTAAGGGTAGGAAAGCAAAAACAAGAGAAGGGATCTCTAAGAATATTGAAATTGAATTGGAATCTGGAAAATCCCAAAAGCAGGCAGTTGCGATTGCTTTAAGCCAGGCGCGTAAAGCGGGCGCTAAAATTCAGGTTAAAAAGAAGAAAAAGTGATGATGCGCTCTATTTGGAAAGGATCCATTTGCTTTGGACTTGTAAATATTCCGATTTATTTATATGCCGCAGGCAAACCTCGAGAGTTGAGGTTTAAGTTGCTTCACAAGAAGGATTTGTCAGAGGTTCGTTACGCTCGTATTTGCAAAGAGGATGGCAAGGAGGAGCCCGCCATTTGAATCAGGCGGAGCCGGTGCCGAAGCAACCCAACTTGAATAAGTTGGGTGATGCAGGCAGATTCAAATGCCGAGGCTGTCCGACGCTGCCAGAACCGAAGCTTGATTCACGAGCGGTATAGAGATTGCATTGCAACTTGTTCGAAAATTGTCCAAGCGATTTTTGCCTAAAGAGTATTCAGATACTTATGTTGATCGAATTAAAAAGATCATTCAGCAAAAGAAAAAAGGCAAAGCCATCAAGAGTCTTAAAAAAGAGATCAAATCTTCTAAAATTCATGACATCTGCTCTTTGTTGAAGCAAAGTCTTGAATCAATGCCTAAAAAGAAAAAGATCGCATGAGACAATTTCTTTTTAGATTTTCGGATTTTGGGATAGAGTATAAGTCCATTCAAGAATCCAATCATTGAATGATTGAATGTAGCGAGGAAAATCATTTGAGAAGGTTGGGGGAGACAAATCTAATTTTTGTAATATTGTTTCTAAATTAGAGAGACAATTAATGATTTCAATGACTTGAGTGCTTTTTGTATTGTTTTCTATTTGTCTGAGACATTTTCTTAATGAAAGTAAGACTTTGAACGTAAGTTGCCATGATTTTGTATATTTGGGAATCGGTTTTAACATTTGAAATAAAGGACTATCTTTGTTTAAGCGATATCGTTGTAGATTCCCTTGCATGAATTTATTAAAAAGACGCGAGAGATGGAAATCTTCTAAAATTTCTGCAAGGTTTCTTTTAGAGTATCCTATTTCGGTGGTCTCAGCTATGGAAAAATCATGAGAGGGGTGGACGAGAAAAAAGGTAATGAGATCAGCTCGAGATCCTGTGCCAAAGATCCCTCTTGCTCGTATATTCAATAATGCGGCAGAAGCATAAGGTCGAAGAGCGGATTTTTGACTTAAAGAGAGCTGTAAAGGTTTTTTAGGGATTAAAACTGGCCAATTTGTCTTTGCGAGAGTATTTAAAGTAGAAGAAAATTCAGAGAAGGATTCTTCGATGAGTCCTTCGTAATCTTTGATGATTGATTTGAGACGGCTGATAGAAACGAAATGATGAAATTGAGCACACCAATCCATGGCTTCGTCTCGAAGGCGTGGATCTTCCTCGCTGATTACGCTCGTAAATAGAATCAGTTCTTCAATTAAAATTAGGGTGTTTTGATGATTTCGAAGAACTCCAGCAACTCCTAGTTCTGTCCAAAGGCTCCAAGTTAAATCTAGAAGGTTCTTGTCTAAATGCTTAATGATTTGCACAAATCCTCTTCACTGCTTCATTTAGATCTTGCGCAAACTCTGATGAACTATCTTGGCTGAGACACCAAGCTTTTGCTTGATTTAATTCTTGTAAAGAAGGTTTTAGATTGCATAGATCAAAGAAATGCTTGCTTTTAGGGCCTTGATCTATACTTGCATATAATTTAAAACAAATCTGGTCAAAACGATCGGCTAAGTATACGGTAAGGGTATTGTACTTGCGGGCATGGAGGCGTTGAACAAAACCTGAAGGAAGTCCCGCTTCCAATAAGGATGCTGGCCCGATATTTATCCAGTCATTTCCTAGATGAAGAACTTGTCCAACTTCTTTGATGGCTTTTATAAATGGTTGAGGGAGTGGGTTAGCAGAAATCAATTCATGCTCTTTCATGAATGCTACCAGATCTAAATCTCTTGTTGTTCTTTCTATTAAACCTAAAAGAAGTAGGCTTCCTCCTCCAATTGCTACAACTTCATACTGTAAGTTCCGGTCAGCTAAAAGCTGACCTAAAATGTTTAATGCCCCTTCGAGTCCCTTTAAATCAATTGACATTTCGCGTCCTTTAACCTCTTGAATCGAGAAGATAAACTTCATTGTATATGAAGCTGGTTTTGTGTGCAATTTTATTGTAAAAAATTTATATTGAGCTATTTACAAAGGAAAAATATCTAGGGTTTGGAGTTATTGACGGACTTTTTGAAAAAATTGAAATAGGTTTTCTATCTCTTCAATGGCTTTTTGGTGAGTTTGGATTTGATTTGCGATGTTTTGTTGTATTCTTGGCATTTCTTTTAAGAGTGTCGAAGGGAGTTGGGCGGTGTTTGTGGAAAGCTCTTCTTTTTGTTGGTAAAGTGTTGAGAGTTTTTCTTGAAGAGGCTTGAGTAGGTTTTCTTTTTGTTGTCCTTTTTTGTGGTTTAATTATGAATTGTTTACTTCTTTTATTCAATGTTGATTTGTGTCATAGAAAGTAAATATGAGAAAAATGATTCCTTTAATGCTGGCTACTTTGGCGGATCGCCCTTTTGATGATAAAGATTGGGTTTTTGAAATCAAATGGGATGGCTGTCGGGCAATCAGTTATAAAACAAAGAAAAAAGTAGAGATTATTTCTCGTGGAAATAAATCTTTTAATCAAAGATTTGCTCCTATTGTTCAAGAATTAAATAAGTTTTCTGAGTCTTTTGTCTTGGATGGGGAAATCGTGATTTTGAACAAAAAAGGGGTTCCTGATTTTCAGCTTTTGCAGAATTATCAAAGAACGAAGGTCGGAACCCTTCGCTATTATGTTTTTGATATTTTGTCTTTTGAAGGGCAATGTTTGACAGATCTTCCTTTCATCGAGAGAAGAGAGATTTTGAAGAAATTACTCGAGTCTCAAAAGCTTTCTCGCATTAAGCTGAGCGAGTGCATTGAGGAGAAGGGGAAAGAGGTTTTTCAATTTGTTGTTAAAAAGGGGTTGGAAGGGATTGTTGCCAAGCATAAAGAAAGCACGTATCAACTTCGACGAAGTCCCGATTGGTTAAAGATCAAAACAAGGCAGCGTCAGGAGGTTGTCATCGGAGGTTATACGCTTCCCAAAGGCAGTCGTAAATGTTTTGGAGCCTTGGTTGTCGGCGTTTATGAAAAGGGGGATCTGGTTTATGTTGGGCATGTGGGAGGCGGATTTAATGTTCAAATGTTGAAAGATCTCTATCAAGAACTTAAAAAAATCAAAACGTCTCAATGTCCTTTTTCTATAGCACCTGAGCCAAATAAAGACATCACTTGGGTGAAACCAATTCTTGTTTGTGAAGTGATTTTTGCAGAGTGGACGCAAGCAGGGATTCTGCGTATGCCGATTTTTAAGGGGCTTCGCTCTGACAAGGAGCCTAAGGAAGTTGTTCGAGAAACAATGCTTAAATTGAATTTATGAATGAAAATTTCTTGATGAGCCAAACTTTGAGAAAATCTAGAAAGAAAAAATAGATGATGACAGTCGAGAAGAGCCCTAATATTAAATAGGGATCGATGGGTGTCATTAAAAGACCTTGGATGGCGAAGATGCTCACGATGACGATATCTATGCCCGAGCAGATGAGCATCCAAGAGCTTGGCATGGAATGCCAAAAGTGTTTTCGTTCTCGTACAAGGTAGATCGTTGCTTGTCCGGTGAAGACGAGTGTTAAAAAGATAAGTGTTCTGATTTCTTGGATGGATAAATGAAGAAGCTGAGAGCCGGTAAATAGAACGAAAAAAGAAAAGACTAAAATAAACGTCGCAAAGAGGCTTCCTATCAACATCAATTGTTTGATATTCCATTGGTCCGGCATTTGAGAGAATGACACTTTATCGGTTGCTATTGACATGGTTACAAAGTCATTTGTAAAGAGAAGCAAGACAATGAGTATTTGCGATATGATAAAGTCATTGAAGAGGATGAGTCCTAGACTGAGTAAAATGGAGATTTCGAGTGTTTTTACAATCTTATTGATTGTATATGTTAACATGCGTTGATAGATTTGTCTGCTTGATTTGACGGCTTTGATGATGTCAACGAGACCTGGGTTTGTTAAAACAAGACTTGCTGCCGCTTTTGCTACATCGGTTGCATTGCTGACGGCGATCCCTACTTCTGCTTTTTTGAGCGCCGGAGCATCATTGACTCCATCTCCTGTCATTCCGGAGATGCGTCCTTCATTTTGTAATTGTTGGATGATGTGAAATTTATCTTCCGGGAAAACTTCAGCGATGACATCAGTCTCTAGTATTTTCTTGGATCGAATCTCATCTTTGATAATCGCTCGAGATCCGATGCCTACTTTGTCAGCGATGGATTTTGCGGTTGTGAGTCCATCTCCTGTAACCATGATGGTTTTAATCTTTAAGCCTTGAATTTCTTGAATGGCGCTTTTGGATGTTTCTCTGGGAGGATCTTGGAATGCGATAAGTCCTGCTAAATGGAATTTATTTTGAGCTCCAACAATGACTCCCAAGACACGCGACCCATCTGCAGATAGGCTCTCAATTTCTTTAGAATAGTTTTGTTTGTCATCGATCATTTTGCAAAGTGCTGAAAAAGCTCCTTTGAAGACAGAGAGTTTTTGATCTTGATCCTGAATGATCGCTCCGGAGTATTTTTTCATTGGATCGAAAGGGATGAACTCTATTTTTTTCATCGACTTATTGGAGGAGGCTTTAAGGATTGCAAGGTCTAGAGGATCTTGTGTTGCCTCTTCACAAGCCATCGCTGCTAAATTTAAAAGCGCTTCTTTTGAATAAGGAGAGAATGCATGTAAGGCAGAGATTTGAAGAGAGTTTTGTGTGATGGTTCCTGTTTTATCAACGCATAACACATCCATAGCTGCCGCTTCTTCAATGGCGGACAGCCGAGTGACTAAGACACCTTCTTTGGCAAGATCCATAGAGCCTAAAGCGGTTGATAAAGTATAGGTAGCAGGTAGAGCCGCGGGAACGGAAGCCACCAAAAGAAGCAAAGAAAACGGGATCATGTCGGAGAGAGGAATCCCTTGATAGAAAGAATAAAGAAATGCAAAGAGAATGAGAACGGAGTCGAAAATGGCCAGGTATTTTACGATTGAAAAGATGGTTTGTTGAAGATGGGATGGAGTTTTCGTCGTTCGCAGTATTTCGGCAGTTTTGCCAAAAAATGTATTTTTCCCTGTGAGTGAAATTTTTACGTAAGCTTCTCCATTCTTGATGATCGATCCTGCATATAGAGAGTCTCCAATGCGAGGTTCTATAGGTAAAGATTCCCCGGTGATCATTGATTGATCAACCAAGATATGTCCTTCTAATACGTTTGCATCTGCCGGGACGAAGTCTCCCATGCGCAAGCGAATCACATCTTGAGGAACAAGTTCTTGAGCGGGAATTAATTTCCATTTTCCATCGCGAAGAACTCGTGTTTGAATATCGAGTTTTTGTCTTAACAAACGAAGTGCATTTTTTGCTTTGCTTTCTTGCAAAAAGCTAAGAAAGGCATTCGCTAGAATGAGCGCTCCTATAATCCAGGCTTCTTCGAATTTTTTTAAGAAGATTTCTAAGACAATTGTGATTTCGAGCATCCAAGGAACCGGGTCCCAAAATTTACTGAAAAAAAGAATCCATGGATTGTGTTTTTCTTCGGGGATTGTGTTGAGTCCATGTTTTTGTAATAGCTTTTCTGCTTCTTCGGAAGTTAAGCCTTGCAATTCGATCATTTTTGGATACATACGAAAACAAGATGATTCTGTCAATTTGGAGCTTTTTTCTTGCTCTTTATTCCGATAGACTTGAGTATCAGTATGAGTTAACAGGATGTGAAATATGATGGATGATGATCTGAAAAAAACTTTAGGGAAAATTGCAGGAACCATTCGAGGTCTTTCAATGGATGCTGTGCAGAAAGCGAATTCAGGTCACCCGGGAATGCCTATGGGCTGCGCAGAATTGGGTGCCTACTTGTATGGAGTATTGCTTCGTCATAATCCGAAGAATTCAAAGTGGATGAATCGAGATCGACTCGTTCTTTCTGCAGGCCATGGCTCGATGTGGCTTTATTCTTGCTTATATTTATCCGGTTTTAAGCTCTCTTTAGATGAGATTAAACGTTTTAGACAGCTTCATTCTCAAACACCCGGACATCCTGAATATGGACATACTGATGGAGTGGAAGCCACCACAGGACCTTTAGGGCAAGGCGTCGGCAATGCGGTGGGGATGGCTCTTGGAATGAAAATTTTGGCCGCAAAGTTCAATAAAGAAGGATATCCTCTTTTCGATAACAAAATTTATTGTGTGGCAGGTGACGGATGTTTGATGGAAGGGATTTCCTCCGAAGCTTCTTCTTTTGCAGGGCACTTAAAATTGAATAACTTGGTTCTTCTGTATGATTCCAATCATATTTGTTTAGATGGCCCAACGTCTGAGTGTTTTACCGAGAATACGAAAGAGCGCTATAAAGCCTATGGATGGGATGTTTATGAGATTGATGGATATGATTTTGATCAAATGGACAGAATTCTTTCCAGTTTGCGCAAATCGCAGGAAAAACCTGCGTTGGTGGTTGTCCATACGGTGATTGGAAAAGGATCTCCGCATAAAGCGGGATCTTCGAAGGCTCATGGATCTCCGCTTGGAGCCGATGAGGTTCTTGCAACGAAGGAAGCCTTAGGACTTCCTAAAGAAGAGTTTTATGTGCCGCAAGCAGTGCTTTCTTTCTTTGAACAGAAATTGTCCAAGGAAGAGGCCCTGGAGGCTTCTTGGAAAGATTTGTATCGTCGATGGGCTCATGCATATCCGGATCTTGCCAAAGAATTTGAAAAGATGCAGTCGTATTATTTGCCATCTGATTTGGAAGAAATATTAAAAAAAGTGGAAATCAAGACTCCGATAGCAGGGAGGTCTGCGTCTCAAATTGTGCTTCAAACATTGGGTCAATCTTTGCCTCAACTGATTGGCGGTTCTGCAGATTTGTCGGTCTCTGATTTAACGATGATGAAAGAGTTTCCGATCATTGCTCCGAATCAGTTTAATGGAAGAAATATCAAGTATGGGGTTCGAGAATTTGCAATGGGAACCATTGCTAATGGACTTTCTTTATGCGGGATGTTCCAGCCTTTTTGCGGAACATTTTTAACGTTTTCCGATTATATGAGAAATGCCATTCGATTGGCTGCTTTATCTCCATATCATGTGATTTATCAATTCACTCATGATTCTATTTTCCTTGGAGAAGATGGACCAACGCATCAATCGATTGAACATGTAGCGGCTTTAAGAGCGATTCCTCATTTGCAAGTGATTCGTCCTGCGGATTCTCATGAGGTCAAAATGGCATGGCTTGCCGCTCTTCGCTACAAGGGACCTACGGCGATTATTTTATCCAGACAAAATTTACCAGATTTGAAAGAAACATTGCTGCCTTATAGTGAAGGAATGGGACGTGGTGCGTACATTGTGAAAAAAGAGAAAAAACAGGCTCAATTCACTCTTTTTTCTACAGGTTCAGAGCTTCACCTTGCTATGGAAGTTGCAGATAGATTAGAAAAACTTGGAAAAGAGACCCGGGTGATTTCCATGCCTTGTTTTGCTTTATTTGAAAAACAAAAGCAAGATTACAAAAAATCAGTTGTTGGCGGCCATCTAGGAGTGAGAGTTGCGATTGAAGCCGCATCTGATTTCGGTTGGCATAAATACATTGGCAGCGATGGAATTGCGATTTGCATGGAAGGGTTTGGCCTTTCTGCTCCGGCGCATGATTTAGCTGAGGAATTTGGCTTTACCGTAGATGCGATTGTCGAAAGACTTATGAGCCATTCCGTATCTTAAAAACATGTTTTTAGATGCGCTTCGCAATCAAAATCAACTTCGGCCTCCCGTTTGGTTAATGCGCCAAGCGGGAAGGTATTTGCCTGAATACCGAAAGCTTCGAGAAAAATATTCTTTAAGAGATCTTTTTTTCACTCCAGAGCTTGCAGCTGAAGTAACTCTTATGCCGATTGTTCGATTTGGCTTTGATGCAGCGATTTTGTTTTCAGACATTACAGTAACAGCTGAATCGCTTGGCCTTTCTTTGGATTTTTCAGAGGGGCCGAAACTTGCAGACTGGGTCACTCCATCGAATTTGCATCAGCTTATTTTGATGCCGGAAAAGCTAGCGCCAATGATTGAGACCTTGCATCTTTTGAAAAAAGATCTCCAGGTGCCTCTCATCGGATTTTGCGGAGCTCCTTTCACTGTGGCAACATATTTTGTAGGAGGGCTGGAGAAGGCCATCTCTTGGATGAGAACATCTCCAGAGAGCTTTCTTCTTTTTTTGGAAAAGATTGCAGATGCAACTATTTTATATATACAGATGCAAGAAAAGGCAGAGGTAAACGCCATTCAGATTTTTGATTCTTGGGCAAATCACCTGACGCCAGAGGAGTTTTTGATCTATAGCCTGCCTTTTGTTCAGCGGTTTGTGAATGCAGTTTCTTGTCCATCGATCTTTTTCATGCGAAATGTGAGTCCCTACATTGATAAAATTCCTTGCGCAGTCAGCATCGATGAATCCTTTTGTTTAAAAAAGGCTCGTAAAATGACGCAGCATCCTCTTCAAGGGAATTTAAGCGCGGATCTTCTTTTTGAGCCTTTGGATGTGGTTAAATCCAAGACCCTTTCTGTTTTAGAGGATATGAAAGAAGATCCTGGATTCATTTTCAATTTAGGTCACGGAATTAAGCCAAATACACCTCTTGATGCCGTCTATACTCTTGTCGATACAATTCGTTGTATATAAAAGAATTTTTTTATAGAATCGAACGCATTTTTATGAAAGTGCTTGTTCTTTTTTTGTGTTTCTTGAGTTCTTTGTTTTCTCAGGTAACCACTGCGCCCAATGGATCGATTGCAGATTTTCCGATTGATCCTACGTCTCGAGGAAATGATCTCATCCAGATGTTTTCGACACTGGCAACAATATCTTCGAATACGCCTTTATCTCAGGTGGCCATTCAAACAACAAGAAACGGGCTTCTTGCCAATGTCGTTTCGATCACACCGACAACAAATAACACTATTTTGCTTGTGCAGTATTGGCCAACAGGAACGACCGTTCCTCAGTATATGGCTGTTTTTGTAGAGCAGGTGGTGATGATGGTTTATTCGGATACCGTCATCTCTGCTTCATCAGCATTTACATCGACATATCCGAATGGAATCATCTCTACTTTTTCTGTCGACATGAAAAAACGAGCCGATGATCTTGCGAAAATATTTTCGATTTTAAATGCGCCCCCTTTGGGGAGTCCTCTTTCTTCAGTTGCGCTTCAAACCACTTTGTCAGGTCCTTTTTATGCATCGATTACGAATGGATTAATCCCGAAGATCCTTTCCATTACAGCAACAGCAACACCGAATGAAACTCTTCTTTTGGTGACCTATCAATCGTCTTTGTTTCAGACAAGTACGATTGTTGTTGCTCCGGATCAGGTATATGGTATTGTATATACTCCACCCTATTAGGAGAGGTATGCAAGATTTGATTCATGTAGATCCGGAGCTTTTGTCAAGGTGGAATCGATCCGTGCCTAGGTATACGAGTTATCCGACGGCGCCTCAATTTCAAGCGATAGACCCCTCTATTTATCGAGCCGCGCTTGAGCAATTTGAAAAATCTGATAAGCCCCTCTCTTTATATATTCACATTCCTTTTTGTCGAACAATGTGTCTTTTTTGCGGCTGTTCTGTTGTGTTGAATCGCGATCCTCAAAAGCAAAGATCGTATCTCGATCATTTAATCGAAGAGATTCGGCTATTTCAGTGGAAAAGGAAAAGAAGGGTATCTCAGCTTCATTTAGGAGGAGGGACTCCTACGTCTTTAACAGAAGAGGAATTTGAAGAGTTGATGTTTGTATTGAAGGATCAATATCTTTTTACAGAAGATGCTGAAATCTCAATTGAGATTGATCCAAGGACGGTGTTTTTAGATCAGGGAAGGAAGCTGCAAAAATTGCGTTCTTTAGGGTTCAATCGTGTGAGCTTTGGAGTTCAGGATTTAGATCCAATCGTGCAAGAGGCGGTGAAAAGAAGACAAACAGAAGAAATGACAGTGCAAACGTATAGAAAAGCAAGAGAACTTGGATTTTGTGGGATTAATTTGGATTTGATTTATGGCCTTCCCTTTCAAACGATTGAAAGTTTTCGAAAAACCATTGAAAAAATAATTCTTTTAAAACCGGATCGGATCTCTTTATTTTCTTATGCAAAAGTGCCTTGGTTAAAGCCGCATCAAAAAGCGATCAAAGAAGAGACTCTTCCTGAAGAGTTAGAAAAATTTCAGATCTATGTCGAAGCGAGAGAAAGATTGATGCAATCCGGGTATGTTGCCATTGGAATGGATCATTTTTCTCTTTCAACAGATTCGCTTGCTTTGGCGTACCAAAACAAACAGTTAACAAGAAATTTTCAAGGCTATTCTTTAAACTTGGCAGAGGATATGATTGGATATGGAATCACTTCCATTGGTTTTGTAGAGAATATTTATTTTCAGAATGTAAAGAGCTTGGAAGATTATCGGAAGATGATCTCTTCAAAAGAATTTCCTATCTATCGAGGGTATCGATTGAATGAAGATGATCTTGTGCGCAAATGGGTGATTCAAACGATAATGTGTCATTTTATTTTGGACAAAAAGGAATTTGAGAAGCGTTTTTTAGTTCCTTTTGATGTTTATTTTAGACACGAACTCTCTGAGATGGATCGATTGAAACAAGAGGGGCTTTTGGAAGAAACATCAGATCTTTTGATTCCAACAGCAATCGGTCGACTGTTCATTCGATTGGTTGCAAGCGTTTTTGATGCTTATTTAGGAAAAGGACAATACTCGAGGGCAATATGACAAAATCTTCCAATGTAATCGGCGCTACGTTTTTGGTGGCAGGATGTTCCATTGGGGCGGGAATGCTTGGGCTCCCCGTGGTGAGTGCTGCTGCCGGAATGATTCCAACAACCGTTGCCATGTTTTTTTGCTATTTTGTGGCGGTTGCAATGGGACTTTTCATTGCTGAAGCAACGTTGTGGTTTAAAGATGAAGTCCATTTGGTCTCTTTAGCTACTTACGGCTTAGGAAAAGTGGGGAAATTGATTGCCTGGAGTTTTTTCCTTTTTCTTTTTTACTGCGTATTCGTTGCATACATTGAAGGAGGAGGCTCTCTTTTTGCAGAGTTTTTCTCGTCTTTTTTGGGGCGCAGCGTCTCTCGAGAAATAGGCATTTTTTTCATTGTGGTTTTGGTGGCAAGCATTGTCTCATTTGGCGCTAAAGGCGTGAGCTTTTTATCGCGTGTGTTTTTATTGGGTCTTGCCATTTCTTATGGATCTTTAATCGCTGTGGGAATTTCTGATGTGCATTTAAGTTCGTTAAAAGTGACGAACTGGAATTCTGTTTTTGCAACGGTGCCTGTTTTGTTTTTTTGTTTCGGGTATCAAAATTTGGTGCCGACATTGGTCTATTATGTGAATAAAGATATTCGAGCGATCCGTTTTGCAATTATCGTTGGAAATTTGATTCCTTTTGCCGTCTACTTTCTTTGGAACTTTGTGGTTTTAGGACTCATGCCTGAATCCGCGATTGGCACTGTTCAGCAAGGAAGCATGGTGACCGATCTATTGATGCGATTTTCTAGATCGCAAGATATTCTTTTCTTTGTAAAAGCATTTTCTTTATTTGCTATTTTAACTCCATTCATTGCTTGTGCGATTGCGTTTGTTGATTTTTTGCGCGATGGTTTTAAAAACTTGCCTCAGTTGCAATCTGATCCTTTGATCTATGGCCTCACTTTGATTCCTCCTACGATATTGACGCTTCTTCGTCCAGATCTTTTTCTCAAAGCTCTCGGATTTGCAGGGGGCTTTTTGGATATGGTTCTATTTGGAGTATTGCCTTGCTTGATCGTTTGGATGGGTCGTTATGTAAAACAGGTGAAGAGCGATTATCGGGTCTTCGGCGGCAAACCATTTTTGTGCTTTATTCTTCTTTTCTGCGCCTCCGTGATTGCTTATCGTATGTTGTCTTGAGCAGGATAAAACAAAAGGACAGGATAACGGCACGAAACGTGCCTGAGGATGACGCTCGCGAGGCGCGAGCTGAGGATATGCAGGTCGGGGAAGCCCCGAACCCCAAACGGCACGAAATGCGCTTGGAGCGATGACGCGTCGGGGAATCTTTGGGCTCCAAACAGAAAGGGACAGGGTAACAGCCATGAAGCTTGTTTAAAGCGATCAGGGTATTGATTTGGGGGTTCGGGGCATCCCCGACCTGCATATCCTTAGCTGCGACAGCAGCGTCATCCTCAGGCACGTTTCGTGCCGTTATCCTGTCCTTTTTGTTTTTATCCTGACAATCCTGTTTTTTTTCATACGTATTAGGAGGCTTTTATGAAGATTGCGATTTTGGGTGGAGGAATTTCTGGACTTAGTGCTGCCTGGTATGCAAGGAAGCGCTATCCTGATGCAACGATTCAGATGTTTGAGGCATCAAGTCGTCTGGGTGGTGTGATTGACACCGGATGTTTCCATGGTTTTCTTTATGAAAAAGGTCCTCGCACATTTGTTTTTTCGAGATCCTCTCATTTATTGGAGCTTCTGGAAGAATTAGGAATGTCTCAAGAGATTTTGCCATGTTCTTCTTTGGCGAAAAAACGGTATCTTTGGCATCGAGGAAAGCTTCGAGGGATTTCTTCTCTTATAGGATCTTTAGCTTTCGGGCTTTTGAAAGAGCTTTTTGTCTCTTCAAAAGACGTGGACGATGAATCTGTGTATGATTTTGCACTTCGTAAGTTCAATCGGAAGGTGGCTGAACTTTTATTGGATCCGATGGCGCTTGGTATTTATGCGGCAGACATTCGACAATTGTCTTTGAAGAGCTCTTTTCCTTTTCTTTATGAATGGGATCGACAAGGCATTTCTCTTTTAAGAGCGTTTGCTTCATCGGATTCTTCTAAGAAAAAGGGGCTTTTTACTTTACAAAGAGGTCTTTTTTCTTTGATTGAAACGTTAAAGAATCGAATGGATCTTGAAATTTTTTATGAGACTCCTATCACTGCTTTAATGGAAGATGGAGTTGTTGCCGGAGGCTCGTTTTTCCCGGCGGATATGATCGTTTCTGCGTTGCCCGGAGCTGTGTTAGGCAGTTTGTCAGGATTATGGCAGGATTTTTCAAGCACTTCTTTATGGGTGGTTCAGTGCGCATTTGAAAAAGGTGTTCTTTTAAAAAATGGATTTGGTTATTTGATTCCGACGATGGAAAAAGAATCCGTTCTTGGATGTGTCTTTGATAGTTCGATTTTCCCAAGAGCGGGAGATTGTTATTTTTTAACGGTGATGCTTCGCAATTTAGGAGATGCAAGTTGGGCTGAAAAAGAAGCTCTTTTAGCTTTAAAAAAACATTTAAAGATTGAGAAAGCTCCTATTTTTATTTCTTCTTATTTGGCTAAAGATGCCATTCCCTTTTTTAAAGTAGGCTATGCAAAGCGGCTTTCTTTTTTTCTTCAAGATTTGAAAATCAAATACCCTCGCCTTCATGTATGCGGAAATTATGTGGATGGCGTGTCGGTGGATTCGTGCATTCATTCTTCTCAAAAAATCTTTATTAATTGATTGATTATTAAAAACATAATAAAATAAAGGTAAGCCGATATATTTAATTAATAAAATAATAAAAAAAGAGGCTTCATGAATGTTTTATTTCCTTCAGAGAAGTTGTTTTCTATTCAAAAAGCTGTAAATTCTAAGGATCTTACAATAAGAGGTTTGAGATCTTTAGAGGATCAAGTCTTGAATACAGAAGCGGTAACAAGCGAGGTGGGTCTATCCATCCTCAGTCAAATTGATTCGTCTCGAGAAGAGCTTTTAAAAAAAGAAGTTACACATTTACGAAAAGGGTCCGTTTCTTCTCAAGTAGAGAGTGTTCAAATGGTGAGTTCTTTTTTAACGCCGGGGGAGTTGGAAGAAGAGATTGATTCTTTAAAGAATCAAGCATCGACTTCAAAAGAAAAATCGCAAGTAGAAAGATTGGAATTTCAGTCGAAATATCCCATTGCCATGGAATTAGAAGAAGAGGCCCCTCATTCTACTTTTGCAAGTCGAATGTTGGCGATCGAGTCTTTAGAGTTTTTAAGTGATGTGCAGAAAAAAGAGGTTCTTTCTTTTGGGGAAGGCGTGAAAGGAGCTGAAAAGTATGTTCGAAATTTGCAGCTTCAATTGGATGCAGCGATTGATTTTCATTTTGATCGGATTGAAGAGGGAGAGGCAAAACTAGAGCCATTATCCGATCCTGTAAGACGTCGTATTGATGGTCTTGTTTGGCAAGGAAATACGATGACGGATGCGATCTTAATTTCTTTGGAAGAGCGAATTATTTCTTGAGAACTAAGGGGTGGTGCTCTTGAATGAGTAAATCTCCATAGACGTATCCCAAGTTTCGAGTTTGTATGGTGAAAGGATCTTTTGGATTATTGATCAGACGAGCGTTTTCATTGGCAAAAGCAACGATGTAGGAATGCGCAGGGATTTTACTTGTTAGATGGGAAGGATGGATCGCTTTTACAATGCATTGATTGTGTTCATCGAGAAAAATTGCAAAAAAAATGGCAAGCCCTTGAAAACAGAAAAAGTCTTGGACATAGCCATCCGGAAGAGCTGTCTCTAGCCATTGATCGCAGGCAATCCGCAGTTGGTGTTTAGAGGTGAGTTCAAAAGCAATGTAGGAGAGTGTTTGTGCGATTATTTTTTTTAAAAACGGCTCACGTCTCCAAAGATCTCTGAATTGAGAGCTTTTCTTTTGTATTTCAAGAATTTTTTGAAAATCAACAGGGAATTTTTCAAAAGAAATTTCACCATTTTGATGGAAATGACTCAGTTGGCTTGCAGTTAGGATGATCTTCATAAAATTGGCATAAAACATACTCTCTTTCTTTCAAAAGCTCAAGTGTGTAAAAATGAGTACTATGACAAATCCTTTAGAAGAGCTGAAATCGCGCCTCGATCAGGTTGAAGAAAAGATAGGTTATATTTTTAAAGATAAAGAACTTTTGATCTTGTCTTTGATTCATCGATCTTTCGTCAATGAGCATAAACATCTTGTGCAGCAGCATAATGAAAGGCTTGAGTTTTTGGGAGATTCCGTATTAGGGCTTATCACTTCCGACTTTTTATATCGGAGGTTTCCTGAGTTTCAAGAGGGCCAGTTATCTCAGCTTCGATCTCGGCTTGTGGATGCAACCGCCTGCGCTTCGTATTTGCAAAAACTGGGGTTAAGCGACTTTATTTTACTTGGCAAAGGTGAAAAAAGAAGTGAAGGGAAGACGAAAGTTTCTATTTTAGCCGATGTTTTTGAGGCTTTGATTGGAGCGATTTATCTGGATGGCGGATGGTTGATTGTTTCCGGATTTTTGATGAGCCATTTTGAAGAGGCGATGAATACAGAGATTGGAAGTCCTTCACATAACTATAAGGCGGAACTCCAAAATTATTCTCAAAAAAAGTTTCAAAAAGCGCCCGTTTACCAGGTCGTTCAAGAAGAAGGTCCGGATCATGCCAAGATTTTTCATGTTGTGGTTTTGGTGGATGATCAAGAAATGGGCGCAGGTGTCGGCCCCTCGAAAAAAGAGGCGGAGCAAAAAGCTGCTTTTGAAGCGCTTTCCAAGTTAGGAATGATTTCATGACTAAAACAAAAGTAACTTGGAATTGTCGAGAGTGCGGTCATTCGCAGTTGAAATGGACCGGGAGCTGCGGTGGATGTCAGAATTGGAATACGCTTGTTGAAGAGGTCTTTGTTGAGGAAAAAAAGCTTCGTTTTGAGTCGAAGAAAAAAGAGACTGCAAAGCCGGTTCGGATTCGCGATGTAGAAATTGGCGCTTTTCAAAGAATTTCAACCAAAATTGGGGAACTCGATCGTTTATTTGGCGGCGGCATTGTTGAGGGCTCTTTGATTTTAGTCGGTGGAGAGCCGGGGATTGGTAAATCGACACTCCTTCTTCAGATTTCTAATGCGCTTGCTTTTCAAGGACTCACAGTGCTTTATGTTTGCGGAGAAGAATCGACAGAACAAACGTCTTTAAGAGCGAGGCGTCTTGGAATCGATCATCAAAATTTATATCTTTTAAGCGAAACCCTTTTTAGTGCGATTCGTGCTCAAATCGAGCATTTAAATCCCGATGTAGTGATTGTTGATTCCGTGCAGATTGTTTACAAGGGAGAAATTCCTTCGTCTCCGGGTTCTGTTGTGCAAGTGAGAGAAATTGCAACCGAGTTTATGCATTTGGCAAAAGGTCAAGGCATTACGACTTTTTTGATTGGCCATGTGACGAAATCAGGTGAGCTTGCAGGACCTCGAGTCCTTGAGCATTTGGTGGATACGGTGCTTGATTTTGAAGGAGATCGTCAGCATGGATATCGACTTCTTCGTGCGATTAAAAATCGTTTTGGGTCCACAGATGAAATCTCGATTTTTCAAATGAAAGAAACGGGTCTTTCAGAGGTGCCCAATCCATCGCATGCATTTTTGGCAGAAAGAGTGAAGGAAGTTCCCGGCGCTGCCATTGTTCCCGGGTTGGAAGGGGCTCGTTCTTTTCTTTTAGAAATTCAGGCGCTCGTCACTCCGACTGCATTTTCCAATCCTTCCAGACGCTCAACCGGATTGGATCAGAATCGATTGGCTCTTTTATTGGCCGTTTTAGAAAAAAGAGTCGGATATAAGCTGCATCATTGCGATGTGTTTGTGTCGTTGGCCGGAGGTCTTAAAATTATAGAGCCTGCGATTGATTTAGGCGTTTTGCTTGCGATTGCTTCTTCTTTTCTCAATAAAGCACTTCCTTCGGATCTGATTGTTTTAGGAGAAGTGGGTCTCGGTGGAGAAATTCGAGGAGTGAGCCGGGTCGAAACTCGGTTGAAAGAAGGAATTCACATGGGGTTTAAAAAATGCATTTTGCCGACAAGAAATATGAAGGGACTCTCTTCTAGTATTACAGAGAAAATTCAACTCATTGATGTGGATCTTGTGGATGATGCCATTCGGAGGGTGCTCGATTGAAAATATTGACAGGCGCTAGAGATTCTTTGCTCTCAAGGGCGCAATTTCAAGAGATGCAAACAATGGTTCAAGGAGTTTTAGAGCTTGATCCCATTTGGGTAACAACAATCGGAGATCGAGATAAAAAAACATCTCTTCGCTCGATGGGGAAGACCGATTTTTTTACAAAAGAGCTCGATGAGATGCTTCTTCGAGGAGAGATTCGACTAGCGATTCATTCTGCAAAAGATTTGCCTGATCCATTGCCTCATGGACTTAGTTGCATTTGTATCACAAAGAGTATTGATCCTCGAGATTCTCTTGTTTTGCAAGAAGGCGTTTCTTTGTTTGATTTGCCTCTTCATTCAATCATTGCCACTTCAAGCATTCGTAGAGAAGAAGTTGTTCGTTCTTTACGGCCAGATTTGAAGTTTGTCGATGTAAGAGGAACAATTCTAGAGAGACTTTTTCTTTTAGAGAAAAATGAGGTGAGCGGTGTTGTTGTTGCCGAAGCCGCTCTCATTCGTTTGGGGTTAACCCATCTGAATCGATGGATGCTTCCGGGAGAAACGACGGCTCATCAAGGTTCTTTAGCTGTGACTGCTCGAAGTCATGATCTTGAAATGAAAGAAATTTATGATTCTTTATTTGGGACTCGATCCGAAACACTTTGAAAGACCTGTTTTTCATTATCCAGTCATCCGAACAGAAAAAATCGGCATTTTCAGTGATGAAGTAAAGAGGGCGTTTCAAGACTCCACGCATGTGATTTTTACAAGCCAGCAAGCGGTTTTTTATTGGTGGCAAACGCATCCATGTAAAGATAAAGTCATTATTGCAGTGGGTCAAAAAACCGGATCGCTTTTAAAAGAAAAAGGATGCGATCCTTTGATCGCTAAAGTCGAAACCCAAGAGGGAATTGTCTCATTATTGGAATGTTTAGATTTAAAAGATCCTTATTTTTTCTTGCCGCGATCGAAACTCGCAAGACCTCATTTAACGGATTATCTTGCAAAAAGAAATTGGCGTTATTTTGTTTTTGATCTTTATGACACGGTGTTTCAAAAATTAGAGCCGGTTCCTTCTTTAGATCTTTTTGAAGAGATTGTGTTTACAAGTCCCACGACTGTGTATGGTTTTTTAAAGATTTTTGGAACGTTGCCTAAAGATAAAGTGTTGACAGCGATTGGACCTGTGACAAGAGAAGTTCTTTTTTCTTTTTGTTGAATGGTGCATGCGTGATATAAAAGATCATTTTAGGAGAAAGTATATGACACATCATGAAACAAGTTATCAGCTTCCGGATCTTCCCTATGATTTCGGAGCTTTAGAGCCTGTGATTTCAGCTGAAATTATGAAGCTTCACTATGATAAACACCATCGAGCTTATGTGACGAATTTAAATGCAGCTTTGGAAAAATATCATGATGCTGAAACAAAAAATGATGTAGCACAGATGATCTCTCTTCAGTCTGCCATTCGATTTAATGGCGGAGGTCATATTAATCATAGTATTTTTTGGACGATTTTGGCCCCGGCATCTCAAGGGGGTATGCCTAAAGGAGATCTTTTAAAAATGATGGATCGCGATTTTGGCTCTTTTGATGCTTTTAAAGAAAAATTGACAACTCTTTCGGTGGGAGTGCAGGGCTCCGGATGGGGATGGCTTGGATATAATAAAGGACAAAAAAGACTTGAAGTCACGACTTGCGCAAATCAAGATCCATTGAGTTCCCAGGGACTGATTCCTTTATTGGGCATCGATGTTTGGGAGCATGCTTACTATCTTCAGTATAAGAATGTTAGAGCTGATTATGTCAAGGCGATTTGGCAAATTATTCATTGGAAAGCTGTTGAAGAGAGATTTTCTAAGGCAATCTTGGGTTGATTTTTGAGAAGAGTAATGATACTATCGTGGCCAAATGGGTTTATTTTCTAAATTAAAGCCGAGTATTAAAATTCAAACCATTAAAAAAGATGGTTTTAGCGGTTGGGTTAAATGTTCCGGCTGTTCTGAATTGATTCATGCAAATGAGCTTGGAGCGAATCTCAGTTGCTGTCCTAAGTGCGGCTATCATTATCGTTTGTCATTAAAACAAAGAATTGATCTTTTGGCAGATGAGGGTAGTTTTACTGAATATTTTACTGAGATCAAGCCTGTGGATGCTTTGAGCTTCGTAGATACGGAGTCGTATCAGAGCCGGCTTGATGCGGCGGTTGCAAAGACAAAACGCGATGATGCAGCATGTGTTGGCCTTTGCTCTCTTCAAGGGAAGGAAGTGGCTCTTGGAATTTTAGATTTTTCTTTCATGGGTGGGTCGATGGGATCTGTTGTGGGAGAAAGACTGACTTGCTTAATCGAGCTTGCCATCGAGAAAAACCTACCTTTAATCATTGTCTCTGCTTCAGGTGGAGCAAGAATGCAAGAATCTGTTCTTTCTTTAATGCAGATGGCAAAAACATCGGCAGCGCTTGCGAAGCTGCATGAAGCAAGACTTCCCTATATTTCTGTTTTGACAAATCCGACGACGGGAGGCGTGACCGCTTCTTTTGCAACTTTAGGGGATATTATTATTGCAGAGCCGGATGCTTTGATTGCTTTCGCAGGGCCTCGAGTGGTTGAACAGACAATTGGTCAAAAATTACCTCCAAGAGCGCAAAAGTCAGAGTTTTTACTTGAAAAGGGGATGATTGATTGCATTGTCAAACGATCTTCTTTAAAGAGTACAATTGCTTCTTTTTTAGATTTTTTGATGCAAAATGATCGGGAAATGAAAATAGATCATCTTGCACAAAAAATGCCGGAGCGTTTAAAAAAGCTACTAAAAATAGCTGAGACGTGCGTTTAAGCAACGCCTTCTCTAGGGGGCTCCTATTCAAAAAGTGCCAGTACCTATCCAGGTCATAGATCCAGATTTAATTCCTTTATACGCAACTGAGTTTGCCTCAGGCGCCGATCTTCGTGCTGCAGTTCAAGAATCTTTGATTTTGCATCCCGGATGTTCGGCCATTGTTCCAACAGGGATTCGAGTCGAAATTCCTTTGGGTTATGAGATTCAAATTCGGCCTAGAAGCGGTTTTGCAGCCAAGAATCAGATCACTGTTTTAAATACTCCGGGAACGATCGATGCCGATTATCGAGGAGAAATTTGCGTGATTTTAATGAATCATGGGAAAGAAGCCTTCACAATCAATCCGAAAATGAGGATTGCTCAGCTGGTTTTAGCTCCTGTGGTTCAAGCGGCATTTGTGAGAAAAGAAGAATTGATAGCGACAGAAAGAGGAGACGGACGGTTTGGGTCTACTGGCGCGCAATAATCCTTTGGCCGAGTTATTTTGGCCATTAAAAAAGAAAATTATGGTCAAAATTACAGATTACTTGGATGAGAATTTGATTTTATTTTTAGATGAAGGCGATCGCGATCATGTCATTGATTTTATGATTGAGAGGTTGGATTTAGTTGGAAAGCTGGACGATAAAGCCTCGTTTCGCAAATCCATTTTTCATCGTGAAGAACTAGTTTCAACGGGGATCGGCATGGGGGTCGCAGTGCCGCATGCTAAAATGAAAGAGATTCATCAATTTTTCATCGCGATCGGAATTCAGCAAACAAAAGGCATTGAATGGAATGCTTTGGATAAAGTGCCTGTAAAGATCGTCTTCATGATTGGAGGTCCTGATGATCGACAATCTGAATATTTGCAGATTTTATCGATGCTCACTCGTGCCATTAAAGATGTTGAATTTCGAAAAAAAATTCTTAAATGTAATCATCCTAAGGAAGTGTTCGATCTTTTTGCAAATTCTCTATAGTATTTAAAAATTTTTTGCTATACGTGTTGTATATGGATTTAAAACTAAAAGATGTTGCTGAGCTTTTAAATGTTTCTGAAACGACGGTTCGCCGTTGGATTTCCGAAGGACGCATTCCTTATTATCGACTGCATCAACAATATCGATTCAATCGAAGCGAGATTGAAAATTGGGTGTTGAGCTCTAAGCAAGAGGGAACTTTTGCTTCGTTTGAAATGCAAGACGAAAGAAAAGAGACGTTAGGAACGCAGCAGTTTGGACTTTATCGCGCCATTTACAAAGGCGGTGTGTACAAGGATGTTCCGGGAACGACAAAAGAAGAAGTGATTCGCGCTGCAGTTGAGAGAATTTCTGAAAATATCTCTTTGGATGCGGAAGTCATTACAGAGCTTCTTTTGGATCGTGAAAAATTGATGTCAACAGCGCTTTCTAATGGGGTTGCGGTTCCTCATACTCGTGATTTTTTGCTTCAGGAATCTTTTGATGTTGTCGCTGTTGTTTTCCCTTCGCAGCCCATTGAATATGGAGCTTTGGATGGAAGGCCGGTTGATGTTCTTTTCTTTCTTTTTGCATGCGATGATAAGCGGCATCTTCATTTGCTTGCAAAGCTTGCCCATTTGAGCAGCAAAGAAGAGAATTTGTCCTATCTTCGTTCTCACCCTTCAAAGCATGATCTTTTGGAGTTTGTGAAGAATTGGGAATCTGATTTAAAGGTAGCTAAAGATCCCGTCACTGTTTAAAGAAACTCTTCACTTCTGTGAAGAGTTTCACAATGGGCTCTATAGTATTACCATTTGCGGCCAAAACCGAAACCGATCAGCCAAGGATTCACGTGAACATGCACATGACCATTCACTGCGCCATGAAGATGAGCTGTTGTTTGCATCCAAACATATTTCACGTCCAAGTTGAAAAGCCAATCTTTATAGAAAAAGACGTCCAATCCTCCTTGAAGGGCAGGTCCCCATGAATGACTTAATTGTAAATGGGTGTCATGAATGCTGCAATGTTTGCCATAAAAAAGAGTGTAGTTGACTCCTGCTCCTGCATATGGCTGGATCATGCAAGTAGGGAAAAATCTCCATTGTAAAAGAAAGGTTGGCGGCAATAACCAAGTGGTTCCAATTTTTGTTCCGGCAAGAGACTTTTCTCCCCATAAAGAATTATGGCATGTTGATAAAATGAGAGCTGCACCGAAGTTTTTGGTGAACATATAGCCAAAATCAAGCTCTGCGGTCCAAGAAGGATGCACGCTGACTCTTGAATCAGGAATAGAACTTACCGAATCGCTCGAATCATCGGGCAAAACATAGAGCGCGCGTAGTCTTGTAAACCAATCGCCTCCCTGGGTGTGGTGATGCGAAGTGCATGGTTTGTTTTCAAGGGCAAAGCCTTGCCGACCAATGATATTGAGAGCAAAAAATAAAATCGCTGATAAAGCATAAGATTTATATATTTTCATTGTTGACCTTTTGTTAACTCTGTTTTTTTAAGCTTTATTTTGCGAGAGAAAACAGAAAACATCCTTAATGGGATTGTAAAAATAGATTTTACAGTCTTTATTCTGTATTTATAGCATTTATGATTTTTTGGATAGTAACCGAAGGCTATTGAGACCGACGAGGAGAGTCCCTCCTTCATGAAGAAGGACGGCTGTCCAAAGAGGGATCAGCCCAAAAAGAGCAGGGATGCTTGCAAAACAAATGACGCCGAGCGCTAAGCTCAAATTCTGTTTGATGATGTTTTGTGTTTTTTTTGCACTGGAAAAAAGCCAGGAAATAGAGTCAAGATCATCATTTAATAAAATGACATCGGATGCATCTACAGCGGTCGCGCTGCCGATGCGTCCCATAGAGATTCCGACGTGCGCTCTTGCTAAAGAAGGAGCATCGTTCATCCCATCGCCTACCATGGCTAAATTTTTTTCAGAGGAAAGTTCAGTGATTTTTAACAGCTTATCTTCAGGGCGTAAATTGGCAAATACTTCGGAAATTCCTACTTTCTTTGCAACATGATTTGCACTATGAGAATTATCCCCTGTGAGCATGACGGGTAGGATTTTATTTTGTTTTAATTTTTGTAAAAGGGAAGGGGCTTCTTTTCGAATTTGATCGGAAAATTGAAAAAGAAATACATCATTTCCGATGCAAAGAGTGGAAAGAACTTGATTTTCTTGTTTTTTCGTAGAGATCCACTTCAGATATTCTTCTTTTTTTGTCAGATCTTTGAGAGTGTATTCAGCAAGGCCGATTTTCACCGCGGTGTTCTTATAGCTGCCTTGTATTCCAAAGCCGGGGATGACTTGAACGTTTTCGATATGTGCAGGGGAGATTTGTTTACTTTGAGCGAATTTACAGATACTGGTAGCGATTGGGTGGACAACGTGCTGTTCTAATCCATATGCAACGCTGAGAGCTTCTTCTATAGAATCAGATTGGAGTGAATGAACCGCCAGACAGGTGAGCTCTCCGGTTGTTAAAGTGCCTGTTTTATCGAAAGCAACGATAGAGATGTTCGCTAAAGAATCGAGAATGGCGCCTCCTTTGAGTAGAATTCCTTTTTTAGCAGATGCGCTGATGCTGCTTAAGTAGGCGGTTGGAGTGGCAATGATGAGAGCGCAAGGAGATGCTGCAATGAGAAATGCAAGAGCGCGATAGATGGATCCTTCTTCTCCTGTAAAGGAGATGGGAAATAGAAAAGGGAGAAAGAGTCCAAAAGAGAAGGTGAGTAAAATGACGGCCCATGCGTATTTTTGTCCAAAGCGATCTAAAAAATTTTGTACGCTTGGTTTTGCTTCTTGGGCTGTCGTAATGAGTCCAATGATTCGATTGAGGGTTGAATCTTGATTGAGTGTTGTCACTTTAATGTAAATGCTTGATTCTAAGTTTCTAGCTCCTGCAGGGACACGGTCTTTTATTTTTTTAAAAACGGGAAGACTTTCTCCTGTGAGATGCACGAGATTCAAAGAGGATGCCCCTTGAATGATTTCTCCATCTAAAGGGACGATTTCTCCTTGTTTTACAAGAAGTGTTGTCCCTATTGTGATTTCATGGATTGAGGTTTCAACGACTTCTCCATCAGAGCTCACAACGGATGCTTTTTTAGGGGCGATTTTGTTTAAGCTGTGAAGAGCGCTGGTGGTTTTTCTGGATACAGTCTCCTCAAGACTGTGAGAGAGTTCAAAAAGAACAAGGAGCAAAGCCCCTTCTAGGCCGTTTCCCATAAGAAGCGCAATAAAAGCCGCCAGTGTCATAAGAACATCGATATTGATCTCAAAATTTTTAAGATCATCAAATGCAGCAAGAAGTGCGGGAGTGCCTACCAAGAAAAAGACAAAGGATAAAAAAAGCGAGGATGCTGGGGGGCTGATGTAAGAAAAAAGAAAGGAAATACAAAGCAAAAAAGCTGCAATGCTTGCACTTTTTAAGGATAAATTTTTACCCCACTTTTGAGAATTTAAAGTGAGAAAAGGACTGATGCTTTCTTCGAGATTGGAGACAAAAAATTCATCAAATACGTACGGAGCTTTCATATGATTTGTGTTGCAAAATAAACGACGCTAACGACAAGGGCCGCAATGCTTAAATTCCAAATGATTGAAGGAAGGATTTTGTTTTTTTCAACTTGCGCGTAACTTGCAGAGGCTAGAGCAATCACAAAGAAAGAAGAGAGGAAAGGTCCAAAGGAAGGAAGAAGAAAGAACCCAAAGGACATGATGAGAGTGGATCCGATGACGCCGATAAAAGCGCCGGCTGCTTGTTTTAGGGGATGTTCATAAGAACCTAAGTTAAGGCCTAATTCTTCTTCGAGCATCACTTGTAATAATCGATTGTCATCAGCCATGAGGACATTCACGACTTCATCAAGCAGTTTTCCAGAGAATCCTTTGGCTGCATAGATCGCTTTGATCTCTTCTTTTTCCTGCGCGCGATGATGATCGATTTCCCATTTTTCTTCTTGAATGAGACGGTGGAGTCTTTCGAGCCTTGAATATCCTAAAATAGCACATCTACCGACTTTCCAAATAAGCCATCCAAGGATGAAGATCATCAAAAGATTTAAATGGATGGGGAAGATCATCCATAGAATCAGAAGAATGAGGGCTGTTTCCTTGGCGCTATCAGCAGCTCTGCTATAATGGCCGGGCGTTTCTAGTCCATGAATTTCAGAAGAGGCCATGTATCCACGAAGGCGCGCGTCGATAATATGTTGGATGGGTGATTTTCCTTGAAAATGAGGGTGAGAATCACGGCTCATACTGTTCGATCGCTATTTTGAAAAGTTTACATAAAGAAAGTTCATCTTGAGGACAAATCATCTCTCGAATGGAGTGCATGGCAAGACCGCTGATTCCTAGATCGATAGTGGCAATTTCTGTTTGCGCGGCCATGATGGAGCCTACGGTGCTGCCGGGAAGCATATCTGAGCGCGATGCGAATTTTTGAAGAGGGATTTCGTTGTTTTGGCAAAGAAGAACGATTTTAGCGGCACCTTCTCCTGAAGTTGCATATTTTTGGTTGGCGTTGAACTTGAGAACGATTCCTTTCCCAAGATAGGGTGCATTTTGAGAATCATACTTCTCGGGGAAATTGGGATGGAATCCGTGAGCTAGATCTCCGGACAGACAAAGAGAGCGGCTCTTGATTTGATAGAGAGTTTCTTCATCGATTTTTAAAGAAAGGGTCATCCTTTTGAGGATTTGATTGAGAAATGAGGAATCGGCGCCGACTTGAGTGATTGATCCAATTTCTTCATGATCCCAAAAGACGGCAGCTTGTATTGTTTCCGGATGTGCTTTTGCTGTTTGCATTGCATGACATGCTGCGTAGACGGATGTTAGATTGTCAAGACGGGGAGCTGCTAAAAATTCCTGGTTGAAGCCAAGAAGAGAGGGATTTTCCAAGGAAGTTAAAAAAAGATCGAATCCTAAAAGAGTTTTAAAGGAACATTCTTGTTTTAAAAGAGATTCAAGGTCTTTTTGCTTTGTGTTTAAAGAAAAAAGAGCTTTGAGATGATCTTGTTTATGAATGTGGAGCCCTTTTTCTCCAATCGATCGTTCCAAATGGATCGCAATGTTTGGGATCGTGATCGGTTTGTTTTTTAAATGGATAAGCTCTGATTTTAAGGTGTTTTTTTCATCGAGAAATGTGATTTTTCCGGCGATTGCTAGATCTCGATCGAGCCATGTATGAAGAAGGGGGGATCCATAGATTTCAGTGTTGAATCTTAGGATCTCATGCTGGGTGTCGATGGGATGGGGCTTTAGCTTTAAGCTTGGACTATCGACATGGCTTGCTAAAAGAATGAGACTTGAGATCTTTTTTTGAGGGATGCGAAATGCAAATACAAGAGAGTCTCTGACAACAAGATAGCTTTTTCCTTTTTCCAAAGACCATTGTTGCTTTTCATCAAGAAGGATAAAGCCTGCTTTTTGCAGGCGATCTACAAGTTCTTTGGCTGCATGGTAGGCAGTGGGGCATTTTTGAATAAAATCGATAAAATCGTTTATTTTCATATGGGTTTTAAAATGGTGATTTCTTCTTCTAAATACTTATGCAACACTTTTGGCACAAGGATAGATCCATCTTCTTGTTGATTATTTTCTAAAAGAGCGACCATCAGTCTTGACGTAGCAACACCGGAACCATTCAGTGTGTGGACAAACTGCGGCTTTTCATTTTTTTTACGATATCGAATCTGCGCTCTTCTTGCTTGGAAATCGGTGCAGTTTGAAACGGAAGAAACTTCATAATAGCGATTTTGCCCGGGAAGCCATACTTCAATGTCGATTGTTTTTGCCGCGGCAAAAGACATATCGCCTGTAGTGAGAAGCATGTTCCGATAGTGGAGATTGAGTCCTTGAAGGACTTCTTCTGCGCTTTGGAGCATTTTTTCATAAATTCGGGGGCTATCTTCCGGAGAGGAAAGACAAAAGAGTTCGACTTTATTGAACTGATGAGTTCGAATGAGGCCTCTTTCTTGACTTCCTGCAGCGCCGGCTTCTCTCCTGAAGCAAGGAGTATAGGAAGTATAGCAAAGAGGTAAGTTCTCTTCTTCTAGGATTTCATCTGCATGAAGGCCGTTAATGGCAGCTTCTGAAGTAGGAATCAAGTAGAGATGATAATCTTTGTCATTGATTTTGAAGAGCTGCTCAGCAAATTTGGGGAGCTGTCCCACTCCATACATAATTTCAGGTTTTACCAAAAGCGGGGGGATGATTTGTGTAAATCCGTTTTTTCGATGGGTGTCCAACATGTAATTGAGAAGAGCCCACTCGAGCCTTGCTCCGAATTTTGTATAAAGAGGCCATCCGGAACCTGAAATTTTGGCAGCTCTTTCGAAATCAAATAATTTGAGCCGCTCATTGAGTTCTAAGTGGTTTTTAAATGGGAAAGAAAATGAGGGTTTCTTTCCAAATTCTTTGATGCAGACGTTGTCTTTGGGGCTTGGAGATATGGGGATCTCATCAAGAGGAAGGTTGGGAAGAACCGATAAAGAAAAGTGGAGCTTTTCTTCGAGTTCTTTGATTTTTAAGTCTTGGGTTTGAATCTGCTCGTTTAAGAGGGCAAGTTCATTGGAGAATTCATCTGTGCTTTCTTTTTTTTGTTTTTTGAGTCCGATTTCTTTGGAGATGTGATTTTTTCTGGCTTTAGACTCTTCGACTTTTGTCTTTAAGTGGCGAAGCTCTTCGTCTAACGCCAGAATCGGGGAGATTTGGATGTCAGGATTTTTGGTTTGCAGTTTTTTTTCAAATTCTTCGGGGTTTTTTCGGATTTCTTTAATGTCTAACATGGTTTTCTTGCCTAAAATAATCTCCAACGACTATACGCAACTTGCCTAATTTTTCAAAAAGAGAAAAAGAGAATTCTTCTCTGAGGGAGAATTGAGTTCTGGTTTAGATATGGTTTCTGATCCAGAAAGAAAGTTTAGAAAATGCTTGGATTTTACGAAGACATAAGGCGGTTGCAGCTGTTGATAGAAGCAGCTCTGTTCCTGTGAGATTGCGTAAGTCTTGAGCTTTTTTGAGTGAGCCTTGAGCTTTTTCGTGTAAGGTTTCTAATTTTTGAGTGTATTTTATTTGATTGTCTTGATTCGGGTCGTTTTTGATCATTTCTTTCAACATCTCTGTATCTGCAAGATGTTTTTGGGTTTTTTTGAATAAAGAATTTGCTTTTGAGAATTCATTGACCCAATAACAAGAGTAGGTACTCATAGCAAGTGTTACGATGAGCGGTCGAACTGACATTTTTTACCTTTTAGTGATTTGTCAGTATTTTATCGGAATTGGGAGGATTTGGCGAGGTTATTCATTATTCAAAAAATCTTTTTAGCCTTTAGAGTTCCGAGAAGGTGGTGGATGGCCTTGAAGAGATGGAAGTTTTTTGATATGTTGTTTTCTTAAAGAAATTTGAGAGACATGATGAAGGCTTCCTACCCTGTTGCTAAAAACCCCCTGATATTGCGCTATCACCGATTGATGGATGCGTTTGCTAAATCTGATGATGAAAGAGATTTTTACTTAGATACTGTCGAGGGATTTTTAGTGTATGTCGATCTCGATAAGGGCGTTGAAGAGCTTCAAGCGTTGGATGTCGAGTTAAAAGAAAATGTTTCCCGTTATCGAGTTGTTCCTAAAATGACTTTTTATGAAGTTAAAAAATTTATGGAAGGATTTGTTCATGAAAAGGTCTATGATATCGATACGAAAGAAAAACTTTTAGATATTATTTCTGCAAAAGAAGCGAGGGAGCACTTTCTTGAATTTATTTATGATCATTTGAGCGAGCTCGAAAAGTGGCAGCAATATTATCAAGAGCGCTCTAGAATTCGTATTATTGAATGGTTGCGTCAATTAAATGTTCAGTTTGTTTTTGAAGAAGATTTGGATGTAAATAAAAATTTATTGGAAAAGGTAAAGCGTTTTCTTTTCGATGTAAAAGTTGCGAAAGACATTGCCGGGGTTCGAGATATTTTAGTCGCAAAATCCAAAACGTATTATTCCAATGAAGCATTGAATCCTCGCCCTAAAAGAGGCCGTCCTCCAAAGCAGGTGGTCAAGGTCGAGACAGAGCCTCAGGTGAGCGTTGATATTTATACCCAGGTTCCGGCTGCTTGCCGTCCGTTTTTATATATCCCGGATATTGTATCTGCTGCGTCCGTAACATTCTCTGCAAAATTTGAAACTGAAGAGCATTTACTTTCTTCTTTAAGAGGCACTCCTCGTATTCGTGTGGACGAAAGATTGGAAGCTTTATCGCAACGTTTAGAATCTTTAAGGCAGCTTTCAGGTCAGCTTGCTGCAGGGAAATTGGGTGTTGAAGTCAAAAAACCGCTTCTTCCTCCCGTAAGAGTTCCGATGAAGGAAGTGAAGGCAGAATTGCTTCCTGAGGGGAGGGCGCCTAAAGTGGAATCTGCGATTGGAGAAATCTTGCCTAAACGTAGGGGGCGTCCGCGTAAGGAAGAACACCCGGAAGAGTTTGTGGGTCAAAGACGTCGTCGATTTGCGATTAAAAAGGTGGCTCAAATTAAAACAAAAAATCCTAAAGAAAAAGAGAAATAATCATTTTTTTATAAAATGAGTTGTTTGTTTTCTGGCATAATTCAGAGCTATTTTGGTATGATGGCTGGACTATGTAAGGAAGGTTATGAGTCATTATTCTGTTAAAAAAAATCGTGAGGACCTTTTAAAAGATTTAATCGATATTGCGCGTCCTATTCAGAAAGATTTTGCTTTAAAGACTCTCGATGTGATGCTGAAATCCCGATTGATGGATGAAAAAATGGCGAAGTTGGTTCGCCAAAACAAGGGCGGAACTTTCCACTTGGGTAGCTTTGGCCATGAGATGATTGGAGCTATTTCCTCTCTTTCTTTGATTCCCGGGACGGATTGGGCTCTTCCTTACTATAGAGATCGTTCTTTTGCTATTGGGCTTGGATGTGCGCTGCAAGACTTGATTGCTGCTTTTTTAGCGCGAGATATTCCTCACCATTCCGGCGGAAGGATGATGCCGGAGCATTTTTCAGAGAAAACCTTAAGAATTCCTTGTCAGTCAAGTTGCGTAGGCTCTCAATTTTTACAGGCGGCAGGAGTTGCGATGTCTGCTCTTCTTCGAAAGAAGAAGGAGGTGGTCTATGTGTCCGGCGGTGATGGCTCGACCTCTCAAGGTGATTTTCATGAGATGCTCAATTTTGCTTGTCTTCATCGATTGCCTTTAGTGATTGTCATTCAAGATAACGGCTGGGCGATTTCCGTCCCTGTGGAAGAGCAGACGGCAGGGCGATCGATTGTTCATATGGCTCGCGGCTATGAAGGTCTTGACGTATTTGATATTGATGGTTGCGATTTTCTCCAGACACAGGAAGCTCTTTCGAAAGCCGTTGCTAAAGCAAGAGAAGGGTTTGGTCCAAGTCTTGTGGTCGCCAAAATACCTCGAATTTCAGCTCATAGCAGCAGTGATGATCCGAAAAAATATAAAGGCGATGATGTATGTCAAGAGGAGATTTCTCGAGATCCTCTTCCTCGCTTTGAAAAATGGCTTCTTGAAAATGACATATTGACTGCCGATGAATTAAGTGCGAAAAAGGCTTCTTTATTTGAAGAAGTCGAGAAGGCAGCAGTTGTTGCAGATACAAAACCATTCCCGGCTCGATCGAGCGCTGCGACAAAAGTTTTTAAAGAGTTTACATGTCCGGAAAATAAGGAAAGTCCTCCCGGAGAATCGATTGTTCTGATGGATGCTTTGAATCATGCTCTTTCTGAAGAGATGCAAAGAGATCTAGGTGTTGTTGTATTTGGAGAAGATGTCGCGCGCGGTAAGGGCGGTGTTTTTGGAATTACTCGATCTCTGACAGAAAAATTCGGTGAAGAGCGCTGCTTTAATACACCGCTTGCAGAATCGACGATTATCGGTGTGGCGCTTGGACTTTCTCTGGATGGGTTCCATAAGCCGGTTGCAGAGATTCAATTTGCGGATTATTCGTGGACGGGGATGAATCAATTATTCAATGAGCTAGCAAGCTTTCATTATCGTTCAAATGGCGAGTGGAATTGCCCGGTCGTTGTGAGAATGCCCTATGGAGGGTATATTCAGGGAGGGCCTTACCACTCTCAAAGTATAGAAGCTTTTTTATCGCATTGTCCTGGATTAAAGGTGGTCATTCCAAGTAATGCCGCCGATGCAAAGCGTCTTTTGAAAACGGCTATTTTAGATCCAAATCCTGTTATCTTTTTAGAACATAAAGCTTTGTATCGTCAGCGTCTTTTTTGTGCTCGTCCGGAAACAGGTCCTGATGAATTTTTGCCTCTTGGTAAAGCTCAGGTAGTTCGAGAAGGTTCCGATGTTACATTTGTGGGCTGGGGAATGACCGTTCTCATGGGTGTTGAAGCTGCCGATCATTTGATGAAGGAAGGGGTTTCTGTTGAAGTCATTGATTTAAGAACGCTTGTTCCTTTAGATTTCGAAACGGTTTTGAATTCTTTGAAAAAGACGGGGAAACTCCTCATTGCTCATGAAGCTCCCAAAAACTGTGGGTTTGGAGCAGAGCTTATGGCAAGAGCGGTTGAAGAGGGTTTTCATTATTTAGATGCGCCCATTCAGCGTGTTTGTGGAAAAGATTGCCCTGTTCCTTATTGCAAAGACTTAGAAGATGAAGTGCTTCCTCAGAAAAAAGAAATTGAAGATGCTCTTCGTTCTTTGAGCCTGCTTTGAAAATACTTTTTAGATCTTCTTTTGGATAAAATGTCCGATTTTGCTTGCGCGTGAGAGATCTTTTTTTGATAAGAAGAGTTGAGTTTTGTAAATTTCTCTCTTTTTTCTTTCATTGCGCATTTTGTAGTTTTTTGATTTTTTCTTTTTTCTTCTAATAATTTATCCATGTGAAGAAGGTGGTTCAGAAGACTTTCTTGTGTGTTTTGAAATGCAGAGAGTTCGATTTCTGATAATTCACTTAAATGGATATTTTCAATGGCTTGAGCATTGCAAATAAGTTGATCGAGTGTTGAATCAATTTCAATGAGTATTTCTTGTTCAATCATAATAACTCCTTATTAATTCCATTTAATGAATTGTTATATTTTTTGGAACATAAAATAATTCTTGAAGATTGATTTGATGTTGTGGTACATTGCTCTCTCATTTTCTTTTAGATTCTTTGTATGTTTGGTTTTTGTCCTTTAGCTTCCGGATCCAGAGGTAATTCTATTTTTGTAGGAACAAAGACGTCTCGTATTTTGATTGATGCGGGTTTGAGTTATTCGATGCTTTGTGAGCGACTCAAGGAGATTTCTGTAGACATCAACACAATACAGGCTGTTTTAATTACGCATGAACATTCGGATCATATTGCAGGACTTCGTCTTCTTTCGGAACGCTTGAAAATTCCGGTGTTGGCAAATGCTGAAACGGCCAAAGGAATTTGTTCTGCATTAAAAATGCGGCCTCGCTTTAAGATCTTTACGACGGGGGAATCTTTTATATTTCAAGATATCGAGGTTCATCCTTTTAGTGTGCCTCATGATACTTTAGATCCCGTGGGGTTTATTTTAAAAATAGAAGACTTGAAGATTGGATTTTGTGCTGATTTAGGACATGCTACATCACTGATTCAAGAAAAATTGATGGGATGTGATTATTTGTATTTGGAGGCCAATCATGAACCGTCCATGGTTTACGCATCACATCGTCCTATGGTATATAAAGAGAGAGTGTTGAGTCGGCAAGGTCATCTTTCGAATCAAGACTCGGCGAATTTGCTTGTAAAAATTTATCATTCGAAATTGAAACATGTCCATTTGGCGCATCTTTCAAGTGAATGTAATCATGAAGAATTGGCTTTGAAAACAGTAAAAGAGACTTTGCAAAGAAACGGTTTTGTCTTAGATCTTTCGATTGCATATCAGGATCGTGTTTCGAAGCGGATTGAATTTTTGGAGTGTTGATTGTCAATTGTTTTATCTGTCCAAGGACTTTCAAAAAAATATGCAGGAAGTGAAGTCGCTGCTGTAGATGGCATTTCATTTGATTTGCATGAAAAAAAAATTTTAGGTTTTTTAGGACCGAATGGTTCCGGGAAAACAACAACGATTCAGATGCTCCTTGGCACTTTAACAAAAACAGAGGGCCGCATTTTATATTTTGGAAAAGAGTTGGATCAACATCGAGAAGAGATTTTGAATTCTGTCTCGTTTGCAAGTACCTATTTAAGTTTACCGTACATTTTGACTGTAAAGGAAAACTTGGAAGTGCTTGGGCTTCTTTATGGAATTCCTAGAAAAGAAAGTAGGCGTCGTTTTATGCCTCTTTTAGAGAGATTTGGCATTCTATCGTATTGCGATCAGCCGATATCCATGTTGTCGGCAGGTCAGGTGACGCGTTTGATGATTGTGAAGGCGTTTTTTGTGGAGCCTAAAATTGTTCTTTTAGATGAACCAACAGCTTCGTTGGATCCGGAAATTTCAAAGGAAATTTGCGAGTTTCTTTTAGAAAGACGGGATCAAACGGGTGTTTCTATTTTGTTCACTTCTCATAAAATGGGGGAAGTCTCTGCGATTTGCGATCGCGTTATTTTTTTAAGTCGTGGTAAAATTGTAGCCAATGACACTCCGGATCATCTTGTAAAGACCAATGCATCATGCCGACTTTCATTGGTTCTTTTGGAGAATTTAGAAAAGGTAGAACAATTTGCTTTGTCTAAGAATTATAGTTATGTGTTGGATCATCGGACATTCAACATGGAAATTCCGGAGAAAGGAATTCCTTTATTTTTAAATTTTTTGAGTAAAGAAGACATTCCATATTCAGGAATTCAAATCGAAGAACCATCTTTGGATGATTATTTTTTAAAAATTGCAAAAGAGTCAAAGAGGCAGAAAAAGTGTTGAGCTGGAGTCGCGTTCGAGGCGTTTTTTTTCGTTATTTTTATGTCATGTTAAAAGGTCCTCAGCAATTGAGTGATTTATTTTATTGGCCCTTAATTGATATTCTACTTTGGGGTCTTACATCTCGATGGATTGCAGAGATTCATCTTGAATCCAATGTTCCTTTGATTTTGATGACAGGTCTTATTTTTTGGCAGATTACTTGGAGAGGATCGATTGATATTTCTGTGAGTCTTTTGCAAGAATTTTGGCATCGAAACTTGATTAATCTATTTGCGACTCCTTTGCGTATTTTGGAGTGGACTTTTGGGGTTATTTTGATGTGTCTTTGCAAGCTCTGCATTACGGTTCTTTTTGGGGCGTTTGTGGTCTATCTTTTGTATTCTTTACAAGTTTTTACAATTGGTTGGGCTTTTTTGCCTTTTGCAGCGATGCTTCTTATCTTTGGTTGGGTTTTGGGTTTTTTGGCCTCTTCTTTGATTATTTACTGGGGGCATAGAGTTGAGGCGATTGCATGGATGGCAGGATATATATTTGCTCCGTTTAGCGCGGTGTTTTATCCCGTGTCTGTACTTCCTTTATGGGCTCAGAAAATTGCTTGGGTTTTACCTACGACTTACATTTTTGAAGGGATGCGGATGATTTTAAGAAATGAAGTATTCCCAATCTCTTATTTTGGGATGAGCTTTGGTCTGAATTGTCTTTATTTAACTCTTTCTTTGAGTCTTTTTTATTTTGCATTTCGCAAAAGTCGGATGAAGGGCCTTGCTCGTTTGGAATAGAGTTCTCAGGTTGTTTCGGTATATAGTGCTTCCAGTTGAAAGTCCCTGTTTCTGCAGCGTCGGATTTACCCTAAATTTTGTCCCGCTTCCATCACTTAAGCTTTTCAAGTTGAGTTTCTTCAGCGCCGGCTACGCTTAGGCCCAAATTTAGGGATCTTCCTTGCAGAATTCAGGGACTTTCAACTGGAACGGGTATACGCCATTTACGATCGTCGACTTGTTGACAGTTTTCGCGCAGCTTAAATCAAAAGTTATTTTTCCTATTTATGTATTAACTCAAGTTGCTAGTCGCTCGTTGACGATTACGGGCTGCGAGTGCCGATCTCGAGGATTTCGCTCCTCGTCCAGAAGTTCTCACTCTAAGACTCGTCGCGAAATCCTCGACCTCAGCCCTCTCGCTCTGTACTCGTCCAACGATCGACTAGCAACTTGAGTTATTACCCTCGATGTGCTCCTGCATCTCCCGTTACTGCTGCAGCGGCCATTCTTGCTTTAATAGCGGTTATTAGTTCTGCAGCCTCTTTAACCTCCATAGGTTCTCCGCTAATTTGTTTCACGAGTTCATAGATAGCTTCTTGCGCATCATAACACGGTGTCTTCCTACTTAGATCGACGGTATCGTTGGAATCGAAAGCTATGGCGTTCCACAGTCGTGGGCGGTGTGTCGCTATACGTGCCAACTCGAGATGTCTCCCATCTCGCTCTGGAAGCGGGTTTCTATCAGTTTTCGCTCCCATTACATAGAATACAGGAACACCTTTGGGTTCATTGCCGGTCAGGGATTTGAGCTGTGAAAAGTTCCAATCATATCCAGGTAATGCGATACGTACGAGTTCTTCAACTTTCTTGATCCATACTGGCCTTACGGAGAGGCAGGTTTCCGGATTAAATACCCAAATCACATTTCTGTGGTTTAATGCTTGCCTCATAGGTGGGCTTATTATGGGGGGTGATTTCGTGGATGGATCTGTTGCAGGAGCGGAAGCAGCTCCAGCTCCTAGATTGGGAGTCGGTTGTGCCAATGTTTCATTAGCGCCACGACAAATCTGGGGCGCGGATGCCGCAGAGGCTGCAGAATTCGTTAGATCTGTTGCAGGAGCAGGGGAAATAGCTCTTGCACTGGGACTCTGTGGTTCGAATGTTTCATTGGCGATACTAATAATCTGGGGCGTGGATGCTGCAGGAGGGACAGAACTTGTTACTGTTGCAGGAGCAAGGGAAACATCTCTTAGATCTGGCCTCCGGGTCGCGAATCTTACACAGGCGGCAGAAGCAACAATGGATACAGCGGTTGCGCCTGGGTGATTGTCCGTCATATAGCAGGTTAAAGGGGGGAGTGTAGAAGCAAGAGCAAAAAGTGTTGTCTTTTCGGTTGTTGGATCTTGTCTACATGCGTGAAATCCTACTGCAGCGATTGTAGTCGCAGCAGCTATAGCTGCATAGGGTGCTAAATTGAACGACGATTCATTCGATGAGCGAGCGACAGTCATAAATAATGATTCCTTTTAACTCAGGAAGTTAAGCTAAAAAATTCTAATGGAAGGTGATTCTAAGGTCAATTAAATTTTTTGTAAGAGCTGTGACTTTTGAGTGTTATTAACCCGGCAGGCAAATAAGTGACAAATAGCTAGCTACGGCTTTGCAAAATCGATTTTCAAATCGCAGGTCGTAGTGCAGGAATACTGTCCTGCGATTTGAAAATCGATTTTGCTTCGCCTCGCTGGCGCTCTTTGTCACTTATTTGCCTGCCGGGTTAATAATGCATTTTCTCCATTGACTCTTCTAGCGATAGAAAATTTTGGATATCTTTTTTTAGTTTTTGAAGTGATTTGAGATCGAAAATAAATCCGTGCCCTGCTTCGTAATATTGAAAGTGAAGATTTTTACGATATGTGTCAGGGAGATTGAGATGGTCAAAACAATATTCTGCCGCAGCAAATGGAGTTCTGCAGTCGTAATATCCGGACCCGATGAAAATGTTCATTTTTGGATTGTGAATGAGAGTTTTTCTGATTCTTTGCATGAGGTCGGGAAATTCTACTGAATCATATGTTTCAAAATTCCAAGACTGATGATTAAAGCGGATGTATTGTGTGAAAGGGTCTTGGGTATTGAGGTAATTGAGTAGGTAATGATTGAATGCGGCATGAAGTCCTTGCATATCCTTATAGCTTGGATCGTCTGATAGATCTTTTCTTCGAATGGAAGAAAGATCTCCGATGTAACGGGTGTCTAGACCTCCTAAGACTTTTCTTTCCGATCCGAAGAGTTCTGTCGTGTATAAAAATTCATCAAAGCGCGCTTGATAACGTCGAACGGCATGCAGAGGCAGTCCGGTTACAAAAGCAAATTCTTGATAGAATGTTTCTTCTTTTTCATTCAGTCGATGAGGTCGGATGAGACTTGGGATATAGGCATCGAAGGTAAACTCTTTTGCGTAGGAAATGACATCCTCTAATTTTTTTTCAGGCCAAAGAAGTCCATGATACCACGCAGTGGCTGCAAATGTTGGGATTAAAAGAGAGTTGGGAAGATATCGATTATATTGTCCTACAAGTGTAGAAAAATCGATGGCAGGGCCGAGAAGGATCATTCCATGGAGGCTGATATCATGAGTGAGTAGATATCTAGCGATCCCTGCGCATCTTGTTGTGCCGTAGCTAAAGCCGGCAAGGTATTTTGGATGATTCCAGCGGTTAAAATAGTTCAGAAAAGTGTAAATAAAATCGCCTAGATACTCAAAGTCTCCTTCGACACTGAGGACATTTTCTAATATTTCAGGGTCGCAATTCGATGTTTTTGTACTGAATCCGGTTCCTATTGGGTCTATGAAGACAAGATCCGTCCAAGGGAGCAATGACTCCGGATTGTCGATGATTTGATAAGGGGGGAGGAGCGATTTGCCTTCATCCGGCATTAAGAGTCGATGGGGTCCAAAGCTGCAAAGTGTAAGAGGTCCGCATGAACTTCCCGGCCCTCCCGGAAAAATGAATGTGATCGGACGGTTTTTTTCAGATTCTTTGGAATAAGCGATGAAAAAAATTTCTAGAGGAGATTCTTCATTCTCAGGGTTCAATGGCATGGTGCCCGTGATAGCAACATAAGGGAATGTGTGTTCTTCGCTTGAAAATTCGTGAGAGCTGTAGATGATGGAAGAAAGGTCTTCCGTGCTGAATAAGCACGTTTCAATGTAGAGAAAGATCCCTAGAAAAAGTTGAGAAATGCGACTCATATTTTATGTCCTTTTTTGAAACGAAGCTCTAAGTATAGTCTTAACGAGCGCATGCGAAATAGTTTGCATTAGTAAAAAATTTATTTCCAGGTTTTTTGGAGTCTTTCAACTGGAACGGGTATAGTGTTTTTTTTTAGTGTTTTTTTGTTTTATTTGTGTTATTATCCTCGTTAATTAATAAGGTTTAATTTATGTCTTCTGATTGTCTTGTGGTCAATGCAACTAATGGTAGATTGAATTTTCAAAATGAAGGTGAGGTGCAGCAAAAGTGGACAACTGCAAAAATCGAAAAGATTGCTTTGTATTCTTTTGCGGGTCTTTCTGCAGCTTTAGGAGCTGCATCCGTGGGTCTGGGTGCCGCAGGTATTGTTGCTTCTTCTTTTGCTTTTGCATCGATTCCGTTAACACTGGTTGCTGGTGCTTTGATTTTTATGGGATCTCGTATTCGGGATTATGAAAATTTGCAAGAGCTTCAGGGGATGCGAAGAGAGGCGATTCATTTATCTTATGGTGAGTTGGTCGCGATTCATGGGTTGGTCAATATTTGCAAATACGACATTGTTTCTTCAGGGGTGTTAGAAGAAAAGCGTCGCTATGAAGAAGAGTTGAATTCTTTATCATCTCGTCGTTTAAAGGATGTTCAGTATATTGAATCTAAGTACTCTGATCGGCAGAGTCAGTTATTGAATTGTTTGTATCGAGAAAAGCATGATATTCAAACAAGAATTCAATTGAATCTCCAGCGTATGCATAGAGGTCAATTTATGGTTTTCAGTGGAGATGGCTCTGAAGAGTTAATGCGTGCGACTGTTCATCAAGAGCAAGGCATGATTCCTGTAGAGGTTCTGTTGGGTTATCAGTTGAAAGATGCTTTACAAAAAGTTGAGTCTAAAATAGCTTGGATTTTAAATCAAAAAATTGGGTTTGATCAAGAAATTTTATATCAAAAAGAAATTGAGGTTGTTGAGAGTAATTATAATAGAGCTAGAGAAATAGCTCAAAACTTACATCGAGAAAAGATGAAAGCCCTTATCTTGTGAATCAAGAATCGGGTCTGGCGCGCCTAAGCAGCCTCGGCATTTGAATCCGCCGGCATCACCCAACATATTTCAGATTTCCTACATCATGATTTTGATTGAAAAATAGTCGTCATCAGCGGTAAATTGATCATTTACAACTTCTTTAGGATTGATAGCTCAGTGGATAGAGCACCCGCCTTCTAAGCGGGTGGTCGTAGGTTCGAGTCCTACTCAATCCGTTTTTTTTGAGAGTTTCTCATGTTGCTCGGCGATCACTTACTTCGAAAAAAGACTTTTATCAATTTAGATGCCGCATTGGCCCGCTTAAAGAAGGTGTCTTCCGGGTATCAGAAGATTGAAGAGGTCAATTGCGCTCTTTTAGAGTTGATTCAAAAGGAGCCGGAACCTTGCTTTCTACTTTCTCCTGTATTGGATTTTATCTCGCGGGTGGATCGTGAAGGAATTTTGGATCATTATACATTCACAAGCTTTGAGCTTTGGTTGAATCAGGCCTCGCTTTTAAGTCCTGAAGAGAATTTAAAGGTTCGCGCTAAAATTGTTGGAAAGTGGATTGAGAGAAATGATTATCAGGCGTTTTTCCCGATAGGAATGGGAAAGATGTACGAAGGAACTCATTTTGTCACAGCTCATAAATCGCCGGATCTAGATACAACGATTGCCTCTTTTTGGGGGTGGGTTGATGCTTTTGGCGCGCGCGTAGGGAATTCTTTGCATATTTGGAACCTTCCAGGAGGCCCCCCCGCCTCTCAGATAGAGATTCAGTGGCTTTTTTCGGATTATTTTGGGCCTTCTATTTTTACCCATCTTGCAAAGACGAAATTGGCTCTTTCTTTGACCGGGAAAGATTTGATGACTCAGCAAGGGATGGTGGTAAAGTCTTTAGAAGACTCTCTTGTGGATGCAGAGCATGATGCGAGCCGTCCTGCCGTGGTGATGGTGGATCAGATGCGCCGCTACCTAGGGGATTGGCGTAGTTTTGACGTTGAAGGGGTTCGGCAAGTGATTATCATGTTGAACTCTTGTTTGCGTTGGTTTGAAAATCATCTGTATTTACACATGGTTTCTCTTTTTGCGAAGAAGAAGGTTGTTTGGGAAGAGATTACAGCTTGGGTTCCTCGCCTTTTTTTAATGCGTATCGAAGATTGCGATCCTGCAAGAGAATTGAGCGTCAAACAGACGAAAGAAGTGTTTGATTTCATGGAGCAGGTTTTGGGGCTTTCTCAAGGGATGAAGGCTTCTTTTGAGGAGCTTGGGATTTGTCTTGCAAAATTAGCCGGAATTTCATTTACGGGATCCAATCAGTTTTTGGATGCTATTCGACGGTTGTTTGATGAAAAAGGTCATCTCATTGAAAATCGCATGGATCTTTTTTCATTTTTAGAGATTGTGATTCGAGAGCTCCATTCATCGCTTGTGAAAGTGCGCAGCCGTCTTGAAAAATTAGATATTGCACTGAAAACAAAAGAACAAGTTTTTGGAAGACTTCCTACATTTGTAACTCTTCGCTCCGAGGTGGAAGAGATTCGACATAAGATGGGATCCTACGTTTCTTTGACAGTGACTTATGAAAATGATCGCCAAATGTTTCCTGTAGGAGTGATTCACGCAGCGACGATTCGCAAGCAAATTTTGGGCACTGTATCGCTTCGCGATTTTTGCAATCGTGATGAAATGACGATTCCTTCGTATTTGGATGTGATTAGCGTGATTGATCATCATAAATCACAGCTTCAGACATATACCCCTCCATTTGCTATTATTTCCGATGCTCAGTCGAGCAATTCTTTGGTGGCAAGGCAAGCTTTTGAAATCAATGATCGTTATTCATCGAGAGGGCAGTCTTTAGAATCGATTGAAAAACAGATTTCTCAAGTTGCGAAAGATCCTTCGGAAAGTGCGCATCGTTTGATGCAGCGGCTTCTTCGTAAGCGAGCGGCTGTAAAACAAAAAGGCTCATTTTTTATTGATGAAGAAAGAGAGTATGCTGAGTATCTTCACTTTTTGTATGGAATTTTGGATGATACCGATTTGCTCAGCAAAGTGAGTTATGTAGATGTTGAATGTGTCGCTTCTTTGGTGAACCGATTGAAATCGATTGCCGAGAAAAAAGAAGTCGAGGTGATTTCTTTGGAGGATCTTCCAAGAGATCAAAATTTCCCAAAAAAGGCAGCGGAGAGAATTTTAAGAAACGAAGATATGTATTCTCTCTACCGAAAGGCTTATGAGTATCGAGAAAAAGAAGTGACAGAGCAAATTGAGCTTGTTTCAAGGAAAAAAGAGTCTCACTTTTTTGATGATACGAAAGAGCAAAATGGATGCTGTCGCATTGGACAGGCTAAAATTTTTGCAAGCAATGTTTCTATTTTCCGTAAAGAAGCTGAGAAGATTCGTGCATTTTGGGTGGAAGTCGCCAAACGTGTTTTTAAAGATAAGCCTGACATAGATTTGCATCTTCAGATGGTCAGCACGATCGTGAGTGCGGAAGAAGTTTTTCGAGGATTTTTAGGGAAATATTCGCATCAAGATGAGATGTGGATTTGGGTTCCTGAGTCAGAGACTGCGCTTGAACACTTAAGACGCTTTTTGAATGCATTTCAGTTTTCGCCCGGATTTAAAGAGAACCCTGTGGAAGTTGAGATTTTTGGCCCGAGAAGCTCTGAACTGGAATCTATTTTTAAAGAAAGCTTCTTAAGAGTTCCTTATCAGATCAAAGAATCAAGTGAGTCATTGGTGGTGATCTATTATAGGGCAGGTTCTCTCAATTCCAGAAAAGCAATGGTATCGCCTTTTTTGCCTAAACTAGGGCTATGAGAGTCTGAAGTATGCGTATTGGAAAAAACAAACCACAGAGATAGACACCACAGAGAAAATAAACTGAGAGAGTTCCTTCGGATTCGGTGAAAAAAGAAAAGGGCTGCAAAGCAGCAGCCCTTTGAATGATCTCTGAATTGAGGAGATCTATTGTTTTTCTTCAATGATTTCCAAACTCACTCGGATTCCATTGCGGCTTGCAACAGACATGAGGAGTGTTCGGATTGCGTTGATTGTTTTTCCTTTTTTACCGATAATCTTTCCAATATCTGATTTTTCTACGCCGAGCTCGATAATCAATGTATGCGTCCCGCCAATTTCATTGATGCGGACTTGGTCAGGGTGGTCTACAAGATTTTTTACGATGTACTCAACAAATTCTTTCATATGAAATTCCTGGTTCGTTCAACAGTTAGAGGTTCAAATAAAGACCCCTTTTTCGAAAAACTTTACAGAAGAAGGGTTTTAAAAGCTAGTGTCTAATTTGCTGCCCTGGATTCAGGGCAGCTTGAAGGGTGGCGCTTAGAGAACAACAGCGCAAGCTTGATTGGTTTTGTTTCTGTCGGTATTGAGGAGTCCCATCGCAAGGAATGAGACCCATCCCGGACCTTGGATATCAACTCCATGTTTTCGAGCGACCTCTTTACCCGCTTGGAGAGCAATACCTCGGATTCCTATTTCAACGCACGCTTCTATAAAAGGGGAGTCTTTGAAAAGAGAGTGTATAACAGGTTGGGCAGCGGCTTCAACGAGTGCCGTTGTGGTGGCAAGGGTTACGGCTGCTCCGATCTGTTGCAAAGACGCATTTTCGTTGAAAAATGCTTGATTCAATGTTGTTAATACAGCGCTTTGAGCCATCGCCGGAAGTATGCCCGAAGGGAGTTGACTTCTGTGTGCTTGAATGCTCATGTTATCTCCTTTAATTTTTTTTGGATAAAGAGAATATGTTCTAAATGGAATGAAAGCAATAATTAAAAATCTTTTTAAGATGGAATATTGGATGTGCAAAGAGCGGGGCCGCAAATTTGTTTCAGCCAAGGCTTGAAATCCTCCGGGATGGGGGCAAGAAGACGTATAGGCAGTTGTGTGATTGGATGTTTAAATTGCAATTGATAAGCGTGAAGAAGAAGTCTTTCCGGGTTTAATGATTGATTGAGTTTGTCGCTTCCATAACTTGAGTCTCCTAAGATAGGACATCCAATATGTTTTAAGTGAACGCGGATTTGATGCGTTCGGCCTGTTTTGGGCTGGATGAGAGCGAAAGCGAGTTGATGATTGAAGGCGAGTGTTTGTACTTTGCTGATCGCTTCTTTTCCGTCGGTAAGAACTGCCATTTCTTTGCGATGTACAGGGTGTCTTCCAATGGGGGCTGAGATTGTTGTGTTTTGAGGTCTTCCGGAGCAAATTGCGAGGTATGTCTTTTCGATCTCTCTTAAAGAAAATTGTTCAATGAGTTTTTGATGCGCTAGGAGCGTTTTTGCGGCAAGAAGAATGCCGGATGTCTCTTTATCAAGTCGATGGACGATCCCGGGTCTTAATGAATCTTGGGATTCGATGTGGTCGCAGTGAGCGAGCAGAGCATTGACAAACGTCCCAGACCAGTGACCTGGAGCCGGGTGAACGACCATTCCGGGGGGCTTATTGATGGCGAGGATGTGTTCGTCTTCATAAAGAATGTCGAGAGGGATGTTTTCGGGTTCTAAAGAAGGGCCTTTAATGGCTTGAAAAAAGACTTCAATTTCATCGCCTTCTTCAGGACATACTCTTTTTTTGATGGGATCTCCATTGAGAAAAACGAAGCCTTGTTCAATTAAAATTTGAAAATAGGTCCTTGAATAATTGGGAAATCGATTGGAGAGGAGCTTATCGATGCGAAGACCTTCTTCTTCGGGTAAAACAAAAAGGGTATCCGCGGATACTGTGTCGTTTGCTAATTCCATATAAATTATGGTGGGATTTTATCTGAAAGCAGTCTTTGAAACAATGTGAAAAAAATTTTAATCTTGTTCGCTTTTTCTGATTTTTCGAAGAGCTTTAATGGCTCTTTTTTGTTCGTGTTGAATGGAGGAATTGATTTGTTGAATGATGGCATTCCAAAGTTGACCTGCTTCTTTTGCAGTGAAATGCATTCCGAGAAACGTCATCGGTTTTGCGATGACTTTTTCATATGCGCTTTGAAATTTTTTGGGAAGTTTTGTTTCGGTTGATTCTGTAGAGGGATGCTTAGGATGAATGGGTTCTTTTGGCTGGACCATAATTTGGATAGTACTTGATCTAGATTCTTATTTCAATACAATTGGTGTTATGTTGACAGATCATTGGTATACGTTGCAGCAAAGTCGGATAGATCCTCTCTATTTTGAAATTCATGAAAATCATGAGGTGGTCAAGGAAGTGAAAGTTTTGTTTTCTCTGCCAAAAATTCCTCGTGGATTTCAAACATTAGATGATATATTCACATGGCTTTCCAATACAGAAAAATCGCTTGCGAAAAAGTATGCATATCGTTTGCTCGCAATGAGAAATTATTCGAAAGCTGCAATTTGTAAAAAATTGGAAGGTAAGGGATTTGGTTTCCTGGTCATCTCAGAATTGCTGCAGAGTTTGGAGAAGTTGGGATTTCTCTCCGATGATTCCTTTTTTCAAGCGCTTGTTGTGAAATTGGCAAGACGAGGGTATGGCCCTCTTTATATTGAAAAAAAGGTGCAAGAGATGGGAGGGGATAAATCGTGCGTTCGGAATTTGATGGATGTCAATCTTCGGAAAGAGGCTTTTTCTAAAGCTCTTTTAAAGATGAAAAAAAAATCAGGTACACAAAAAGCAATCGCTTTGTTTAAAAGAGGATTTGATTGGTCAGATTGTAAGGATTCTTGTGGATGTAGCAGTTTTAGGGATTCATTTTAAAGTAGCGCCATTGTCTCTTCGAGAGACTTTAACAAAAGAAGTTCATGAAATTCGTTGGAGCTCTTCTTTTTTAGCGCAAACTTCTCTCGTTGTTTTACTCACTTGCAATCGTTTGGAAATTTATTTGAGTGCTATCGATGTTGAAAAAACAAAGATGGAAATTCTTTTGTTTTTGAAAGAAAAAATCGGGGAGTCTTTAGAGTCTTATTGTTATTTTTATGTAGGATGGAACTGTTTTTTTCATCTTTGTTGTGTCACGGCAGGCCTTGACAGCGCCATCTTAGGAGAGACAGAGATTGTCAGACAAGTGAAGGGAGCTTATGCGAAGGCGTCTAAAGAATTTTTTCTTTCAAGTCACATGCATTATTTTTTTCAAAAAGCTCTTTGCGTTGCAAAATCGAATCGACATCGCTTTTTTTTAGAACAGAGAGTCCCGAGTCTTTTTAGTATTCTTTGGAAGAAAATGCGAGAGTCATTTAAAGATGTTTCCCATTTGAAGATTCTTTTTGTTGGGTTCTCTGAAATTCATCGAGAATTTGCTGCTTTCTTAAGTTATAAAGGAGTGCAGCAAATGACTTTTTGTACAAGATTTCCTGAGAAAGTCTCAGGGGATAGAAAGACATGTTCTCGTGAAGAGCTGAAACATTGGTCCAATTATGATGTGATTTCTTGCGCAACGATTTCAGATTCTTTCTTGATTGAAGGGAAAAGTTTTAAAAGACACCTGCTATTTGATTTAAGCATTCCCAGAGTGATTGATCCAGAAGTAGCAAGCCAGGATGTCATTTTGTTGACGTTAGAGCAAGTTCATCAAATTTCTCATCGTTATCGAGAAGAAAGACAAATTCTTTTAGCGGAGGCAAAGCTCGCTTTAAAAGAGCATGCCTTTCGATTATTCCAAAGATCTGAAGGAAGTCGAGCTATTTTGATTGTGTAGTTTATCATCAGGAATGTAAACGCTTTTTTTGTTGAGATAGAGTCGATATGGTGACGTGGTAAGTTGTTATGAGGCCTTGTAGGGTTTAAAAATCGGCATGTCCGGGAAAACGGGGGAATGGGATTACATCTCGGATGTTTTCCATTCCGGTAACGAAAAGAATGAGTCTTTCAAACCCAAGCCCAAATCCTGCATGAGGCACTGTCCCAAATTCTCTCAGTTCAAGATACCACCAGTAATCTTCAGATTTCAGTCCAAAATCGAGAATTTTTTGCTGAAGAATGTCGAGTCTTTCTTCTCTTTGAGATCCACCGATGATTTCTCCAATTTTAGGGACCAATACATCCATGGCAGCAACTGTTTTTCCATCGTCGTTGCTTCTCATATAGAAAGCTTTAATTTTGGATGGATAATCAGTGAGGATCACCGGTTTTTTAAAATAGTTTTCTGCGAGATAGCGTTCGTGTTCTGATTGAAGGTCGATTCCCCATTCGACAGGAAAGACAAAGTTCTGAGACGATTTTTGGAGAATTTCAATGGCTTTTGTGTATGGGAGATGTTCAAATGGAGTCTCTTTTACGTGGATGAGTCTTTCAATAAGTCCTTGTTCAATGAATTGATCAAAAAATTGAAGATCATCGATGCAGTTTTCTAAAACATATTGAACGCAGAATTTGAGATAGCTCTCTGCACATTCCATATTGTCTTTGAGATCTGCAAAAGCCATTTCGGGTTCGATCATCCAAAACTCCGCTAAATGGCGCGATGTATTGGAGTTTTCTGCACGAAATGTGGGACCAAATGTGTAGACATCGGAAAGGGCGCAGGCAATGATTTCACCTTCAAGCTGCCCGGAGACGGTCAGATAAGCAGGCTTTCCAAAAAAATCTTGAGAAAAGTCTTTGTTTTTTTGAGTTGGATCAAGGGTTGTGACTCGGAACATAGATCCGGCGCCTTCACAGTCTGATCCGGCAATAATTGGGGTGTGTACGTAGAGAAAGCCTCGTTTTTGGAAAAAAAGGTGCGTTGCAAAGGCAAGCGCATTTCGAATTCTTAAAACGGCTCCTTGTGTATTGGTTCGGGGGCGTAAGTGGGCAATTTCTCGTAAAAATTCAAAAGAGTGTCTCTTTTTTTGAAGAGGGAACTTCGCCGGATCGCTTTTACCGTAGAGACGTATTGTAGATGCGTGGATTTCAAGGGCTTGATTTTTCCCGGGGCTTTGTTTGAGTTTTCCTGTTACAGAGATCGAGGCGCCTGTTGTAAAGTCGGGATTTTTTAGAGATTCATCGATAATCACTTGTAGATTTGCAAGGCAAGAGCCGTCGTTGACTTCAATGAATGCGAATGATTTTTGATCGCGTACGGTTCGGATCCAACCGGCGATAGTGACTTCTTTTTCTAAGAAGAGCTCAGGACTTTTTGAATGAAGAATGGACTTGATTTTTGTTCTCATAGACTGTGAGATATTACCGTCTTTGCAAAATTCTTGAGTAGAGAAATCTCATTTTTCCAACTAGATGGCCCTTCCGGAGTCTCTAGATATTTGGGAAGATGTCTTGTTTTGGGCGATTGCATGAGATATTCAAATGCTTCAAGTCCGATTTTTCCGGCACCGAGAGAAGCATGTCTATCGACTCGAGATCCTAGCTCTTTTTGAGAGTCATTTAAATGGAATGCCGATAAATGCTCTAGGCCTATGATCTGATCAAACTCTTGGAGTACTTTTTCAAACCCTTCTTTGGTTCGGATGTCATAGCCTGCCGCAAAGATATGGCAAGTATCAATGCACACACCGATCGGAAAATGGTTTTTCACTCTTTGAATAATGGATTGGATTTGTTCGAAGGTGTACCCGACGCTGGTTCCTTGTCCGGCTGTTGTCTCTAGTACAAGTTTTGTGTTCCCTGAAAGAATGAGCTCTTCCATTTCCAAAAGGCTTGCTACAATGGTGTTTAAACACCCTTCAACGGTGCCGTCCGTTGCCGCTCCCGGATGAAAGTTGAGATAGTCGATCTCTAAAAGATGGCATCTTTGGATTTCTCCGCGAAAGGATGTTTTGCTTTTTTGTAGCATTTCTTCATTTGGGGAGCCTAAATTGATGAGATAGCTATCGTGGCTCATGATGTGTCGAATCTCTGTCTCTTTGAGAGCTTTTTTCCATAGCATTAACTCTTCTTCTCCAATGGTTCGGCCCTGCCATTGCTTTTGGTTGCTGGTAAACAGCTGGATGCTGGTTGCTCCGATGCTTTGTCCTTCATATAAGGCATTAAATGAACCTCCGCTTGCCGAGGTATGAGCTCCGATCCAAATCTTTTCTTCCATCGCTTTTAAACCTGAATAAGAATTTATGTTATAGAAATTTGTGATAGATTTCGAGATGATTTTGAATGAGAGGTTTTCTTTTAAGGAATAATGACTATTGCAGGGAATGCCTTGAAAGGGAATGTAGGGACATAGATGGTCTGGAAGCTCGCCTGACAGATGATCCCCACTGAAACTGCGGCAACCACTTTTGGATCGGGGGAGTAATATTCTTTGTATTTTTAATTATATCATTTTTAATGATTCTGTTTAATTTTTCTTATCTTGTTTAAGGTTAATGACTTTTGAAGGGCATATCGTGATATCGAGAAACTCGCTATTTGGCGAAGCAAAGCTTCGTCCTCTATTTCCCGATTCTTCAAGTTGTTTCGGTATACATGGTGACAACAAAGAAATTTATTGATAGGGTCTGGCTTATGGGTAAAAAATCTTTTATTTCACATATTTCAAGTCAAATTGAACAAATTAAACAAAACGGTCTTTATAAAGAAGAGCGTATTATTGTCTCTCCGCAAAAAGCAGAAATTCAGGTGTCCGGAGGTCGGGAGGTTTTGAATTTTTGTGCGAACAACTATTTAGGTCTTGCAGATCATCCAGAGTTAATTAAGGCCGCGCAAGAAGGGGTCGCCAAGTATGGCTTTGGGATGGCATCCGTTCGCTTTATTTGCGGAACGCAAAACATCCATAAGGAATTGGAAAAGAGACTCAGTCACTTTTTGGGATTTGAGGACACGATTTTATATACCTCTTGTTTTGATGCCAATGGAGGACTTTTTGAGACTCTTTTTACAGATCAAGATGCTGTGATTTCCGATTCTTTGAATCATGCAAGTATCATTGATGGAATTCGTCTTTGTAAAGCAAAGAGATTCCGCTATCAAAATAATGATATGGCGGATTTAGAAGAGAAATTGAAGGAAGCAAAAGAGGCTAGATTTCGTCTGATTGTTACGGATGGTGTTTTCTCGATGGATGGAATCATTGCGAATTTGCAGAAAATTTGTGATCTTGCCGACAAGTATGATGCTCTTGTGATGGTGGACGATTCGCATGCCGTTGGATTTATGGGAGAACATGGAAAGGGCACTCATGAACATTGCAAGGTGATGGGACGCATTGACATTATGACGGGCACTTTGGGGAAAGCTTTGGGAGGCGCTTCCGGAGGCTATACCGCAGCTCGGAAAGAGATTATTGAGTATTTACGTCAGAGATCTCGCCCCTATCTTTTTTCCAACACCTTGGCTCCTATGATTGCTTCAACGTCGATGAAAGTATTGGATCTTTTGGAAAAATCGGGAGATTTAAGAAAAAGATTGAAAGAGAATGCGGCCTATTTTCGTCACAATATGGAAGAACTTGGATTTCAATTGGTTGCAGGAGAGCATCCCATTATTCCGGTCATGCTCTATGATGCCAAAAAATCGAAGCAGATGGCGGATCTTCTTTTGAAAGAAGGAGTTTATGTGATTAGTTTTTCTTATCCGGTTGTTCCGGAAGGGAAAGCCCGCATTCGCACGCAAATGTCAGCGGCTCACGAAAAACATCATTTAGATCTTGCGATTGCGGCTTTTGCAAAAGTTGGAAAAGAATTGGGGGTTATTTAAGGTATGAAGGCACTTGGAAAATTAAAAAAAGAAACGGGGCTTTGGCTCTATGACGCTCCGATGCCCAAATGCGGACCTCGCGATTTGCTTGTGAGAGTCAAAAAGACAGCCATCTGCGGAACTGATCTTCACATTTATAAGTGGGATGAATGGGCGCAAAAAACGATTCCGGTTCCTATGACAACCGGTCATGAATTTGTTGGCGTGGTTGAAAAAGTAGGAAGGGATGTCAAAAATTTTAAAGAAGGGGATCGGATTGCAGGAGAAGGACATTTGGTTTGCGATGCTTGCAGAGCTTGCAGAGCCGGCGCCCGTCATTTATGTCGCAATACCATTGGAATTGGGGTCAATACAACAGGCTGTTTTGCTGAGTACATTGCAATCCCTGCGACCAATGCAGTTTTAGTTCCTGAAGAAATTTCAGATGATGTGGCTGCGTTTTTAGATCCCCTTGGAAATGCGACGCATACGGCGCTTTCTTTTGATTTGGTGGGAGAAGATGTCCTTGTGACGGGTGCAGGCCCCATTGGAATTATGGGGGCAGTCATAGCAAAGCACGTGGGAGCGCGTCATGTCGTGATTACCGATGTGAGCGAGTATCGATTGAAATTAGCTAAGCAATTGGGCATTGAAAACGCGATCAATGTAGCCACGACAGACTTAAGAGATGTGATGAAAAAGCTCTCTATTGTGGAAGGGTTTGATGTGGGTCTTGAAATGTCAGGCCATCCTGCAGGATTCAATCAGATGATCGATCTCATGAATCATGGCGGAAAGATGGCTCTTTTGGGAATTTTGCCGGATGGAATTGGCATTTCTTGGAGTAAAGTGATTTTCCATAGTCTCACCCTGAAAGGGATTTATGGTCGACAAATGTATGAAACTTGGTATAAAATGATTGCGATGCTGCAGAGTGGATTGGATGTTTCTAAAATTGTAACGCATAAGTTGCACTATACGGAATTTCAAAAGGGATTTGACGTCATTTCTCAAGGTCTCTGTGGTAAAGTGATTCTCGAATGGAGTTAAGACAGGTGAGAGGAAAGAATCTTTTCATAAAAAAATCACCCCATTCATTGGCAACGGAAATAGAAGCCAGTGAAGGAAGCAAGGGGCTAAAAAGGCATTTGAAAGCTTTACAACTTTCGTCAATTGGAATTGGAGCGATTATTGGCGCAGGAATTTTTGTCATTACAGGGCAAGCAGCTGCAAATTGTGCAGGACCTGCCGTTGTGATTTCTTTTATTATCGCAGCGATTGTTTGCGTTTTTGCAGGACTTTGTTATGCAGAGCTTGCCTCTATTATTCCGATTTCAGGAGGCGCCTATTCTTATGCTTATGTGGCTTTAGGAGAATTTGCGGCTTGGTTGATCGGGTGGACTGCGATTGTTCAATATCTCGCTTCCGCATGCACGGTGGCCGTGGGTTGGTCCGGTTATTTTACGAGTGTGATAGAAGGCTTTGGCATTCGTCTTTCTCAGACTTTTACCAATGCTCCGATTGTTTATTCTCCGGATACGGGATGGCATATGAGCGGCGCTATTTGTAACGTGCCTGCTGTTCTTTTAGTGCTTTTGATCTGTCTTATGATTGCTGTTGGGATTCGCGCTGCGGCTACGATGAATAACATCATGGTGGGAGTCAAACTGGCAACGATCTTTTTCTTCATTGTGTTTGGTGTTTTTTACATCAATTCAGCGAATTGGACGCCATTCATTCCAGAAAACACAGGAGTGTTTGGAGAATTTGGCTGGAGTGGAATTTTAAGAGGAGCAGGACTTGTATTTTTTGCTTATAATGGCTTTGATACGGTTTGTACGCTCGCTCAAGAAACGATTTCTCCGCAGAAAAATATTCCAAGAGGAATGCTTGGGGCTCTTGGAGTGAGTACGATTGCATATATTGCGACGGTGCTCGTATTAACGGGAGTTGCGAGTTATACGCTTTTAGGTGTTTCAGATCCGATGTCTGTTGCCTTGAATGCAATGGGACCTAAATTTGCGTGGTTTGGCTTTCTTGTAAAATTTGCGATTTTAGCAGCATTGACTTCTGTGATCTTAGCTCAGCTTTTGGGACAAACACGGATGTTCTTTGCGATGAGTAAAGATGGTCTTTTACCACCTCGTTTTGCACAGATTCATGAAAAATGGAGAACCCCAGTATTTGGAACCGTGATGATTGCGATCGCAGGTGCCTTCATTGCTGGGCTCTTCCCGGTGGATATGCTTGCGCAGCTCGTCTCTTTATCTGTGCTTTTGATTTTTTCGATTGTTTGCTTTGGCGTTTTGATTTTACGCTACACGCAGCCGGATCTTCATCGTCCATTTAAAGTGCCTTTAATGCCTTATATTCCTGTTTTGGGAATTCTTTGCTGTGTTGGCCAGATGTTCTTCTTGCCGATGACAACTTGGGTACAGTTATTGATTTGGATGTTGATCGGTCTTCTTGTTTATTTCCGCTTTGGATTTAAGCATAGCAGGCTTAGAAAAGCGCTAAGTCGATAAACTTAAAGAAGAGTCTCTTCTTTAAAGAAGAGACTCTTATCCGAAAAGTAAATTCGGAGGTAAATTCGGAGGTAGCAAAGCTGTAAGTCCTTCCGAGAATCCTGGTAGAATGTGTTCTCCGACTAGATTTATTGTAGATGAAGTCAAATGAAGCATTTTGACGACAGACAATACGAGGGCTGAATATGTTGCTTTAGCGAAAAACATATGCCTGAGAGATTTGATCTTAAATCGATCTCCAAAGATGGTTGATTCGAAGAGATTTGTCAGTTGACTGACGAATATACATTTAGCAATGGATAGTCCTGCGATAGCTATGGATTTTCTTGTTTCATTGATACCGGAATTCTCAATGCGTTGAGCGATGGGATCCGAGATTGAGTTCGTTGCTCTAGATATCACTTCGTTTGCCATATTGCACATGCAACGCACTGCTGTGGATTGAAAAACGAAAGTGGCTGCGTCTTTGACTTTTTCTGTCCATGGAAACATGAGGCTTGTGTCAATGGATTGTCGGCATTCTGGACATGAGTTTGCGTCGTGAAGCATCGCTGCCTGGGTATTTCTCCATTCTTGTAGGCATTCCCTATGAACGGGATGATAAAGTTCAGGGCTCCATGGACGGTTTAAATCTTCCAAAGAAATAGGTTCCGTAGGTTGGGTGTGGCCCCATAAGGGGGGTGATCCATCTAGGCAAATAGAGCAAGAATTTAATGGACGATGATCTACTTGATAAGTCATATAAAGTCCTTTTTATTATTTTTTATAATAGTAATTAAATTTATATAATTATAGCAGATCTATTTATTGCTTTATATAATATGTATTTTTTTAATTTATAAAAGATTGCCATTCTGTGAGTTTTTGAAGGGCTTGGATTGGTGTTATGTTGTTGATTTCAAGTTGCTTAAGCTCTTCTGTCCAAGAGGGAAGCTTAGGTTCAAAGAGGGTGAGTTGTTTTTCTTCTCTTGGAGGTTTGTTAAAAGATCCTTTCGCTTCGAGTTGTTTTAAGATTTCTTCGGCTTTTTGGATGGCTTTTGGGGGGAGTCCTGCGAGTTTGGCCACATGAATTCCGTAGCTTTTGTCAGTCCCTCCTTGGATGATTTTTCTTAAAAAGACGATGCCTCCTTCCACCTCTTGGACTGCGATTTGAAAGTTCAGGGCGTGAGGAAATTGTTTCGCAAGAGCTGTAAGTTCCCAATAGTGAGTGGCAAAGAGGGTTTTTGCTTGTTTTCTGTGAGTTGTGAGGATGTATTCAGAGACAGCCCAAGCAATTGCGATTCCATCATAGGTGCTTGTGCCTCTGCCAATTTCATCAAGAAGAACTAAAGATCGAGATGTTGCGTTTTTGAGGATGTTGGCAGTTTCTGTCATTTCGACCATGAATGTTGATTGACCTCGTGCAAGATCGTCGCTCGCTCCAATTCTTGAAAATACTTTGTCGATGAGGCCGATGTGCATCGATTCTGCAGGAACGAAGGATCCCATTTGGGCGAGGATGGCAAGAAGCGCTACTTGTCTGATATAGGTTGATTTTCCTGCCATGTTAGGGCCTGTGATGAGCATCATTTGTTCTTTTTCACTAAGGTTTGTGTCATTGGCAATGTAATTGGCAGATCCGACCGCTTTTTCAACGATGGGATGTCTTCCTTTTTTGATGAGAAGAGTGGATGATTCATCAATGGTTGGTCTTATAAAATTGCCATCTTTAGCAACTTTAGCAAGAGAGATCAGACAGTCAAGCCGGCCAATTGCTTTTGCAATCACATGGATCGAAGGAGTATCCTTGATGATGAGAGATCGAAATTCTTCAAAGAGTTCCTTCTCGAGCGCTTTACTTTTTTCTTCTGCGCTTAAAATTTTGTTTTCAAATTGCTTGAGCTCTTCTGTGATGAATCGTTCTGCGGAGACAAGAGTTTGTCTTCTTTGGAAAAAGGAAGGAACTTTATCGCTTTGGGTTTTACTCACTTCAATATAATAGCCAAAAGCTTTCGTAAAGTTGACTTTGAGTGTTTTGATTCCCGTTTGTTCTTTGAGCGTGTTTTGGTAGTGATTTAAGAAATGAAATGATTCTTTGCTTAAATTTCTTAAATCATCGAGTTCTTGATGAAAGCCATCTTTAAAAATATCTCCTTCTCCAAGCCTTAAAGGAGGATTTTCTTGAAGAGCGGAAAGAATTTTTTGAGAGAGGGGCTCTAGATTTGGAAGATTTTTGAGTTCATCATAGCCAATGCATGAGGTGAGTGATTCTTGAATCAAAGGAAGATTTGAGAGTGATTTTCCAAGAGCCAAAAGATCTCGAGGTCCTGCAGAGCCTGCGACAAGTTTCATCGAAAGGCGCTCAAGATCTCGGATTTGATCGAGAGACTTTCTGATTTTATTTCGTTCCTGATCGTGTTTTAAGAAGATATGAATTGCATTTTGTCTTTTTTCAATTTCAGCAAGAGACATGGAAGGGTGCTTGATCCAGTGTCGGAGCAATCTTCCTCCCATGGGGGTGCATGTTTCATCGAGGATGTCTAAAAGAGTGTTTTTATGAGATTGATCAAGAGTTGATTCTGTGAGTTCTAGGTTGCGTAAAGTGGCTCTATCGATGCTCATGGTTTCAGAGAAAGATCCCGTTTGAATGGAGATGATGTGATCGAGATTTAAGTTCATCTCTTCTTTGAGATATAAAAGCAAAGATCCTGCCGCGGAGACGGCAGCAGGTTGCGAGTTGAGGCCAAAAGAATGCAAGTTGCTGACTGCAAATTGACAGGTGAGTACGTCTTGTGCCGATGCTAGAGATAAGGGATCTTTTGTGTTGATGAGGAAAGTAAAATGGTGTGAAAGTTCTTTAAAAAAGAGAGGATGGACTTCTTGGAATTTTTTACTGACGAGAAATTCAGAGGGTTTTAGACGAAATAATTCATCGAGAAGCTCTTGCTCCTGATCGAATTCTACAGCGTGAAATTCTCCTGTAGAAAGATCTAAAAAACTTAAACCAAATGAGTTTTTGAGTTGATTAATTGCTGCAAAATAGTTGTTTTGCTTATCAGAAAGGAGTCCAGAATTAACTAGAGTTCCCGGTGTAATGATTTGTGTGATTTCTCGTTTAACAAGTCCTTTGGCTTCTTTGGGACTTTCCATTTGCTCTGCGATAGCGACTTTAAATCCTTTGGCAATCAATTTATCGATGTAGACATCGGAGGTGTGAAAAGGGACTCCGCACATTGGAATGCTTTGTCTTGCCGTTAAAGTGAGGTTGAGCTCTTTTGCCATGATGGTGGCATCTTCATGGAAGGCTTCATAAAAATCGCCGAGACGAAAGAGAAGGATGGCATCTTTGGCAATCGATTTGCATTCCATCCATTGAGCCATCATAGGAGTTGTGTTTGCAGTCTCTGTGATCGTCTGTGTCATAAGTTCATCCTTTTTGACAATACTGTAGCATAGGATGAATGTTAAGGGAAGATTGTTTAAGTGAGAAATTGATGCCTGTGTACATAAAAAAGATAAGGCGAGAGGAAGACTCCTCTCGCGCTCTTCTCTTGGGCTGTCATTTCATGACAGAAATGATAGATTGGCGGGGCAAAAAAAGCCCCTGCAACCCCATTTGGAGCGGGATTGGAGCTTTGAGCATCAGTCGCGCTGGTTTTTTATCGCCTGCTTCGCGGCGGGCTATGGAAGCGCTTCCTATCGTCCCTTGCTCTTCAACGTACATAGTACGTCTCATCGCTTGCGGCACGATTGCTCTTTGCTCGAACCCGCCTCGGGCTGCAACTGATCGGTCCCCTTTGGGGCCCGGTTGCAGATATATATATAATTTTCTGAAAAAAAGTTTCTCTTTTTTTATCAACTTTTGTGGTGTAAGAATCAGAGAGACTTCTCTTGCTTGATTCCGAAGGCACTTTCTTTAGAAGATAAATATAGAGGGAATTGCAAAACTAACAAAAAGAGCATTTTTTCGGGGCGTTTTCCTGATTAGCGTTAGTCAGTGCCCCGAAAAAATGCTCTTTTTGTTAGCTTCGTAATTCACAGTGCGTGAAGATATAAATATCTGTAGATAAACACCTTGTATTTGGTATAGTAATTCTTGGAAAAAACAACAACCAAAAACAAGGAGTGACTCGATGAGTCAATTGACAGCGATTCTATCTCAATACTGGTCTTCTATTCAAGGAACACTTTTTCCGTGGCTCAGAGAAGAACTTGATCCTCTCACTCAAAAACAACAGCAACTTATTGAGGTTTTAGAAGTTATTCGTGTTGAAGAGTTTTTACCTGATCGTTTTGGATTTGAGGGACGACCACAAAAAACGCGCGCTGCAATCGTGAGATCTTTTGTTGCAAAAATGGTCTACAACATTGAGACTACTACTTTTCTAATTGAACGACTCAAGTCTGATAGAAATTTAAGACGCATCTGTGGATGGGAACGAGTCAATCAATTACCGAGCGAATCTACGTTCTCAAGAGCTTTTGCTGAATTTGCAGACACATCCATTGCTAAACGTGCGCATGATGAACTAATTCGAAAAACATTGGGCAATGTGATTGTTCAGCATAAATCAACAGATTCTACAGCAATTGAAGCTAGAGAAAAGCCTCAGACAAAAAAGGAAGCCGAATCAAAACCTGAGAAGGTTTTGAAAAGAAAAAAGAAGCAAAAAAAAGAGCCCACACGAATTGAAATGCAGACCTCAATGACGACTGCAGAATTATTGGCTAGCCTGCCGACTGGATGTGATAAAGGAGCAAAACGAGATAGCAAGGGAAATGTCATGTATTGGAATGGGTATAAATTACACATAGACACTGTTGATGGCGATATTCCTGTAAGTGCAATCGTGACTTCAGCATCGGTTCATGATAGTCAAGTCGCCATTCCTCTCAGTGCTTTGTCAGCAAAGAAGATTACCAATTGCTATGATTTAATGGATTCTGCTTATGACTCTCCTGAGATAGCCGCATATAGTTTGCGATTAAATCATGTTCCTTTGATTGATCGAAACCCAAGAGGAGATAAAGCCTTAGGAGAAAGATTG
>DAIDHZ010000005.1 GCA_027451825.1 Chlamydiota bacterium
TCGGGGCACTGACTAACGCTAATCAGGAAAACGCCCCGAAAAAATGCTCTTTTTGTTAGTTTTGCAATTCCCTCAAACGTTATGCTCTGGAAGAAAGACTGTCAGATCACGAGGATGTAATCGTATCATAAATCACCAATTAAAATAATAATAAAGAAATTATACAAAACAAAACAATTTAACGTAAGAATAACCATTTTTTTAAAGATAGTACAAAAATCTTTAAAATGATATGCAAAATTTTATGATGAAAAAGATCTTGCTATCTCTAGGGGTATGTATCCTTGCCCTCACCGCTTTGATGGGGATCGCATGGATTCAAAAAACGGCCATTTTCGCTCATTTTCTCTCCGATGAAATGAGGGTGAAGGTGACACTTCAAGATCTTGACATTACAAAAAGAAACATCACTTTAACAAATCTTTGGATCGGCAATCCTCCTTCTTCTAAAGCATCCACCTCTTTTTCATCCCAATGGATCGAACTCAATACACATCCAACATTCATTTTTGACAACCCAATGATCATCGATCAAATCACCATTTCTGATATTGACATCGGGATTGAGTACTATGAAGACCAAACAACCAACTGGGATTATATCCTACGGTCAACGGCTAGAAGGAAAAAAGATAAAAACTATCTGATTCGAACCTTGATCCTTACCAATCTCACAGTCACTGTCACTTCAAAAAATGGCACAAAGAAACAATACCCAACAATCGATCGGATGGAATTTCATAATATCAGCAGTGAATCTGGATTCCCAGTTGAAGAAATTGAAAAAGCCATCTTCAAAAAGGTGATGCAAAATCTCTTTGACAAGCTCAATCTTTTCAAAAAAACCCCTTTTGACAGCCTACCCAAAAGCGTTCCCTCAAAACTCTTTCAATTATTTTAATAACTCAAGTTGCTAGTCGATCGTTAGACGACTACGGAGCGAGAGGGCTGAGGTCGAGGATTTCGCGACGAGTCTTAGAGTAAGAACTTCTGGACGAGGAGCGAAATCCTCGAGATCGGCACTCGCAGCCCGTAATCGTCAACGAGCGACTAGCAACTTGAGTTAATAAGACTTTTCTTTCCTAGGCACAACAGGATCCTCCACTACGCACCGAACACGTCCCACGCATTGATCTCCGAGAAATGAAAATCCATAGATCTCAACCCGACCAAGTCTCTTGGACTGCAAATACTTAAACTCATCAAACATCACTTTCACAGCTTGAGCAGTCCTCTCTTCTGACTTTTGCAACACAGGTCTGTTCAATCTAATTTGGCTAGAATTTTTCCATGCCACAAGAACAACCCGATCTGCAAGCAAACCAGCTGTCCACACAAACTCAATAAAATTCCCCGGAAAACTCATTTTCTCCTTCCATCTTTTTAAAAAGAAAATTATACCCAAAAAAACTTTCTACATCAGATCTAATCTTTTTTTGAAAACGTATATACTTTTTTTGAAAATAGTCTTTTTCAATGTATCTTTAAAAAAACAGTTGTTTTATAATGAGACTGGGTAAGGAAGAGGCTTTTTTGAAAGCACATACAACAAAACTCTACAACTGGGCTCTTGAAAAAGCAGGATCCAAAAAATCCTCCTTTTGGATGAGCGTCTTGTTTTTTTTAGAAATCGTGCTCTTTTTACCTTTGGATGCAATTTTAATCTTTTTTTGCATGCAAAACCGCTCTAAAATATTTCTCTACGTTTTGCTGGCGGCTGTATTCTCTACTCTGAGTGGACTCACTGGCTATTTACTAGGCCATTTTCTTTGGGATCTGATTGGTCCCTATATTGTCCCTCATCTGATTTCTGCAGCCTCATTTGCAAAAGCAGCAGGTCATTTCCAAGCCTATGAAAATTGGGCCGTCTTTTTTGGCGCCCTCCTTCCCTTTCCTTTAAAAGTGTTAAGCCTGTCTGCAGGAGTTTTTCATCTGGGAATTACCCCTTTTATTTCGTATTTCTTCTTAGCTCGAACCGTCCGATTTCTCATCATCGGAGGCGCGATGCAACTGTGGGGAGAAAAGGTCAAAAGTTTTGTCGACAAACATTTCCATCGAGTCATCGTTCTCATTGGGGCCAAAATTGCAGCCGCTTTTGCCATCCTTTGGGTGCTTGCCAATTAGTTCTTTAGTATAATTCAATCCATCGATACACTCGTCATCTAAAAATTTTAGACGTCTTTATGAAGAGCTTACTGCTCTATGAAAAAAAGCTACATGCTCAAGGATTCAAGCGCATTGCCGGAGTTGATGAAGCAGGCAGAGGGCCTCTTGCCGGACCCGTTGTCGCAGCAAGCTGCATCTTGCCTCAAGGAGTCGTTTTTCGCGGCGTCAATGATAGCAAACAACTCTCTGAGGCTCTAAGGAATCAACTCTTTCAACAAATCACAGAGCATCCCAATGTCATTTTTGGTATTGGAAGCGCAAGTGTTGAAGAAATCGATGAATCTAATATTCTACAAGCAACTCTTCTTGCCATGCAAAGAGCCGTACAAAATCTTTCAGAAGTTCCCGACTATCTTCTCATCGATGGAAATAAGGCGCCTCATTTTTCGATTCCGACGCTAACCATTGTGGAAGGGGATTGTAAATCGGCATCGATTGCAGCGGCATCCATCATTGCTAAAGTAACAAGAGATCGATGGATGGAAGAATTAGATAAAAAATGGCCGCAGTACGGCTTTAAGAAACACAAAGGATATGGAACCAAAGCACACCGGGATGCTTTGGTTCAATGGGGACCATGCCCCATCCACAGAAAAACATTTTCTTATGAAGCGGATCCTTCTTGAGTCGCTTCTTCACGAGCAGTTTCTTGAACGTATTGTTCTTTAACCTTCGCAGATTTTCCAGAACGTCCTCTGAGATAATACAATTTCGCTCTACGCACTTTCCCTGAACGAACCACTTCAATACTTGCAATTCGAGGACTATGAACTAAAAAGACTCGATCCATACTAGAACCATATGCTGTACGATACAAAGTAAACGTCTCAGAAAGACCTTTTCCTTTTCTCGCTACAACAGTTCCCGTAAAGGCCTGGAGACGCTCTTTTTCCCCTTCAATAATACGGGTATTTACACGAACTGTATCCCCAATATTAAAAACGGGAACTTCAGCTTTCATATATTCTTTTTCTAACTCTTCAATCACAAGAGACATATTCTTTTCCTTGCACTAAATCGGGACGAACCCGGCATGTTTTTTCTATTGCTTTTTGTTTACGGAATTTACGGATCTCTGCATGATGTCCTTCTCGAAGAACTGCAGGAACTTCCATCCCCTCAAAAACTTCCGGCCTTGTATAATGAGGTCCATCAAAAATCCCTTCTTGGAAAGAATCTTCAAAAGCCGCATCCGGGTGACCGATAACCCCAGGTATAAAACGAGATACAGCATCTACGAGAACGATGGCAGCAGCGCAACCACTCGTCAATACGTAATCTCCAATACTGATCTCTTCATCCACATACTTCGCTAAAACGCGCTCATCAATCCCTTCATAATGACCGCAAAGAAGAACCAAATGCTCTTCTTTTGCAAGCTCCTGACACTTTTTAGCAGTAAGCAATGATCCTTGAGGAGAAAGATAAATCACTCGAGATCCATGCCTTCTCACACTTTGAATTGCTTTTGCCACCGGTTCCGGACAAAGAACCATACCAGGACCGCCGCCAAAGGGACGATCATCCACCCGCCGCCGATTTTCGGCAAAATCCCGAATGTCTACATGTCGAATGTTGAGCAAACCATTTTCCCTAGCTCGCATCAACATACTGACATCAAACGGCCCTCGAAAATAAGAGGGAAAAAGCGAGAGGATATCGACGTCCATTTACGCTTTACGTTTTGCTCTTCGCTTTGCTGTTTTTGCAACTTGAGCTGCAGTCAACCCTTTAACAACATCTGGAGAAGTCTTTCCAACAAGACTCTTCACTCGGTCGCTAATTTGAGCACCAACACCCAGCCAATATTGAACGCGGGATACATCCACAAAATAATTTTTATCATTCGGAGCAAATGGGTTATACCACCCCAATTTCTCTACATACTTTCCATCTCTCGGGTTACGAGAATCGGTTACAACGATACGAAAACGCTGGCGGCTATTTGCCCCTTGTTGTCTCATACGTATAATCAACGCCATTTGTTACCTTTCATTTGATTTTTGATATCTTCCAATCCTGAAAAACCAGGAAATCCCTTCATTTTTTTAAGATCGGGCATATTTTTAAAAAGCTGCTTCATTCGCGTGAACCCTTTCACCATACGATTCACTTCTTCTAAAGCAACGCCGCTGCCTTTAGCAATGCGCTTACGACGCGAATGAGACATCTCTACTTTTTCTTCTCTTTCCTCTGGAGTCATTGACAAAACAATCGCCTCAACTTGAACGAACTGTTTATCAGAGAAATCTAAATCTCCAAGAGCACCCATTCCGGGGAGCATCTTTAATAGGCTCTTCAAAGAGCCCATCTTTTTAACCATTCCCATCTGCTGTAAATAATCAGCATAGGTAAATGTCGCTTTGCGGAGCTTTTGCTCCATCTTGAGAGCTTCTTCTTCGTTAAAATGCTCTTCTGCCTTTCTTACCAAATTAATGACATCGCCCATTCCCAAAATACGATCTGCCATCGATTTTGGGTTAAAGAGCTGAAAATCACCAATTTTTTCGCCAACCCCCTCAAACTTCAAGGGTTTTTTCGTAATATAGCGAATCGAAATCGCAGCACCGGCTCTCGCACTTCCATCCAACATGGTGAGGATCGTGCCTGTAATTCCAACACCTTTATCAAATTCCGTCGCCACTCTCACAACATCTTGGCCTACCGCCGCATTCGCCACGAACAAAACTTCTGAAGGAGTCAAAAGAGATGCCATCTCAGACAATTCCTTCATCAAAGCTTCATCCAAATGAAGCCTTCCTGCCGTATCCACAATCAGAACATCATATTTTTCAACTTGAGCCTTCTCTAAAGCTTTTTTCGCAACTGATACAGGCTTCGCGTCTCCGTCAATGCTAAATACATCAACGCCAATATCTCGCCCTAGTTTCTTAAGCTGCTCAACGGCTGCAGGTCTTTGCAAGTCACAGGCTGCAAGAAGAATTTTTTTTCCTTTCTCCTGCTTTCCAATATAAGCTGCTAGTTTTGCACAAGTTGTCGTTTTCCCAGAACCTTGCAATCCGCAAAGCATCAAAACAGATGGCTTCTTATTCAACTCTAAAGGAGCTTCCTCGCTCCCCATCAAAGCCACGAGCTCATCATGGACAATTTTAATAAATTGCTGCTGAGGAGCAATGGACTTTAATACACTCTCTCCGAGAGCTTTTTCCTTTACGCTATTCACAAACTGACTTACGACGCCAAAATTCACATCAGCATCCAACAATGCTAAACGGATCGTCTTAACAGCTTCGGAAATATTGTCTTCCGTCAACACCTTCTTCCCGGCGATTGAAGAAAACAAACCCTGTAATTTTTCAGTGAGAGAATTAAACATAATAGTTCAAGGCAATATACCGAAACAACTTGAAGAATCGGGATTTCGGCAAGAAGGCTCCTCAAAATTCGCATTCGGAACGAATGACCATTGCCCTAGGGCAAGGCATGAGTGAGAATTCGAATTTTGAGGTAAAGCCGACGCCGCCGAAAACCGATTCTTTAAGTTGTTTCGGTATAGAATACTCGAAAAAGTTATTGCTTTTCAAGGAAAAAGAAACGATCTTTGCCGGAGTAGTCCTGAATCAACTCTCTCTTTTTCCAAATGGGAGATTCAAAGATTTGCTTTACCGCCTCTCCTTGGGTCGCTCCGATCTCCAAAAAGACCTTTCCTTGAGGATTCAAACATGCATCTATATCCCGACTCAGTCTCTCATAAAACGTTAAGCCGCTCGAGCCCCCGAAAAGAGCCAAATGCGGCTCAAAATCTCGAACGGAAGGATCCAAATGCAACAATTCTTGAGATGAAATATAAGGAGGGTTGCAAACTAAAATATCCACTTTATCTTCCATCACCGAAGTAAAATCGCCAAGACGAGCAGCCACTTCAACCTCATTTCTTTTGGCATTTTCGCAAGCAAGACTTAAAGCATCTGAAGAAATATCTGAAATGATCACATGAAGCTGAGGAAATTTCTTTTTTAAAGAAATTCCAATGCAGCCCGATCCCGTACATAAATCCCATAAAGACGTTGCATTCCCCATCCGTTTTGCCACAAGATCAACCAACACTTCAGTCTCCGGACGCGGAATTAAAACACGAGAATCAACTCGAAAGAGACATCCAAAAAAAGAGACTTCTCCAAGAATATATTCTAAAGGCTCTCCCCTTCCCAGCCGCTTCAGCCATTCTTTGAATGGGATCAATTCCCCATCCAGTAAAGGACGATCAAATTGCATATAAAGATCAATCCTCTTGATCCCCAAAAAATGCGCTAAAAGATCTTCAGAAAGACGCTTCGCTCTTTCAATTCCTTTTTTTTGCAAAAATGCACTGGAGAGTAAAAGAATTTCAGATACCGGCTTCACGAACGGAGCTTCTCTTGATAAAAATGATTCACAAGAGGAACTGTCAAATCATCCAAATCCCCTTCCATCACTCGATCTAACTTATAAAGAGTCAAATTAATACGATGATCAGTCACTCGGTTTTGCGGGAAATTATAGGTGCGAATACGCTCAGAACGATCCCCGCTTCCTACCTGACTCAAACGAAGAGAGGACATTTCTTCATGCGATTTGCGTCTTTGCTCTTCTGCGATTCTAGCAGAAAGAAGCCGCATTGCCTTTTCTCGGTTTTTATGCTGACTTCTTTCTTCCTGACAAGCAACCACTGTTCCGGTTGGAATGTGAGTAATTCGAACTGCCGAGTCAGTTCTATTGACGTGCTGACCTCCGGCACCGGACGCTCGATAGGTATCGATTCTTAAATCTTTTTCCTCAATACGAATCGTCTCATCTTCCGTTGGCTCTAATAATACAGCCACCGTAATTGCAGATGTATGAACTCTACCTTGCGTCTCTGTTTCAGGAACACGCTGGACTCGATGAGTCCCTGCTTCGTACTGCATTAAACGAAATACATTTGTCCCTGAAATCGAAGCAATATATTCCTTATATCCGCCCAATTCGGACTCAGATGCAGATAAAGGCTCGAATTTCCATTTTTTCATATCTGCATAATTGCGATACATACGGGCGCAATCAGCCACAAAAAGAGCCGCTTCATCACCACCGGTCCCCGCCCTTAACTCCAAAATAATACTACGACTATCTCGAGGATCCGGAGGGACTAAAAGCGTTTCAACTTGTTTATTTAAAAGTTCAATCGAAGATTCTAAACGAGAAATATCTTCACGAAGAAGATCAAGCATTCCCGGATCTTGTTCTAAAGACAAAAGGGACCGATTCTCCTCCAATTGCTTTTGTGAAGAGAGAAGATTTTCCCAAACCTCTTTCAACTCAAGCAATTGAGAGTGTTCTTGAGAAAGCTGACGATACCGCTTCTGATCCGACAGAGCCTCGGGAGATCCCAGCTCTGTCTCAACTTCAGAAAGCCGCCTTAACAGCCGCTGAACCTTTTCGATCACTTTTTCTTCGTCGGTTTAGATTTAACTGCTGCTTTTTTCGCTTCTTCTTGCTTATCTTGCTCTTTCTTCACTTCTTCCACTTTACGCTGATACTTCTTCGCAAATTTATCAACCCGTCCTTCAGAGTCAATAAATTGTTTTGCTTTTGTGAAGAATGGGTGAGAAGAAGAAGAAATAGGGACTCGGCATAAAGGATAGTCTTTACCTTCAAATTTACCTTTCTCTTTTGTCTGTAGCGTGCTACCAATCAAATAGCTTGTGCCTGTAGAAGAATCAACAAAAAGAACTTCTTGATACGCTGGATGTACATCTTTTTTCATAAAACCGTATTTCCTTAAACAAAAGGAAGAGGATATCTCGTCTTTGCCAAAAAAACAAGAACAAAATACACAACGGCTCATAAAGTTAAGGTAAACAATATTCTCGAACCGGGATATGTTCACCTCAATTTATGAGCAATGAAAATACACGTCTTATTCATCGACTGCTTGAGGCAATTCAGCGCTATTCTCAAAAAAAATCTTCACCAAAATATCCTCTGCAGACAACTTTTTCCAATCAGGTCTTTCTTTATAAAAAGCACGACCAATAAAATCCATATGAATCGCCTTTGTAAAAAAGCCTCGAGATTCCTCTTGAAACTCTATCTTTTCACAAGGAATATCTCGACAAACAACCAAGGCCTCCCATTGATTTAATTGAACACGACATTTTCTCCCATCAATCAAAATAATTTCACACTCAATTACAGGAAAACCATTCGTCTGTCTAGCATCTTCCCTCATTTGAACTTTTTGAACCATGTCAACTAAGGATTGCGGCTCACCGGAAATATTCTTCTCAAAAATTCTTGCTAAAATATCTTTTGCATCTCCCGGATTCCAAGAAATTCTCTGACGAAATTGGCTATAATCAAAATGAATTGCACAATCAAACGCAGAACAACTTTCGTTACTTTCAAATATTTTTTCTTGAGCTATCTCCCGAATCAAAGTCGCGATCTCCACCCAACTCAATTGAACATACTGACTTCTTCCATCCGTCAAAGTAATGTCACACCAATGCTTACAAGGAAAACCCTCCGCACAAAGACGTGATACTGCAATTTTTTTCACCATATCCGGAGAAATAAAATCTTTATTATCCAAAGAAACTTTCATCACAACCTCTCTAAAAACGGATCAATAATACAAGAACAACAATAAATAAAAAACCTACAAAATATTTAAACTCTTTTTCTTTTTATTCCTCATCATTTCAAAAAAATGACGCATTAAAAAAGCCGCCTCTTCCTCCAGAACTCGAGAGGTAATTTCCAAAGAATGCATAGGATGGTTCATTGAAAATAGATCAATCCAACTTCCATTTGCCCCCAAACGAAGATCTGGAGCCCCCCAAACAAGTCGATCAACACGGGAAGCCAAAATTGCGCCGGCACACATAGGACACGGCTCCAAAGTACAATATAAGGTAGCACCCTCTAGACGCCAGTTCTCTAAAGCCGCAGCTCCGGATGTAATACAAAGCATCTCCGCATGCGCTGTCGGATCATGCAAAAGCTCCACCTGATTATGACCTCTTGCAATCACCTTACCGGAGCGAACCAAAACAGCACCGACAGGAACCTCTTCCTTTTCCAACGCCTTTTTAGCCTCGGCCAGAGCCTCTTTCATAAATCGAATATCAAGTTGTTCTTGAGAGATCATCGCGCATTCAGCTGCTTCTGCAAAGCTCGGATTTGCTTTTTTAAAGCCTCCACATCATTTGCATGTTTTTTCATCACACCTAAAATTTTATCTTCACATTTTTTATGCAGACGCAAAATCTCTTTTTCATAGTGCGCTTTTATCTCTTCAGGCTGCTGTTTTTCTTCTGATATTTCTTGAGAAGAAGTTTCCTTCTCAGCTTGAGACCTCAGCTCTTTCAAAATATTTTCAGGAAATACCACTTCATTTAAAACAGAAAATAAATAAGTATTTAACGCTCCGAAAGAAGGAATCGCACCCTCCAAAATTTGACGGCTTTGCAGATCTGTCAAGCTTTGAATCTGATTAAAATCAGATTGAATCCGGCTCAAAGCTTCAGAAAAATATTGATAAATTTCACCATGATGAAACACCCAACGATTCACAATCCACTCACTCAAATCTTCATCATTGGATTGAAGAAGAGCTTTCTCATAAACCGCTAAAATTTCTTCATTTGTCAATCGATTCAAAGGTCGATTTCCAAAATGCTCTTTATAAAAGGCGGGCATTTTAACAAGATGTTCCACTTTGATGTCTCTTTTAATAGAGGAAAGAACAAAGGCAATCCAAGGCTGTATAGTCTGAAATTTATTTTTCATAAGTCTCTTCAACTTTTCTTTTCGAAGAAGATACCAAAAGGAAGGCTAATCCCTCAACTCCATATTTCGTTTGCAATTTTAATCTCATCGCTTGTAAAATTTTTTCAAAAAAATTCTTAACTCCAGAGACTTTCATGAGAAAAAAATTGATTCTTTTTTTGTGGCTTTGTTTTTTTCTAACCACTCCTTTTCAATGCCTTTTGGCAGAAAATTTTCGTGTATACCGAAACAACCTGAACAATCGCGAGTTTGACAAGAAGACCTCTCTGAATTTAGGCCAAGCGAAGCTGGCGCCGACGCAGTCAAAAACCGATTCTTCAGATGATTGCAGTATATATGGGGTAGTGACTGATGCAGCGACAAAAAAACCCATTGAAAAAGCTTTCATTGAAGTGACTCGAGGTGAAAAAGAAAAATATTCAACGAGCACAAATTCAGAAGGAAAATATCAAATCAATGATCTCTTACCGGGCAATTACATTTTAATCGCGAAGGCTTCCGGATATGAAGCGCAGTCCATGGCTCTTAAAACCATTCAAAAACAAAACAATGAACAAAATATCTCTTTAAATCCTGTAGAAATGCGTGTTTCAGGGAGAGTGTTCGATTGTCATACAGAAAAGCCAATTGTTGGGGCCATGGTCAGAGTTCTTGCGGGAGACTCTTTACTCTCATCGACATCAACAGACTCTTTAGGACAATATACTCTCTCGACAGAAAATCTCGAAGGATCGATTTTGGCGATCAGCGCTCCCGGATATGAATCTCGAAGTGTTGGACTTTATGACAAAAAAGGAGATCAAGATACTGATGGAAGCGATCTTTGTTTAAAACCTAAAAAAGGAGCTGTCATCGCAGGAGTTGTGAAAGATGCAAAAACACACAACCCGATTCCACATGCCCAGATTGTGATGTCTTTTGCATCATTCTATGACACCGTTTTTACAGATTCGACAGGCGTGTATTCATTGGAGAATGCAATGAAACATGGATTTTATACTCTGAGTGTGAGTTGCGATGGTTATGAAACAGCAGTCTCTTCTATCTGGATCGATGAAGATGGAGTTTATACTTCAAATATTTTCTTAAAAAAAGATTCAGGAATAGTCTCTGGAATCATCCAGGATGCAAGTGGACACTTTGGGATTTCAAATGCTCAGGTTGAAATTTATGATAAGACGCTTCTCATTGCATCTACTTTAGTCAATTCATCCGGAAGTTATTCATTGACTGATCTAGAATATGGCAATTACATCATTGTTGTGACTGCGGATGGCTATCAGTCTCAAAGTCAAGGGATCTCCATTGATTCTGAATCCTTAAGCGCAAATTTCTTTTTACAGCAAGATTCTGTTTCTATCCTTGGAGTTGTGAGCGATTCAGAGAGCTTATCTCCGATTGCAGGCGCTGTTATTCGAGTGATGAAAAATTCGATCAATCTCATCAATGTAGAATCTGCTGAAGATGGCAGCTTTCAGATTTCAGGCTTAAAGCTAGGAAGTTATACAATTGCGATTTCATCTCAAGGTTATCAGACTGCATATCAAGGACTCAATTTGCAGGACGATGCAACAAAAACGTTGAATGTCTCTCTTGCCTTAAATCCCGGAAGTCTTTTTGGGAAAATCAGTTCGGACTTTTCGAAATATCCTATCTCCGGAGCTTCAGTCCAGCTATATGAAGGATCTGTTTTAGTTGCTTCTGCAATTACGGATGCTAACGGAGATTATTTGATTCCAAATTTAGCTCCCCATACCTATTCATTGTTGATCGATGCATCCGGATATCAAAGATCTGTTCAAACGATAGAGATACAATCTGATTCTCAAACTGTTACAAATTGTCCTTTGATGTTAGGTCCCGGAATCCTTTTTGGAAAAGTTTATAATCAAAATACCGAGGCTCCGATTGCGGGAGCCACGGTGAGCGTTTTTTTGAACAATCATTTAGTCGGTGCAAATCAGAGCGATGAACAAGGAAATTATACAATTTCAAATCTAGCTCCCGGGATGTATCAAATCTTAGCAGTTGCATCAGGATATCAATCGAAATCTTTACAAGGTGAAGTTTCAGAGCAAAGTCCAAAAATGGTTCGATTTTCTTCTTTCTTTGTAAATTCTTCTGGAGCCATTGATGTTCCTTTGGTTCAAGGAGGATCTTCAATGACTGTAACAGCTTTAAATGCTTGTCTTAACAACGCTCTTTCGGGTGCTAACGTCTCTTTAAATAACATTCCTATTGGAATCACAGATGTTTCCGGTCAGTGGCATTTTTCAGGATTCACTTCAGGGGCAACTGAAGAGGTGACGATCTCTAAGTCAGGATTTAAAAGTGAGACTCTCTCTATCGAGGTCGTATCTGGAGGACCTTCGAATTTAAACATTTCTTTAGCGCCTCTTGCTTTAGCCCCCCCAACAATTTCATGTAAAGCTTTGAAAAATAAGTTTTTAGTTAACCTTCATGGAGTTTACCAAATCTCTTGGACTGCGAGCCCTGGTTCTTGTGTGGTCGGATATCAAATTTTAAAAGATCAGACACAAATTGGCTTTGTATCCTCTCAAGAAAAATTACAATTTATGGATCATGGCGTGTCTTTCAATGAATTTCATGTCTATTCTGTTCAGGCAGTCAATGCCTTTGGAATCATCAGTCCACCTATAAATGTCTCTGTATTTTAATTTTAAAATCGGTATCCCATCCCTCCGCCCAGAGACAAACCATCTAAGTTTGCAGGAGTATAAGGTTTTGAAAAATCGACTTTAGCATACCGATAGTCGATCGCAAAATCTAGGAAAAGTCCTTGACAAAGAGTGACCAAACTTCCGATCTTCACAATAAACCCCGGCCCCCAATTGGTCAATACTTGGGATCCATCTTCATAATGATCTTTAATATGTAGATAAGTGGCTGTAGCTCCGAGCCCTGCGTAAAAATCAAAACGAGCATTGATCCGTTGAATGTATTTAAGACCTGCGCCAATAGGCACGAATTGAATTTTTGTTTGATCGCCTTTCATTTTTAAAGAACCATCATCAAGAATGGATCTTCCCGATTTTTGAAAATAATCGACACTTAAAAAGGGATAAAGGTTTTTCCAGGCTTGAACACTTAGATCTACACCATAAATGCCCCCACCTGAATATATTTCTTTGAATCGATGATTGAAAGGAATGAAGTAGCTCGCTTTTCCTTCAAAAAGAAGATTGACGGGGAAAACAGCAAATGGAAGCAATAAAGCAATAAAAATGAAACGCTTTTTAACCACAATTTTCATAGAATCTCCCAAGAAAGGTCTTTTTTGCACCGTATATGAAAATTTATTTTTTCTCCAATCTCAATCTTTGAATGCGACCCCAAAACTCAAGTCAAAAAAGCACCTCGAGAAGGGTTCTTAAAAAGAGAGCCCAAAAACCCTCTATTGAACATTTATCCAAAATCAAGTACAATTCTCCCGTATAATGTCTTAAACCTCTACGGGGAGAAATGTCCTCCATGTCTTTAGATAAAGGGACCAAGGAAGAAATCACAAAAAAATTTCAGTTACATGAGAAGGACACCGGCTCTGCCGACGTTCAAATCGCTATTTTAACTGAAAGAATCGCGGAGCTCACAGAGCATCTGAAAGTAGCTCCGAAAGACCACAGTTCACGTCTTGCCCTACTCAAACTAGTCGGACAAAGACGCAAACTGCTTGACTATCTCAATTCGACAGACACCAAGCGATATCAAAGCTTGATCGCTCGACTGAATCTGAGAAAATAAACACGAGGGAGATTCTTCTCCCTCAAATCTTTCAATAAAACTTCAATTCATTTCAATCTTTTTAAAATTTTACTCACGACCGAATGATGGCTTTCACCGTATACCGCTCGTGATATCCTCGTCTGACCTTAGCTTTGAGTGACCCGCTCAAGAGCCTTGTTTTTAATCGACCTACCTTTTAAACTGGCTCATTTTTAGGAGTATTTTATTCATGTTACATAAAGAAACGATCACAGTTCACATAGGCGATCAAACTTTGAAATTCGAAACCGGAAAAATCGCTCGCCAAGCGAACGGATCCGTTCTCGTGCGTTGCGGAGAAACCGTTGTTTTTGCATCCGCCTGCGCTTCCGCTAAACCTCAAGAAGGCGCTGACTTCTTTCCTTTAAGAGTCGATTACCAAGAAAAGTTCTCCGCCGCAGGTCGTACCGCGGGTGGATTCATCAAAAGAGAAGGACGTCCTACCGAAAGAGAAATTTTAGTCAGCAGACTCATCGACCGGCCTTTAAGACCGATGTTTGAAGAGGGATATTACAACGAAGTCCAAATCCTCTCTTACGTCTTTTCTTATGACGGAGTCCATTTCCCAGATGTTCTTTCCATTTGCGCAGCCTCTGCCGCACTTGCTATTTCCGATATTCCTCTCGTTAAACCTATTGGCGCCGTGCGCGTGGGAAAAATTCAGAATCGCTTTGTCATCAATCCATCCGTTGAAATGATGAAACAATCCTCTTTAGACCTCGTTCTCGCTGGAACTGAAGATGCCATTTTAATGATCGAAGGATTTTGCGACTTTTTAACAGAAGAAGAAGTGATCGAAGCCATCGAAACAGGACATAAAGCCATTCAAGAAATTTGCCATCAACTAACCGCTTGGGCAAAAAAACTTGGATCTCCGAAGAAAAAAGAGACGATTCGACACATCCCTAAAGAAGTAACAACCGCTGTGCATGGAGCTGCTGAAACCTTAATCGCCTCTGCTCTGCGAATTGTGTCAAAACAAGAACGAGAACTCACTCTTGCCAAAATTCAAGAAGATGTTGTGAAAACAATCCTTCCTGAAGGAGCTGAATCAGCGTATTTAAAATCAGATGTTTTAGCAGCTTTCAAAAGCCTGCAATCTTCTTTAATGCGCAAAATGATTCTCGAAGAGAAAAAACGCATTGACGGAAGAGGATTAAAAGAGATTCGACCAATTGATATCGAGCAATCCATCTTACCAAGGACTCATGGAAGCTCTTTATTCACTCGAGGAGAAACCCAATCTCTTGCTGTCTGCACTCTTGGCGGAGGAAACAATGCTCAAAAATCAGAAGATCTCAATGGAGATGTCGCCCAGAGTTTTTATCTTCAGTATTCATTCCCTCCTTTCTCTGTTGGAGAAGTAGGACGCGTTGGATCTCCTGGAAGAAGAGAAGTTGGCCATGGCAAGCTTGCCGAAAGAGCTCTCTCGGCCATCTTACCTAAACAAGAACACTTTCCTTACGTGATTCGCCTTGAATCCAATATCACAGAATCCAACGGTTCTTCTTCCATGGCTTCTGTTTGCGGCGGCTGTCTTGCAATGATGGATGCGGCAGTTCCGATCAAACGTCCTGTTGCAGGGATTGCCATGGGGCTTGTTTTAGAACCCGGGAAACATGCCATTCTTTCAGATATTTTAGGCGCCGAAGATGCTCTTGGCGACATGGATTTTAAAGTAGCAGGAGACGAAAAAGGGATCACAGCCTTTCAAATGGATATCAAAGTAGAAGGCATTACACATACCATTATGAAAGAAGCTCTCATGCAAGCAAAAGAAGGCCGCATTCACATTTTGAAAGAAATGCTCAAAGCTTGCCCAGCATCGCGTAAAGAGATGTCTTCTCATGCGCCTCGCATTGAAACTTTGCAAATTAAGCCAAGCAAAATTGGAACTGTCATTGGCCCCGGAGGAAAACAAATCCGAGCCATCGTAGAAGAGACAGGTGTTCAAATCGATATCAATGATACCGGGCTTGTCAGCATCGCCTCTTCCAATCAAGACGCCATGGAAAAAGCAAAGTCGATCATCATCAATTTAACTTCTGAAATGGAAATCGGCAAAATTTACAAAGGCCGTATTACCTCGATCGTACCATTTGGATTTTTTGTAGAAGTCTTCGGGAAAGAAGGTTTGTGTCATATTTCAGAAATTTCCACAAAACGGATCCAAAACATTCAAGATATTCCATTTAAAGAAGGCGATATGATTGAAGTCAAAGTTCTCGATATCAATGACCGCGGACAAATTCGTCTCAGTCATAGAGCCATCTTAGAACAACAACAACAATCCCATTAAGCTTATGAAACGAATTTGTGCAAACGAACTCTCTCAACATGAAAATAACCAAGTCATGGTGCGCGGCTGGCTCAACAACGTCCGCGCATTTGGAAAGCTCACCTTTCTTTTGCTTCGCGATCGAACAGGTTTTGCACAAATCGTCATTGAAAACGAAATCGATGGGAAAAAAATCGCATCCCTGCAACCGGGATCCATTCTTAGAATTCAAGGACAAGTTGTTTCATCAAAAAGCGAACTAAAGTTCGAAATGATACAACCGGTCATTGAAATCGAGAACCCAATTTACGAAGTTCCTCCGATAGAATACTATAAGCCGGAAATCCATTCCGACTTGGAATTCATTCTGGATCATCGCCCCATCAGTTTGCGCAATCGAGAACTCCAAGCAGTCTTCAAAATTCAAGCAGAAATTGCCCACGCCTATCGTCTTTATATGCACGATCAGGTAAAGGCATATGAATATTTTGCTCCCAACATTATCGGAGCTTCATCAGAAGGCGGCGCTGAGTTTTTCAATGTTGACTATTTTGGATATTCGGCAACACTTGCTCAAAGCAGTCAGCTATATAAGCAAATCATGGTTGGTGTGAATGAACGCGTCTTTGCTTTAATGCCTTTTTTTAGAGCAGAACATTCCCAAACAACGCGCCATCTTTCAGAAGGAAAACAGTTCGAATTTGAAATGGGATTCTTCGAGCACTGGCATGAGATCTTAGATATTCAAGAAGGCTGTATTAAATTCATCCTTGCTCATCTTCATAAAACTTGTGCACCTGAAATTCATACTTTAGGCAATAAAATCATCAAAGCTCCGGCTGAGATTCCATTTCCTCGCTTGACTTTCCAAGAAGCGCAAGAGCTTTATTATCAAAGAACCGGAATTGATGAAAGAAAAGAGCCTGACCTTAGTCCTGCGGCTGAAAGAGAACTATGCGCATGGGCTTTCGAGACAAAAGGAACAGATCTTGTATTTATCATCGATTGGCAAACAACCAAGCGTCCTTTCTATGCCTACCCTAAAGAAAACGACTCCTCTCTGACCAACACATTCGACCTTCTTTGCGCAGGAACAGAAATCACATCCGGAGGTCAAAGAAGACACACCTATGAATCGATGTTAGAAGGGATCAAATCCAAAGGAATGGATCCCAATAATTTCAACGACTACCTCAGCATTTTCCGTTACGGGATGCCCGTGCATGGCGGCTTTGGAATGGGACTCGAGCGCCTGACCATGACGCTTTTAAAACTCAAAAACATTCGAGAAGCATCTCTATTTCCATCCGACACCAAACGAATTGCCGGCAACCGAATTAAAGCCCACATCTTTTTTGGAGGCGAAAATATCCGAAATGAGATCGTTCGTCTTTGTCATCAAAGAAATATCTCCTTTGAGCATCTCACTCACGAAGAGACACTGACTTCCGAAGAATCCGCAAAGATCCGAAAAACCTCTCTAGAAGAAGGGGTTAAATCGCTCATTCTAAAAGGAAAATCAAGCAAAAAAAATTACCAATTCAATATTCCTTCCCATTTAAAACTCGATGCAAAAGCCGCCTCTGACATTGTAGGTGAAAAATGCGAATTTGAATCTCCTGCAGTCATTGAAGAAAGATTCGGTCTTAAAGTCGGAGGAGTCCCTCCTTTTGGCAATCTTCTCAACATCGATAACTACTTCGATGAAGAGATTAAGAAAAAAGAAAAATCAGCCTTTCACTGCGGACTTGCAACAGAATCCATCGTCATGGCCTCCAAGGATCTCATTGCTATTACCGATCCTAAGTGGGGATGTTTCTCTAAATAGCGGCAAAGCCTAAATTGTTTTACAAGCTCTATGCAATCCCAACCATCTCTCCTCGGTTTTCAGCAACTGAATGTTGAGTTCTCAATCCAAAGAGTAAATTCTTATGCTTTTCCAAAAGTTGATGAAGCTTAGTCTCAATTGGTGACAATCGATTTTCATTCGAAAGATAAATCAATATATCCTTCATTGCAAGGTTGTGTTTTTCGCCATGGTCTCTTCCCGATTGATTCGTATGAGCAATTTCATGAATCATTGTATCGAGAATAGATCTACGAATGGCTTCTATATTTGTAGCAGAAGAATACCCAAGAGGATTTACCAATACGCATGGGACTAAATATGGAACACAAAGTCCACTTACTTTGCAATCAATCAACACCCCCGCATAAGACTGCGTAAGACGATGGTCATAACCCGGCAATCCACTACTTGCCACAGCATTTTTCATTTCACAAAAAAGAGAAGCTACGCCGGCAAATAATTCCTGAACTTCTTTATTTAAAGGAACATCAGAGTTCGTATTATTTATAAACAGTGTCCGATTAGAAGGAAAATGAGTGAAAACACCATCGTTTGATTTTGCAATCATTGCAGGTACATCTTCAGCTCGAATCGTTCGAGGAGCCTCTAATTCTTCCGATGCAAAATTTCCCAAAACAGGCTCCCACTCATTGATCGCTTCTCTTTGTTCGGGAAGTTTTTTTTGAGGATTTTGTAAAGACCGTAATCTAAGGTGCCGATTAAACTCTTTTTCAATGAATGCCATCCCCGATTCTACTTGAAAAGGTCGAGAAATTTTTCTTCTCTTTTTCGTAGAATCAATTTCTAAAGTCCCACTTGCAACAGTCAGATCCTCTTCTGATAAACGAGGCATCCACCAAGCTCCTCTAAAAACTTGTTTCCATTCTTCTCTTTCTTTTTGACCATTAATCCACCGAAGCCATTCCTTCAATGTTTGAATATCTTGACCCGCACTTTTTCTAAATTCTTGACGATTATTAGTGAATGGATATGCCTGATCATCCGGTGAAACTTTTGATTTGATATCTATAATCAAATCAAGAGGAATCTGCTCGTAGGTGGTGTCAGATATGGTAAATCTAGGATTAAACTGAATGACCCCACTCGCTAAAACAGAGTGCGAAGGTGAATAACCAGAAGGAGGACTTGCATAAATTGTAGCTGTTCCCCAAGAAAACTCTAAAATAGAATGAACTGATTTATTAAAATGAACTCCTGAAGATAACACAGTTGAGCGCCAACCATCATTCACCGTTATTTTGACATTTCCTATCAAGGGCGCTGTCAACGCTTTGTAATAGTTGCCGGTGTGAAAAAAATAAACAGATTTTTCTTCACCATTCACAACACAGGTTTCAGGAATCCGAACTGTAACCGTAGTACCATGTTCTGCTTCTGAAGCTGAGAACCGAGAAATCTTAAAGCTATTTGAAAGCAATTCAGAAGGTGTTGTAGTCACTTCTGTTGTCTCACCATTTCTTGTCGTACGTAAATTTATTTCAGCCACATTCATTAAAAATGCAATTTTAGCTTGCCCATACCCTCCGCTACGCAAATGAGACGGAATTCCTTTATGAGAGCCTGCTATAGTAAAAAATGCATCACGAACAATTTCTGGAGTCATTCCTATGCCATTATCTTTGACAGTAATCGTACGATTCATTGCATCAAAACTAATTTGGATATCGCCTTCCTTAATCAAGCCCAGATATTCTGCTTCTTTCACAGCATCAAAAGCATTTTGCAAAAGCTCTTTAACCGCCGTCTCTGCAATAGAAACCCCGTACATACTAGCGCCCATCGTTTGAATAAGACTAGGAAGATTCACTTTTAGAACCCCCTTCTCTTCACCCAATGCAGACGAACTCTTTTCAGCAATGATTCTTCGCTCACTTTCAAAAGAGACGCCTTCTGATAAATGATCATTCCTTCTCAAATAATTTCTATACAACCATAGAGAAGCTCCGCCCGACAAAAGACCCATCCCCCCTTGCCAAAACCAGTTCCGAGCAAACTGATGCCCTCCCGATTCTCGACAAAAAGACTCACGAAGCTGTCCTGAAACGGGTGAAGTAAAACTTCTCCCATACATTGCAGAAGTCATAAAAGAACAAGGACGTCTAATCATAAAATTAAAACCAAATAATATTTATTTATTAATTATAATATAAACCAAAATTTAAATTAACTATAATTATAAGTATTATTTATGAAATAATAAATTAACAAAAACCTCCCCGCAATAGGAAGACCCCGCCTATTTGACAACCACTCAAGAGTTGGTTCAGATCGCAAAGCGAGCTTGCCCGTTTCATTTCGACGAACACAACCCCTAAGGGCTTAAGTGAGGAGAGTGAACTTAAATGACCCCAAAAAGGGCAATTTTAACGGGCAAATGAGTTTTGCAATTGGCTCTATAGAAATTAATTTAATCCAGGCTCCATCGGCATGTCTCCCTTTGTAGGAGCTTTTGCTGGCTCTGGAGGGGGTGGAGGTGCTTTTCTCTGGAGCTCCTCTGCTGCTTTAAGACGAGCTCTTTTCTCTTCAATATCCCAAGTTCCATCCATGATGGCTTTGATATCTTGCGCATCTAAGGTCTCAAATTCCATAAGCATATCAGCCATGAGAATCACTTTATCACGATGATGCTCTAAGATATCGACGGCTCGTTTATGAGCTTCATCAATCAATGTTCGCACTTCTTTATCGATACTTTTTGCAGTTTCATCGGAATATTTTTGAGGCTGCGTATTCGACATCCCAAGATATTGACCTCCCTCGGAACGTTCATCATAAGTAACGGTTCCCAAGGTATCGCTCATCCCCCACTCGCAGACCATGCTTCTTGCCACTTTCGTCGCCTGCAAAATATCATGCTGAGCACCCGATGACATATCTTGAACAAACAACTCTTCTGCAGCGCGTCCACCCATGAGAACAACAAGATGATCCAAGACCTCTTTTTTCCAATAGCTCAAACGGTTCTTTTTCGGCATGAAGTGAGTTGCTCCCAAAGAAAATCCTCGAGGGATGATTGTGACCTTCTCTACAGGATCTGAATGTTCAACAACAAGGCCTGTAATCGTATGACCTGATTCATGATAGGCTGTTGTTTTCTTTTCCTCTTCATCCATTTCAAGACTGCGTCTTTCTTTTCCAAAACGAACCTTATCGCATGCTTCTTTGACTTCGGCAGGTGTGACTGCTGAACGACCTTTACGCGCCGCCAAAAGAGCCGCTTCATTTAAAATATTTTCTAGATCAGCACCCGATGCTCCCGGGGTGCCTCGTGCGACTTCGTCCAAATTCACCGAAGGATCGATTTTAATCTTTCTTGCATGAACCTTTAAAATTTCCAAACGTCCTTTGACATCCGGCAAATCCATGACCACTCGTCTATCAAAACGACCCGGACGTAAAAGCGCTTTATCCAAAACATCAGGACGGTTTGTCGCTGCCATTAAAATCACACCTTCTTTCGTATCAAATCCATCCATTTCGACAAGAAGTTGGTTCAATGTCTGCTCTCTTTCATCATGACCGCCGCCAATGCCAGCCCCACGATGGCGACCCACCGCATCAATCTCATCCATAAAGATAATGCAAGGCGCATTCTTCTTTGCCTGATCAAACATATCGCGAATACGGCTCGCACCAACCCCGACAAACATTTCTACAAAATCAGATCCGGAGATCGAAAAGAAAGGACGATCCGCTTCACCCGCTACGGCCTTAGCAATCAATGTTTTCCCGGTTCCCGGAGATCCAACAAGAAGAACTCCTTTCGGAATACGAGCTCCTAATGCCGTAAATTTCTGAGGATCTTTTAAGAATTCGACAATCTCTTTCAATTCTTCTTTTGCTTCATCAGAGCCTGCCACATCTTTAAATGTAACCTTATTCATCTCCTTCGTCATGAGTTTGGCTGGAGATTTCCCAAAATTCATCGCAGAAGAGCCAACTCCCTTCATCTGTCTTGAGAAAATGAAATAAAGAAATAGACCCACTAGAGCTAAAGGAAGAAGCGTTAAAATATAGCTGAAATAATTCGGTGCGGGCTCTTGGCTCTTAAAGGTTCTTTCCAAAACAGCATTGCGAGGTTGATCAGGAGCTCGATAGGAAAGTCCTTTATTCATTTCAAAGTTTTCCCATTCTTGCTTTGCTTGAGCAAACCAATATCCAAAAGATTCCGTATCTTGTTTTTCTAAGCTTTTTGTAGAAAGTTCTTGATTGTTAAAATACCAAATCACGGAAGATACTTTCTGACGCGCTTTATCTAAAAGAGCCGTATTTTGCTGTAAATCTTGAGATACTTGAACAAACTGTTGGCTTTCTTCAACATAACTTCTTACGCTACGAAGAGCAGAAAGACGAACACCGTCTTGTTCCTTTCCCAAGTCTAAAATCACTTGACTAACTTGCTGAATTGCATCCCCATACAAAGCAAGCTGCTGCGAAGCCGATAGATTCAATCCTGAGACAAGCTTTTGATCCAAAGCTTTCAATTCTTGCTTGATCGATTCAACACCAATACCAAGTGCAGGAGATCTCAACTGAGAGACTAAGTCTCTTAAATCTTTAGAGACTGCCTCTACAGCATCCAATGATTGGTTTTGCTGTGCAAGCGCAAACGCCTTTTGCACTAAAGGAAGATTCACAACATCTCGTCCCTGTAAAGAGCGAAGCACAATCGATCCATCTCGATCCGATGTATCATAAAGAGGACCGACGACTACAAAACCTGCTCTCGGAACTGCTTGTCCACTCAGACTTAAATAAAGATCTGCCGCTTCTTGAACTTGTTGTTTCGTTGCATCTAGATCTTTCTCTAAAAGAGAAGATTCATCAGAAAGCTCATGATGACGATTTAAAAGCTCCAAATAACGAAAACGTTCTGTACTTTCTTCCGTCAATCGGTCACGGAATTTCCCGCCAAAGGTCACTAAATGATCATTCTGAGCGATTTTGTGATTCTCTTCAGGCACTGTTAAGTTAAGATTCGTTAAATGCTCTACCTGATGACTAAAAGAAACTCTCGCTAACTGATCAGACGTCAATGACTGCACACCAAAAATCAGTAAAATAGCTGCTAAAACAAAAAGGAGAAAGCCTCCTGGAAATCCTTTTTTTTGATCTGGTCTCATTGACTACAACTGCCTTGTTTTTAATTTACTAAAGCTGTTTCATCATATCACAAACTCTCTTGTTTTGCGAAAGCTAAAACGCAAAAATTAAGAAATCGACAAAACAACCGTTTACTTCATAAATCTCTTTCAAAAAGCAACGCCTTTAAAAACGCCTCAACTTTTGAAGATACCTCAAAAATTTTCTAATAACAAAAAAAGATTAAATTGTCTGTCTCTCTTTACAAAAACAACTCATCCAACTTACTTTCAGTGAAATACAAAAAAATAAAAAATGATTTCACGACCTTAAGAAGACACTCGTACTGTAAATCAAAAGTTTTTGCAGGAATTTCGAGGTCAAAGCCGCTGAAATCGACGAACGCAAGTTAATTCGCATCGTATTTAATACGGCGGATTAACTTACGCAGCCATGCGGTCGTCGATTTAAGCGAGCTTTCACTCTCGAAATTCCTTGAAAAACTTTTCATTTACAGTACTAGTTTACGAAACATCTCCCTTTCCAGTAAAGAATTTAAGATAAAAACCCACCCCCGAAAAACAACGATCCATCGAGACTGAACATAGATTTTCCTCATCTTATGGAAATCCAAAACCCAATCCAAAATCGTCTCTAAAACAGTCCTTGGCAAAGTCAGACCTTCATCGGCCGCTCGTCTCTGAAGCAAGTGACGCATCTCTACCCGAGGAAGATCTTGTAGATGCACCGACCACCCCCACTCTCCTTTTCGAATAGAACAATGGGCGATCTTTTCATCTAAATACTGCTGAAGCTCATAGATTCGATCCGAAAAAAGAGCTAGATTATCCACAAAATTCTTACCAAAAGAACGCGTTAAAAAAGGCGCAATTTCTTCTCGAAACCGAGCTCTTAAATAGGTCGTATCTCGATTTGTCGGATCTATGAAAAAAGACAAAGACTTCTCATTTAAGAACTCAAGAATCTCCGTTTTTTTCACTCGAAGCAAAGGACGCCAAATCGGCATGCCATCCATTATTGCAACTTCTTGCATTCCCCCTAAAAAAGAAAGATGAGCACCTTCCAAAAAACGTTTTAGCACCGTTTCCGCGCGGTCGTCTGCCTGATGCGCCAATAAAAGAGACTGAAAAGGAATTTTTTGAAAAAGCGACTTAAAAAAAGAAAATCTTTCTTTACGAAAACGATCTTCCAAATTACTTCCGATAGATACAGAAAGTCGAATGGCATGAAAAGGCAGTTTTAAAGACGCAATTTCCTCTCGGATGAGCTCGGCCTCTTGTTGACTTTCTTTTCTCCATCCATGATCTACATGAGCGATATGAAGAGGCAATGCCTCGTCCAAAAGAGCATAGAGCAACGCTTTAGAGTCGGGCCCTCCTGAATACCCCAGAAGGAGAGGGCTTTTTTGGTCCCATCGAAGACTTAAAAACTCTTTTACTCTTTTCATTGAGGCAATTATAGTACATCCAGAATATCTTTGGTATCTATGCCTATCTTGTGGATCTATATTCTAAAAGGTTATTTTCGCGTCTTCGCTTTATCGATCCTTTCTTTTATTCTCATTTTGCTTGTCTCAAGATTTAAAGAGATTGCACGATTTACAGCTCTCTCTGACGATGCCACATCTGCTTTTCTTTTCATCATCTATCAAATTCCATTGATTTTACCTCTTGCAATTCCCGTTTCTTCGTTCATCGCAGCGTTTTTATTATGCCAGCGTTTGAGCCGCAGCTTTGAACTCACTGCAATGCGCGCATCCGGAATGTCTCTTCATCAGATTTTGGCACCAATCCTCATTTCTTCTTTCTTTTTAACTGTTTGCAATTTCATCCTATGCGCAGAAATTTTTCCGGCTTCGCGAAGAGCCTCGAAAAGTCTATTTTATGAGCAAACCTCATCAAATCCACTTCTTCTTTTAGGACGTAAATCACTCATCAAAATCAAGAAAAGTTTTCTACAAATAGAAGAAAATCAAGATGAAAAGATCATGAAAAACATGATCTTTATTTCCCCCTATCAAAATCATAAGCTCATGCTGATTTCCGCCAAACAATTAGAAATCAAAGGCAAAGAACTCAAAGGAGAAAACATCTCCTTTATATCGTATTTGAATTCTACAAAAGAACAATTCGACCCTCTTATCATTGAACAAGAAAAATCCATGACGACCGACGCATTTTCTCTATCCGTTCTTTTAAAAAAACGAAGACCTTGTTTTGATGCAGGGTCTTTAAACATTCCAATGCTTCGCCTTATGGGCAAAGAATCAAATAAAAAGTGGACCCGCTCTCAAATAGAAATTCTTCGAAGAACGATCCTTTCTTTAACAACTTTTACCATGACTCTCATTGGATCTGCATTTGGCATCCTCATCGGAAGAACCCCCTCCAAAAAACATCTCTTTGTCATGGCAAGCCTTCTTCTTTTAACGATTCTTTCTTACTTGGTTGGGAAAGAATACAAATCTCAAATTTTCATCGCCGCATTCATTTTAGCAACGCCTCATCTTTTCAGTTGGATCTTTTCCTATCTCCGCATCCATAAAATTGCAAAAGGGAACCAATGAAACTCTGGACCCGATATCTTTTAAAAAGACTCTTCAAAACTTTTTGCATCTTTCTCTTTATTCTTTTTTTTACCTATATCATCATCGACCTTTCTGTTCAGGGAACTCACCTCATTATTCAAATGAACACCTTACAACCCATTTTTCTCTATTACTTACAAACCCTCTCCAAATATCTATCTCTTTTTTTCCCTCTGACTTTTCTTTTAGTCTGTTTAAAACTTCTTTTCGAATGCACGACTCATCATGAATTCACCGCTCTATCAATGGGAGGATTATCTCACAAAAAAATCTTAAGCCCTTTTTTCTTCTTTGCATTCATCCTCTCTTTAATCTCTCTTTTGAACTATGAATGGGTCTTTCCAAACGCTCTTCAATCAATGGAAACTTTTCAAAGTAAAATTCTGACTAAAAAATCAAAAAATACACCTGAGCTTCATAGGGTCACTCTTAAAGACGGCTCAGAACTTGTTTACCAGCAATTCTCCCATGAAAAACAGTCCCTTTTCGATGTTTTCTGGATTCAAAATACAAATGACATTTGGCACATGAAATCTCTTTTTTTAACCACTTTGCAAGGACATTTTGTCGATCATTTTCAGCGATCTCAAGAAGGCATTTTAGAAACAAAAGACCACTTTGAACACATTTTTTTCCCTAAAATTGAATTCCTTGAAAACTCGGAAAAAGAACTCTGTCCTTTTGAAGAGAGATCTTTATCAACGCTCATGAAACAAAGCGCCTCTTTAAAGCTAGAAAAAAGCGCCGTTCTTTCTCATCTGCAATACAAAATCGGAACATCCCTTCTTTGTCCTTTTCTTCTTTGGCTCATCATTCCGGTGACCACCTATTTTCAAAGAAGCAAGCCCATATTTATCATCACAGCTCTTAGCCTTTTTGGCTTCATTAGTTTTGTCACCATTTTAGAGGGAATGCTCATTCTTGGAGAAAACGGTGTGATCTCTAGTTTTCTTGCCATATGGTCTCCTTTTGCAATCTGCACCCTTGTCCTTTTGATCAAAACAAGCTATAGTCCAAATTATGGATCAAAAGTCAGCAATAAATGAACTTAAGGCGCTTTCTACGCAAATTCACACATACCAATCGATACAAACTCTTTTACATTGGGATGCCGAAACCTACATGCCAGAGGGAGGAATCTCTCCAAGAAGCGAACAATTAGCAACTCTTGCATCTCTCATTCACGAACTCAAAACATCCAAAAAATTTGAACAAAATCTAAAGAAACTCATCCACCTTAACACTGGGAAACCAACAGCGCTTGGGAAAAAACTTTCCTCCCCTGAAAAAGTAATGGTCAGAGAATGGCGAAAAGAGTTCTTAAAAGTCACAAAACTGCCCGGTGATTTTGTCAAAACCTTCTCTCATCTCACATCAGAAGCATCCCAAGTCTGGAGACTTGCGAAAAAAGAGGATAACTTTCAAAGTTTTGCCCCCTATCTTGAAAAAATCATCCATCTTTCTCGTAAAAAAGCAGAAATCTTAGGATTTAAAAACCATCCCTACGATGCTCTTTTGGAAGGCTATGAACCTTGCATGACCGAAGCTAAAGTAGCCGTTTTTTTCTCTAAACTCAAAAAAGCAATCCTTCCTTTAGTCAAAGAAATTCAAAAGAAAAAAACAATCGATGACACGTTTTTACAGAAAACGATCGATCATGACACTCAAATGGAAATCGGCCATTTACTATTTTCCAAACTTCCTTTGGATCCAAAACATTCAAGACTCGATCTCTCTTCTCATCCATTTTCTTTGGCTCTACATCCATTGGATAGCCGAATCACCACGCGTCTAATTCCAAATGCTTTTATAAGCAATATATTCTCCATTCTTCACGAAGCAGGTCATTCTCTTTATGAAACGGGACTTCCTCTAGAATACTTTGGGACCCCTCTTTGCGAAGCCGTTTCCTTAACAATTCATGAAAGCCAGTCCCGTTTTTGGGAAACCTTCATTGGAAGAAGCAAATCTTTTTGGAAATATTTTTATCCCCTTCTTCAAAAAAAAATCCCTCACTTAACTAAAGTGCCACTCAACCATTTTTATCAAGCCATTCATCGTGTGACACCTTCTTTCATTCGAGTAGAAGCCGATGAAGTGACTTATTGTCTACATGTCATTCTTCGCTTTGAAATTGAAAGAGAGCTCATTGCAGGCACTCTCTCCGTAAACAACCTGCCGGATGCCTGGAATGATAAAATGAAAGAACTTTTTGGAATTACACCTCCCAATCACAGCATGGGCTGCTTACAAGACATCCATTGGTCTTTAGGAGATTTTGGATACTTCCCCACTTATGCTCTAGGAAATATGGCCGCAGCCCAAATCTTTCAAGCAATGAAAAAACAATTTAAAGATTGGGAAGATCGAATCAGTTCCGGAGATCTCGCATTCCTTCGAACATGGCTCAAAGAAAATATTCATTCTCTCGGGAAAACCTATAGCACTGAAAATCTGATCAAAAGAGTCACAGGATCAGTTCTTAGCGAAAAAGCCTACGTCGACTATCTCAAAGAAAAATATAAATGAAAAAAGGCAGTTTGAAAAACTGCCTTTTATAAGATTGATTATCGTTTAGAGAATTGGAAGCGTTTACGGGCTTTCTTATGTCCGTATTTCTTACGCTCTTTCTTACGAGGATCTCGTGTTAAGAATCCGAGTTGCTTTAAATCTCCTCGAACTGCTTCATCTTCTTGAACTAACGCACGGCTAATTCCGAGACGAGTTGCAATTGCTTGAGATTCAATACCGCCGCCTTTTACACGAACCACTAAATCAAAGCGAGCCGGTTCTCCAACGCGATTTAAAGGAGCGAGAATTGTATCTCTCTGTAATTGTACAGGAAAATATTCTTCAAAAGATCTTCCGTTTACATCAATAATCCCAGTTCCTCTTCTTAAGCGAACTGAAGAAACCGCTGTTTTTCTACGGCCAACTCCGATAGTCTCTTTCTCTTTTACCATATGCCAATTCCTTAAATATTTACTGGAACGAGATTTTGTGCTTGCATCTGATGCTCCACTCCAGCATAGATGCGCAATTTACGGAGCTGTTGATCTCCTAAACGAGTTTTGGGCATCATACCTTTGACAGCTCTCATTAAAATTCGAGTTGGGTGACGAGCTCTCATAGTTGCTAAAGGAGTTTCTCGATGTCCTCCGATATAACCGGTATAATCTTTATAGATTTTACGGGCCTCTTTCATCCCTGTCACAGCGACTTTTTCTGCATTAATAATAACAACGCCATCACCGCAATCAACATGAGGAGTAAAGTCTGGGCGATGTTTCCCTCTAAGCACCTTAGCAATTTCTGAAGCTAATCGTCCTAATGTCTTTCCTTTTGCATCGAAAAGGAACCACTTACGCGACTGAAGAGCCTGTTCTCGCGACAAAATCGTCGTCTTTTGTTTCTGATATCTGCGATCCATGATTTAGAGACCTTTATAATAAATCGAAAAATGAAAACATAAGAATAGCCGAAGCTCTTTTTTTCTCAAAGAGGTTTTTTTATCCTGCAGATCATGCATATCCTATCCATCTTGTTTTTATCTCGCGACCCTCTGCTATTTTTCAAAAATTTATTTGAACGCCTATCCCTTTCCGAACTCATATTAACTCAAGTTGCTAGTCGCTCGTTGACGATTACGGGCTGCGAGTGCCGATCTCGAGGATTTCGCTCCTCGTCCAGAAGTTCTCACTCTAAGACTCGTCGCGAAATCCTCGACCTCAGCCCTCTCGCTCCGTACTCGTCTAACGATCGACTAGCAACTTGAGTTATTATCTTGCTTTCCTGGTCTTCCTCATATAAAATACTCCACCTTATGCAAGAACCAAAGACTTATTTTATCCGCACTTACGGCTGCCAAATGAACGAGCTAGACACTCAAATCATGGCAGGTCAATTAGAAAAACGAGGACTTTCTCCTGTTGAGGATGAAGACAATGCAGATGTACTCATTTTCAATACCTGTTCCATCCGTGATTTGGCAGAAAGAAAAGTCATGGGAAAGTTAGGTCAAATCGGCAGAGGCAAGAAAAAACAGGCTCTCATCGGGATTACCGGCTGTATGGCCATGGCAAAAAAAGATTCTTTATTCCGCAAATTCCCTCATTTAGATTTTGTACTAGGAACAAACAACATCACTGATCTTGGCACCGTTGTCGATGAAGCCCTGATCTCCAATCGACAAATTTATAAAACCGACGACAAATTTGAAGAAAATTTAAATTACCTCGCCGCTAAAAGAGAGAGTAAAATCAAAGCCTTTGTATCCATCATTCGCGGCTGCGATAAATATTGCACCTATTGCGTCGTCCCTTACACACGAGGTCAAGAAGTTTCAAGGCCGCCGGAAAGCATTCTCGAAGAATGCAAACAACTCGTAGATCAAGGATACAAAGAGATCACCCTTCTTGGACAAAACGTCAATAGCTATGGGAAAGATGCATCTTGGAACTGTCTGTTTCACGACCTTCTTTACCAAATCGATCGCATTCCCGGAATGGAAAGAGTTCGATTTATCACATCCCATCCTGTAGATATCACAATTGATTTAATGCATGCGGTTCGAGACTTAAAATCCCTTTGCGAATTTGTCCATTTCCCAATTCAAGCCGGATCCAACCGCATTCTGAAAAAAATGCACCGTATCTACACCAAAGAACAGTACTTTGAAAAAGTCGCTCTCCTCAAACAAATTGTTCCCAACGTTTCTCTCGGGACCGACATCATTGTTGGGTTTCCTACAGAAACGGAAGCAGAATTCCAAGAAACCTATGATGCCATTAAAGAAATTCGTTACTCTGTCGGATTTTTCTATGCATATAGTCCAAGAAAAGGAACTCCTGCTATGCGATGGAAAGACGATATTCCGGAAGAGGTCAAACAAGACAGACTTCAGCGTCTTTTAAATCTACAAGAAACCATTGGGAATGAACTTCGCAGCGAGATGCTAGGACAAACCGTAGAAGTATTGGTCGAACGTCTAAATAAAGACCATCGTCTTTTAAAAGGACGAACCAGATGTTGGAAAAAAGTCATTTTCGAAGGACCGGAAGCACTCATAGGAACGCTTCAAAAAGTAAAAATTCATAGTTTCGCTCACGAAACCCTCGTCGGAGAACTCGTCAAGCCGAGCTCTCTTTTGACAGTGAGTTGACAAGAGTCTTTCTTTGCAAAAAACCCCTTCTTTAAAAATAATTTTAGCAAATATATACATAATATTTTATAAAAAAATAATTACCGATAAACTATATAATAACATTATTGTATAATTAATAATCATGATTTTTACACGTTTTATCAAACCAACATCCCAAGCCTCTTGGAATCCAAAGACGCATCCATTACGGGATCGATTAATCCAACCAACCAACTCTAGATCGGATACTTACGAAATTCAAAAAAATCCTATTTCTCAATGCTGGGAAAATACGGCCTCTTCAAAAAAAATATGTACAAAACCATCCACAGCCAGATCTTTAAGATCTGCTCTTTATTTCGGGATGGACACCAAAAAAACGCCCCCTATCCCTTATTTACTCACAGAAACACAAGAAGACCCAATCCCTCAAAAACTCCCAAGGCAACTCTCTCTTCTGAAGGCTCTATGCCGAGGAAAAGGCACTGTGAAAGAAAAAAATGGCTTTGTCTACATTCAAATCGATGACTTCTTTACGGAACCTCTCTTTACGATCTTAGAAAAACAGAATTCCGTTCAAAAAACTCCTCAGATCTTCCCTCCGGATGGACCTAAGACACATATCCCTGTCATTGGAGCTCAAGAAACCGTCTTTCACCATTTAGAAACAATCCAAGAAATCAACCAAGAAATCTCTTTTAAAATCACCGGATTCTATGCCATCAAACCAACTCTTTGGAATGAAGTCGAACAAGTTTGGTATCTTGAAGTAGAATCTTCTGAATTAGAAAAGCTAAGAAGGAAGTATTTCTTAGCAACAAAAATGGGCGGAAATCCTTTTTACATGACAGTGGCAATTCAACGACATCCCCACTCCAAAAGATCTTTTCCTCTCATGAGAATCAATCCGGCAAACACTGCAGCTTAAAAATGCATTTCTTTTAAACGAGCAATCACTGTTTCATCCGACTCTTTAGCTTGCTCCAATAAAACCTGGATGAAATGCCTCACTTTTAAAGCTGTTTTGATCCGTTCAGATTCCGACTGAGGAATCTCTTTTCTTTTCAAAATAAAACGGGGGCGTCCTTTTAAGTCATAACTTACAGGGATCGGGTACCATTCAAGATACTTTTCAGGACAAAATCTCTTTAAGACATCATCGGAGTCATTCGTCACAACAAATTGTCCTGAAGCTCGTTCATAATCAAGGGATAAACCACTTTTTAAAAGCTGAGCCACTGTAACTAAAGCACCAAAATCATATCTCGCTGATATCGGATTTGCCATACATCTTCATCTTTTCTTAACAAAGAGAATATCGCAACCGTACACTAAAATATATAAAAATTTTTTTAGAGCATCTTTTCAAATTGCTCTTCAGACAAGATCAAAATGCCCAATTCTTTTGCTTTATCGTATTTGGATCCGGGATCTTCACCTGCTAATACATAATCCGTCTTAGAGCTCACAGAACCTGAAACTTTACCGCCTCTTTTTTTAATCAATGAAGAGACTTCATCTCGTGAATATTTTTTTAAAGCGCCTGTCAAAACAAACACTTTATTCAAGAATGGATGCCCTTGCATTTTTTGCTGCATTCTTTGAGGCTGAACTCCGTTTTCTATCAAAAGACGAATTTCTTCTTGCTGCTCCGGATCGTGTAAAAACTCATAAATGGTTTTCGCCGTTTTCTCACCAATTCCATGAATCGCTTTTAAAGAATCTTCAGACATCGAACACAAAGTCTGTAAATCCCCTGATTCTTCTGCTAAAAGATCTGCCGTTTCCGTTCCAACAAGAGGAATGCCAAGAGCCATAATGAATCTTGAAAAAGGAATTTTTCGAGATTCTTCAATGCTTTGTAATAAATTATGAATCGATTTTTCCTTAAATCCTTCTAAAAGAGACAAATCATCTTCCGTCAAACGATAAATATCTGACACTCTTGAAATAAGCCCTTTTTCCACAAGAAGCTCCACGACTTTTTCACCCATGTGCTCGATATCCATTGCTTGCTTTGAGGCAAAGTAGATGATTTTCCTTAATTTCTGTCCCATGCAATGTATATTTGGACAGCGAACGGCAACTTCTTTTTCATGATGCACAACTTCAGTCTTACAAGAAGGACAAAGCTTTGGCATATGCCATGGCTTACTGTCTCTTTCATGTTTCTCAACTTTCACAACTTTAGGGATGACATCGCCTCCCTTTTCAATCACGACCGTATCGCCGATGCGAATATCTTTTCGTGCAACTTCCTCTTGATTGTGCAATGTGGCGCGAGAAATTGTACTTCCTGCTAAAAAAACAGGCTCCAATTCAGCGACAGGAGTTAAAACTCCGGACCTGCCCACTTGCACGATAATGTCTTGAATTTGAGTGATCGCTTGCTCAGGGGCAAATTTATAGGCAACTGCATAACGAGGAACCTTCCCTGTGCTTCCTAAAAGCTCATGTAAAGAAAGATCATCGACTTTGACAACAATGCCATCGATTTCAAAAGAAAGGAAAGATCGATCATGGACCACCTTCTCAGCAAAGGCCATAATCCCTTGAACATCTTCTGCCAAAAATACATATTGACTCTCGACAACAGGAAGTCCCCATGTTTTTAAAAGAGAATGAAGCTGATACTGCGATCTTATAGGAGCTTGACCCTCTCCAACTGCATAACAAAATAGATTCAATTTCCTTTTTGCAACTTCCTTCGGATCTAATAATTTTAAAGATCCTGCAGCCGCATTGCGAGGGTTGGCAAAAACTTCCAATCCTTCTCCTTCTCTTTGACGGTTCAATGCACGAAAAGAAGCCAAACTCAAAAAAACCTCTCCTCTGACTTCAAAATCTTCCGGAAAATCGCCTTTCAACTCCAGAGGTACGTCTCGAATGGTTTTAATATTGGCTGTTACATCATCGCCGACTCTTCCATTTCCCCGAGTCACTGCCGAAACCAGTTTTCCTTGGACGTATCTTAAAGAAATAGCAGCCCCATCGATTTTTAATTCACATGAAAATAGAGGCATCTTCTCTAAAAGCTTGTAAACTCTCTGTACAAAATCAGCAATCTCCTTTTCGGAATAAGTATTTGCCAAAGATCGCATGGGAACCATGTGTTCTTTTTGCACAAATCCTTGTGTTGGAGCCTCCCCAATTCTTTGCGTCGGTGATTCGGGATGCATTTGGGAAGGATGCTCTTTTTCGTAGGATTGAAGCTTTTTTAAAAGCTGATCATATTCATAATCAGAAATTTTAGGGGCCGCTTTATCATAATAAAGACGATCATGCTCGATCATCTCTCCAATCAACTTAAGATACTCTTCATAGGTATGGATCTTAGACAAAATGCACCTCAAAAATCATCGTCGCCAACGGAGAAAGACAAATCTCTATCCCATTTTCCTCCACAGAAACGGTTCGATTCAATTGTCCGGAACCACCGAATTTCTCATCATCGGTATTTAAAACTTCAACGATCTCTCTTACATTTTTTAAACCTATTTTGTAAGATGGGCAAAATTCAGCAGAAAAATGATGCACAAACAAAAGAATCTGATGATCTCCCTTACGCAAATAAGAAATCACACTCTGTGCTCCATCTGAAAAATCAACCCATTCATATCCTTCCCAATGGAAATCATTCTTCCATAAAGAAGGAGATTGAAGATAAAGATGATTCAAAGCTTTCACTGCTTTTTGAATGCCTAAGTGAAAAGAAGACTCCAAAAGATGCCAATCTAAGCCCCTTTCAGAGTTCCATTCTTGCCACTGGCCAATCTCGCCTCCCATAAAAATAAGCTTCTTACCGGGATGACCCAGCATGTAGCTCAGTAAAAGTCTTAAACCCGCAAATTTCTGCCAATCAGGGCCCGGCATTTTAGAAAGAAGACTTCGTTTTTCATGGACAACTTCATCATGAGAAAGAACCAAAATAAATTTCTCAGAAAAAGCATAGAGCAAAGAAAAAGTCAGATCGTTTTGATGATATTTTCGAAACAATAAATCTCTTTGAAAATATCTCAAAGTATCATTCATCCACCCCATATTCCATTTAAGATCAAATCCCAATCCCTCAGAATGAGACACTCCCTCAAAAGAAGAGGATTCTTCTGCAATCATCAAAACACCCGGGAAACGGCTATGAACAACGGAATTCAAATGTTTTAAAAACTCAATCGCATCCAAATTATGATGCCCCCCATACGGATTCGGAATCCATTCTCCTTTGGATCGTCCATAATCCAAATAGAGCATCGACGCAACTGCATCGACGCGAAGACCATCCACATGCATTTTATCCAACCAAAAAAGAGCGCTCGCTATGAGAAAGTTAGAAACTTCTTTTCTACTATAATTGAAAATCGCTGTTTGCCAATGAGGATGAAGTCCTTTTTTGGGATCTTCATGTTCATAAAGAGCTGTTCCATCAAAACGATAAAGAGCAAAATCATCCATCGGGAAATGAGCGGGAACCCAATCCAAAATCACGCCAATTTCCTGTTCATGCATGTAATTGACAAAATATTGAAAGTCTTGGACCGTGCCATAACGGCTCGTTACAGCAAAAAAGCCTGTGACCTGATATCCCCATGATTCATCCAAAGGATGTTCCATGATTGGAAGCAATTCAACGTGAGTAAATCCCATCTCCTTGCAATAACTTGCGAGTTCTCGAGCAAGCTCTCTAAATTGAAAAAACTCATCACCTTTTTTTTTCCAAGATCCTAAATGCACTTCATACACATTGATCGGACGATCCAAAGAAGCCTTCTTTCTTTTCTGCATCCATGCATCATCTGTCCAATGAAATATATCTACATTCGCAACGATCGATGCCGTAAGAGGTCTTTTTTCAAAATAAAATGCATAAGGATCGCTTTTCACAAGAAGTTTTTCATTTTGCGTATGAATCTCAAACTTATATTTTTCCCCTTCAACAACTCCCGGCATAAATAGTTCCCAAATGCCAGAAGCTCCCATACTCCGCATCGGATGATAACGTCCATCAAAATGATTAAAATCCCCGATCAAAAAAACGCCTTTTGCAGAAGGCGCCCAAACAGCAAATTGAACACCTTTGACGCCTTGAATTTCTTTAATTTGCGCACCTAAAACGTGATAAAGCTCGTAATGACACCCCTTGTTGAATAAAAAAGCATCGACAGCTCCAATGCTAGGCGCAAACGAATAGGCATCATGAACAAGTTTGCCATTATGATAAAAAACACGATAATCAAGCGGCCGGATCAACTCTTTTAAGGAATAAACAAAAAGTCCATCTAAAGAGACTTGTCTTGCTTCTACAATGCGGCCTAAAATTTCCAAATGAATCGTTTTTGCACCGGGTCTCCAAAGCCGAATCTCATTGCCATGCAAACCTAAAAAACGATGAGGATCAAAATGATGACCTTTCATGAGCAAATTAAGATCCGGACATTCCGCTACATTCATTTTCAACCTCATTGCAAACTTTTATACACAAAATAATTTCAAGCCACAACATCTTTGCAACTTTGCCAGAAGCTCCCGGTGAAAACAGTATTTTACCACAGAAATAGACACCACAGAGAAGTTATGAATCCTACGTTTCAGATGACGAAGTCTTCCATTACAGAGAAAAATGCAGATCCCCTTACAGGTAACATCAGCTATCGCAGGAGTTCGAAACACAGCTATTACTTATCTGAAATTAGGCGAAATCGGTAGGGCTTTTGATTCACTTGAACGTGAAAATTCTTAAGAACGGGCCATGCTTAGGTTTCTCTGTGGTGCCTTGCTCTGTGGTTTATTTTCAACACGCCGTTTTTCAGGCACTCATTTGTCTCATTTTGTCACTCATTGGCAAAAATCAGGAAAGGAAGAGTTACGCAAGATGTCTAATATTTACCACGCGATTAGCCTTCAAAGGCTATACATTTCTTTGAAATGTTAAGAGGGGCAGTAGGAGAAAATACAGTGATTTACCCCACCCCTCTCTTAAGATTTTATTATTTGAGAAACATCGAGAATCATTCTCTAAATCTTAATGAACTTTTCTCCAGGTTTTCCGCCCATAGGCTCTGAAGGCCTTTGACCGCCGCCAGGAGCTGTTGGATATTGGAAAGGTCCGGGATCTTCTCCATTCATAATCTTGATAACAATCGCACGCCATCTCTCTACGGTCTCTACAAAAAGAGGAGCAAAACGACGCAAAGCTGCTGCATCCACTCCAAGCCCCATATCAAGAACGCAATGCATCAAGATCAAGCCTTCTTTCAAAGCAACTCCAGCACCGCCGCCGGCCATCTGACCGCCCAACATAGAACCTTCCAAAAGACGCTCATAAAGTTTTAAACGAGTTTTATCATCCGTTGGCAAGCCATCCAAAACAGGAGCGTACAAATACAAACGATCCGAATTGGGTTCATAAGTAATATGTAAAGAAAACGTATTGTCAATCCCAAGAATACAGGTGGCATTTTGATCAAAATCAAGCCCTTCCAAATTGAGTTCTTTCCCAAACTCTTTCAAATTGGCCTTCGCATTTTCGTAGGACATTCTTCCTCCTAATCCTTTCAAAAAAATAAACTTACAGATGGATTACTTATAAAGGTTTCCTGAGTACCCTGCAAGAAAAAAGAATTTCCACCTTTAAAATAAAAATTCTATCCACTATATGTATCAAAATGGAAGAGATCAAAGTATCGCCCGGAACTCCAACTCCTCTTGGCTTTTCAATCATCAAAGGACAAGCCAATTTCGCTCTTTTTTCCAAGCATGCATCCAAAGTCACCTTGGGACTCTTTAAAGAAAATTCGAAAACACCTCTTTACGCAATTCCGATGCAAAGAACCAACGACACCTGGCATGTTGCCGTCGAAAATCTACCTTATCCTCTTCTTTATGGTTTTCAACTCGACGGACCTTTCAATCCGGGGAAAGGAGAACTCTTCCGATCCGATCTTTGGATGGCCGATCCTTACGCAAAAATTCTAGACACACCCATTGAATGGGGAGCCAAAGAAAAACAGTATTTGAGCTACGCAATCGAGACACCGGCGTTTGACTGGCAAGAAGTCTCTTCTCCTCGAATCGATCCTAAAGACCTCATTATCTATGAAATGCATGTCCGAGGATTTACCGAGCATCCATCGAGTCAAGTCAAAGCACCCGGCACGTTTCTTGGAATCATTGAAAAAATCCCGTATCTCAAACAACTTGGCGTCAACGCGATTGAACTTTTACCCATTTTCGAATTCGATGAAATTCACTCCAAAGATATCCAACCGCATACAGGAGAGCCTCTTCCTAACTATTGGGGCTACAACACTCTTTTTTTCTTTGCTCCCATGCGAAGATATTGCTCTCACCCTTCCATTTTTTCTGCAATCCTCGAATTTAAAACATTGGTTCGAGAACTGCACAGAAACGGCATCGAAGTCATTTTGGATGTCGTCTATAATCATACTGGAGAAGGCAAAGAAAAAGAATACTTCGTCAATTTCAGAGGCATTGACAATCTCACCTATTACATCGTCGATCCTTTAGGATATTATAGAGATTTCACAGGCTGCGGGAATACCTTCAATTGCAACCATCCCAATGTCCAAGAATTCATTCTCAATTCGCTCAAATATTGGGTCGAAGAAATGCAAGTCGATGGATTTCGTTTTGATCTTGCCTCCATATTTACGCGAGATATTTATGGAAATCCCATGCATCCTCCGCCGGTTGTTGAAAAAATCTCTCATCTTTTTCCCAAAGAAAAAAAGATCAAACTCATCGCAGAAGCTTGGGATGCAGGAGGATTATATCAGGTAGGTTACTTCCCGAACTCATTTCCAAATTGGTCAGACTGGAATGGGAAATATCGCGATAACATTCGAAGATTCATCAAAGGAACCCCTCATCAAGCAGGCGCTTTTGCTGATTCTTTAGTAGGAAGCGGATCCGTATATGGAGCCTCAAAAACCCCAGTCAGCAGCATCAACTTCATCACGGCTCATGATGGATACACCATCCGAGATCTTGTCACCTACCAAATGAAACACAATTACGATAATGGAGAGATGAATCAAGACGGCAACAACAGCAACGACAATTGGAACTGCGGCGCCGAAGGACCGACTCTCAATCCATCCATTGCAGAGCTTCGAGAAAAACAGATGCGCAATTTCCTTCTTGCTCTTTTTGTTTCTCAAGGAATCCCCATGATCTTAATGGGCGATGAGTATGGCCACTCAAGAAAAGGCAACAACAATCCCTTCACACAAGATAACGAAATCAACTGGTTTCTTTGGAACATCCTTGAAAAAAACCAAAAAATCTTTTCCTTCGTCTCCTCACTGATTCAATTTCGTAAAAAACATTCCATATTGCGTCAAACTCGCTTTCTGACAGATCAAGATGTTGAATGGCATGGAACTAAACCAAACCAGCCTAATTGGAGCGATCAAACTCAATTGATTGCCTACACATTAAAAGGATCCCCCTCTTTTTACATCGCTTTCAATGCGCATAACTTTGCCAATAAAATCGAGCTCCCTTCAAAAACTCAATGGATACCGGTCATCTATACAGAAAAAGACTGGGATGCCCAAAATTTCCATCTCACATCCTTGGAGCCAATCCAAGAAATCGAACTTACCCCCTATTCAGCAATCCTTGCTATTTCAAATGAATTAAAATAATTATTTACAATTGAATTAATTTATTAAAAACGTTAAAATTTTTATAACTTATTAACTACGGTATTATTATGTTTAGAACAAACCCCCTATTTAGTTCTTCCTGGATGACTAAAATGACACCCTTCGCTGCTAAAATGGGTCAGCTCACAAACCAAACGCAAACAAAAGTGAATCAAGCCTTTACGAAATTCGGCGTATTTGCCCCGACTCAAAATAATTCTGTACTAGATGTAGCTCCAATTGCTGTAGAGCACACAGCATGGTTGAATGTTCATGAAGAGGCGCAAGAGCTAAAGGCTGGGCTCTTAAGTTCAGTCAGACAAAGACTCTCTCTCGAAGATCCTCAACGGATAGATTCTCTTCGCCAGGGCATGCAAAAAGTTCAAGAAATTCTCAATTCAGATCGAAAAGAATCTGAAAAAAAGCAAGAGCTTCGTAAAATCGCAGAAAACCTGCATTCATTTCTTCCTGACTCCTTTGTAAGACGGATCACCGCCATTTTCTTCATCATGGATAATGTACCATCGCAAACCATCGGAATTTGTTTACAACGATTATTATCCGATGCTTGTGAGAAAAATCATGCTACTTTTTCTACAAATTCAGGGACAAATGAAAGCTACAAAACTCAAGTCATGAATTTTCGAGAAATACGTCCTTCTGATTTTTCACTGACACCTGCAGAAAGAGCTTTATATTTAGGAACGAATATTTTACCTGCAGGAATTATACAAAATGATCAACATCTAGCTAAAATTAAGATCTGCTATGAACCACTCATTACCCAAAACATTTCTGAAAATCCAAATCATGTAAAAGAAATTAACACGTTCATTGCGATGTTTGTGGCCTTGGCAGATCGTGCTGCAAGTCGCGAGCGCCTACTTCCTCCTTCTTTAGAAATTAAAAAGAACGTAGATCGATTGATACGATATGGCAAGATTGGCAAGCCTTTTGGAGAAATCCCGCGCAGCTGGAAAGAGCTTGAACAGAACGGACGCAATACTCTCGTAGAAAGAGAAGGTCAATGGGCATCCTTGCTTCATATCGAAGAAATCGTGCTGAAAAAACGCATCGAAGCAGGAAACAACAATGAGATCGTCTTATTTGAGCACTACCTACCGGAAGAAGACAAACCGATCATTGTGGCTTTTACAACGGATACAAATCTCACAGCTGACACGCTCAATGAAACTTTAAAGGAATTAGGCTACGCTGCCTTTACAGTGGATTTAGTCATCGTCCCTGAAGAATAACATTTATGATTCGATGTTCTAAGTTTACAACTCCACGCATACCTCCATAGCATCCAGTGCAATGAATCCACCGCTCAGAGATCAACACCTGCGATGACAAAATAAGTCCCTTAAGAACAAAAATTGGACAATATACCGGGAGTGAATCAAGAATCGGAATATGGCCAGGAGGCGCCCGCCATTTGAACCAGGCGAAGCCAATGCCGAAGCAATCCAACTTAAGTAAGTTGGGTGATGCAGGCAGGTTCAAATGCCGAGGCTGCCCGACGCAGCCAGAACCGATTCTTGCTTCACGATCGGTATATGCATGGCCTCAATGGAAATCTTTCGCAAGAGCAGCATCCATAACAACAGGGTTGGGAGGACTTGCATGGCTCCTTACAAAAAGATTAGAACAAGATCTCTCGAAAGAAAAAATCCCAATCACAAGAACTCTCACACCTGAAGAATCTATTTTACTCCAGAAAAACAAACCAACTCCTCAAGAGATCAGTCATCTTCTTTTATCACGCAGACAAACCACACAATGGCCAGAAGAAATCGTTCAATTCTTGCAAATTTACGAAGACTTATACCGAAACAACCTGAAGAATCGGGATTTTGCAATTCTTTATGCAATTGCACAAAAAAGAAACATCCTTTTCAATTGAAAAAAGAGCAACAGGCCGAGTTTGATAAAACTTTCATGTTAAATCAAAGGATGTACCCGATTCAAGTCTCCCTAAAAGAAATCGGAATTGAATAACATCATTTTTTAAGAATAAACTCCACCCGTCGCAAGACTTCCTTACCTTCTAGATGAGCCATTTTTTCTATAGCTTCAAGCAATGTAAACCACTGACCATTTACAATTTCTTCTTTTTGCAACTCAACTTTCCCTTCAACCTCAGCAATATAAAAAAGAATACGCTTTAAACACTTCTCGTCTTTCTTAAACCAATAGAACTCCTCTAGAAGCGGCTCATTCTTAAAAAAAGTTTTAACTGTCAAGCCGGTCTCTTCAAAAAGCTCCCTTTGAGCTGCCTGGATGCTTGTCTCTTTAGGCTCTATGCGTCCTTTAGGACATCCCCAGAATTGCTCATACCCTCGATATTGAATTAAAAAGACCTTCCATCCGTCTTTTTCTTTGGATAAAGGAATAATTCCCGCTGAATCAATGGACAAATCATGCTGCATGCAAAAGATATATTTAAATGATATATACCGAAACAACCTGAAGAATCGGTTTCTGACTGCGTCGGCTGTCTCTGAATTTGAGACCCGCCTGCATCGCTCAACTTGCTTAAGTTGAGCTGTTTCGGCGTCAGCTTCGCTTGGCGCAAATTCAGAAGAGCCTTCTTGTCATATTCCCGATTCTTCAAGTTGTTTCGGTATAACGCAGAAGATAATAAATCATTTTCGACATATAATCAAACGAGTTTTGAACCCACTCAATAACTAAGCTGATTTTTCTTTCCAGAGCTTAAGACATAAAAAGAACATAAGACAAAGAAAAATCAGAATAAAAAAAGGAAGCATTACAGAACTTTCCGGAAAAATCATCTCTATCATAAACACAGAAATCACTGAAATCCCAACGCTCAAAAAATTCAGTAAAGCTGAGGCGATCGCCTTATTTTGAGCATGACTTAATGCAAAAGAATTAATATTTGTATAGACGACTGCTTGAAAAAGATAAATCAATGCCGTGATGAAAAACAGCGAAAAGATATGTATCGGGAAAACCAAGAAAAAAATGAACTGTACAATGCCGCAAAAAAGAGCCATAAGAGATCCAATTTGCGACACTCTTTGTATCAAAAACTTGCCCGCTGAAACAGAAGTTAAAAGGCATCCTACAAACATCCCCAACCGAGGAACAATACTATAAAGACCAAAAAATTTGGGGGTAAGATGTAAAAGATGAATGCCAATGAAAGGCGCCTTTGTCTGAAAGATGTAAACAATTGAAGAACCACAACCTAGAATGATCCCTGAAATAAGAATTTTACGATTTTTCCAGTTTGCAACATAACCCTCAATCATAGCCTTAGGATGAAGAGCTCCTCGATCAATAGTTTTCGCTGTTTCAGGAAGAAAGATAGTAAAACCGATGAGCACTAAAGTAAAAAAGAACAAAAAATAATAACAGCTTAACCAACCAAAAGAATCTGTTAAAGCGCCTCCAATAGCAATCGCAAATCCAGGTAAAATCGCAAATGCGATCAGAATTTTTGCGATCATATTTGTAGCCTTATCATGCTCATAGAGATCTGCAATCATAGTTAAACTGATTTTCATTCCAACACATCCACCCAAAGCCTGAATAAATTGAGCAATCACTAACAGAGTAAAGGAATGCAAATGAGAAGATAAAATAGAAAGCAATGCTCCCAAGGCAGCAATGATTAACCCTACATAAAGTGTCTTTTTCCGACCAATCCCATTCGCTAAGGGTCCGTAAGGAAGTTGCCCAAATGCATAACCAATAAGATACGAAGTCACCATCGACTGCACTGTCCCAACAGAAACATGAAAGGCCTCTTGAATAGCAGGCAAAGCAGGAGTAAAAATCGCTGCGCCAACGGAAGCAAATGAAACAAGAAAAAAAAGAATCGCCAACATGATCTCATATTATCGTTTTTTTAAAAAAATACAACAGCACAGATCCATTTTTTCATAAAATTTGATCCAAAAAATGCAGGTTTGTTATGCTTTGTTTTTTTCGAAGGAGAAATGAACATGCGATATCTACCTGCATTCATGCTCAGCTTACTTGCTGTAGGATGTAATCATCAAAATGATTTCCTAACACGTTATCATGAAGACGGAAGAGCAAAACCTGAAGTTGCCATCACCTCAATGATTGACACATCTTCCTTTGAACTCCCCTGGAGCTTATCTGAAGAATTTACATCCACAATTCTCAAACAAGTGGCATCCAGCGGGAAATTATATGTTGTGGCTACAGAAGACGATGTATTCACTGAAAATCCATTTGGGCAAGATCTTTCATGGATCAAAAGAGAATATGCAGATCATGAGTTTGTTGCATTTTTAGAACTCGTAGAACATGAGATCGCCCCTGCATCCAAATATAAAAAAGATCCTGCATCGCAACAATTTTCAATGAATCTCAACATGGCAATTCGTTTACGCATCGTCGATATCAGAGGACAAACACCTGCCATTGTTTTACAAGAAATGGTTCGAGATTCTTATTTTATTCCTAAAACACTCATGCCCACAGATTACTCAACAGCAGCATGGGGAACCCCGGAATTCCAAAAATCACCCATGGGAATTGCTCATAAACAAATTGTTCAAGAAATTGCATCGCGCATTAAAGAATACGTTCTTCTAGCAAAGAGCCGATAAAGAAATGGAGGCATCTCATCCTGATTTGGGATCTATTCTTTTCTTTGCGCTTCTTTCGTTCGCCTTGCTCATCGCCGGCTGGAAAAAAGGTTTTTTCCATTTTCAGCCGGAGAAAATTTGGACTGTCCCTCTTCGATGGTTTCATATCGTCATCGTATTTGCAATTTACTTTTTAACCTCTTTATATCTTGCAAGAACCTTTGCCACATTTTTTCAATCTTTTGCATCAAAGCCCCTCTCTCAATTGAAATACATTAGCTGGGTCAATCTTTTCAACTCCTGCTCCATTGCTTTTTTACTGATTTTATTTTTGTTATGGCTGCCTATCTCTATTCGCAAAGGAATTTGGAAACGTGAAAAGACATCCTTTAAAAAGGATCTCTTTTCCACTCTCATCACCTATCTTCTTTCTTTTCCTCTTGTTTCCTTTGTCAACAATCTGCTCGATTTTTTCTTGTATACTATCTTTCATATCCATGCAGTTCCAGATCAGTTAGCCGTCTATTATCTAAAAATGACTTTCGGCCATCCCATTTATTTTACGATCGCAATCCTTTCGATCATTTTCTTTGCTCCTTTCATAGAAGAGCTCATTTTTCGTGGATTTTTACAATCCTTCATTCGTCAGCATCTTCAGTCCAAACAAGCAATCATCATCACATCTGTACTTTTCGCCCTTTTTCATTATGCTCCGGAACAAGGACTTGCAAATATCACCATTGTCGGTTCTTTGTTTATCCTTTCTCTTTTCATCGGATTTATCTATGAAAAAAGAGGCTCTCTGATAGCTCCAATGATGCTTCATAGTTTATTCAATTCAATGAGTATTCTTCATTTGTACTTATTGAATGAAATGCCAAAAGGAACTTCCTTATGAGTCCTCTTTTTGCGAGCTCTTTTCAATTCTATGGGCACTCCGACATTGGTCAAAGCAGGGTTCAAAATGAAGATGTTTGGGCAGCTCTTCCTGAATGTGGTTTTTTTGCACTCGCAGATGGTATGGGAGGACATAAAGCCGGAGAAGTTGCCGCCAAAGAAACCCTTGATTTTCTTCTTCAATCTATAAAAAAAATTTCAAAAGAAGACGTTTTAGAGCTCATCATCGAAATGCGTCATGCCATCGAACTTGCCAACCAACATGTCTATCGCATGGGTTCTAAAATCCGAGAATACCATAAAATGGGGACCACCTTATGTTGTCTTTTATGGAAAAAAGAGACCATTATCCATGCCCATGTTGGAGATAGCCGTATTTACCGCTTTAGAAATCATCAATTAGAGCTTTTAACAAAAGATCACTCTCTCTTTGCAGAATGGCTATCTAAAGGGAAAACATGCACCACCCCTTATCCTTATCGACACGTCATCACAAGATCTATTGGGACCCCAAAAAAAGCAAACCCTGAAATTGCAATCACGTATGCTCTTCCAAATGACATCTTCTTTCTCTGTAGCGATGGAATTACTGATGTCCTTTCCTTGGAAGAAATGGAAAACATCCTTCAAAACCATTCAGAAATAGAAAAAGCCACCCATTTTTTAATTGAAACCGCGAAAAGAAAGAGAAGTTCAGATAATATGACAGTTCTGATGGTACAACAGAATGAACTTCATTTATCTTGATAATAACGCAACGACAGCCATAGATCCAAGAGTCTTTCAAACAATGGTGCAAGAGCTCAAAGAGCCTCCTTCCAATCCATCCAGCGTCCATACACTCGGGAAAAATGCCAAACAACGTCTTATTCATGCAAAACTCAAAATCAGTTCCTTTTTCAAGGCAAAACCTGAAGAAATCATTTGCACTTCCGGAGGAACAGAAAGCATCAATCTTTTTTTAAGAGGACTTGATTCAGGCCATATCATCACCACCGCCATTGACCACTCTTCGGTCTACAAAACCATCCAAACCCTAGAAAAAAAAGGACTCCAGGCCACATATCTTCCCGTAGGTCCTTGGGGAGCACCTCTAAAAGAGCATATCGAAGCTGCGATTCGCCCTAACACACAAGCCCTTGTTTTTTCAGCTGCCAACGCAGAAACAGGTGTAAAACTCGAGATTGAAGCCATTGGAGACATTGCTCAAAAATATGATATTCCCCTCTTTATTGATGCCATTGCCTGGATCGGAAAAGAACCGTTTCCCATGCATCCCGCAATCACAGCGATCGCTGTAGCCGGCCATAAATTTCATGGTCCCAAAGGCGTCGGTATTTTATTTGTAAAATCCTCTTTCAAACTCCCCCCTCTTCTTACAGGAGGCAATCAAGAATATCAAAAAAGAGCGGGCACTGAAAATCTAGCAGCCATTGTAGGCCTAGCGAAAGCTTTTGATATTCTGAAAGAGGAACAAACCACCATCACTCAGCATCTTTCAGATCTTCGATTCCACTTTGAGCACAATTTACAAAAACTTCTTCCCGATCTCCAAATCAATGGGGAAGGCCCTAGAATCGCAAACACATCCAATCTTGCTTTCCCAGGGATTGATGGAGAGACTCTTTTAATTCAACTCGATCGTTTGGGCATCTATGCAAGCCACGGATCTGCTTGCGCTTCAGGCTCTTTAGAACCTTCTCGCGTCCTTACGCATATGGGAATTCCTCATAAAATCGCAGCATCTTCTCTTCGTTTTTCAATCGGCAAATTCAATACCAAAGAAGAAATCGATCGAGCCATTGATATCATTGCTTCCACCGTACAAAAACTCTCTTAAGGCGGTGTAAGAAAATAACATTCAAAACCGTATTTCATGGAAATGAGTCTCTCTCTATATTTTTACTACCAAAGAGATAGACACCACAGAGAAGAAGAAAAACGCAACATATTGTCTCTGTGGTTCTTATCTCTGTGGTAATATTTTTTTTACAACGCCTAAACTTCGGTACGCACTGATAAAGTTTTGACTCCGCGAAGAGTCGGCTCGATAACAGTGAATAAAAATGGATCCACTTTCAGAGTTTCTCCCTCGTTTGGCAAATGACCCAGCTCCCGAACGATAAAATCACTGAACGTCTCATCTAAAGATGCCTTTAAAGCCGATTGAAACTCCCGATTAAAATGACTGACTTTCATTTCTCCCGAAAGAGTTCTCTCTACATAAAGAGAACTCCTTGTCTCTGTCTGTTTTAAAGTCTCTTCTCCAAAGATTTGAGAAACAATTTGATCCAAAGTCAAAAGCCCGCAAGCATGACCGGAGGCATCCAACACAACGGCTGCGCTTTGATTATTTCTTCGAAATTGCTCTAAAATATGCAAAATCGATGAATCTTTCGTAATAAACCAAGGAGATCTTGACTGATCTAATACAGGCTTGGATTTTTCTAAACGCAGCAAATCTCGTGTATAAACAAGAGCTACAATATTGTGTTTATGATGTCGATAAAGTGCAATGACAGGCTCATAATGAATGCTTAAAAGATTTTTCACCTCTTCTAAAGTCGCAAATGAAGAGACGCACACCACCTTATCCAAAGGAGTCATCATTTGTGAGGCAGATGAGTTCTTCATTTGAAAAATATGGCGCGTCAATTCATGCAGTTCATCATAACCGCCGGCTCCTTCAAACGCCAACATCACCTCTTCTCGAGAGAAAAAAAGCGAAGCTTCTTTCGCTGTACCCATCAAACGGTGGATCCCTCTTGATAATAGATCAAACGTCCAAATCACCGGCTGAAATACAATCGAAAGAAGTCTCATCAGAGGAACCAGTGCAAGAGCAATCTGCGAAGGATGGCGTCTTGCTGCAAACATGGGAGCTAATTCCGCAAAAATAACGACTAAAAGAACCTGTGTGATCGGCGCAAAATCAGGATCTACATGAATGGATTCATAAAAACGACGAGAACATTCAGATCCCACCTGAAGCGCTGTATTAATCCCGATCAAAGTCGTTCCAAAAAAACGAGATGGATGCTGTAAAAAGAAGTTGAGCCAAATTGCACTTTTCTTCCCCGTACTCACATAATATTGCAGACGAATCCGACTAAAAGAGACGGCTGCCATTTCAAAAAGAGCAAAAAGAGCCTGCACCAAAATGGCCAAGAGAGTCAAAAAAAGAAAAAACATCCAGTTTGGCATTTATCGACTCTTCCCATTTTTAAGTCTTCGCACATAAATCCGCTTAATCCGATTCGGATCTGCGGCAAGCACATAAAACAAAAATTGATCCGTTGCATATTTTGTTCCCGTTTTCGGAATGTCTCCCAACTGTTCAATCAGCCATCCTCCCAACGTCACAATATTTTCCTCGGATTTTAAAGATCTTCCAAAAATCTCTTCAAATTCTGTAAGTTCGAGTTTGCCGCTCGCAATCATCACATCTTGACTCGAACGGGTATATAAATGCTTTGGATCCCTTCGATCTACAATTTCTCCAACAACAGCTTCGATCAAATCTTCTTGCGTAATCAACCCTGAAATTGAACCATATTCATCAACAACAATAGCTAAACTTTCCTGTCTTTCCCGCAAATTCGTAAGAAGGGTCCACGCCCTTGTCGTTTCCGGTACAAAATACGGCTTCTTCAAAATCGCCAAAAGATCCGATCCCGTTTTCATTGTTTCTTGATGAAAAAGAAATCGCCTGGAAGAAATAACGCCGAGAATATTTTCTAAATTTCCATCGCAAACAGGAAGTCTTGTAATTTCCAAATCAACAAATAAATGGACCAGATGAGATAAAGGCTCTTGAATATCATAATATAACACCTCATCTCTGGGCCGCATCCTCTCTCTTACGATCGATTGTTTAAGATCTAACGCTCCTGCAATCAAATCACATTCCTGAGGTAATAAAATCCCATTTTCTTCCGATGTTTGAAGCACATGACGTAGTTCTTCTACAGAAAGGACTTTCTCTTTTTTCAGAAACACAAAAAAAACGCGAGAAATCCAATACGTAATTTGCGTTAAAGGCCCCCGAATATATTTAAGAGAACGAAAAAGCCGATCAATCCAAACAACAATTTTCAAAGAAAATTCCGCATTATTTAGTAAAGCAACCGATTTCGGTAAAACTTCTCCAAATACAAGAGTCAAAAGAAGCGGCAACCCAACCTTAATTCCCCAGCTATCCGTCTCAAATAAGTTCGCCACCGTATTCTGAATCAAAAGGTTCACTAAAATATTGAACATGAGAAGAGTCACCAAAAGATCTCTCGGGCGACTCATTAAAGAAGCAATCAAACGTTTACGCGGCTCTGGACTTCCTTGATAAGCCTTTAAAGTCATCGGAGATAAAGAAAAAAAAGAAGTTTCGGAGGCAGAAAGAAACGCAGAGATAACAATGAAAAAAATAAGAGCTGTGATAAACATGCGTAGCCTGATGTCGAGTTTATTTTATAAAATCCGGCTATTTTACTGAATTGGAGAAATGAACTTTCAGCCATCCTTCCGGAACAACCCCAAGATCACGCATCAAAACCATTTCTATCCATGCAGGATCAGATTGAGATGCAAGCTTCAAATGCAAATCTTCTTTTTCGGAGACGAGTCGAACTTTTTCTTTTTCCATCTCTCCCAATAAAAAATCATATTCAGAAATGCTATTTTGTTTTTTTTGAATGGCTTGTAAACAGACTCCGACTGTCAAAAATGAAAAAGAAATTGTCCACCACCAACGTTTCCAAAAAAGCATCATTGATCCGCCTCTATAAATAAGGACAAGCAATTCCTACCTGCTTGAATGTCCACAAAAGCATGCGGACAAAACTGTTTTGGGTCAATAACAGAACCAAAAACATCTGTAAACACCTTAAAATCAGAAGCTACGTGCAAATCATATCCATAGCTCGGCAAGATAAAACCAATCCGTTTCTTTCCATCGAATTCTCGAACCTGACGATCTGCAAACGGTTCGAGCATCTTATGTTCTATTGCCATTTGGCGAATCCACTGATCAGATTGAAGGGCCATAATTCTTAGATATAGCGCGCGAAATCCTTTTCTTGCTACATTTTTAGTAAGTATGACAGAACCTTTCATTAAGTCTTCTTGGACAAAGCAAGATTCTCCCTTTGAAATCCCTCTTCGTCCTCAAAGTCTCATCGATTTTGTAGGACAAGATCCCGTTCGCAAAAGACTCCAAATCGTGATCGATGCAGCCAAAGAAAGAAAAGAAGCTTTAGGCCACTGTCTTTTTTCAGGACCTCCCGGACTTGGAAAGACAACGCTTGCTCACATTATTGCAAAATCCATGGAAACTCAACTTGTACTAACATCAGGTCCTGCCATCGAAAAGCCGGGAGATTTAGCAGGTCTTCTTTCCAATTTGAAGTTCGGCGACGTTCTCTTCATTGATGAAATTCATCGCCTGAATAAAACAGCCGAAGAATATCTCTATTCGGCGATGGAAGATTTCTCTTTAGATCTCATGATCGATTCAGGTCCCAGCGCAAGAAGCGTACAAATCAAACTCAATCCTTTCACGTTAGTTGGCGCCACCACTCGAAGCGGCCTCATCAGCGCTCCTATGCGCTCTCGATTTTTAATTTCGCTAAGACTCGATTATTACGAACCTCATATCTTACAAAAAGTCGTCGAGAGATCATCCAAGCTGTTAACTCTCACTTTAGACTCTGATGCTTCTTTTGAAATTGCCAAACGATCTAGAGGAACTCCTCGCATTGCCAATAATTTGCTTCGCTTCGTTCGAGACTTTGCACAAACACACAAACAAAAAAAAATTCACCTACAAATGGTCAAAGAAGCTCTCGATCTTTTGGCAATCGATGAATATGGCCTTGATGAAATGGACAAAAAAATTCTAAAGCTTATCATTGAACATCACAATGGCGGTCCTGTGGGGATCAATAATTTAGCTGTAAGCGTCGGCGAAGAAGCGCACACTCTTGAAGAAGTGCACGAACCTTTTTTAATTATGCAAGGATTTATCAAGCGTACCCCGAGAGGACGTGAAACGACCGCGCTTGCCAAACAACATATACAAAAATTGGAGTTTTAACCATGAAATGGATCTGTTCCCTATTGGTCATCGGATACCTCAATTGCTTTGCAAATCATTCGATGTCCCATCAAACAGCGGAGCCCATAGCGCCTCGCAATATCCAAGTTCTCATCGTCAAAGATGCTTCCGAAGCTCTTTTAGAAGTCAAAGGAGCTTATTATCTCATCAACCCTCATGATGGATCTAAAATCACTTCAGGACTGCTCGGCAAACGATTTATGGTTCGATCGCTCGATTCAGGGATCAAATGGGGAGAAGAATTTCCTGGCATTCACCAATTCTATATTAAACCGCGCTCTCCAGAAACAACCATCTTTGTCAACGGGATTCAATATTCAGGAGGCGTTGCCGTATTCGGAGTTGCAGGTCAAATTCATATCATCAATGATCTCGATATCGAAAGTTATGTCAAAGCGGAACTCACAACTCAATTCCCAACCCCTTTAGAACCTGAAGTTCTCGCATCTCTTGCCATCGTTTTAAGAACAGACGCCTATTATCATGCCACCAAAAATGAAGAGAGCTTCTGGCATGTAACAGCAGAAGAAACAAAATTTCCAGGATCCGCTCTTGTCGTTCCTGGCTCTTTAATCGAGCGTGCTGTCGATTCAACTAAGCACTTAATCCTAGTTCATCCTGAACATGGCCATACCGCTCCTTTTGCTGCAAGCTGGACTGAACATAGTGCCGGAAAAACAGCAAGTTATGAAACCATGTTTCGCAAAAACGCATTCTGTCCTGAAAAAGGAGTTGAAGCTCCTCATGCAGCCCTTGCTCGAACAGAATCGAAGTGGAGCTATAAAATCGCAAAACAAAATTTAGCCCATCTTCTTGACGTCCCGCAAATCAAATCCATCGAAACATTTGTCGATTCTTCTTCGAATAAAGTCTATGGAGTCCGTATCAAAGATGAAAATCATTCTCACGATATCGATTTCTTTTCTTTGCAAAACAAACTCGGCGCAAAACATCTTTTAAGTTCTGATTTTTCGGTCACCGTCAAAGATGACACCGTGATCTTTTCAGGATTTGGGAAAGGCCATGGCGTTGGGCTGTGTCTTTACTCAGCATCAGCGCTTGCGCAAAATGGAGAAAATGCCGTCAAAATTCTCTCCAAATTTTTCCCGGAAACATATCTCTATAATATCAACGCTGTTCCCGGCGAATAAAACTCCGCCCTCTCTTTTCGAGAGGGCTTTTTTCTAAAAAATTTCTTTTTCTTTTTCCAAACAAAAACGACGGAGTGCACTTTCTGCATCAAAGCCGGATTTTTCTGCTTCTTCAACAAGATGCCAGAGTTTTTCACCCAACTCTTTTTCCGATTTCAAAGTGGAAGATTTTTTTTGACATCCGTGAATCCTGTGCATCTTCGCTATAATTTTTTGAACACGTGCTAGCGATGGAAGCGTCGGAGGGATCCCTTCCAAGGGATTTCTCCCCTCTTTTTTCTTGATCTCTTCCCAATTTCGCATCACCTCTTCTGCAGATTCCGCTTTCACATTTCCAAAAATATGAGGATGTCTGCGAATCAACTTTTCTTTGACCAAACACATCACTTGAGAGAGTGAAAATAAATTTTCTTTTTCTGCCAGCTTAGCTGTAAAAATAAGTGTATAAAGAGCATCTCCAAGCTCTTCTTCCATCTTCTTAACATCCTTAGAATCAATCGCTTCCATCAGCTCATGAGTCTCTTCTAAAAGATATGTCTGCAAGCTATGCATTGTTTGTTTACGATCCCAAGGACACCCTTCAGGACCTAATAATGTGCTTGCAACCGATAAAAGATCATCAAATTCTTTCATAGATACTCTCTTTTTTTTGAAAGAAACATATCACACACAGCCTTTGATTGAAATAAACGATGCAACCCATTAGACTTATTTGCTCACCGGGGACCTTGTGGAATGAGCAATCTGAACCAGGTCAGGGCCGGAAGGCAGCATCCTTAAGGACACTGTCTTATGCCACGAGATCATCTCCGGTGTTTTCTAAAAAATAAACAATTTTTAAAATCAATCCATCAACTTTTTAATACCAACAAAAAATAATAATAACATTAACATTTATACAAAAAAGGAATATAATAATAAAAAAACAAAAACCCCGTTAAAACATGAATATTCTACCTACCTCCTGGCTTCAAAAACCCATTCAATATATCGAACAAGGTGCAGGGATTACCTATTCCATAGGGAAAGCCGCTTTCGAAGTACTCAATGAATCTCGAAAAATGACAACGCATCTCATCACAGGCGGAGCTTTTAAATTTGCAAACAAACGCATAGCGATTGCTGCAAGCAATCCAATGAAAGACCCTTTCAAATCACTCCAAAAAATCAATGGAGAGCTCTCCGTTTTTGAGCAACTACAACCTATAGATGCAAAAAATATTTTACCGCCAATCAAAATAGAAACTCCAACTCCTGCAGCATCTACAGTCACATTGCCGGATCCCGTCCCCGATCTCTCTTCCATTCCGTCCACTGCAACTCCAGTAAGCGATCACCCAAATATGGTGATCCATCAAAAAGCAGAGACAGATGATCAATTACAAATTTTCTCTAAAAACCTATCCTCTTTTCTACCTCTTTATACCATGGCCTATCTTGCCGGCATCAAAGATCCTAACCTGAACCAAGTCGTTCTTTCCATGGTCATCGAAGCCTCAAAATCTGATAATCCAGATCTAAAAAAGATTTTTTATCAAACCTACGAAAATAAGGTCTCATTCCCTCAAACTTTCCTCATCTGGCTATTTAATCTTTTTGGAAGCTCCTCCTATTTTTCAAAAACTGTCGATGCATACATGAAGCACATTCTCAAAGAAATGAGAGAGCGACTTTCTGATTCCCGTTGGACCGAAAAAAGAGAAAATATTGAAAGACTCATCGATGATATCATCCTCTTTTTAGAGTCCTATAAATGCGCAACCTTCAATTATGCTGAAGATAAAGAACCAACAGGAGGACTCAACCATTATAGAGCAGCAGCCTGCGATAAAATGTTTCAAAAATCTTTAAAACAAATTTCTGAAGAATTTAGCGATACCCTTATTCATAATCTCTCCCCAACCGTTCAATATAGCGAATACAGGATCGTCAATTGGTTTCTCAATAAAATCACAAAATTGATGCTCAGACAATTTTTACCAAATGGCATCCATTCCGTCCTATTACAAACCGATGACGCAACGAAATCAAACTATCTCCCTTTCGTAAAAGCGCTGACCGATTCCGTCGCAGAACAGCTACAAAAACTCCTTAAAAACTTAGATACGCAAGAACCCTCTTCTCAAGAAGAGACTCCTATTGCAGGCACACAAAAACTCAAAGCTGCCATTAAATGCTTATTTAACATCATTCAATATTCAAAATCGAATACTCAAGAAGCCATTCTTCAAAAGAGAAAAGAGCTTGAAGAAAAAAGAAAAGAAAATAATTTTGACAACGACATTCAACAAGGTATTCAAGATTCAATTTTCAAAGGAATTCACGTCTTTTTACACCACCTTGCAGAACCTGCGAACTCCGAACAAATGTTCACCCAATTTTTTGCTCTTGCCAATTTTTCTTTTTCCAAAGGAGAACTGATCACAGATAAAGACTATCAAGATTCTAAAGACAAACTCAATCTCATCGTACACACTGTCGGTAAACGCCTAGCCAAAGAAGCTGTTGAAGATAGAATTCGAGGCTCCAACCCTAAAATCATCGAAAAAAATGTCAATCATGCATTCGCATCTCATAAAATCGATGCAAACACACTGATGCAAGGATTGGAACAATCGGTTCTTGCAATCACACAAAAAATTCAATCCTTTAACTTAGAACAAGACTCGGGGCTTGGCATTCTTCCGGAGCTCGATCAAATCGTTCAAACAATCCGTCTTTTTAGCACCAAAGAACAAATCGGAAAAGATCTCAAAAACCTTCCGGAAGCAGAACAAGAAAGCATTCTTCAGGCTCTCATCCCAATCTATCAATCCTTAGAAAAAATAAGTCCTCTACTTCTCGTCCTCCAAGAACAACAAAAACTCTTTAAAGCCCATTTCCAACTCCAAAAAGAACTCCTTGAAATCGAAAAAATCATTCAATTCCTAATCGATGAAGGACCTTCTGAGCAATCATTGAAGCGCTTGTCTTTCTTCCAAGAAATAATCCATAAAATCTCAAAACAGCTTCCCCCGAATGCACCTGAAATCTTAAAAATAAAACAAGAACTCAAAACCATTGAATCCGCCTTTAAAAAAGCATTTGATGAAAAACAAAAATACGATTATCTGATCCTTTTACAAAAAGAGCTTTCGAACTTAAATCAAGCAATTAAAACAGAGAATTTTAATCTCAAAAAAACGGCCATTCAAAAGATCACCAAAATTTTAGAGAACATACCTCAAAAAGATGCAAACACTCTAAAACCAATTTTAAACACATTTTCTTCTTTAACGGCATCTGACGTCAGATTTAAGTCCCTCTCCGAACAATTGGAAAACATAATAGAATCTTTCAAGACAACCTACACTCAAGAAAAAGACACGGCCTTTTCAAATCTACCCACTCTCAAAGAATTCCAAAGTTGGATTCAAGAGAAAATCAAAGGATATGCTCTGCATCAAAAAACCAATCAAGAAAACATGGTTGACGCTTCCCAAAAACTCTCTCAAGCGATTCAAGAGATTAACAGCCTCCTCCACGTCACAGAAAAAGAACAGCTCTTTGATATCAAACCGCTTCATCTAGGAATTATCGGAGGATCCGCTCTCGGAGTCATGGCTCTCATAAACCCGGCATTAGCACTGGGCCTAGGAGCTGGAGCCTACATGGCACTCAAACGTATTGAACCCATTCTCAAAGGGGGCGAACAAAGAAAAGAAGCTCTTTTAACAAGCCTGTTTACAGGAGCCTCTATCTACGCAAGCAGCTATGTTCCAGCAATATCAAATTTATTTACGACCACAGGCGCTTTAACATCTTTAACAAAAATTGCAGCTGTCGGAGGATCGGCTTTATTGGGAGGTAAAGTTGCAACAGATGTACTTGATGAAGCTGTATCTGCGGGACAATCTCTTGTTTTTGAGCAAATTACAGACTTCTTTGAAAGTACCTATCAATTTTTACTCTCAGGTGAAATCTATCAACCATCTGCAAAAATCGCAATGCAGGAAGTCATCAACGCTTTCAAAAAAACCTAAGATTCTTTAATTACCAGCGACGATGATGTCTTTCTACAATTTTCTCTTTGACTTTTTCCGAATGAGAAACAATCTTCTTTTTTGTCTCATGAGAAGAAGAAATGCCAAAGGCAAACCCCAAACCAATGATTGATAAAATCAATTTTTTTAATACAAACATAATTCAACACCAAACAATACTTGTATAAATCTCCCTGTAATCATTTTAACAAATATTATTCAATAATGTTTTGATACCAACGATCAAAATCAAGAAATAACGTCTTCGGATCAATGTTTGCAATACAAGCGCCTGTAGAACAGCTGCGAAGCACAGGACAGGTCTTTTCAAAAGAAAGGTTGTATGGGCATGTTCCCCAAAATGCATGATGTAAAGAGCCTGGGGGTTTAAAAATTTCAGGAACTGTAGGACCAAAAATACTAAAACTAGGCGTCGATGTTGTTCCACATAAATGAAGAGCGCTTGAATCCACTGCAACAATTAAATCCATTTCGTTCATCAAATATTGCAAACTCGATAAATCCAAATGATCCACAAGGACGCTGCAAGAAGAAAATGGCTCTTTCATTTGCTCACAATATGCCTTTTCTTCAGGAGATCCCCAAATCCATAAAAAAGAGACGTCATATTTCTCTTGGATCTGATGTAAAAAAGAAGAAAGAATCTCTTTGGGAATTTGTTTATTTTTCCATTTTGATCCCGGACATATCATCATTCGATATCGATGCTTCAGCTCTTTTTTCTGTAAAAGAGACAGCACATACTCTTTCTGATCTGAAGAAATCAAAAAACGAACCCGGTGCATCTCAAAAGATTGCTTCTTTTTTGACAACCCCAGAGCACGATCCACCAATTGGATATACTGATCTCGGATATTGCCCTTTTTAAGGATCGTAAAACGAACATGAGTTGCCAAAACATTCGGCCATTCGCGCACGGAAGATAAAGAAAACCCAACCTTAAGACGGCTTTTAGAAAAAAAAGTAATCAATCCTGATTTACAATTTCCCTGGATATCAAAAACATAATCATACGACTCTTTACGAAAGGATTTTAAAAATGAAAACCACTGACGCCAAAAAGTGAAAGAATAGAATTTTTTTTTAAACTCAGAAAAAGGAAACTGAAACACTCGATCAACAAATGGGTGATTTCCAACCAAGGATGCGAATTTTTCTTCAACCACCCAATCGATTTCTAAAGATTCAACCCGCTCGCGAAGGTAATTCAAGACATCAAATGCTTGAATGATATCTCCTAAAGCGGATGTCTTTACAATCAAAATTCTCAGACAGACCTCTGTAAAGTCAATCTACGATCCGGATGATGGAACAGAAGAACAACAATCACAGAAAGCCCGGAAAGAGCCGCTAAAAGTAAAAAAGCGCCTTGGAAATTCCCTGTTAAATCAACCAACCACCCAGTTAAAACAGGAGCGATAATCCCGGCTAAAGATAAACATCCGGAAGTAATCCCCTGAGCAGACCCCGCCCTTTCTTTAGCCACATCAATGTTGACGCTAAAGAAAGCTGACTGAGGCATGAATCCAAAACCCAATCCTAAACTTAAGAAAAAGAGAGAAAGACTCAAGCTATCAGTAAATCCAAGAATTAAAAAACAGACCGCAGCAAGTAGCTGAGAGGTCCAAATCAAATGAGAGCGCGCTAAACGACTTCTGCCACTTTTTGTATACAAATAATCAGAAATGACCCCTCCCATCTTCAAAAAGACGGCAGCGACCAACCAAGGGATGGTCAAATACCAACCCACGGTTTTCAAATTCAGTCCATATTGCGACAGAAAATACCCCGGAAGCCAAAGAGTCGCAAAAAAGAGCATGTAGCCAAATACAAAATAAGAAACATTATTCGCGATCAATACAGGATGAGTCAAAATAAAGCGCCAATCGATCGGAGCTGTTTCCTCTCGTTTTTCTGAAGCAGAAGGAGCTGTAATATAGCGAAGTTCGGCTTCATTCACAAAAGAAGATTCTTCCGGACGATCACGGAATAACCAATACCACACAACAGCCCACAAAACCCCTATAGAACTCACCACAAAAAACATGATTCTCCAGCCGAAATCAGCCACAAGATAAGAAGTAATGGGAGATCCCACAACAGAAGAAAGGGGAATCGCAACAAGGCCTAGAGAAAGGGCCCTCGCTCTTTCTGAAGGAGAAAGCCAATTGCTAATCGATCGAGTCATCGCAGGGAAATGGGGTCCTTCAGCAAGTCCTAAGAAAAAACGAAGAACAATGAACGACCAAAAACCGGTTGCAAGCCCAAACAAACCCACAAAAAGAGACCAAAAAAAGGCAGCCAAAGGCCAAATCAACCGAGGGCCCCAAACATCTACCAACCATCCGCCAAGAACCGTAAGTAAAACATAGCCCAATCCGAAAGCAGACATAATCATTCCGAATTCAGTATCGGTAAAATGAAACTCTCTTTTTAAAGGTTCTATGACAAATGAAATCGCAGAACGGTCTATAAAGTTCACTAACGTAATGAAAAAAATTAAACAAGACACTACCCAACGATACTTTGTACGAACTTGCTGATTCATTCAAATTCCTTTTTTACGGGGTCAAACCGCATTAATAGTATCAACTGGCGAAGCTTTAACGCCAGTACTATTTCCCGGATTCGATAAAAGAATTTTGAACAAAAAAAAGAGCTTCGAAAAATGAGATCCGAAGCCCTTCAAAAAATTTATTTTTTAATGTGCTTGTTAAGAAAGGTCGCTAATTTAAGCATATCTACAGGACGAGATCCGATCACTTCTGAAAGTTTGCTATCAGGATTGATCATGCGCTTATTTTTTGTGTCTTGACACTTGTTTTTCTTAATGTAGACCCATAGCAATTTGACAATTTGCGGTCGAGTTGCTTTCTTTACGCCAATAATCGCCTCTAACTCTGGAGACACAGCATAATTCATCTGAGCCAAGCCAGACTTCTTACGAGGCTTGCTAACTGCCGCCTTTTTCTTAACCGTTTTTTTAGGTTTTGCGGTTTTTGTTGCTTTTTTCTTCATAAAAATCTTCCTAAGATTGGTGTTGTTTCCATTCATTATTCATGTAAGAAAAAAATTATTCATGCAAGAATATTTTTAAAAAAGCAAAAAAATTTTTAAAAAAAATCCCATCTGTGACATTTGTGAGAAAAGAAAACACTTCATTAAAGAGGGAAATTTATGAGAAGAACCATAGGGATTGTCCTTTGCATTTTAGGGCTTGCCTGCTTAGGCCTGTCTTATTACATCAAAGAACAGGTAGCCGGAGGCGAAGAGCAAATTGAGGCTGCGCAAAGAAGCGTTGATCAAAGTCAAAAACTTTTTTCTGTAAATCCTGTTTCTAAAGAAGTCGGCAATGTCATCACATCGTCTGCCCAAAAAAAAATTAACAAAGGACAAGCCGACATCATCTATTACGCAAACCTTGCAAACATCCTTCAAATTGGGGGTATTGTCTTGATCATTGCAGGGATCATAATTGTATTCTTTCCAAAGCGAAAATAAATGGATCATCCGGGAAGATAAAAAAGATAAGGCGAGAGGAAGACTCCTCTCGCACGCTCCTCTCGGGCTGTCATTTCATGACAGAAATGATAGATGCAGGGTAAACCCCTGCAAGCTCATTTGGGGCGGGATTGGAGCTTTGAGCACCGGTCGCACTATTTTTTACCGCCTACTTCGTGGCGCACAATCGGAGGCGCTCCCTATCGCACCTTGTTCGTCAACGTACAGAGTACGTCTCCTCACTTTGAGGCTGTGAAAAAATTCAGGTTCTGTCGATTTTCGGGACTTTTTGAGCCAATTTTCGATTCTTTTTTGGGGGGTTATATCAACATTGCGTATATTACCCCCCAAAAAAGAATCGAAAATTGGCCAAAAATTCTCCGAAAAGCGACGAACCCTGAATTTTTTCACAGCCTCTTTGCGGCGCAATTGCTCTTTGCTCGAACCCGCCATCGGCTCATTTGCGGTCCCCTTCGGGAGTCCTCTCGCAAATGAGAGAATCTACAAAGTAACTTTAATCTACCTTGCATTCTTCTCATGAAAAGACATTGCTTTGTATTGAGATGAATTTTTTCATAACGCAAATAAAATAAATTATAAGTTCTCATTTGCGAGAGGGCCCCCGAAGGGGACCGCAAATGAGCCGAAGGCGGGTTCGAGCAAAGAGCAATTGCACCGCAGAGTGAGGAGACGTACTATGTACGTTGACGAACAAGGTGCGATAGGGAGCGCCTCCATAGCCCGCCGCGAAGCAGGCGATAGAAATATGCGCGACCGGTGCTCAAAGCTCCAATCCCGCCCCAAATAAAATTGCAGGGTTCACCCTGCATCTATTATTTCTGTCATCAAATGACAGCCCTTAGAGATAAGCGAGAGGAGTCTTCCTCTCGCTTTATCTTTTTTCATCTTTCCGGATGATCCATTTACATTTTCTTTGGTTTGGCTGTAAAAGCTCCATAAGGACGGATAAGAACAAGCTCTTGAACCTGATCATCGTCATCTAAGACAAAACGAACCGTATTTCCCGGCATCGCTTGTACAAGAAACTCATTTTGCCCAGATGGGATCAATTCATAGACAGGCTGACCCGGAATGATCGCACAAAGGGCTTGATTGCGAATCACCATTTCCACAGTATATCCATAAATCTCGTAAAGACCTACAAACTGCTTTAAGTAAGATACTTGAAGCGATTCTTTCTTCTTTTTAAAGACAATATCCCCCACATTCGGTTCAAAAGGGATCAAAAGCTCCTCGACATCGCCTTTCATATTATTTCTAAAGCTCAGTTTCGTTCCTTCTCTAGAAAAAAACGTATGTTCAGACTCTTCTTTCATCTCAAAAACATCATAATGCCAATGTTTTAAAAGACAAGAAATCCCATGAAAAGTAAGAGACAGATCTCCATTGATTAAATCAACGAACACAGTCCCATATCCAGGATGTTCGTATTCTCCCATAAAATTCTCTAAAAGATGAGAAGGAGTTGTTCCTTTCTTCCTTAAATGATTCTCATCGTCTTTCTTTTCTTGAAATGGATATTTATTTTTTCGAACTGTTTCCAAACCTTCTTGAAGATGATCTAAAAATGGAAGCTCTAATAAACGATCTACGACTTGAAGAAATAGAAAACGAGGCAAGGAAGTTAAATTGCGATTCGCTAAAACCACAACTCCAATCCCCTGTTTTGGCAATATCCCTACAGTGGAAGTAAATCCATCAGAAACACCATCATGACTGACAACATATTGCCCTCGATAACTTGCAAGAAGCCATCCTAAACCGCTGCTATATAGAAAACTCTCTTTAACTTCAGGAGATCCTGGAATCGTTACTTGAGGCGTATGAATCTCTTGCAATGTAGAACTACGAATGCAAGACGTTCCATGATACACTCCGCCATTTAACTGCATGATCATCCAATGGGATAAATCCTCCACGCTCGAATTGATGGCTCCTGCAGGACCAATTAATGAAATATCTCGAAACTTCATTTTTTCAAGACGATCATTTTTCTCTATGTAGGGACAAGCAAAATCACTCCCCTCTTGCATCGCTTTCACAGAAAAATTCGTTCGACGCATGTCTAAAGGCTGTAATATTTTTTCTCGCACCAGCTCTTCCCACGCCTTTCCGGACAACTCTTCAGCCACATGTCCTGCCACCAGATACATCAAATTGTTATATTGATATCTCTCTCGGAAACAACAAGAGGGTTCCAAATAACGCAATTTCTGAATCACCTCGTTTCTTGTCATTTCCGAATTATACCACATAAAATCATGACGAGGCAGACCGCTGCGATGCGATAAAATATCTCTCATCGTAATATGCTGCGTTGCATAAGGATCTGACAAACGAAAATCTGGACAAATATTCACAATGGGTTCGTCCCACGATAAAAACCCCTCATCCACGAATGATCCCATCACAAAAGAAGTAAAGGCTTTAGAACAAGACCCAATCGGGAATAAAGTGTCTTTCGTCACCGGAAGTTTTTTTTCCAGATCACGAAAACCAAAACCTTTTGCATAAATCAAAGATCCATCAACGACAACCCCGATAGAAAGTCCAGGCACGTGATAATCATGCATTGCTTTCTGAATCATCGCATCAAACTCCTCCATTAAAGCATGAGCTTTTTTTGCTTTATCCGTTAATGAATAAAGAGAATGAACACTCAGAATCTGAGCTAAACTGAAGAAAAGAACAAACAACCGACTCATCATAGACACTTACATCTCATCATTTCGAGCGAAGCATCTTAGCTGAGTAGGAAAAAAAAGCCCAACTATTTCCCAGTAAGGCCAATGATCCCGAACAAGATCAAATAGATCGCGACAACATAATTCAAGATTTTTGGGTAAATGAGCACGATAACTCCGGCAATAATAGAAACAATTGGACCAGCAAAAGGATGCATAACCTTATCTCCCATACTTTATCTTCACACTAGGATAAGGCTTCATTTTATTCAACCAACTTGATAATCTGAAAATTGTAGCAACAACACTCAAATCATGCATACTCAACGAATCAAACAATTCTTTTTACCTTTTCTTTTCCTATTTTATATCGCTCTTGCGCCCATCTCTCTTTTGGGGATGTCAAAACAAATTGCGCTGCAGCACAAAGCCATCGGAGTTCAAACACTGCAATATGAGGATAGCAAAAGATCTCGTCCTGTTGTGGTCGAATTATGGTATCCTTCCGATGACAACAATGCTCCTTTAGACATCCCAACAGATAAAATCTGGCTCCACCCAAAAGAAAAAAGGGGCGTCAAAATATCTGAAAAAGAGAAAAGCTATCCTTTAGTATTGATGTCTCACGGACATAAGGGAGATCGAAGAGAAAGAAGCTGGCTTTCAGAACTCCTTGTCGAACAAGGTTTTATCGTCGCATCCGTTGAACATTTTGGAAGTGCATGGTCTGAATACAATCCTCTTGCAACCATCGCATTTTGGGACCGAGCCCTAGACATCTCATTTGTCATCGATCAATTATTAGAAAATGAAACCTTCAAAAATCATCTAGATCCTGAAAACATTGGTTTTATCGGATACTCCTTGGGAGGAATGACAGGGCTTGCTCTTGCCGGAGCTCAAGCAAAAAATCCCGAAGAAATCGCACTTAAATATCAACATGAAGTCAAAGACATCCCTGTCGATAAGATACAACAAATAGACTATAGCCCCGCCAATCAAAACTATAAAGATCCTAGAATCAAAGCATTTTTATTGCTTTGTCCCGCCACATTTGCCTTCCCCTCAGATACTTTTCGTCAGATCAAAGTGCCTGTCGGACTCGTCGCTTCACTGGATGATGAGATTCTTCCTCATAAAGAACATGCTGAGAGGCTTTTAAACAACTTACCTATCCAAAGAACAAAAATCTTAAACCACATTTCTCACTACGCCTTCCTCAACCAAACCACTGAAAATGGATTAAAAATTTTACAAGCCATTTCCAAAACCTGCCCTAAAAAATGGAATTGGGGGCCCATTCATCAACGAACAGGCAAATTTGTCATCCGCTTTTTTCAGGAAAATTTAAAAAGCCGTCAAGTAGATTGACGGCAAATAGACCTCTTAGTTACGCAAGAGGTCATCTAGACAGAGCTCTCAACGGGCTCTTGCTCTGGTTTTTGAATCGGGATGAGATCTTTAAAGACAACATGAACAGAAGCTACATGAAGTCCTGACCACAAACTCACCTCTTCAGCCACTTTCTCCTGAATTTCTTCTGACTTTTCAGGAATCGACACTCCATACATGACATTGATCTCAACACGAATATCAACCGATTGTTTTTTTTGGTCTTGAATCACAAAAATCCCTTTCACTCTCTCCAATTCACGGCCCAACAATGTATCTAATAAGTTCCCCTCTAAAAGAGAAATCCCTTGAATTTTAGCAAGAGACTGCAAAACAATCCCTTGCAAAACTCTTGTCTCAATATCACGAATAAACACTGTATTCGGCAATTCAATTTCCTTTGTGTCCATATTTTTTAGCTGATCGTGCATGACAAATCCTCGTCTTTTTGAAAATAAGAGCCAATTGCAAAACTGCTTTGCCCGGGAAAATCGATGATTTTGGGGCAAGTTAAGAGGGCAAGCAAGCTTGCCCGTTTCACTTCGACGAACCCAACCCTCTAGGGTTGGGTGAGAAGAGTGAACTTAAATGGCCCCAAAAGGGCGATTTTAACGGGCAAATGAGTTTTGCAATTGGCTCTTAAGATACTACCAAAGAACAAAGAGGAAAACAACCATGGAAAGTTTTTTGAATTTCAAGTACCCTGTACTGTGAGGCGGTGAGTTTTTTCGTTTCTGTCAATGCCGCGCGCCTGAAGTGTGAAGAGCAGCTCCAAAACAGGCCATGTGTAAAACCACATGGCCGATGCAGGCGGCTTCAAAGATGAGAATGCTGGCCTTAGACAGAAACGAAAAAACTCACCGCCTCGCAGTATAAAGAGAAAGAGAGTACAAAAATGGAATTAATGAACCCAACCCCGGCCGGGATTGCAATTGCTGCTATTTTCGGAATCTCATCTGCTTATTTTGCATATCAACAAGGCAGAAGTCCTTATCTATGGTTTTTTATTGGGCTCGTTTTAGGTTTTCTAGGCTGTGTTGCCCTTCTTTTCCTTCCTCAATTCAAAAGCGCTAAAAACACCCAAGATGCAGAGGACATCTCTCCTATTTATCAACTCGAACCTACCCATAAATTATGGTATTACCTCACCGAGTCGAATGAACAAATGGGCCCGATGAGTCACAACGCTCTTGTTTCAGCATTCTTAGATAAAAAAATTTCTTTATCCACGTATCTTTGGAATGAAGATATGAATGAATGGCAGACCCTAGGACAAGTCATTCAAACAGAAAATAGAAGCTAAGACAGACTTATTAAAAAAGTACCTACAAGAAGGGAGCGCTCAAATTGAGCTTTGAGAGCCCCTCTATAATCTTACCAGCTGGCTTTTACAATACCAGGGAGCAAGCCCTGAGAAGCCATCTCTCTAAAGCAAAGGCGAGAAAGTTTAAATTTACGAAGAAACCCGCGGCAACGTCCTGTAAACTGACAACGGTTTCTCAAACGAATAGGAGAAGAGTTTTTAGGCATCCGATTCAATGAGTCCACTGCAGAAAGCCTTTCTTCCATAGGCTTTTTCATATCCATAATCACCGCTTTTAAAGCAGCTCTTTTATCCCATTTATTCTTGACGAGTCTTTCTCTTTTTTTCTGTTTTGCTATCGAAGATTTTTTTGCCATTTCCTTTACCTTATTTTTTGCGACCAGGACCTTTTTGACGCTGTTTGCGGTTTGGATCCCGTTTATTAACTACGTAGACTCTCCCTCTACGACGAACAATTTTATCCCCTTTCGAAGGATCTGCCTTAATGGAAGCTCCCACTTTCATGAATATACCTCATAGAAAACAAAAACTTATACAAAAAGTGCAATTTTTACTCAAGAGCCAATTTCCTATACCGAAGAATCAGAAATGAAGGACGAAGCATTTCTTATACCCTAACATGGGGTTCTTACCAGCCAAAGAAGACACTCGAGCCTTTGAACTTAAACTGAAGCGATGCCGCAGGCAAGCTCCAATGGTGGCTGCCCGATGCCGCAAGAACCGATTCTTAAATCCACGAGCGGCATGCCCAAGAACCAATTTCCGTTGAAAATTATCCAGCCTAAAGCTATCCTTAGAGACCAAAAGAAAACCTTAAAAAATATTTAAATTGGATGAATCATGAAACGCACTTATCAACCAAGCAAGCTGAAACGCCAGCGCAAATTCGGATTCCGAGCGCGAATGAAAACAGCCGGTGGCCGGAAAGTCATTCGACGCAGACGAAGAGCAGGCCGAAAAGCTCTTACCGCCTAAGACCGTCTGACAAGCTCAAAAAACGCCACGAGTTTCAAGCCCTTAAGCAAGGGCAGCGACTCGTGGGAAGATATTTATGCATCGATCAAAGGCCGGCTCAAATGCTTCGCTTTGGGATTACTGCATCCAATCGCTACGGGAACGCTCCTGAGCGCAACCGCTTTAAACGCTTAGTTCGAGAGGCATTTCGCACAGCGCGCCATCTTTTACCCTCTCTAGAAATCCATATTCTTCCAAGGCAAAAAGCAAAAGAAGCTAAGATGATGGATATCCGGGAAGAAATGTTATGTCTTCTTTTAAACTCAATCCCCAGCAAGAAAAAGCCGTCTTCACCACCGAAGGAAGGGTCTTAGTCCTTGCCGGTGCAGGCTCTGGGAAAACAAAAGTCATCGTCTGTCGAATGGCGCATCTCATCTTGGAATGCAAAGTACCTCCTCAGCAAATTGTAGGACTTACCTTTACCAATAAAGCGGCATCTGAAATGCGTCATCGACTACAGGCGCTCATTCCTCCGTCTCAAGCAAAACAGGTCACGTTAGCTACGTTCCATAGCTTTTGCATGCAAATCTTAAGAAAGGAAATCGATCACTTAGGCTACACTCGCGACTTTAGTCTTTATGATGAGCATGACTATGAAAGAATCATGAAAGAGCTCGTCAAGCAAATGCTGGGCCAAGAAAAAGACCTCCCTTCTCTTGCTGCAACAAAAGAAGCTCTCGCCATGGCAGCAAAACAAAAATTTTCCGAAAATAAAACGTGGCATGATCAATTCACAAAAGATCTCTATTCACGCCTACAAAATACTCTTCGAGCCTATAATGCAGTCAACTTCGACAATCTCATCCATTTGACAGTGCGTCTTTTTGAAGAACATCCCAACATATTGAATCGATATCAAGATCAATATCGATATCTGATGATCGATGAATATCAAGACACAGACCCAATCCAATTTCGACTCGCTGAACTACTTGCACAAAAATATGGAAATCTCTGCGTCGTCGGAGACGATGATCAATCCATTTATGGATGGCGAGGCGCTGAACTTGCCAACATCTTACAATTCAAAGCGGATACCGTTGTTAAACTCGAACAAAACTACCGTTCCACCCCCCTCATTTTAGAAGCAGCAAACGCAGTCATTGCCAACAATAAAAACCGCCACCAAAAAAAACTTTGGAGCGATCAATCTCATTCCGAGCCTATAGAAATCTTCAATGCACTGAATGAACAAGAAGAAGCGGAAGCCATTATCAATCGCTTGATCCACTTTCATTCTCAAGGAGTTCACTGGAAAGAGATGGCCATTCTCTATCGTTCCAATGCACTCTCGCGCGCCTTTGAAATGGCTCTCATCAATGCTTCATGGAAACAGGAAAATCATTGGGTGAGAGGAATTCCTTATGAAATTTTTGGAGGTTTAGAATTTTCGGAAAGAAGCGAAATTAAAGATTTACTCTCTTTTTTACGATTCATTGCCAATCCTAAAGATGAAGAAGCCTTGCTTAGAATCATCAATATTCCAAGACGTGGCATTTCCGATACATTCCTTGATGAAATCACACAACTCAACCGTTCTCAAAACATCCCTCTTTGGACACTTTTAGAAGAGATCTCAAATGGATCAAGACTTTTTCCAAACCATCCTCGAGGAGTTGTAGGGATTCAAAATTTTGTTCTTCTCATCCATAAAGCAAGGCAAAAATTTTCAAACCCGCCTCTTCACGAAGCTTTTGTCTGGTTTCTTGAAGAGATCAACTATAAAAAAGCCATCGAAGAAGAAGTGAAAAGCGAAAAAATGAGACTTTTTAAATGGGAAAACGTCCAAGAATGCGTCAGCGCTCTTGCCCGCTATGAGGAAGAAAACGAACCCATCCTACAAAACTTCATCGCCAATACCACTTTGATTAAATCCAACTTTTCTCAAAATACGGCCTCCAATGAAAACAAAGTTCAGCTCATGACTCTTCACAGCGCAAAAGGACTCGAATTTCCAATTTGCTTCATCGTGGGGATTGAAGATCATATTCTCCCTCACGAAAAAAGCAAAACCACGACCGGCATCGAAGAAGAAAGAAGACTTTTCTATGTTGGAATCACAAGAAGTCAAAAAAAACTCACCTTAAGCATGGCAAGATCCAGAATGCGAATGGGAAAAACTGAACCCACAAATCCATCTCGATTTCTCTTTGAAATCCCAAAACACCTTCTTAAAGTCACAACCCCTAAAACAATCGCCTAAGTCATGTATCCAAAAACCATCATCATCCGCCATAGAAGAGAAAATCTCAAAAAATGCTCTCTTTCCAGCTTAGAAACAAGATCAGACATGCTCTTCTGTACATATCCAAATCCTCAATTACCCCCTCTATCTTCCTACATCGTTCTGAAAGTAGGAGCTCCGCCTCTCTCCAAAGACGATCAAAATTATGGCATTCTTCTTTTAGATGCGACATGGAGACTTGCTCAAAAAATGGAAAAAGAAACCGCTCTTCCCATAGAAGAAAGAAGCCTTCCCTCTCATTTTCGAACAGCGTATCCAAGAAGGCAAACCGAATGTCCAGACCCTGAAAAAGGACTTGCCTCTATCGAGGCGCTTTTTCTCTCCTATCACATTTTAGGAAGACCCACGAATGGGCTGTTAGACAATTATTATTGGAAAGAGCAATTTCTCGCCCTAAATCAGCTTTAGGAGTCGACAAGAGCCTGATTCGTCTTTAAAGAATTCATTTTAAGACTCGTCATAAGGCCCTCTTCAATTTTCTTCCGATAGCACTTATAACAAGTCGGTACATATTTTTCTTCCGCACCCAGTTCTACAGAAGGTCCATCACTCACTGCAATTCCATTCACATGCTTTAAATTCATAATCGACTTACGATTGCAATAATGACAAGTTGCTTTCACCTCTTCAATCGAATCGGCAAGTTCCATCAAACGCAAAGAACCTTCAAATAAATGCGACTTAAAATCAGTACGAAGACCATAACACAGAATCGGCACATCAAATTCCAAAGTAATGCGGCGAAGCTCTTCAATCACTTCTTTCGATAAAAACTGAGCTTCATCCACCAAAATACAATCAATATGGCGATAATCAAGCTTCTTTAAAGAAGAGACATTCTCTATAAGAACATCGGCCTGCATTTCAAGTCCCGCCCTGGATTTAATGCTGTCCTTACCAAATCGAGTATCGAAATCAGGTTTCATCAAAAGAACATTTTTCCCTTGATAACGATAGTTATGAGCCACTGCAAGTAAATTCAACGTCTTTGCGCTTCCAACCGTACCATAGCGAAAATAAAGCTTAGCCATTTTCTCTCTCCCTTAGGATAAGGGACGATCATATTCCGAAATCTTTTTTCTCTAAATAAAAAAATCAACGTTGTTTCGATACGCTGAAAATGAGCAAAACAAAGATCATCAAAAACCCAATGGTGCTCAGCCAAGAAAAATCGATCAATCCGAAGACTTGCACCAAAGAACGAGAGCACTGAATCCCAAACTTGCAAACACTAGGTCCTTGCAAAAACACAAAATGACGCTGTAAAATTTGAAACGCCCCAATCAAACCACCCATTGCAGCTAAAGGCAAAACATAAAGAACAACCCCGCGATCTCCTCGATAAAGAGCCATTGCTAAAATAACAACAAGAGGGAAAAGAGCCATTCTTTGATACCAACATAAAGAACAAGGAGAAATACCTAAAAATTCTCCATAAAAAAAGCTCGTGCACAAACCAAACGATGCAATCAACCAAGCCAAATATAAACAATAACCTCTCAGCCAAGATCTCATTTTTTCATCTCAATTTGATGAATTCGATGAACAATTGCATCAAAAGATGCTGTGGAAGTCAGCATTCCATTAATAAACAAAGAAGGAGTTCCAAATTGATCTCCCATGAGCTGTCTACCTAAATTTAAATTTCCTTCCAACTCTGAATCATATAAATGAGAATCGAGTGCTTTTGCTAAATATTTTTCATCGATCCCTCCCACTTCAAAAGCAATCTCCAAAATTTCATTTTTTGTCGTAGCCTTTGATTGAAATAAAGCTAAAAGAAAGGCAAGCATTCTTGAGGGAGATGTTCTATAGACGGCAATCGCTGCATTCGCAAGAGGTTTTGAATTTTCTGAAAAAGCAATCGGGATCAATACAAGTCTACTTTTACCGGACAAAACAAAATGATTCACAATCTGAGGGAAAACGCTTTCACTAAAAATCCGGCAATTTGAACACAAAAAATCTTCAAAAAGAACCAATTCAATCGGTCCTTGCCCAATCAAAGGCTGGCCTTCTGAATGAATCGATAATGCTTCAGGAAGCTTCATTCTTTCATATTGAATCGCCCCTCCCAATCCCAAAATCAACAAAAAAGAAGTCCATATAACAAGCTTTTTTTGAGGCTTCATCATCTTCATCCTGCTCATTTGAGTCTATAATGAAAACAAGATTTTTTGTAACCACTCTGTTGGCGGCAGCGAAAGACCACAGAGCGAAACGCGGCAGCTTTTGGAGCGCAGAAAGGCTTCTCTTGCTCTGTGGTGCCTATCTCTGTGGTTCATTTTCTCTATGAGGTTCAAAAAACCATTTTAATGGTCAGGCCCCTGGCTCTCTTCCTAAGCTCCTTGACTTTTACGATTTTATCGACTAATTTTAAGATATAACTCAATCGAACAAAAAGATATCATTTATAGTGCAACCAAGAATTTATTCCTTAGAAGAGCATCAACTCTCTCACGAAAAAATAGACAACCACGCTTTCTACATTATTCATAAATTAAGAGAAGCTGGACATAAAGCCTTCCTTGTTGGCGGCAGCGTCCGCGATCTTTTACTCAACCGCACCCCCAAAGACTACGATATTTCTACATCGGCCAAGCCCGAAGAAATCAGATCTTTATTTCGCAATTGCATCCTCATTGGGAAACGATTTCGACTCGCCCACATCCGCTTTGGGAAAAAAATCATCGAAGTCTCCACTTTTCGCGCCGGAGAAACAGAAAACGCAGAACTCATTGTCAGAGACAATGTCTGGGGATCTGAAGAGGAGGATGTGTTAAGAAGGGATTTCACCATCAACGGCTTGTTTTATGATCCTGAAAATCAAGAGATTATAGACTATGTCGATGGGTATTCAGATATTGATCGAAGAATTTTAAGAACCATTGGAAAGCCGGAAATTCGCTTTAGCCAAGATCCAGTGCGAATGATCCGTCTTTTAAAATTTTCAGCAAGATTTGACTTTGAGATTGAACAGCCAACATTTCAAGCTCTTTTAAGCTGCAAAAGAGAAATTTTAAAAAGTTCATCCGCTCGCGTTTTGGAAGAACTCTTAAGAATGTTAGAATCAGGCTCTTCCAAGGAATTTTTTCACCTATTGAATGAATATGGAATGCTCAAAGCTCTTTTACCCGAGCTTGCCCATTTTCTTCAGATCTATCCGGAAAACATCACATTTGAACTTCTCAAAGAAATCGATATAGAAATCAAAAAAGAGCACCCCTCTTTTGATCGATCTCTTCTCCTTGCCGCGCTGATTTTTCCTCTTTTTGATGCCTATTTAAAAACAAAAATGAAAGCTCCAAGGCCTCCTCACTTAGGCCAAATCGCAGAAATGGCCTACCATGTCATAGGCGGCATTTTTGATCACTTCTTCACCTTGCCTCGAAAATTACGCTCAATGGTGGCAAATCTCATCACCACTCAATATCGACTTGTTCCTTTAGATGGCAAACTTCCTAAAAAACCAAAAATCATCAAAGATCTCCAATTCAAAGACGCTCTTCATCTTTTAAAATTAAGAGCCGTAGCTCATAGCGAACTGATGACTTTTTATACTTTCTGGACAAAAACAGCCTTCCTCGCACATCGAGGATCTTCAGAAAACGCCTCTCAAGAAAAGGTTTCCCATGAACATTAAACTATCTCCATCAGCTCTTCACGTCGTACCTGATGTGACTCTCTATCACGTAGGACCTCCTTTGGATTTAGGCCCGCTTCCCTCTTTTTTTTATTTCGCCCTTTCAGGTCCCGACTCTCTTTGCCAAGATCCTTACAATCAAATCGTCCAATTTCTTCATGGACAAATGATCCGAGTCTTTTCCATGACTCTTCCCGGACACGAGAATAATCTACCACCAACCCAAGCTTTAAAAACATGGGCAGACGACTATACTCAAAACCTAGATCCTATTGACGATTTCCTTCAAAATTTATGGACAGCCACAGAATTTGCGATCCAAAACAAATTTGCAAATCCAGAAAAACTTGCGATCGGAGGTCTTTCTCGAGGAGGGTTTATCGCTCTTCATGCAGCCGCTAGAGATCCAAGATTTCGTTTTGTTCTTCCTTTTGCCCCAATCACAGAAATCGACAAGCTCCATGAATTTAAATCCATCCAAGATGCCCCAGCCATTCGCTCTTTAAATGTCATGCATCTCAAACAAAATCTATGGGATCGCTCCATTCGCTTTCATATCGGAAATCACGATACTCTCGTAGATACCAAGGCCTGTTTTCATTTTGTCATGAACCTCGTAGAAGAAGCAGCGCATCACAATCTTAGATCCCCGCAAATTGAATTGTTCCTTCATCCATCAATGGGTCATAAAGGACACGGGACGCCAATGGATGTCTTTAAAAAAGGAGCTGACTGGATTTCTTCGTGCCTTCTTCATTAAACCAATTTGATTATTTCATTTTAGCTGCAGAACCAAGCGGAGACTACAAAGGAGCCAAACTCATCCAAGAATTGCTTCAATATCAGCCAGATCTTCGGATTGCAGCTGTTGCAGGCCCCTACATGCGAAATCTTCCCATTCACACCTTCATGAACATGGAGGAATTCCAAGTCATGGGTTTTTTGGATGTAATCTTATCTTTACCAAAGCTCATCCGACTTTTCTTTTCCTTGCGAAAACTCATTCTCAAACACAATCCCAAAGCCGTCGTTTGCATTGACTATCCGGGATTTCATCTAAAATTAGAAGAAAGTCTTTGTAAAAAAGGTTTTTCAGGAAAACTGATTCATTATGCATGTCCAACTGTGTGGGCCTGGGGAAAAAAAAGAATCCCAAAAATGGAAAAAAATCTCGATCTTCTCATCTCTTTATTCCCCTTTGAAAAAAAACATTTTGAACAGACAACTCTTGAATGCGCCTATGTAGGCCACCCTCTCACTTTCGATATCCCTCCGCCTACTGAAACCAAAAAAGAAAATATTCTAGCCCTTTTCCCGGGGAGCAGAACCAAAGAAATTGAAAGAAATTTACCCATTCAAATAGAGGCTGCTAAAAAACTGTTCCAAAAAGATCCTCATATCCAAATTCATATTTCCATCTCTCATCTAGAACATGAAAAAAAAATCCGAACAATCATTGAAGAATTTCCCTGCACTTTTGTCTATCCAAAAGATCGATACAATCTCATGAAAAAAGCGCGTTTAGCCATTGCTAAATCAGGCACGGTCACTTTAGAGTTAGCGCTCCATGAAACACCCACAATTGTTGGTTTCGCCATTCGACCTTTTGATGTTTTTTTAGCTCAAAAAATATTTCATATCAATCTCCCCTTCTACTGCATTGTCAACATCATCGCCTCTTTTGAAGTTTTTCCAGAATTTTTTGGGCCCAATTTAACGGCCGACGCTCTTTCTCAAGCAGCAAACGCATTATGGTTCAATGACAAAAAAAGAGAAGAGTGCACAAAAAACTGTCAAAAAGTAAGGGAGCAGCTTCTTTTTGGCAATGCAAGTCAAAGGGCAGCTAAACTCATTTTAAACCAAATAAAAATCACTTAAGGAATCCCTCTTAGCGATTTTTTTTGACTATTAACCCTAAAGAGAGATAAAAGATTTCTTTAGAGCCAATTGCAAAGCTGCTTTGCTTAGCTCAATCGATGATTTTACGGGCAAGTATAAGAAGACAGCTATAGCTGTCTGGTTCACTTCGAGGAAACCAATCCTTGCGGGTTGGAAGAAGAGTGGGCTTAAATGGCCTGAAAAGAGCGATTTTAACGAAGTAGATGAGCTTTGCAATTGGCTCTTAGGAACTAATTTTAAAGGAGTCATATATCAATGGCAACAAAACCGAAAACATCAAAATTCATGCAACCCATGAAACCAAGCAAAGATCTCGCTGCAGTTGTTGGCGAAGGTCCTATGCCGCGCACGGAAGTGACAAAAAAACTATGGGCCTACATTAAGAAAAATAATTTACAAGATGCTAAAAACAGAAGAAACATCAATCCAGATGAAAAACTCCAAAAAATCTTTGGCGGGAAAAAAGCTGTAAACATGTTTGAAATGACAAAACTCGTCAACAAACACTTGTCTTAATTTTTTTATAGACCCAAAAACCTTTCATTTTTGGGTCTATTTTCTCTATACTATCCATGTGCAAAAATACAAAATCACAATTTCTTATGATGGGACAAACTATGCCGGCTGGCAAGTTCAAAATAATAAAGTCGCCATCCAGCCTCTCATTCAAAAAGCAATAGAAACGATTTTAAGACATCCCATCCAACTCACAGGTTCGGGAAGAACCGATGCCGGGGTGCATGCATTAGGTCAAGTGGCCCACTTCGAAACGCCACTGATCATCGAGCCTCGGAAATTAAGATTCTCTCTCAATGCACTACTTCCTCAAGACATTCGAATCATCGAGGTAGAACCCGCCTCCCTTGAGTTTCATGCACGCTATAGCGCAACCTCAAAAATTTACCATTACCACGTTCATCTAGATCCCACGTTAAATCCTTTCGACCGTCTTTACAAATATCATTTCTTAAAAGCTTGCGACTTAAATCTTCTTTTAGATGCCATCCCTCATTTTCTTGGCACTAACGATTTTACCTCTTTTACAAATCAGCCCAACAAAGGAAGCGCAAGCAGAGATCCTGTTCGAACGCTGTTTCGTCTAGATTGCATTCAAGCACCCGGAGGTATCCGTCTTGAATTTGAAGCCGATGGTTTTCTTTACAAAATGGTGAGAAATATTACAGGAGCTCTTCTAGACATTGCCTCAAAAAAAATACAGGGGAGTGAAATCCCCTCTATTTTTGCAGCAAAAGACAGAAAAAAAGCCAAAACTTGCGCACCGCCGCACGGTTTATTTCTTATCCAGGTAAATTACAAAACCTCATCCAACGACTCATAATGCATCACATCTTCCGATGCAATCACCTCTAAAAGAGGATGATGAGAAGGACAAATAAGAACAGGGACTGCGGGAGTTTGTTGTAAAGATCTTATCCCCCGTATCGAATCCTCAAAACCAATGATTCTATCTCCTTTTTTCCCATACAAATGAATGGCTCTTAAATACCCATCCGGAGCAGGTTTTGGCTTGTCATAATCTTCACGAGTCACCCAATGAGGAATTGTCTCTAAAATGGAATGTTTTGAACGAATCGCAATAATTTGCGGCAAAAAAGAATTCGTAACAACAACCCTACGAGCCTGCTTTCGTTCCAATAAAGAAAGAAGCTTTTCAGCACCCGGCATCAACTCCACTTCACCTGCCTGGATAAGATCCATATACATTTGTTTTTTTGTGGCATACAGTCTTTGCCAATCAGGATCTAAATCAGAAAACTCAGCATAAATCTGATTTTTAAGGGCATCTGAGTTGAGATGCGCCAATCCACAATACTTTGCAAAACTCCAATCTAAATGGTAACCTTCTTTCATCAACATATTCACATATGCCTGAAAGTGAATATGTTCGGTATTCACCAAAAGACCATCGAAATCAAATAAGAAAAGCTGAAAGCGATCCAACAAACACTCTTTCATAAATTACATAAGTTTGATATGAAAAGAATTATGAAGAAAAAGTCCTCTTCGATCAACTATATTTACTTTGGATTCTATCTTCTCCTTCTCATCCTCAGCTCTGCAAGCAATATTTTCACCAAAACAGATCTTTCAGGATCCAGGATGTTTTTCTTTCTCTATAGCATTGGCCAAGTTGCTTTAGAAACATCTCTTTTGATCTGCATTGCGTATCTTCTAGAGCAATATGTTTCTATCTTTCTTTTTTGGGCCTTCATTGGATTCAGCTTTCTTTTTTTCATCCTACATATTCTAGATGGCATCATGGATCGCATTCTCAATCTTTCCATTTGGGATACGATCTCTTTCGTTTCCGATGAAACACTCGATAATTTCCTCTATCTTCTAGATGCCTCCGGCATTTCTCTTTGGATCTGGGGCGTTATTTTTATAAGCCTTCTTTCCATTCCATTCATTGGAATCTATCTCTATAAATTCACTTTTCTTATCGTCAAAAAACATCCCATTTCTTTAAAAATCGAACCTTTTTTCATCTCTTCTCTAGCTTTACCTCTCGGATTATTCTTATGGGATTTTTCAGGCTATAGAATCATTCATCCCAATACCTATACGGCATTTCTCCAATCTCTTCCTTGGAAAATCACATTTTTAACCCCCAAATCAATCACCCTCGAAACTCCCCATGTTTTAGCGCCTTTGCCTTTAGAAAATGAGGTAAGAACCTCTCTAGATCGCATCCAAGGATCATTAAACCACAAACCAAACATCTATCTTTTTGTGATCGAAAGCCTTCGAAAAGATATTCTTTCCGAAAAAACAACCCCTCATCTTCTTTCCTTTTTTAAAGACCAAAGCCCCATCCAAACAACGCTTGCGAATGGTAATGGCTCTCATCTTTCCTGGTTTTCCATTTTTCATTCCCAATACTCTTTGTACTGGAATCAGATCCAAACAATGAATTGGAAGATGGGAAGCCCGCCTTTAAACATCTTGAAAAATTTAGGGTATAAAATCCATTTATACAGCTCAGCGCAACTCGGATATTATGGGATGGAAAAGCTTCTTTTCGGCAACGAAAACTTTCTTTTAAACTCCTATCAAACATTTCATCATGCACCTCCCATTTCTGCAGCAGACACAGATGCAAACGCTATTTTACAACTTGAAAAAGACCTTCAAACAGATCCTTCTTTAAGGACAGGAAACGTATTCATTATTTTTTGGGATTCAACTCATTTTGACTACAGCTGGCCTAAAGAATGGCCTCCTAAATTCACCCCTTTTGCCAGTGAACTTGCCTATTTCAAAGCATTCTATTCACAAAATCAGATTGAAAAAATTAAAAATCGATATCGCAACGCCGTCTATTACCTGGACTCTCTCTTTGGGCAATTTGTGCAGAGCGTAGCTCTTGATGATTCCATTGTGGTTATTACCGGAGATCATGGGGAAGAATTTTTTGATCACGGCCATTTATTTCATGGATCTCACTTAACAGAAGAACAAACCTCAGTTCCAATTCTGATGCATTTTCCCAAAGATCATCCCCCCATTCAAACTTCTTTCATCTCTCAAATGGATATTTTCCCAACAATGATTGATTACTTGAAGGTAGAAATCCCCTCATTTATCCAAGGGGAGTCAATCTTTAAAGAAAAACAAAAGCCATTCACCGTCATTTCTCGCTTCAACGCAGGAAGAACTCCCTATGAATTTTGCATTCACAACGGAAACTATAAATTAATTGCTCAATTCATCAATAAAGATACCTTCTCATCTACACAACTTCAACTAAGATCCATCCATACAGCTCATGATGAAAACATTCCTGGACCCGCAAAATACATCCCTCATTGGATTGAACAAGAATTTAAACCGCTTTTCCCATTCCTTTTTCATGAATAAGCCAATTCACCGTTTCTCTAGCTCATGTAATAAGTCGACAATTTGATCAGGCCCCACCTTCTTCTCAACCACTTCTCCGGAAGAAAATAAAAGCGTTGTCGGCATAGCCCGAATTCCTAAATCACGACTTAAATCGCCTAATTTATCCACATTCACTTTCAAAAATTTCACCCGTCCTTGCAATTGTTGAGCCGCTGATTCAAATACGGGTGCAAATCGTTTGCAAGGGCCACACCATGTCGCATAAAAATCGACAATCACAAGATCGTTCTCTTCGACTTCTTTTCTAAATTGATCTTCGCTTTGAATCTCAACCACTGAAGATTGATTCTGTATTTTTGAAGAAATTTTCTTTTTTCCCTCAGGTTCTACGTTGGGACGATCTGAAAGATATTGCTGCAACTCTAAAGCTGCTTTCGCTCCATCTCCAGCTGCAGTGATTGCCTGTCGATAAATAGGATCTGCAATATCTCCCACCGCATAAACGCCCGGAATCGATGCCGTCCCTCCTTTTTTCACAACAATATAACCCTGCTTATCCAACTTTAATTGCCCTGCAAAAAGAGATGTATTTGGTTTTGATCCAATCGCCAAAAAAAGCCCATCCAAAGCAAGTTCGGATAATTTCTTTTTTGACTTTAAAGAAACATGCGTTAAAGATTCCTTACCCCCTTTAACCTCAACAACTTCCGTATTGTACATCACAGTCACATTCGACTTTGAAAGAAGCTCTTCGATCCGTTTTTTCTCAGTCGCCTTAAAAGAGCCTTTCCGGACAAAAACAAAAACCTTTTTTGCAATCTTGGAAAGATAAAGGGCTTCTACGACAGCTGCATCGCCGCCTCCAACCACTCCAACCACTCGATCTCGATACAAATTTCCATCACAAATGGCACAGTTGGTGACACCGCGACCCCAATATTTTGATTCTCCCTCAACGCCTAAAAAATTAGGCTGAGAGCCCATTGCAATGATGCACGCATCCGCTCGTATTGTTCGAACAACTCCATGAGCGTCCATTGATTTGGTTTGGATTAGAAAAGGACGTTTTGAGAAATCAACAGAGACAACTTCTTCAGGAACTATTTTTGCACCCCACATTTCAGATTGCTTTCGTAAATTCTCTGCTAATACACTCCCTTGGATTTCCAACTCGCCCGGCCAATTTTGCACACTATGGGATTGACTTAAAGCTCCTCCAGGAAGTTGACCTTCGATTAACACAGGCTGCAAATCAGCTCTTCCTAAATAAATCGCTGAAGTAAGCCCTCCAATCCCGCCACCTAAAATGACAACTTGAGTCGAAAGAGGCTGTAAAGGTTCCTGAGCCATCAAATGGATCATCAAACAAACAAGTAAAACGATTTTCTTCATTCCAAACTCTCCGTCTCAAACAAGTTCAACATATGTACCACATTTCAACAAAAAACAACAACTTGCCCAAAATACAGCTTTGTATCATCTTATATATCTTATACCCTATGCATCATCGATTGCAAAAAATTGTCCAATTTACATCTCAAAAAATAGAAATTAATTACCTTTACTTTCTTATTTTATTTTTTTGGATTGGATCCCTAACATTATTTCATATCTTTCAAGATCCTACAATCCAACCAAAATCTTTTTGTTTTCTTTATATCCTCTTACAAACTGCTTTTGAAATTGAAGTTTTCATTCTTTTTGCCTATCTTTTAAAACGATTCTTTTCTCGTATCCATTCTTTCATTTTCTCATTTGTCACCGTCTTGTTTCTTGTTCATTTTGTCGATTTCATCATGCTTCGATTGCTCGACACTTCCATTATGTATTTATTTAAATTCGTTTTTGGAGAAGGGCTTTTTCACATTTTTAGAGTCTTTGTCGCACTCAATATGAACCAAACAATGATCGGAATGATCATTGCATCAATTCTAGCTGTCCCTATCATCGGCATCTTATTGGACTTAAGCTTACTTCAATTGACCAAAAAAAAGCCTCTTTACCTCTCTTTCAATCAGATCATTCAAATCTTAGGATCCACTGTATGCATCCTTTTTATGTTTGATTTTTATGCAAAGTCGCAGCTTTCCATATTCTCTTACAAAAAATTTCAAAAAACACTTCCCTTAGGAACTACTTTTTTAAGTCCTCATAGAGAAAAAATCGTTCTTGATCAACCTATAAAGACGCCTCAAGAACCAAATCTCACTCTCTCGGGTCCCATTTCAAAACCTAATATTTATCTCTTCATCATAGAAACACTGAGGAAAGACTTTATCACAAAGGAAATCGCTCCTTATCTAACCTCTTTTGCCCAAGAAAACATCCAATTTCCCCTCTCTTTTTCCAATGCAAACGGCACACAACACTCCTGGTTTTCCATTTTTTATTCCATGCTGCCATGTCATTGGACATACATTCATCAAGAATGGAAAGAAGGAAGCCCGGCACTCCAAAAGCTCAAGCAAATGGGCTATAAAATTCACGTATATCCATCCACCGATCTCTGCTATTTCGACATGGACCAAGTGCTTTTTGGAGAAAATAGAAAACTCATTGACACCATCAAGGAATTTCCTCAAGTCACTCATTTAGAAGCCTGGCAAAAAGATGCCATTTGTCTTGAAAATTTTCAAAAAGACTATCTTGCAAATCACTTAAAAGAAGGGAATCTTTTTATTTTTTTCTTAGATGCAACCCACTCTGAATATAGCTTTCCCCCTCCTGGAAAATTCCACCCCATTCCTAAACAAATTGATTATCTGACATTAACCAAACAAAATATCGAACCCATTAAAAATCGCTATCGAAATGCATGCGCTTACATAGATCTATTAATGCATCAATTTTTCCAATTTCTCAAATCAAATCAAGCTTATGAAGATTCTTGCATCATGATTACGGGAGATCATGGAGAAGAATTTTTCGAAGAAGGAGCTCTGTTTCATGGAACTCATCTCAACCGTTTTCAAACAAGCGTCCCTATTTTCTTCAAATTTCAAAATAACAATCTTCCTGTACACGCCAAAATCGCAACCCACATCGATATATTTCCATCGCTATTTCAATATCTAAATGTATCTCTTCCTGAGAGAAACGGATGGTCTATATTTCATCCTGAGCCTAGAAATTATTGGATCACATTCGCTCAAAATGGATTAGAAACTCCGCAAGAATTTCTTCTCGAAACGGATCAATTTGCTTTAAGAGCCCGTTTTTTATCTTCAGATATTTACAAAGAAAATGCATTAGAAGTCATATCTTGGAAAACTGACACTGAACTGTCCCCTCAAGAAGCGATGGATTCTCATTTTCATCAATTATTTCTTCACTGAATACCAAAGCAGATCTTTGGCAAATAATCGATTCAAATACAAAGAGGTATAAGGAGAAACCGGAAGAAAAGGTAAAATTTTCCCCTGTAAAGGAATGATCTGAATATCTCGAAATCGAGACGAAAGCATCGTATAAAGACTTTTCCAAGAAAATTGGCGCACATGAGTCGGATCATTTTCATACTCTTTCCCGAATAAAAACTTCAGCCGATTCTTGACTCGAAATGCATTTGGAACCGAACCTATAAACAAACCACCGGGGCGTAAACTGGCATGCAAACGCTCTAAAAAAGGATCCAAAACAAATAAATGCTCTAAAATTTCACACGCTACAATGACATCAAAAGATTCCGGGGCAAACGTCCACTCCTCATTCAAATTCAACCAACACGTTTGAATATCTAAAGAAGAGCGTGCCATCTCTAGAGCCTTTCGATCAATGTCGACTCCTGTGATCTCATTACCTTCAACGTAAAAAGAAGTTAAAGCTCCGTCTCTACATCCTAAATCTAAAATCTTTTTCCCAGTCCCAATCCAATTCTTCATGTATACGCCACGCTGTCCATGGCAATACAAATATCCATAGCGATTTCTGCTTTGATGATGGTGTTGATAAAGAGATTCTAAGAGATTTTTTTCCATAGATCTAAAACATTATGCCGAAAATCAAAAACAAGGGCAAGATGCAAGAACTTCTAAGTGACCGCTCCCTCTCCTAAAGGCGAAGGCTTCTAGGGATAGGATATTCTAAATGTTGGCATTGAATAGAAAAATTAAAAAACGATTTGGTTTTAAATTTTTTCCAGCATAAACTTCGCCATTTCTTTGTAAACAGGATCGGCTTCGCCGGCAGGATCGCTCACTTCGTTCGCGGCAGGATAAGAATGTTTAAATGTGACTCTGATTTGCTTTGTACCAACGTGACTGGTCGTGTTTTGAGCTGCTGCTTTGAAGTTATGCGAGAGCTTGGTTGCGGCTTTTTGGAATCGATTTATAAAAAAGCTCTAATCATCGCTCTGAAAAACAATGGGATGAATATAGAGCCAATTGCAAAACTCATTTCCCCGTTAAAATCCCCCTTTTGTGGCCATTTAAGTTCACTCTCCTTACCCAACCCACCAGGGGTTGGGTTCGTCGAAGTGAATCGGGCAAGCTTGCTTGCCCTCTTAACTGGCCCCAAAATCATCGATTTTCCCGGGCAAAGCAGTTTTGCAATTGGCTCTATAGAGACAGAAAAATCATTTGAAGTTTTTTAGAAAACAAAAAATCGGTCTCTACATTGCTGATCTTGTTATCAATAAATCAGTCATTGTAGAACTCAAATGCTGTAAGTCTTTAGCTCCGGAACATCAAGCACAGCTCATTCATTACCTTGCCGCAGCAAATCTTCCTGTTGGTTTGTTGGTCAATTTTGGACACAGACACTTACAGTATAAGCGCGTTTGCCATCCTCTGTGTTATCCTACCGCGAACGAAGTGAGCGATCCTGCCGGCGAAGCCGATCCTGTTCCTTTTTAATATCTTGAAAGGTTTCACAAATATAGGTACCAATTAACCGGATGAACCTTGAATTTAATATTGACCCCGACTTTTTATTCGAAATTTGAGAGCTTTTAATCGGTTTTCTTCTCGGGGCCTTTCAACTGGAACGAGTATATACGGACTTTGACGATTTCCCTAACAACCAGCTTTTACGAATTTTGAGCTGGCAAAGAGATCTGAGCCAATCTACGAAATTCTGTCACTATGCGCATCGGAGTATTCGGATTCATTTTTAAAAACTCATCCAGAAAACTCTCTGCCCACATACGAAGATCTCCGTAAGAAGCATCCGGCTTTTCTAAAAACACTCGCACTTTCAAATTCAATTCTTTTAAGAGAAGCACTCCATCTTGCAAAGGCTCGATTTCCGTTTTGCATAAATGCTGAATATAACTTTGTAACTGCGCAATTTGCTTCAATAATTTTCCGTTTTCTGTAACAAAACGTAAATTGATTTGCTCTCTATCCTTTCTAAGAGCATCAAATTTCATACCAGCAGCAATATAAATATTGGTTAATTGCTCAATGTGTTTGCTACATAAATCACTTATATCAGATGCTTTAGAATCAATTTCTGAACCATCTGAATTTTTCAAACCATACTTTTTAACCAACCAAGACCACTCTTGCACAAGATCTAAAGCATCTGCATGGGTATAATCCATCACAACTTGTTCCGATCGATTCAACCAAAAATCACGATTCTTTTTATTAAAGTTGATCTCACCTAAATTTTTCTTAATTTGATCTAAATGCTCTTGAAGAAGAACTTTATTTTTTTCAATACTCTCTTCCCAATGATAGATCTGTCGCTGAAATCGATTCATAGAATTCACTTCTTCTTGAATAAGTACAGCAATTTCCGAAAGTAGTTTTTCATTTCCAACTAAACGATCTACATTCAATGGTAAAGATCCTTGAGGATCGCAAGGATTTGCAACAGGGACTTCTTCTACATGAGAATTTAAAGATGCTGCAATTTCTTGTACTTTAGTCTGTTCGAAAGATTTTTCATGAGAAACGCTATCTTTACATACAGACTGATCATCTTGCACTTTAGAATCAAACTGAGACTGAGTCTGCTCATTCATTTGATTCTCTACGTTAACTTCAGCAGGTGCCGCAGAGCCTTCTTCCATATTGGACATAATTATTTATCCCCTCTTATCGGCCATCATCTCAAACAGACAACGCCCTCATGGCTCATTCTATCAAAAAAGGTATTATTATCAATAAATAACTTAATTAAGAATGTAAATATTAAATTAAATATAAACTAAAGCAGAGTAACTTAGTAATAAATTGAAAAAATCAAAAACCATATTTGCATCTGTTCTAAACAACTCTTCAAATCGAAGCATGCAAAGAACATCCATGAAAAATGAAGATTCTTTATCTTCTTATAGCTTTGATTTTGAATGAAATATGGCTCAAAGCGAAGTAAAGCTGTACGCAAAGTGCTTTTTTCAACATCTGTCATATCCAAAGTTCTTTGATACAGAAAGGGATACATTTCCACATCAATCCCTACATTCTTCAAATAGACAAGAGTTTTAATCAAACACTGATCGACAAGATACCGATCCAAAGATCGATCTGAAGACGCATGAACAGACAGGTATTCATTTAAAAGAAAGGCTCTAGCATGAGCGGAAAGCACCTTCTTTACATTTTTAGCCTTTTGAACGACCTCCATTAGGTTTGAATCCCCAAGTTCTAACATGGCATATGCCGCCATAAGTCCCTCTTTAGCAGAGGCCAAAGAACAATTATCCACTTTTTGAAAATCACTCGATAAAGTCTTGAGATACCGACAAGTTTCATCGCCTACAGCTGTCAATTCTTGAAGAAAATTGCGATAAATATAATCCATGGACTCTTGATCTTCTCCTGAAACACTCAAAGACATCAAACGATCTAACTGATTTTTAGTCACATTAAGAAGATTGATTTTATAAGAAGAAACCGAAGATCCTGAAAGGTTAGGCGCTCGATTGCATAATGATAAGTATCCTCGATAAAACACTGCATAAACGCAATGCTCTTTAGATCCAATCGGCAAAAGGACCAAATTTCCTTTTCGAATATCTGCCGCGAGATCTTCTCCTATGGGAAAATCTTGAACCCTATGAAAGGCATCGACTAAAATTTTTACTCTTTGATGGCTTAAGATTTTTTTTAAATCTTCAGGTAAAGTTTTTAAAATACGTTCCCATTGGCTCGCCATTTCACGAGGAGAGCCTCTTTCATATCCTGATTGTGGCGTCAAATTCGCAATATGATGGAAATGGGCAAGAACATTGCGATTTTTCATCTCCTGAGGGTTTATATCCTTAGGAAACAACCAATCAATGGTCTGCCAAAATAAAGATGCAATTCGCGAAAAAACAGAGCTTACCCAAGATTCTTGCCGAACCAAACAAGATGCAACAAAAATATTCCTAACAAAATTCATATATATTTAAAGATAATTAAACGTAATTATACATTAAATATAAACTCAATATCCACTAATTCTTCATAAATATCTAGGTCCGAAGGACCGAGCTTTGACAATTGCCACTTTACCCATACTGAGCCAACTGAATCAGCTATACCACGCGCGGTTAGGGTTGAAGATGTGGACCGGCTGAGACTCAATCCATCTTTCTCGCTCTTCAATTTGGAATGGTGCTCCTGTTTCAAACCATAAGCCACGCTCACTTGAAGAACCCCTTCTTGAAAAAGGAGGGGATTCTCCTTCGCTCAAGGAAGGCGCTCTACGGCACCCAATTATAGATAGCTCAGCCATCCCTGAGGGGATGGGATTGCGTCCGAGCAGACGTTCAATTTGGCTTTATCTCTGAGTCCAAATATAACTGCGCGCGATTACAGTATGAGCTATTCCAGTGTGAATTCTTCGAGGAGATTTGGGATATTTTCGAACGGGTTTGCCCATTTTCGAAAAAGCTAATATCTCGTGAGTGATATGACTTTCTCGAAAATGGAGGTAAAATCATCGAAAAGACACACCGAGAATCGCTCAGTATGTATATACTTTGTCAAAACAACTCTCTGACATTTAAGCAAGTAAAAGCAATGCAGCAACAAATGCAAAAAGAGCAAATGTCTCAATGATTGCAATGGCTGCAAATGCTTTACCAAATACAGCCGGCTGCTTCGCTGCTGCTTGAATCGCAGTTGCCGCACATCGTCCTTGAAAAATCGCAGAAATCATTAAAGCAATTCCAACAGATAGACCAATCCCAAGACCATCAAGTCCTGTTAAAGTTCCCGAACGAACAGCATTTTTCATGAGAACCATTAACACAAACGATAAAATCGCCTGTGTAGAGGCTGCCGCGGAAAGTCCTATAATTTTACCCACTCCCTCTTCAACTCGAGTGAGCGCGCCATGAGACGCCATCCCTGCAATACCACAGCCAATCGCGCTACCCACACAACCACAACCTGCAACAATCGCAGGACCAATCATACCAATATCCATACAAATCCCTTATTTTTCCAATTTCTTCAATGCAAGAGGATTGAACAAACGTCCCCCACCTTCAAAACTATAATGAAACCACTCTAAAAAATTAAGACGAAGTCCATGAACAACCGCTCCAATCAAACTCATATTAATATTCAAAGCATGTCCAATAAAAATCACAATGATGGTTCCAATCACACCCATTTCCATTCCTAAAGTGTCATTAAACGTACGAGCCATGACCATTCCACCCAATGCAAGAGCATAAAGACGCAAATATGACAAAACGTCTGCAAACACTTGAGTCACATGAAAGATCTCGCTAAAGGCTCCCCATTTACGCTGCCAAAAAGCGGCTAAAAATGCAAAACTAAGCCCACCTAAAACCATATAAAAACCAATCGAATAAGCAACAGGCTTTGAAAGCCATCCCATAAAATTAACAAGCACTGTCGCATGTACAATAGACGGGAAATACAAATAGCCACCCACAATAAAAACCACCCATCCCAATCCTGCAAAATTTCTTCGCAAATAACGAAAAAACGAAAGCGCAATATGAATGATCCCCATTAAAAACGAAAACTCCATCAAGATGTTGTTGAAAAATTCTTCAAAAACAGGATAAGTGACACGATTTTCTGCACCTTTTTTGGATTGCATCAAAAAGGTTTCAGGATTGTCTTGAGACGCCAATACAGGATATTTTTGAACATATCCTTGATAGACCTCATCTTTCAAAGAAAGATGATAGGCTGCCTTTTTCTTAGCAAGATATGCGATGATGGAAGGCTTTTGCAAAGGATTATTCGGAGCAAAATCCATCCCAAAATAGGATGCCGTGAAAAATCCCCAAGCAATGGTGGAAATGGACAAAATCATTCCCAATTTTAAAAATCTCTTTTTTACGCCTCGTAGATGAGGGAATTTCCATTTCAAAAAAAGCATGATGGAAAGGAAAATAGCTCCATAACCGGCATCTCCGATGATCATCGCGAAAAAGAGAGCAAAAAAGACTAACACCCAAGTCGAAGGATCTTTGTCTTTATGAGAAGGAACGTCAAAAATATGCAAAACATCTTCGCCGACTTTTGAAATCCCCACGTTCTCCATGTACGTTGGAATCTCATCTTTTTTCTCGATGGCTACCCGAATGGCATCGACATTAAGCCCGCTTAAGAGCCCAAAAAGAGACTCAATGTGATTGGAAGGCACCCAAGCTTCAATAAAAAAAAGAGAGTCTCCTAAAGCTGATTCCGTGCTTTGTTTTGCTAAATTTAATGAATATGCATTCAAATGCTTTAAAAACCCTTCCTGCAAATGATGGAACGCATTCGAAAACATCCTTAAGTCAGCTTCCAATTTTGCAATTTCTTCTCGAACCTTTTGCAATTTTTCTCGAAGCTCTCCCAAAGGATGTTCAATCTGCATTTCAATCATCTTTGGGTATTGCATCTTTTCTTTATTCACAGCGACGAAATAATCTAAATCGTAATCCGTCCCAATATAAATCAGCTCTTCGGGAAGCGGCATTTGAGAAGACAAATAACTCTTTCTACAGAAAAACTGAAACACTCGTTTGGCTTCCATTTCAAATGCATTCAGCTGAAGCTTAGAAAAATCACCAAAAACAGAGACTCTCGCAATTTCTGCCGTCAGCAATCTTTCAGACTCCAAAAGAGCTTCTTGCTCCGACTTCATAGCAACCATTTTATGTGCCAGCTCCTCGACACTCTCAATATGAGCAGGAAGCTCGCTCGGATGAACGGGATAATGCTTTGCAATTTTAATGGCACTTATAAATGTTTTTGCAACTTGTGAAAGCTCGAGTGCTTTTTTACGCGAAGGACCAATAAATTCTAAAAAGCCGGCCCTTTGAGCCAATGTAAAAAAGAGATCCAAATCTGTTTTAGCACCAAAAATCAAAACTTTGTGTAGTTCAACAATCATGATGCACTCTTTTTTAAAGCAATTTTTTTCTTCGCCACCTTCGCTTGAGCGACCGCTGCTAATTGCTGATCACTCAAAAAAATACGAATTCGCTTAATATTTTCTTGCGATCGAGGAATCAAAATTTTCTCAAAAAGATTCACGCGAATGGAAACAGCACGAAGCTCTTTTTCTAAAGCTCTTTTCTTTTCCTCTGCAATGCTTACCTTTTCGCGAGAAATCACAAAGTCACGCACAACCTCAATGGCTCGATCTGTCCAAATCGGAGTATCAAATAAAGAATAATCCAAATCAGAAAAAATAATACTCTCAAAAATCGGGATCTCGACGCCGGCCACATTTTCATAACGCTTTTTCACGTGAAGTACATCTGCATAATGCAAAACATCCACCGGCACAGGATCCAATAAAAAAGAAGCAAACCCTTCCACCTGATGACGCAAAAGCTGCATCTCCCCGTGAAGACGAGTCACTTCCATCTGACAAAGAGCCACTTCGAATTGCAACATCGCCTTCTTTAATTGCAAAGTCGGCAAATATTTTTGAAATTGAGAAAGACGAATCTGTTGATTACGCAGTTCATTTTTCGTAAGCTTCAACATATTTATTGCACTGTGTTTTGCGGCCAATATTTATCAGCAATCTGTTTTTTCAATCCTACTTCTTCAAGATCAAAGCACTCAGCCAAAGTTTCCCAACCTAAATCAAGCGCTTTCTCAAGCGGTAAATTCACTTCCAAATTCATCATTCTTTCTTCAAAAAGAAAAGAATAACGAAGAAGCTTTTCATCCCATCGAGACAATCTAAATCCCATGGCTTGTCTTTCTCTTGCTTTTTTCGAATCTGCATAAAGACGGATCATCGCATTCGCAAGATCTCCATGATCTTCTCTCGTGACTTTACCGATCACCTGCTGCTTCAATCGAGATAAAGATCCAAAAGGATCAATACAGCCTCCATGCAAATAAAACTGTCCTTCCGTGATATATCCGGTATTATCCGGGATCGGATGGGTGACATCTCCTCCGGGCATGGTCGTCACAGATAAAATCGTAATCGAGCCTTTCCCTTGAATATCCACTGCCTTTTCATAACGGGCTGCCAAATCAGAATAGAGAGATCCAGGATATCCGCGATTGGAAGGAATCTGATCCATCGTGATCGAAATTTCTTTAATCGCATCTGCAAAGGCTGTCATATCTGTCATAAGAACAAGAACATCTCGACCTTCCATTGCAAATTTTTCAGCAACGGATAAAGCCATATCAGGAACCAGCAAACACTCTACGGCAGGATCTGTGGCTCGATGAATAAACATCACTGTTTTCTCAATGGATCCGGCTTTCTCTGCATTCTCAATAAATGCAGAATAATCATCAAAACGAAGCCCCATCCCGGCCAAAACAACAACATCTGCATCTGTTTGGTTGGCAATTCGCATCATGAGCGCATTGTAAGGCTCTCCGGCAACCGAAAAAATCGGAATTTTCTGTGATTTAACAAGGCAATTAAACACATCAATCATCGGGATATTTGTTCGAACCTGTTCACAAGGAACAATCCTTTGAGTTGGATTGAATGAAGGCTGGCCAATATCCACCTGATCGCCGACAATCTGAGGCCCATCATCAATCGGATCACCGGCCCCATCAAAACGACGCCCCAATAAAGAAGAAGAAAAGACGGCTTGAATCTGACGATTCAAAAAAATCACACGATCGCCGGTCGAAATTCCTCTTGTATTTTCAAAAACTTGACAAGTGACTAAATCTTCTTCGATGCGAAGAACGGATGCAAAAGTAGAAGTTCCATTCGCTTTTTGAATCCGCGCAACTTCTCCTAAATAAACACCCTCAGCTGCCACTGTGATTAAATTGCCTCGGATATCCAAAATTCGATCGTAAACTTTTCTCATAGGGACTTCTTCTTCATGTTAATTTTTTCAATCACATTTTTCATAGCACTTGTATATTTTTCGGACCTAAAGGGAAGAAAATTGATGTTTTTAATCTCATTTTGAAGTCCCAAGAAAAAACTCCTTGCAACATCATGAGCATCAAAATCAAACTGCGCTTCGAAAATCGTTTGAATTAAACGAAACATCTCCACCTGTCTTTCCAAAGGACAGTAGGCATCCTCTTTATCAAACGCATTTTGCTGTAAATAACAAAATTCGTAGAGCTCTGATTTTAAATAAATAAGCATGTCTGCAAGAGCAATTCCCTCTTCTCCCACAACTTCCATTCTTTTACCAATTTCATCGCCTTTACGAAGAATCTGTAAAGAACGGACCACTCTTGATTCCCAATGATCTAAATATTGATTTAAACTTTTACCTGTCTGACTTAAATATTTCGTCCAGGAAATCAAAGGATCAATTGCAGGATAACGTCTTGCATCGGAACGAGCTCTTGAAAGACCGTGGAAAGCTCCAACAATAGCAAGAGATGCTTGAGTCACGGGCTCTTCAAAGTTCCCTCCAGCAGGAGAGACGCTTCCCCCGATCGTTAAAGAACCGCTCTTTTCATTTTTCAGCTGAATCACACCTGCTCTTTCATAAAATGCAGAAATACGAGACGCCAAATAAGCAGGAAATGCTTCTTCTCCCGGAATCTCTTCCAGACGTCCGGACATTTCTCGCATTGCCTGAGCCCATCTTGAAGTAGAATCTGCTAAAAGAAGAACATCCAATCCCATTTGCCGATAATACTCAGCAATTGTCGCCCCCATATATACGGAAGCTTCTCGAGCCGCAACCGGCATGGAAGAGGTATTACAGATCATCACTGTGCGCTTCATTAAAGGCTCTTTCGTATGAGGATCGATCAACTCAGGAAATGTACGAAGAACTTCCACGACTTCACCGGCTCTCTCACCGCACGCCACAATGACCACAAGATCCACATTTGAATATTTTGAAAGGTGATGCTGCATCACTGTTTTTCCGGCTCCAAAAGGACCCGGAGAACAAAACGTTCCGCCTTTAAGGACCGGAAACTGGGTGTCTAGAATACGAAGCCCCGTATCCATCATCCGAGTCGGCTGAATTTTTTTCCCTTCAATCAAAGGATTTTTGACCGGCCAGCGTTGCATCATTTTGAAAGTCACCAAAGATCCATTTTCATCTTCCCCTTCTGCAATCACTTCTTCCACCGTATAACGGCCCGGCTTGACAACATGTGTCATCTTCACCTTTCCAAAAAAAGAAAAAGGAACCATGATCGAATGCGAAAATCTACCTTCCGGAACAGACCCTAAAAGATCTCCTCGTTTCAACACATCGCCTACCCGTGCAATCGGAGTAAAATCCCAAGTTTTCTGACGATCCAAAGAAGGCAAATAAACCCCGCGAGTCAAATAGACTCCCGTCTCTGCAGCCACCTTTTCCAAAGGATTTTGAAGACCATCAAAAATAGAACTTAAAAGCCCAGGGCCAAGCTCTGCCTCCAGGAGATTCCCTTGAAAATAAACAGGCGTATTCAATCGAACTCCCCGAGTATCTTCAAACACCTGCAGTTTCGCAACATTTCCTACAATTTCAATCACCTCTGCCAGAAGGGATTCTTTTCCTACTTGTACACGAGCAGTCTCTCCTTGACGTATAGAACCTTCAAACCTTACATGCAAAAGGTTCCCAAATCCTTGAACAACAAATCCGGTCGCATTACCCATATTTACTCAACTCTTCTACTATAGAATTCGCTTTTTCTTGATTCAGCGAATTCCAATTTTCCACCATTAAAAGCCTCGCCGCGTAAGAAAGTACCCAATCCACTGAAAAAAGCGAGCTTTCTTCAAATTCTTCAAATTTTTTAAATCGGTATTTCACGAGCGCGCGCATCAATTCTGTCGGATCAGAGACATTTTCTACAAAAAGAACTTTCAAATCTTCATATTCTACAGGAGGAGTGTAGTCCGGCAAATCTTTTTGAGCCAAAATATCTGCAACCATTGGGTCAAAAGGATCTTCAAACTGAAGCTCTTTTAAAATATCCGCTTTCAGTCTTTTTGCTCTCAGAGCCGTAAGCACCAAACAAATCTCCCTTTCCAATCGAAAATAAAATCCCAAAAAACCCTTATATTTTTGGCGCACCATGCTCGCATGTAAAAAAGAAAAAGCCTTCAATCTCTCGAAAGTAGATTCATACCTTTCCAAAAATTCAACCAAATAGGAAGGAATATTCTCTCGAATCAAAAGGGCTTCCTCAAGTTCCTTTCCTGATAGAGTGCCTCGATCATCGAACTTCAAGCCTTTCCAAAAAGCTTTTACATTATAAAGGTCAATCGGCTGTAAAAGACAAACAAATTTCTGTAAATCCTTCTTCGTAAAATTCATGTCAATCAAAGATCGAAATTCTTTAAATGAGACTTCAGGTAAAGAATCGACTTTCAAAGAAGGAAGCGATGTCGCAAGAAAATAATACCAAGTCATTGACCTCTCAAACGCTAAAAATCATCTCTCGGAAATCTCTTCGAATATATAAAGCAATCAATTCTCTGACCGCAGCATCGGAAATATCAATTGTGATTTTTCGATCCTTCAAACGAAGCTGAACACCTCCGTTAAAATCACCAATTTCTACCGCCTGATTTTTCAAACGTTCCAAATCTTTAGAGAGTAAAAGTGCATTAATCGATCTCGGAGAGATACTCTTCGGAATTAAAACGGCAAGCTCATCCTCAATTCCTTTTTCCGCAAAAGACGCAAGCAAAGAAGTGATGATTTTGACAATCAAATGAGGATCTTTCATCGTTTCAGCAACCACTTCAGAAAGCTGTCTATCAAACAACTCTTCTTCAATTTTTTGTTTTAAAAGCTCGATCCCCTGGCGACAAGATAACTGTAAAGAAGACTGAAACACTTTTTTCTTCTCTTCAATTTCTTTTTCCACCTCTAAAAGAAGTAGCTTTCCCTTAGATTCAGCCTCTTTTATAATCTCCGCTGCCTGCATATGAGCGTTTTCTACGACTTCTCTAGCCTCTTGTTTTGCAGGCTCCAAAGTCTCTTTTTTCAAGATATCGCAGATCTTTTGTATCTTATCTCTTCCTGTTTCCAATCCTTTCATGCTATGTCCTCGTAAAGCTTCAAGTTACAACGCTTCTCTTAACTATGGATCAAACCCATTTTCAGGCTTTTAGTGAATTTTACTGAAATCCAAACATTTTTGTCGCTAAAGCATTTCTGTGAACAAAAACACTTCCTCGATGTGATGACAAAAAATCAAAAAAAGATATGATAGCCTTAAGCTTCTGTACCGGACAATTTTCTGGCTGTACGGGCAAGCGAAGCAAAGCCGGATCAATATGGCAAAGCTGCAGCCGGCCGTACAGTCAGAAAATTGTCCGGTGCAGAGGCCTTAAGCAACAAAGGTCTAACATGAAACAAATATCTATTCTTCTTTTAGCTATAGTTCTTCTCTCAACGAACGCACTTCATGCACAAAGCTCAAGTATGGCTCCCATGAAAAAAACAACAGCAAGCAATCAGTCTGATGAGTTTGCTTGGGGAATATGTGTTGGAGCTTTGGCCGTTTTAGGAACCATCGTTGGGCTTACAGCCGCCAGCGCATCTGCGACTCCACCCACTTATTCAAACCCACCGAAGCCCACACCGAGCATTCCTTAAGAGCTATTCTCGTTGTGTCTTAAGACATTTGCATCTCAAATCTTCTTGCCGCTTGATTGAAATCGCTCTTCATGCGATAAGGCGGCTATATGAAGAAAGCAAGCTTTACCCTGATTACCCTATTCTTATGCACATCGCTCATTGCCGAGCAAGAAACAATAACACGCACCGATCAAAAATACCGAGGCAGTTGCGAAGATTATGACTCAAGAGATGCTTCTGTCCTCTCCATGATGGGATGGGGCATCGGTATTGCAATCGGCATTGCCGCTCTTTGCGCACTTATTGACAATAACCCAAGCTCAAAGACAGACTAATATCTGAAAAAGGAGTCTACTCATGAACAACCAACTAGATCAACTCAAAAAATTCACCACTGTTGTTGCCGATACCGGAGATTTTGAATCACTCAAAGCCTATAGCCCCACAGACTCTACAACAAATCCATCCCTCATCTACGCCGCCAGCCAAAAACCTCAATATCAACACCTCCTAAAAGAGGCCATTGCTTATGGGAAAAAACAAGGCAAAGACACAACTCAACATATTCTAGATAAAGTATTTGTAAACTTTGGCCTTGAAATCCTGAAACTTGTTCCAGGAAGAGTCTCTACAGAGGTCGATGCCAGACTCTCTTTTGACGTGGAAGGAAGCATTGCAAAAGCAAGACATCTCATTTCCCTTTACGAAGAAGCCGGAATTTCTCGAAAAAGAGTTCTCATTAAACTTGCCTCCACCTGGGAAGGAATTCTTGCTGCCAAAACGCTCGAAAAAGAAGGGATTCACTGTAACATGACTCTGCTTTTCAGCCTCCCCCAAGCCATTGCTTGCGCAGAAGCAAAAGCGACCCTCATCTCTCCCTTTGTAGGCAGAATTCTCGATTGGTATAAAAAAAGCGAAGGGGTTGCCTCTTATCCTCCTCAAGAAGATCCTGGAGTCAAATCGGTTACAACCATTTATAATTACTATAAAAAATTTGGCTACCCAACAGAAATTATGGGAGCCTCTTTCAGAAATAAAGAAGAAATTCTAGAACTCGCCGGCTGCGATCTATTGACGATTGCTCCAAATCTTTTAGAAGAGCTCAAATCAGACGCCGCACCTATTCCCCGTAAATTGGATCCGACAAAAGTAAAGGCAATGTCGATCAACAAAATGTCTCTCGATGAAAAAACCTTTCGCTATCTTTTAAACGAAGATGCAATGGCGACAGAGAAACTCTCTGAAGGGATTCGCAACTTCGTCAAGGATATCGTAAAGTTGGAAAAACTCATTCTTTCTCTTTAAGACTATTGAAGAACTCTCTTAAAAGAGATGACTGGCAAATTAGTCAGATTCGGCTAAAGGAGATCAATAGTGACTGCTATTTCGTCTCTTTTTTTTACCTGAGAAGGAATTGCAAAACTAGCGCCCAAAATATGATTTTTCGAAATTTTGACATCGAAACACTTTTTGATATCGAAAAAATC